>JBIOZP010000030.1:0-85573 GCA_044871225.1 Solirubrobacterales bacterium
CGGCGCGCACGGGGGCAGTCGCCGCGCCCGATGCCCTGGCGGCGGCGCATCTGCTGGAGTCCTACCTTCAAGGACGCGCTGGCGCAAGCGACGAAGTCGCCGGTCCTGCGGCTGAACCTGCCGCCCCGCTGGCGCCCGAACCCGACGGCTCCGCAGGCGAAGCCGAGGAGTCGTCGGAGTGATGCACTGGGACGAGCCCTCCGCGGAGGAAGAGGCAGCGCGCGAACGCGAACGGCGCCGAGCCGAGCGCGAGGCCCGCAGGAGCGGGCGCGGTGCTTCCCCCACCTCCAGGGCCGCGGTCGGCGACCGGGTCAAGGACTTGCTGTCCGCGGCCGACCGACCCCCTCCGCGGGCGCCCGCCGGGCCTCCGGAGGGCCCGTTCGGCTCCGAGCCGACCTACAGGCGCCGGCGAGCGCTAGCGCTCGCTGGCGTGGCGGCACTGATCGTCGGCGTGATCGTGGTGGTGGCGGCGATTCGCCACTTCGACGACGGCGGCGAGGCCCAGGTCGCGGCCAAGCAGGCCAAGCCGGCGAAGACGCTCACGCTCCCGGAGGGATACGACCGCGAGCAGATCGCGGCGATCGCCGCCGACGCCGGCCTTCGCGGGGACTACATGAAGGCTAGCCAGGGCTTTCGGGGCTTCAACCCCGGCAGGTACGGCGCCCAGAGCCCCGAGAGCCTGGAGGGGTTCCTCTTCCCGGCCACCTACGAGCTGCCGCGCCGCCCCACCGCCGACGACCTCGTCTCGAGGCAGCTCGACGCCTTCCAGCAGAACGTCGCCGGGGTGAACATGGGCTACGCGCGGTCAAAGAACCTGACCACCTACGACGTCTTGATCATCGCCTCGATGATCGAGCGCGAGGTGCAGGTGCCCCGCGAGCGAAAGCTGGTGGCCGCTGTGATCTATAACCGGCTGCACGCCGGGATGCCGCTCCAGATCGACGCCACGATCCGCTTCGCCACCGGCAACTTCACGAAGCCGATCAGCCCCTCCGAGCTCGAGACCGACTCGCCGTACAACACCTACGCCAACGCGGGCCTGCCCCCGGGCCCGATCGGGAACCCGGGGCTGGCGTCGATCGAGGCGGCGGCGAAGCCGGCGCGGGTCTCCTACCTCTACTACGTGGTGAAGCCGAACACCTGCGGCGAGCACACCTTCGCGACCACGCTGGCCGAGTTCAACCGCGCCAAGGCCGCTTACGACGAGGCCCGCCAGGCGAACGGCGGCAACGCGCCCACGCCCTCGAACTGTCCGTGACCCGCAAGCGGCTCGCCGTCCTCGGTCAGCCGATCTCCCACTCGCGCTCGCCTGCCATGCACTCGGCTGCGCTCGCCGAGCTCGGGCTGGCAGGCGAGTGGTCCTATGAGGCGATCGAGGTCGCGCCGGCGAGCTTCGCCTCGCGGGTGCGGGCGATGGAAGGGGATGGCTTCGTGGGGGCCAACGTCACGGTTCCGCACAAGCTGGCCGCCCTGGAGCTTGCCGACGAGGCCTCCGATGCCGCGCGCGCGATCGGCGCCGCGAACACCCTGAGCTTGGGCGACGGGCGGATCGTCGCCGACAACACGGACGCGCAGGGGTTCCTGGATTCGCTGCCGTGGCAGCCAGCCGGGCGGCGGGCCCTGGTCCTGGGGGCCGGGGGGGCGGCGCGGGCCGCGGTGTGGGCGCTGAGCGCCACCGAGGGCGAGGTCTCGGTCTGGAACCGCACCCTCGAGCGCGCCGAGCGGCTCGCGGAAGAGTTCGGCGCCTCCGTCGTTCGCCCCGAAGGGGGGGCGCTCTCGCTCGCCGGCTTCGAGCTGCTCGTCAACGCGACCAGCGTCGGAATGGGGACTTCAGCGGACGCGGTGGCCGGCTCCGACCTAAAGGCGCTCAATCTGGCTGCCGATGCGATTGGCGAGACACAGCTAGTGGTGGACCTTGCCTACGGGCCCCTCCCGACCGAGCTCACCCGCGCCGCCAAGGAGCGGGGAGTGGCAGTCGTCGACGGACTCGAGGTCCTGGTTCGCCAGGGAGCGGCGTCGCTTCGCATCTGGACCGGACAGGAGCCCCCGATCGAGACGATGAGGCGCGCCGCCGGAGCCACATGGGAATCTTCAAGCGCCCCGGACATCTGAGAGCGGTCCCCACCTCGGGCGAGGCGGCTGCCCGAAGCCTCGACGGCGAGCTCGCTGCGACAGCTCCGGCAGGGATCACGCCCCCGATGCACAGGGGGCACTCGGGCAGGTTCGTCACCGATGTGATCGTGGACCTCGGCTATGCCAGCCGCGAGCGGGTGGACGAGGTGGTCAACGAGGCTCGGAGCGCGGGCCGCTCCCCGGAGGAGCTCCTGCGCGAGCACAACCTGATCGACGCCGACCAGTTGGCGCGGGCGGTCGCCGAGCGCTACGGGCTCGACCACATCGACTTGAACGCCTACAAGGTCGACATGGGGGCCGCGAACCTGATCCCGATCGCGGCCGCTCGCCGCTACGGGGCGATCCCCGTCGGCTATGTCGACCCCGAGACGTTGCTGGTGGCGACTTCCGACCCCGCGAACGTCCTGGCGATGGACGACGTCCAGATGATGACCGGCCTCCATTGCCGGGTCGCGGTCGGTGCCCAGGAGGACATCGAGTCCCTGATCGGGCGCATGAACACGCTCGAGACCGCCGTCTCGGAGGCCGTTTCAGAGGAAGCGGAGGAGGCGGAGGAGGGCGGAGCCGAGGTCACCGAGCTGCGCGAGTCCGCCGACGACGCGCCGGTGATCAAGCTCGTCTACTCCGTGCTCGCCCAGGCTGTGAACGAGGGCGCCTCGGACATCCACTTCGAGACCGACGAGGGCGAGATGCGGGTGCGCTTTCGGGTCGACGGGGTGCTGTACGAGACGGCGCGGGTCCCCAAGCGAATGGTCTCGGGCGTCGTCTCCCGCGTGAAGCTGATGGCCGACATGGACATCGCCGAGAAGCGCGTGCCGCAGGACGGGCGGGTTAGCCTGACCGTCGAGGACCGAAAGATCGACCTGCGAGTGACGACGCTTCCGACCCAGCGCGGAGAGGGCTGCTCGATCCGCATCCTGGACAAGGAGCAGGCCCTTCGCACGCTCGACGACCTGGGCATGGACGGCGAGGCGCGGGCCCGCTACGAGAAGGCGTTCAGCCGTCCCTACGGCGCGGTTCTGGTCACCGGGCCGACCGGTTCAGGTAAGTCCACGACGCTCTACGCCACGCTTCAGGAGCTGAACGCCGTGGAGCGCAACATCGTCACCATCGAGGATCCCGTGGAGTACCGGCTCTCGGGCATCAACCAGCTGAACGTCAATCGCAAGGCGGGGCTCGACTTCGCCACGGGGCTGCGGTCAATCCTCCGCGCCGATCCCGACGTGATCATGGTCGGCGAGGTCCGCGACGGCGAGACCGCCAGGATCGCGATCGAGGCGGCGCTTACCGGCCACATGGTGCTGACGACGCTGCACACGAACGACGCCCCCGGGGCGATCGTGCGGCTCGCCAAGATGGGCATCGAGAGCTTTCTGACGGCCTCCGCCGTGGAGTGCGTGGTGGCCCAGCGCCTGGCACGCCAGCTCTGCACCTACTGCAAGCAGCGGACCCTGATCCCGCAGGCGGCCCTGCTGGAGGCCGGCTTTCGGGTGGGCGCCGACCTGGAGGCCTACGAGCCGGTGGGCTGTCCGCGCTGCAATCGCACCGGCTATCGGTCCCGCATCGGGCTCTTCTCGGTAATGCCGATGACCGACGAGATCAAGGAGCTCACGATCGCGGGCGCAGCCGAGGCCGAGATCTCCGCGATCGCGCGCGAGCAGGGCATGCTCACCCTGCGCGAGCACGGGCTCCAGAAGGTCAGGGCAGGGGTCACCTCGATCGCGGAGGTGGCCAGGATCTCCACCTAGACGGGGGGACCGGCGCTGCCCGGGTGGTGCTCGAAATATGATCCGCGTCACGCTCGGATGCCGCGTACAGGCCCGCCCGTCGGGCTGGTGAGCAGCGCAGACGAGCGCCAGATGGCTCCGACTCGTCCGCTCATCCTCGTCACGCTCGCGATCGCGATCGCGCTGGCCGAGGCTCCGTTCGGGGAGACCACAGGGCGCAGCCGCCAGCCGCTGGCCCTCCGCGCGGCGGCCCCCTATCACGCGCTGCCATCCGCCTTCGCCGGGTTCAACTCGCCATTCCGCAAGAACTCGCGGCTGGCGCTCGCCCCTGAGCTCCGCCGCGCCGCTGCGGGCCTTCGGCCCGGGGCGCTACGCGTGTTCGGCGGCACCACCGCCAACTACTGGAACTGGCGGACGGGCCGGTTCTACGACCGGCCCGGGGTGCCCCGGCTCCTTCGCCTGGCCTCGCGCGTGATGCCCCCTGTCCACCTTGCGGACTGGGCCAGGCTGGTGGATGGCGCGAACGCCACCCCCGTCTTCGACCTCAACCTCGTGACCTCGAGGCTCAGGTACCAGCTCGCGATGCTGAGGCGGGCGAGCGAGCTGGGAATGCCCATCCGCTGGGTGGAGCTCGGCAACGAGCTCTACATACACGCCCCGCTCGTGGACCGGGCGATCCCCGGCCCCGAGGCCTACGGGAGAATGGCGACCCGCTGGATCAGGGCGATCAAGAAGCACTTCCCCCGTGCGCAGGTCGCCGTGGTCGGCTACGGCGGGCCCCGCTCGAGGTCCGCTGAGCGCCGCCGCCAAAACTGGGACAGAGGGATGCTTCGCACGCTGCGCGGCGCCGACGCGCTCACCTTTCACACGTACTGGAAGGCGCCTCCCGGGGCACTTTCCGACGCGAAGCTGTCGAAGGTGCTGGCCGCCCCGCTTCGCCGGCTCTCCGTGCTTCGCTTCTCGGCGCTTCGCAAGCTGCCTGCGGGCATGGATGGGTGGGTGACCGAGTGGAACCTGTGGCACGGCTCGCAGCTTCGAGGCGCCTGGGTGGACGGCCTCGCGAGCGCGGAATACCTGCTCGGCCTCCTCGCCGAGCCGCAGGTGCACCTGGAGGACCACCACGCGCTGATCCTGCGCAAGCCGTTCTCGGCCCTCTTCCACAGCACCCACGCCTTCGGGGGCCAGACGATGACCGTCCCGTTCGGTCCCACGGCCACGGGACTGGCGCTCGGCCATCTGCACCGCCTGCTCTCCGATGCGCCGCGGGTGCGGCCGCTCATCGTGCACCCCGCCCCGCGCATCCCCGGCACCGAGTTCGCCGCCGTCCGGGCGGTCCAGGTCGACGGGCGGGGGGTGCTCCTCGTCAACGTCACCGACGCCCGGCTCCGCCTGGAGCTGGGCAACGCCGGCTGCGACGGGTTCCTCGACTCGATTTGGGCTCAACCCGGGACCCGGATCACGGGGCACGCCGGCGAGGTGAACCGCCGTGTGGTCGAGAGCGAGGGGTCGGTGGTGCTGCCGCGCTACTCGATCAGCCGGCTTTCCTGCTGAACGAGCCCTCCCACGGCGTCCGCGCGATGTACGCCGGCTAAAGCACAGCGCCGCGCCCGACGATCTAAGCACTCGATGAGTCTCGATTTCGCCGCCGTGCTCACGAAGATGGTCCAGGTACGGGCCTCGGACGTGCACCTGTCGCCCGGCTTCCCGCCCGCGATGCGGGTGCGCGGGCGCATCGTGCCGATGGACGACCACCCGATCCTGGGGCCCCAGGAGACCAGGGAGATCGTGTACTCGATCCTCAACGACTCCCAGCGCAAGAAGTTCGAGAACAACCAGCAGCTCGACCTCGCCTACTCGATCCCCGGCGTCGCCCGATTCCGCGTCAACTGCTTCTTCCAGCGCGGCTCGATCTCGGCGGCCTTCCGCCACATCCCGCACGGGATCCAGAGCCTCGACTCGCTCAACCTCCCCCTGGTACTCGAGGAGTTCACGAAGAAGCCGCGGGGATTCGTGCTGGTCACCGGGCCGACCGGCTCCGGGAAGTCGACCACGCTCGCCTCGATGGTGGACCTGATCAACGAGCGCCGCGAGGAGCACATCCTGACGATCGAGGACCCGATCGAGTTCCTCCACCAGCACAAGAAGTGCATCGTCAACCAGCGCGAGATCGGAGCCGACGCTCAGGACTTCGCGGTCGCCCTGAAGGCCGCGCTGCGCGAGGACCCCGACGTGATCCTGGTCGGCGAGATGCGCGACCTGGAGACGATCTCCACCGCGCTGACCGCGGCCGAGACCGGCCATCTGGTGTTCGCCACCCTTCACACCCAGTCGACGGCCCAGACCGTGGACAGGATCATCGACGTTTTCCCCGCCGAGCAGCAGCACCAGGTGCGCATGCAGCTCTCCATCGCGCTGCAGGGGATCGTCACCCAGCAGCTGCTGCCGACGGCCGACGGGTCAGCCCGAATCGTGGCCTGTGAGGTGCTGGTGCCGAGCCCCGCGATCCGCAACCTGATCCGCGAGGGCAAGACCCACCAGATCTACTCCGCGCTTCAAACTTCCGGCTCGGCCGGGATGCAGACGATGGACTCCCATCTCGCCCAGCTCGTGCGCGGCGGCAAGATCACCCGCACGCTGGCCGAGCAGCGGGCCTCGGTTCCGGAGGAGCTGAAGCGCCTGCTGGCCGGAAGCGGTGGAATGACCCCGGTGTCCGCGGCAGCCGCGTGAGCGTGAGGTCAGCGGGGCGATGAGCACCTACGCCTTCCGCGCCGTGGACCTCGCGGGCGTCCCCGCCCGCGGGGAGGTGGAGGCCTCCTCGAAGACGGCGGTCTCGGAGCAGCTTCGCCAGCGGGGCCTGATCGTCCTCGACATCTCGGAGAAGCGCGAGGCGCTGAAGCTCGAGAGCCTCTTCCAGCGCTTCAAGAGCGTGAACCTGCGGGCGATCGCGGTCTTCTCGCGGCAATTCGCGACTTTGATCGCCGCCGGAATGCCGATGTTGCGCTCGCTGTACACCCTCGAGGCGCAGACCGAGGACGAGATGCTGAAGGCCGCGATCGCCGGGGTCCGGAGCGATGTCGAGGCGGGGAGCTCGGTCGCCCAGGCGATGGAGTCGCAGCCCGGCGTGTTCGACCCGCTGTACCGGGCGGTGGTGCGTGCCGGGGAGGACTCCGGACGCCTCGAGGAGGCCCTCGACCGGGTTGCCCACCAGCTCGAGCGCCTGGACGCGCTGCGTCGCCAGGTGCGCTCGGCGATGACCTATCCGGCGGTCGTCTTCGGCCTCGCGCTGGTGGTGATGATCGTCGTGGTCGCGGTCATCGTCCCGGTGTTCATCGGGATCTTCGACGAGATCAAGGCCGACTATCCGACCGAGGACACCAGCCTGCCGCTGATGACCCAGATCACGGTCGCGGTGTCGGACTTCCTGACCCATCAGTGGTACCTGTTGATCCCGGCCATCGGGGTGGCGATCTACGGCTTTCTGCGGTGGAAGAAGACCGATCGTGGCCGCCGCCAGTGGGACCGCTTCAAGCTCCGCATCCCGCGCATCGGCGACGTGGTCCAGAAAGTGGCGCTGGCGCGCTGGTCGCGCACCTTCTCGGGCTTGATCTCAGCGGGCGTGCCCATCCTGCAGGCGATCCAGATCGCCGGTGACACGTCGGGGAACACCGTGATCACCGAGGCGATGGAGGACGTGTACGCGTCGGTCAAGCGCGGTGGCACGATCGCCTACCCCATCAGCCAGCACGCGATCTTTCCCCCGATGGTCGAGCACATGATCTCGGTCGGGGAGGAGTCGGGGCAGCTCGAGACGATGCTGGGCAAGGTGGCGGACTTCTACGAGACCGAGGTTGACGCGAAGATCAAGTCGCTCACCGCCCTGATCGAGCCGCTGATGATCATCGTCGTCGGCAGCGTGGTCGGGTTCATCGTGATCTCGATGTACCTGCCGATCTTCAGCCTCTACGACAAGATCCGGTAGAGGCTCACTCCCCGCGAGTGTGGGATTGGGTACCCATACGGTGCCGAATCCAACACTCGTCTCGCTCCCGCATTCCACGTGACTCAGGGTGCGTGTGCCGTCTAGGGGCCAGCCCCTAGTGGACGGATGTCCACCCTACGCGGCTCAAGGTCTGGACACCAGGGACCGAAGAAGGAGAGCGTAAGGGCCAGTGCCCTGGCGCATAAAGGCAAACTCGTCGCGAGGCGGGGGCGCAAAGCCACGGGGCTTCGGGGTGAAGCCGGCCGGGCTGCCGCCGGGTAACACACACCGGACCGGCTTGCGGTTACGGGCCTGGCAGGGAAAGGGAAGGACAAGGAGGGCAAATGCTCCTCAAGCTCAGGCAGAGGATGGCAAGGGACGAGTCCGGTTTCACGCTGGTCGAGCTCCTGGTCGTCATGCTGATTCTGGGACTCCTGGCGGCGATCGCGATCCCCGCGTTCTTCAACCAGAGGGACAAGGCTCGTGACGCTTCCGCCAAGGAGGCGGTGAGGACCGCCGAGACGGCGGCCGAGACCATCGCGACCGACAACCAGGGTGCCTACGACGGCGCCAACGGCGTCACCGTGGCGAACCTGCGGACTGTCGAGGAGACGCTGAACGACGCGGCCCTGACGGTTCCCGCAGTGGGACCCGACACCTACACGGTCCGCGTGACGTCGGATACCGGCAACACGTTCGACATCTCGCGTGCCGCGGACGGCACGGTCGAGCTGTCCTGCGAGACCGATGGCGACGCCGGTTGTCCGAACGACAACGACGGCGACGGCCACGGCGACTGGGGCTAGCCCTCCGGCTGGTACCCGGCGCTAAGCCGGACCTGGAGCGAAGGGCGGGCCGACAGACCCGCCCTTCGCATGTGGGTGGCCCGACCCAGGCCTCCGCTGAAGGCCGACGGCTCCCCGATGGTGCTCCGCTGAACTCAAGCACGACGCGCCAGCGCCGATATATGAGGCAGCATGCGGGCAGGGGTCTCGAAGTCAATCCTGGGCGGGCGCTGGGCAGCGTCGGACGAGCGCGGGTTCGCCGTACCGACGACGCTGTTCATGGTGCTCGCCGGGGTGGCGATCGCCAGCGTGGGGGTTGTGTCCACGATCGGGGCGCAAACCGGAACCGTGCGCGACCAGCGCTCGAAGTCGGCGTTCACCTCGGCCGAGGCCGGCGTGAGCGAGGCGATGCTGCGGTACAACGGCGGCTTCTCGACGCCTGCCTCACATCCCTGCCTGCTCCCGAGTGGGAGCCTGGTCGGCGCGGCCGCGACCCAGACGGGCGGCTGGTGTGAGACCGTGAGCGGGACCAACGGCGCGGGCGCCTACTCGTACCAAGTCTGTCCCACGTGGTCTGACACCACCAACAGCTGCACCGGCACGGCCACGGGGACGATCGCGATCGTCTCCACTGGGACGTCCACCGGCATCACACGGCGCGTCCAGGTGATCGCCAAGTCGTCGAGCGGCCAACAGGTGTTCCTGGACGCGGGCGTGAAGACCCAGAACGGGATCAGCCTGGACTCGAACTCGGAAATCGACACTTCATCGGCGACCGGCGGCGACATCTTGCTGAGCGGAAACGCGAAGCAGTGTGGGACCGCCAGCGTCGGTGTGGGGCGCCACCTGGTCCTCAACAACAGCGCCACTTACTGGCAGACGTTTGCGAACGGGGCCTGCAGCGTCCAGCAGGACCCTTCCACTGTCGCGCAGGAGGACCTGGTCCTGCCGCCGGTCAACCAGGGAGACGCGGCGACCAACAACGACAACGTCAGGATCACGAGAGCCGTCACCGGCAGCCCCACTACGCCTCAGGACCTGATCAGCGGCAAGCAGAGCGACGTGGAGTGGAATCCGACGACCCGCCAGCTCAACATCGACAAGCCCAAGACCACGCTCACCCTCACCGGCCACACGTACAGCTTCTGCAAGCTGAGCCTGAAACAGAACACCGCCCTCTACATCGCTGCCGGCACCAACGTGAACATCTACTTCGACTCGCCGGAGAGCTGCGACAGCCCGCCTGGAACCCTGCCGGCGGACGACTCCACCTACGGGACAACCCAGCTGACGCTCGCCAGCAACACGCGGATCAGCGCCAACGGGGGCGCGCCGTCCAACGTGGCCATCTACTTCGTCGGTTCCTCCAGTCGCGGAACCCAGGCGCTGATGAGCAGCAACACGGACGCCAACGCCGTCTGTGTGCAGAACTTCATCCTGTACGGCCCCCGGACTCACATCGAGATGAACAGCAACTCGACCTACTGCGGGGCCCTGGCGGGCCAGTCGCTGCACATGAACTCGAATGCCAGGATCCAGACCGGGACGGCCGCACACAACTTCAGCCTTCCGGGAACGGCTCCGCATTACATAACCAGCAAGTTCGTGGAATGCAGCGCCGCGCCCGCGTCTCCACCCAACTCCGGGTGCTGAGCAAGCCGTCCCGTGCTCGTCGCACGTCTAAGAGCCCTGTTGACGGAGGCCCGAGGGTTCACCCTGCCCGAGCTCCTGATCGCGACCGTACTCGGCCTGATCGTGGTCGGTGGGGCGGTGAGCGTGGTCACCGTGAGCATGAACAACCAGCCGCGTATCAGCTCCAAGTCCGCGGCGATCCAGCAGGCCCGAACCGCAATGGAGCGCCTCACGCGGGAGCTGCGGCAGAGCTCGACGGTGCCCACGGCGACGCCCAGCCAGCTCTCGATCGTCACCTACGTCCACAGCGCGACTTGCGGCGGCGCTTCGGCCAACACCGCGATCTCGTGCCGCGTCACCTACACCTGCAGCGCGGGAGCCTGCACGCGCACCGAGGCGAAACCAGATGGGACCGCTCCGGGCCCGGCGGTCAGAATCGTCTCGGGCCTCGCGAGTAACAACGTATTCACGTTCGCTCCCAGCGCGGGCGCGCCCGGCTATGTCGGCGCGACTTTCGCCTTCCCCGGAACCGGAGGGGAGGACGCGATCACGCTCTCGGACGGCAGCGCCACCAGGAACTCGCCGGGGTCATGATGCCGTTTCGCAGCCTTCTCCGCTGTTGCGAACGGGCTCGCCACGACGAGGGAATCACCGTGGTGGAGGTGGTGGTCGCGGCACTGATCCTGGTGGTGAGCGGAATCGCCCTGCTGGGATTGGTCGACAGCGCGACCAGAAACAACTTCAGGGCTGAACAAAGCCAGGTCGTCAACGATCAGCTCCAGCAGGAGATGGAGAGAATCCGCCAGGTCCCCTACGAGGAGCTCGCGCTGACGAGCATGCCGACTCACTCCGGCGACTCGAACAACCCCAGCTTCAGGGTCACGGGGGCCACCTTCAACGTCAATCGAAGCGGCGCGGCCAACTACCAGGACCTGGTCGTAAACGGTGGGGCCGACAAGGAGGGAAGCGGCACGATCAGCGGCGGCAGTGTCGTGCCCGGGCCGAGCCCGTTCCAAAGCGGCGACGTCAAGGGCCAGATCTACCGCTACGTGACCTGGGAGCAGGACCCCTCGTGCGGGAACTGCGCCGACGAGTGGCACAAGCACGTCGTGGTGGCGGTGACCCTGGAGGCCACCGCTCCCGGCGGTGTACGCCAGTACCAGGAGCTGCAGGGCAACGTCTCCAATCCCGACGCCGGTCTCGACTCGGGACCGGGCCCTGGAGCGGGCGGCGGGGACGAGACGCCCTGGACGTTCTGGCCGACCGACACGCCCTGCAGCGCCTCGGACAGGCAGGACCTCACCGGCGATCACGCGGCGCACAACAGCCTGGGGGACTGCCCCACCGGCCTCAAGACGGGTAGCACCGCGGGCGCTCCCGACCTGATGCTCACCCAGGCGGCCCCCGTCGACCCCGACTTCCCTCCCAACGCCCAGCCGCTGTACGACTACGCAACCGACGTCGAGCCGGCGCAGAACCCCGACCAAGACAGGGGACTACAGGAGAAGATTCCCCAGAACACGATCAGCGGCGGCCAAGGGTGCCTGACCAATATCTCGAGCGCGGCGAGCCTGCAGACGCTCGGCCCGACGCCGCAGCTCTACCTCCACAAGTGGCTGTCGCCGCAGATCCCGAGCGGGTTCAGCACCATCGTCCTCGACGGAACCGGGCAGCTCGATCTGTGGACGCGAACCATCAACGGGGCCGTGTATCCAGGGAAGATCTGCGTTTGGCTGTTCGTCCGGTCCACGAACGGCGGCACGGTAACCGACACCAATGCGATCAACCTCGACCTGACCGGGAACCCCGGCTACTTCGTCCATTCACAGTCTTCTTGGCCGAGCGCCGCGTGGGCCGAGGTTCACGTTCCGCTCCACTTCTCGCGACCCGGCGGCGGCTCTGTCCAGTTGACCCCTGGGGACCGTCTGGGGCTCGCGTTCGGCGTCGAGCGGCAGGGCACGTTGCCGGGCGACGGGCTTCAGTTCATGTACGACCATCCGAGCTTCGACACCCGCCTCCAAGTCGACACTCATTCGGTCCTCCCGGCCTTCTGACAGGCGTCGCGCCGTAGCTCAACCTCGACCGAGGATCCGCCGATGAAGCCCCGGAAGCACCGGGCAGCAACCCATCGCCGATCGACGAGACCATGTCAGCCATCCTCGCCTTCCCCGTCGGACTGATCCTCGGCAGCTTCACGACCGTCGTGGCCCACCGGGTGCCTCGAGGGGAGTCATGGATCGGAGGACGGTCGAGGTGTCCCGGTTGCGGGGCAACGATCGCCGCCCACGACAACATCCCCGTCCTGTCGTGGCTGCTCCTGCGCGGCCAGTGCCGCAGCTGCGGCCAGCGCATCTCGCCGCGCTACCCGCTCACCGAGCTGGGCATGGCCGCGCTCTTCGCGCTCACGGTTCTGATCGTCGGGACGGGGGACGCCGGCCAGCTTGCGCTCGGCCTGTCGCTGTGCGCCGTGCTCGTGGCCGTGACTCTGACCGATCTCGAGCGGCGGGTGATCCCCAACGCCGTGCTCATCGCGGGTGCCGCCATCGGGGTCGCGATCGCCGCGATCGCGGACCCGGCGAGCTTGCCGGAACGCGTCGCGGCCGCCGCGGGGGCGGGCGGCTTCCTGCTCGTGGTGGCGCTCGCCTACCCCCGCGGGATGGGCATGGGCGACGTGAAGCTGGCCGCCGTGATGGGCCTCTACCTCGGTCAGGCGGTGGTGCCGGCGATGCTGATCGGATTCGCCGCCGGGGCCCTCGTCGGGGCGGCGTTGATCGCCCGCAAGGGCGCCGCGGCGCGCAAGGAGGCGATCCCGTTTGGCCCATTCCTGGCCATCGGAGGGGTCGTCGGCCTGTGGCTCGGCGATCCAATCGTCGACTGGTACGTGGGCACCTTCCTCGGCGGGTGACTGGCGCGCTCGTGGTGGGTCACGCGTTCTCAAGGGGTCGGGCTCCGCGGCCGATCTACTCCCTGTAGCAGTACGCAGGGCTCCTAACCGAAGCAGGGATTTTCTTTGAAGACGAAGAGCAAGGGAGTGGTGGGCCTCGATGTGGAGGTCGGCAGCATCGCCGCCGCCGAGGTCGTGTCCAACGGGACCTCCGCGGTGACGAAGTTCGGCATCGCCCCGCTCGAGTCGGGCATCTACGGCGAGGGCGAGGTGTCCGACCCGGAGGCGCTCGGGGACGTGCTCAGGGAGCTGTTCGTGGCGAACAAGCTCTCGAAGACGGTTCGCGTGGGACTCGCCAGCCAACGGGTCGCGGTCCGCACGCTCAGGCTGCCTCTGATCGAGGGCCGTAGCGAGCTCGAGACGGCCGTCCGGTTCCAGGCACAAGACCACATCCCGATGCCGCTCGAGCAGGCGGTGCTCGACTGGCAGGTTGTCGGGCACCCGACCGGCGAGAACGGTGAGCGCCAGGTCGAAGTGGTCGCCGTGGCGGCGCGGCGAGACATGCTCGGGGGGCTGATGCAGGCGCTCCGACGTGCGGGGCTGCGGCCCGTGGGCATTGATCTGTCGGCCTTCGGGATGATTCGCGCCCTCGCCCGCGAGACCCACCGTCCGGTGCAGCCCGGAGACTACGTGGACGCTCCCGGTTACGGGCCCGCCTCCTACGAGGGGATGGGCAATCATCCCGCCGGGGAAGACGCCGCGGGCGCCCAGGCGGAGTACGCCTCGGCGAAGCTCTACTGCAATCTCGGTGACGTCACCAATCTCGCGGTCGCTCGCGACGGAACGTGCCTGTTCACACGGGTTTCGCCGTTCGGGGTCGAGGGCATCGCCCAGAAGCTTGCGGAGCGGCAGCGGCTCAGCCTCGAGCATGCGCGACAGTGGCTTGCCCACGTGGGCCTCGAGAAGCCCGTGGAGACGATCGAGGGCGATGCCGACACGGTCTCCGCCACACGCGACTCGCTTGCCGAAGGTGCGGCCCGCCTGGTGGACGAGCTGCGGCTGTCGCTCGAGTTCTACGCGGCCCAAGAGGGGGCCGTGCCGATCGAGGAAGTCGTCGTCTGTGGGCCCGGGACCACGGTCCCGGGATTCATCGAGCGGCTCCAGCGCGATCTCGGCCAGCGGTTCGAGATCGGCAGGCCGCCGGCCCTTCTGCACCTGGACGAGGCTGCCGCGGCCCGCCTGACCCTTGCCTTCGGCCTCGCCCTGGAGGAGTAGCGGTGCGCCCCGTCAACCTGATCCCACCCGAGGAGCGCCGCGGCGACAAGGCGCCGACCCGCACGGGGTCCCTCGCGTACGTGGTCGTGGGGGTTCTGGGCGCGGCGCTGCTGGCGGTCACCGCGGTGGTGCTCACAAACAACCAGGTGTCGGATCGGCAGGCCGAGAAGGCGAACCTCGAGCAACAGGTGGCCACCGCGCAGGCGGAAGCCGATCGGCTGGGCTCGTTCGCTCGCTTCGCCTCTACGGAGCAGGCCCGCGAGCAGACGGTTGCGAGCCTCGCCCAGAGCCGCTTCGATTGGGAGCGCGTCCTGCGCGAGCTGGCGATCGTCATCCCGCAGGATGTCTGGCTCACGAACTTGACGGCGTCGGTGTCCGCGACCGCCGCATCCTCCGGATCCACCTCGTCGAGCGGCGGCTCGGGCGATGCGGGCTCGGCAGAGAACGTCGAGGGCCCGTCGCTTCACATCGAGGGCTGCGCGGCGGGGCATGAGGCGGTGGCAAGGTTCCTCGCCGCCCTCCAGGACGTCGACGGGGTCACGCGCGTGTCGGTCCTGAACTCCGACCTACCCGACCCCGGCGGGGCCGCTGGTGGGACTGCGTCAACCGGTGGAGCCGACAGCGCGGGATGCTCCAGCCGCGACTTCGTCTCCCAGTTCCAGGTGGTGGCGGCCTTCGACGAGGTCCAGATCGACCCGACCACCCAGGGCATCGCCCCTTCGCAACCGGCGACCACGATTTCCGACCAGAGCCAGGTTGCCGACGGCCAGCAGGAGCTTCAACAGCAGCAGGACGCGGCCAACCAGCAGGCGAAGAAGGGCCGCAAGGCCGTGGATAACTTGATCCCGGGGACGGGGACCACCCCATGAGGCGCAACGAGCTCACGATCGTGGCGGTCCTGGCGGTGCTCGGCCTGCTCGCGGGATTCTGGCTCGCCATCCTCAGTCCCAAGCGGGAGCAAGCGGCAAGCCTGAAGGACGAGGTCGACCAGCTGAGCTCCCAGCTCCAGCAGACCCAGCAGACGGCGGCGGCCGCCAAGCAGGCCCGGGAGTCCTTCGCCGGCGACTACCGCAATCTTGTGGTCCTCGGCAAGGCGGTGCCGGCGGACGGCGACCAGGCGAGTCTGCTCGTGCAGCTCCAGCGGCTCGCCGATCGCTCGGGCGTCCGATTCCAGGGGATCGACCTGGCCCAGTCGGCGACCTCGAGCGCTCCGGCGCCGACCACCGAGACGACCGCTTCGGACTCGAGCTCCACGGCCACGTCGGGCTCCGGCTCCGAGCAGCCCGCCGCCGAGCCGGCCGCGGCTCCCACCGAGGCGGCCGCGGCGACGTTGCCCATCGGGGCGTCGGTGGGCCCCGCGGGGCTCCCGGTCATGCCGTACGACCTGAAGTTCAGCGGGAACTTCTTCCAGATCGCCGACTTCATGAAGCAGCTCGACGCGATGGTTCGGACCCTCGACGGCGGGATCGACGTGGACGGGCGCCTGGTGACCGTCGACGCGTTCACGCTCGCGCCCATCCAGGCTCAGGCCGACGGAACAAACCAGGTCCTGAACCCGGTGCCGACCCTGACGGCCGAGCTCTCGGTGACCACATACCTCACACCGGCTGACGAGGGCATCACCGCGGGAGCGACCCCCACCGGACCCGCGCCGGCCCCCTCGACCACGGCTTCCGCCTCCAGCCCGAGCTCAACTGCCACGCCGACCGCCACCTCCAGCCCGGTGGCTGGCGCCACCGCGCCGGCCCCGACCTCGCCATGAAGAAGATGCAGATACCCGCGTTCCTGAAGAAGCTGAACCCCTCGGCCTTGACGAAGAAGCTGAAGGCGCCGGCCTCGCTGAAGAAGGCGAGCACGCCGTCTTCGCTGAAGCTGAAGGCACCGGCCTCGCTGAAGAAGCTGAAGGCACCGTCCATGCGGAACGTCAGGCCGCCGGCCTCGCTGAAGGGCGTCAAGGCGCCGACCTTCGCCAGCAATCTCTACCGCGACCTGCGGGACCGCAGGCTGCTGGTTCCGGCGCTGGCCCTCGTGGTCGCCCTGCTGGCGGTTCCGCTGGTCCTCTCGAGCTCTTCCACCACGACCGCGCCCGCCACGTCCGCGGTGCCGGGCAGCGCTTCGTCCGGCCCCGAGGACCCGACCTCGCCTGCGGTGCTGGCCGAGCAGCTCGGGGTCACCGACTATCGCAAGCGCCTGGAGCAGGGAACTAGAAAGGATCCGTTCCGGCGCCACTTCACCTCGTTGCCCAAGGGCGCGAAGCTCGACACCTCCTCGTCATTGAGCACCGACACCACCTCCACCGATGCGACCGTGTCCTCCTCGGTCGAGCCGGCGACCTCGAGCGGCTCGTCCACCGTCAGCAGCTCGACCTCGGGCTCGCCGGGATCCGGAAGCTCGCCGGGCGCGGGCAACGACCATGAACGGCCTGTCCTCTTCTTCGTCAGGCGCCGGATCGACGTCAAGGTTGGCCCGTTGGGCTCGGTGACGGAGAAGGAGCGTGTCAAGCAGCTCAGCTTCCTTCCCAGCGGTGGGACGCCCGTGGTGGCCTATCTGGGAACCAACGAGTCCGGCACCCGAGCGCTGTTCGACGTGTCCAGTGACGTGACCTCCGCGAGTGGAGATGGCGAGTGCCGCCCGTCGCCGTCAACGTGCAGGTTCGTGTCGCTCAAGGAGGGCGAGGTCGAGAAGTTCGACTATGCCCCTGACGCGGGGACGCCTTACAAGCTCCAGCTGCTCGCGATCCGCGACGTCGTCACCAAGAGCCCCAACAGCCGATAAGCCTCGAGGGGCGTGACCGGCGGTACCCGCTCGGCGGGCTAGCCTAGCGGTCCGATGTCTTCGTTCAGGTTCACCACCGCCGGCGAGTCGCACGGCCCTGGCCTCGTCGCGATCGTCGAGGGCCTGCCCGCCGGCCTCGAGATCGACCGCACGCGCTTGGACCGCGAGATGGCCCGGCGCCAGCTAGGCCACGGGCGCGGCGGCAGGATGAAGATCGAGCGCGACTCGGTGGTCGTCCGCTCGGGCGTGCGGCACGGGCGAACGCTCGGCAGCCCCGTCGCGGTCCTGGTCGCAAACCGCGACTTCGCCAACTGGGACGAGCGGATGAGCCCCTGGCCTGTGGATGCGCAGGTCGAGGAGGTGCACACGCCCCGGCCCGGGCACGCCGACCTGGCGGGCTCGCTGAAGTTCGGTCACGCCGACGCGCGCAACGTGCTCGAGCGGGCAAGCGCACGCGAGACCGCCGCGCGCGTCGCCGCCGGAGCGCTGGCCAAAGAGCTCCTGCGGGCGTTCGGGGTCAGCGTGCACAGCCACGTGGTGCAGATCGGCTCGGTGCGCGCTCCCGAGCGCGAGGAGCTCGCTCCGGCGGACTTCGAGGGGGTTGACGAGTCACCCGTGCGTTGCCTGGACCCGGACGCGAGCGGCGCGATGGTGGCGGAGATAGACCGGCTGCGCAAGGCAAACGAGAGCCTCGGCGGAACCTTCGAGGTGCGCGCCTTCGGCCTGGTGCCCGGGCTCGGCTCCCACACCGGTTGGGCGGAGCGGCTGGACGCCCGCTTGGCGCAGGCCCTGGTCTCGATCCAGGCGGTGAAGGGGGTGTCCGTGGGAGAGGCCTGGGAGGTGGCGGGCAGGCCGGGGTCGGAAGCCCACGACGAGATCTTCTGGTCGGAGGAGGCGGGATGGCACCGGCAGACCAACCGCGCCGGCGGCGTCGAGGGCGGGATGTCGAACGGCGAGCCGCTGTTCGTGCGGGCCGCTTTGAAGCCAATCTCCACCCTGACCAAGCCGCTTCGGTCCGTGGACACCGAGACGAAGCAACCGGCGCAGGCGCTTCGCGAGCGCACCGACTCGACTGTGGTGCCGGCGGCCGCCGTCGTTGCCGAGGCGATGACCGCCCTGGTGCTGGCGCGCTGCTATCGCGAGAAGTTCGGCGGCGACCACATCGACGATGCGCTCGGGGCCCTGGCCGCATACCGGGAGCGCATCGGGTGGCGGCGCTGATCGACCAGCCGCCCGGTGGGCGGCCGGCAATCGTCTTCATCGGCTTCATGGGCGCCGGCAAGACCGCGGGCGCGAAGGCCGCGCAGGAGGCCGGTCTCGATGCGGTCGAGGCGGACGAGCTGGTCGAGGGGGAGCTCGGAATGCCGATCGCGCAGTTCTTCGGCAGCCGGGGCGAGCGGGAGTTTCGCGCCCTCGAGGAGTCCGAGGTGAGCCGCCTGCTCGACAACGTGGACGGCGGCGCCGTCGCCTTGGGGGGTGGCGCGGTTTGCTCCCAACGCGTACGGGCGGCGCTCGACCGCCATGTCGTCGTCTGGCTTCAGGTCTCGGCGGACGAGGCATGGCGCCGCGTCGAGGGAAGCGGCCGCCCGCTGGCCACCGACCGCGAGCAATTCGCCCGGCTTCACGCCGAGCGCGAGCCGATCTACGCCGGCCTTGCCGACGCGATCCTGCCGGCTGGCGACGAGGGCATGGTCGCCAGGGCCATGCCGGCCCTCTTGGGGCTCCGCGAGCTCCCCCACGGGACTAGCATGGCCTGGGCGACGAGCCAGTCGGGGGAGTACCCCGCATACGTGGGCCGGGGCCTGATGGGAACGGGCTACTGGCCGCTGGAGGGCCGTCGCTTCTGCGTCACCGACACCACCGTGGCCGGCCTTTACGCGGGCGGGATCCAACCGCTTCAGGGGATCGTCGAGGTGCCGCCGGGGGAAGGGGCGAAGACCCTTGGCGAGGCCGAGCGGGTGCTGCGGGAGCTGGCCCGCCTGGGGATGTCGCGTGACGACCACTTGGTGGCCCTGGGCGGCGGAGCGGTAGGAGACCTGGGCGGATTCTGCGCCGCCACCTACCAGCGAGGCGTTCGGGTGGTCCAGGTCCCGACGACGTTGGTCGGCCAGGTGGACTCGGCATACGGCGGCAAGACCGGGGTCGACCTGCCGGAGGCGAAGAACTACGTGGGCGCTTACCACCAGCCCAGCGCCGTGATCGCCGATACCGGGACGCTAGCCACACTGCCAGGGGAGGAGCTGTCCGCCGGGTTCGCGGAGGTCGTGAAGACCGCCCTGATCGCGGGCGGCTGGCTGTGGGAGCGCGTGCGGAGGATCGAGGACCTGGATCCCGCCGGGCTCGACGACGTGATCTTCGCCTGTGCCCGCACGAAGCTCGAGATCGTGGCCGAGGATGAGCGCGACAGCGGGCGGCGGGCGGTCCTCAACCTCGGTCACACCGTCGGCCATGCGATCGAGGTGGCGGGGGGGTATCGCGCCTATCGCCACGGCGATGCGGTGGCGCTGGGCCTGCTGGCGGCGCTCCGCCTCTCGGGGGCCGCGGAGCTGCGTCGCGAGGTGGAGGGGTTGCTCGATCGGCACGGCCTTCCGACCCGGCTCGAGCCGGGAATAGACGTCTCCTCGGTCCTCTCCGCCGCGGAGCTCGACAAGAAGCGGACCACCGATGGGCTTCGGTTCGTGCTCTTGGAGCGCCCCGGGCAGGCCGTGGTTGGCGCGCGGGTCGATACGGATAGCCTGCGAGCCGCCGTGGAGGAGCTGGCGCAGACCGGCCCGACCGGGGAGGGCTGATGTCGCGAAGCCCGAGGTATGGACTGGAGGGACGGTGAGGAATCGGGTCGAGATCATGCACGGGGTGAACCTCGACATGCTCGGTCGCCGCGACCCCGAGCACTACGGCACGGTGACCTACTCCGAGCTGGAGCTGCGAATCAAGCGCTACGCCGGCGACCTGGGGCTCGAGGTCAGGTTCTTCCACACCAATCACGAGGGGGAGTTCGTCGAGCACCTGCATCGCTTGCCGGAGGTAGCGGACGCGGCGCTCCTGAACCCCGGGGCGTGGACCCACTACAGCTACGCGATCCGGGACGCGCTCGAGATCGCCGGGCTGCCCGCGGTCGAGGTCCACCTGTCGGACGTCTCGGCGCGGGAGGAGTGGCGACGCAAGTCGGTGCTGGATGGGGTGGTGATCGGGGCCGTGTCGGGCCAGGGGCCCGAGGGGTACCGCGCCGGGCTCCAGACGCTGAAGGAGGCGATGGAGTGACGCCCGCGAGCCGGGTGGAGAGGCTGGCGGACGTGGTGAGCGAGAAGGGCCTCGAGCGGCTGCTGGTCGGCGACCTCGTGCGCCCCGGGGACTCCGGGCGTGACGCGATGGCGAATTTGCGCTGGCTCACCGGCTTCACCGGGACCAGCGGGCTGGCGGTCGTGGGGGACGGCGAGGCGGCCTTCTTCACCGACTTTCGATACGCGGAGCGCGCCCCGCGCGAGCTGGCGCCGGAGTTCGACCCCGTGACGGCGGAGCGGGAACTCTTGGCCAGCGCCGCCGAGCGACTTCGGGGGCGAGTGGGCTATGACGACGCGTACACCAGCGTCAAGAGCCTCCGCAAGCTGGAGGAGCTGGTTGGCGAAGGGGTCGAGCTGGTGCCTTCTGGCGGCTTGGTCGAGCAGCTTCGAAGGCACAAGGACGACGGCGAGCTGCGGGCCATCGGGGAGGCTGCCCGCCTGGCCGACGAGGCATACGAGTGGGTGTTCGAGCGGGGCGTGGTGGGCAGGACGGAGCGGGAGATCATGCTCGACGCGCATCAGCGGATGCGCGACCTCGGCGCGGACGATCCCTCGTTCCCGGCGATCGTCGCGGTGGGTGAGAACAGCGCCCTGCCCCACCATGAGTCATCCGATCGCGAGGTGGATGCCGGGGAGATGCTGCTGATCGACATGGGGGCGATCGTCGACGGCTACAGCTCCGATTGCACTCGCACGGTCGCGACGGGGGAGATCGGCGACGAGGCGGGCCAGGTCTACGAGCTCGTACGCTCGGCCCAGGCGACGGCGCTTGAGGCGATCCGTGCCGGCGTGAAGGCTCGCGACGCCGACTCCGCGGCTCGCGAGCCGATCATCGCGGCCGGCCACGGTGAGCGTTTCGGCCACGGCCTGGGGCACGGGGTCGGCCTCGAGGTCCACGAAGCCCCTCGGGTCTCACAGAGGTCGGACGACACCCTGGAGGCCGCGGACGTAGTCACCGTGGAGCCGGGCGTCTACCTGCCGGGCCGCTTCGGGGTTCGGATCGAGGACCTGGTCACGGTGACCGCCGACGGGTGCCGCAACCTCAGCAGCCTGCCGAAGGAGCTTCGCGTCGTCGCTTAGCGGGTCAGGTCCAGGCCCGGCTCGAGCGACGTCGCGAAGTTGACGATCAGCTCGACAGCCGACTCCACGTCTCCCAGGTCGACCATCTCGACCGGGGTGTGCATGTAGCGCAGCGGGATCGAGATCAGGCCCGCGGGGATCCCCGCGCGGGAGATCTCGATCGCGTCGGCGTCGGTCCACGTCGCCCGCCCTGACGCCTCGACGCTGTACGGGAGCTCCATTCGCTCGGCGGTCTCGGTGAGGAGCTCGAAGATCCGGGGGGAGAGGGTGGAGCCGCGGCCGATGATCGGACCGGACCCCAGGGGATGGCGGCCGACCTCCTTCTCCTCCACTCCGGGGGCATCGGTCGCGTGGCTGACATCCACCGCGAGCGCCAGGTCCGGCTGCAGCGCGTAGGCGGTCGTGGCGGCGCCCTTCGACCCGATCTCCTCCTGGACCGCCGCTACCGCCGCCAGCCCGCCGCGCAGCCCGCCGCGCTCGTGGACCCGGCGCACCGCCTCCAGGGCCACGTAAGCCCCGAGGCGGTTGTCCAGCGACCGCGAGACCAGGCGGCCGTCTCCGACCGGCATGGGATCGGCGGCGATCACGGCCGGGTCGCCGACGCGCACGCGCTTTCGCGCCTCCTCCTCGCCGGCGGCGCCGATGTCGATGTGCATGTCGCGCAGCTCGACGACCTGCTTTCGCTGGTCCTCCTTCAGCAGGTGGATCGGCTTCCGCCCGACGACGCCGGGAACGATCCCGGCCCTGCCGTGGACCTCGACCCGCTGGCCGACCAGGATCTGGGCATCCCAGCCTCCGATCGGCGCGAAGTACAGAAACCCCTTCTCGTCGACGTGGGTCACGACCAGGCCGATCTCGTCTATGTGGCCGACGACCGCGAGAAGGGGGGATGCTCCCTCATCGCCGATCCGAGCCACCGAGGAGCCGAGCGCGTCCGAGGTCAGGGAGGCAAACGAGGCAGACCCTCGCCAGACTTCGCTTGCCGGGCCCTCGTAGCCGGAGGGCGCCGGGGCCCGCAGGAGGTCCTCCAGGAGCTTTGGAGTCTCGCTCACGGGCGCCAGTATTGCGGGCAGACGGGCGGCACGGGGCCGAGGCTCGCTCGCCGGGTTGGGGCGTTCGGGCCGGGCGCTGGTAGAACATCGGCCAACGGAAGCCGGCGCGACGAGCGAGCAGGAACCGCGCGACCGCAAGCCGATCTCGGAGGAAGAGATCCGCCGCGATGCCGAGAGGCTGCGGCGGTAGCCCGGCCGGGCGGCGTCACGCCGCCCGGCGAATGCGGCGGGTTAGGCCGCCTCTCGCCAGGCGGCGAGGGCGTCGTCCTCGGCCAGGCGCCGCAGCGCCTGCTCCTCGAGGTGGCGAACTCGCTGCTGGGTGACCCCGAGCTGACGTCCGACGTCGCGCAGCGAGGTCTCGGGCTCGGTGCCGGTGCCGAAGCGGAGCTCGATCACGCGCCGCTGGTCCTCGGGCAGCTTCGAGAGTGCCGCCTCGACGGTGCGCTCGCGATGGCGCTCGGCGATCTCCTCCTCGATCGGCTGTCCCTCGTCGGCCCGCAGCTCGCCGAGCGTCGCGTCACCGTCCTCCGACACGGGGGCGTCGAGGCTGGTGGTGACCCGGCTCAGGTCGCGGATTGCCGCGACTTCCTCTAGCGGCAGCTTGGCCTCGGCCGCGACTTCCTCGTCGGTGGGCTCGCGGTCGAGCTTCGAGGTCAGCTCACTGGTGACCCGATGAACGGTTCGCTGCCGCTGGGCGATATGGGCCGGAACCCGGATCGCCCTGCCGGTGTTGTCCAGGCCGCGCTGGATCGCCTGGCGAATCCAGAGCGTCGCGTAGGTCGAGAACTTGTATCCGCGGCGCCAATCGAACTTCTCGGCAGCGCGAATCAGACCCAGCATCGCTTCCTGGACCAGGTCCTGCATCGAGAGCCCGAAGCCCTGGTACCGGCGGGCGTTGGAGATCACGAGCCGCACGTTCGAGTTGATGAGGCGCTCCTTGGCCTCGAGGTCGCCTCGCTCGATGCGCTGGGCCAGCTCGATCTCCTCCTCCGCTGTGAGCAGGGGATAGCGGGCAGCCTGATTCAGGAACAGCTGGAAGCTGTCGGTGGTCTCGGTTGTCTCGGCGCGATGGGTCCTCAGGCGCCGCTTGGCGCGGTCCGGCGTCGGGGTCGCCGAATGCTGTCCGCGGCGGCGCGAGCGGGCTCCATCACGCGCGGCGGGTGGGGTCCGCGGCATGAAGCCTCCCTCAAACTAGGTTGACTGCGGAGGTCAATTGTAGCAAATAGTTGACGAAGCAACAATTGACGCATTTCAGGCGTGAATGTGCCCGCCGAGTCCCCTTTATGGGGCCGTGCCGGCGGCGACCTCCTCGATCAGGTCCGCCGCGCGCTCGTTGCCGGGAGTCGACCGCAGACGCCTCGAGATCGTGCCCAGACGGGCGGCGAGGTCGCGGTCGGCGAGCAGATGGTCGATCGCGCTGGCCAACTCGTCGTCGTCGAACGAATAGGTGGGAAGGCGAACGCCGACCCCCGTCTCGTGGACCCGCTGCGCGTTGTCGTGCTGGTCCCAGAAGATCGGCAGGACGACCAGCGGCTTGCCGAAATGGATGGCCTCCGTCGTGGTGTTGTTGCCGCCGTGCGTGATCACGAGGTCCACCTGGGGCAGCAGTGACGCCTGCGGCAGGAACTCGCCCCCGGTCATGTTGTCCGCGAGCTCGAATTGATCGTGCTGGGGGCCCTTCGAGACCACGTAACGGTGCGGCGTGGCGGAGAGCGCCTCCACGAGTCTCTTCATCAGCGGCACGTCGCCGGAGCCCAGCGAGCCAAGGCTCACGTAGACGAGGGCCGCTGCAGGGTCGCCCGGGGTCGGGGGCGGGCTCCACGGCGGATCGCTGGTCCGGACGCTCGTCTCGAGATTTCGCCAGGTGGCGGGCAGGGAATTCGAGCGGGGATAGTCGAGCTCGTGGGGGTAGAGGTAGAGGTTGAGCCAGGGCGACTCGTGGATCATCTCCCCGTCCTGGAGCGGCGGGGCGCCCCGCGTGACGCAGAAGTCGCTGAACTCGCCCTGCATCGAATCGATCACCCGCCGGTACTCGGCGCGGAATTCATCCCAGGCGGAACGGTCGCCGAGCGGGAGCCCGCTGAAGGGCGGGGGCAGGCCGGGATCCTTCACCTCGAGGGGGTTGCACGAGACGATCCGGACCCATGGCCGCCCGCTCGCCGGGATGGCGGGAAACGCGCACACGTTGTCCTCCACGATCGCTTCCGGGCGCAGCTCGTCGAAGATCTCAAGCAGCCGGTCGTCGACGTAGCGTGCCCCGTCGAGGAGCGCCTCCCAGGTGGGAGCGATGAACTCCTCGAGCTGCTCGAAGGTCGTCTTGCGAAAGACGGGGGCGGTGTCGCGGATGAAGTCCTTCCAGAACTGCCCGGGCTCCTCCTCCTGCTCCGGGGGCGGAGCCAGGCGCACGACCCTCTCCTCGAATCCCTTCTCCTCGAGGGTTCCGGCGAACGACTCCTCGACCACGAACACGACGCGATGCCCTCGGTGGCGGAGCACGTCGCCGATGCCGACGCAATTGTTCGTCGGCCCGAAGGCGCCCTCCGGGAAGAAGACAATCGTGCTCCGGCTCACGGCGCGGCGACTCTAGCCCCGTCGAGGCTCGCCCGCCGCCTCGGGGGCGATGTCCTCGCGATCGCCCGGCCGCTCGGGCGCGAAGTCCTCGTGTCGAGCTCGTGCGCGTCCCTCGCCGTACCCCACCGTCTCGTAGGCGATCAGCGCCCAGAGCATCACGGTCACGACGGCCAGGATCGCGAGCGCCGGCAACGCGGTCGCGACCGGAAGCAGGGCCATCAGGACGACGGCCATCAGCAGCCGCCGCCGGTTGATTGACCGTATATGCCGGTAGCGAAAGGCGACCAACCCCAGCAGGTAAGACGCGGTGCCCGCCAACAGGGCAAAGGCGGGAACGGTGTCGAGCGGGTCCTCAACATGGCCCAGGGTCTTCTTGAGGGCCACGGCGACCAGCACGATTCCCGCCACCATCGGGAAGTGCAGATAGGAGTAGGAGTCGCGGGCGAGCTCGTTGCGATCGCGGCCCTCGGCGGCTCGAATCAACCGTCGCGCCGACACCAACGCGACGACGTCGAAGTAGATCCACCAGAAGGCGGCGGCGAGGGCGATGCCGAGGATTGCGGCCGCATCGATGCCGGCCGTCAGATGAGCGTCGGCGCCGACCCCGACCGCCACGATGGACTCGCCGAGGGCGATGATCACGATCAGCCCGTGGCGCTCGGCGAAGTGACCCGGCACGAGCTTCCACCCCTCCGCGCCGAAGAAGTAGGGGCCCGCCATGTCGAGGCCGAGAGCCACGGCCCACAACGCGCCCTGCTCCAGGCCGTCGAGAAACGACGCGGCGACGAGCAGCGTGACGCCGACCGCCGTCGACCCGGCCAGGCCGATCACCGACTGGCGGAGGGCCGGATCGTCGCGGCTCGCGAGCACGAACAGGGCGATGTGTGCCGCTCGCACGACGGCGTAGGCGAGTGCGAACGCGAGTCCCAGGTCGTCGAAGGCCTCGGGCACGGCGATGGCGGCGATCAGGAACGCGGCCATGGCCACGAAGATCACGATCCGCACCGCCCCCTCTTCGGGATCGACCACGCTGGTAAGCCACGCGTAGCCCACCCACGACCACCACAGAACTCCGAGCACCAGCACGCCCTGCGCGATCCCGTCCCACGTGGCCCGGTTCGACATCAGCGCCGTGCACTGCGTCAGCGCCAGCACGAACACGAGGTCGAAGAACAGCTCCAGCGGCGTCACCCGCTCGCCCTCGCGCAGCACGGCGCGCAGCCGAGGGCCCCGCTCGCCGGTGGTCGCCGTGGCCATGCCGACCATGATGCCGCCGGCGCCGCGAATCTGCTCGCGCGCCTTCGCCGCCTGCTGGGCGGGGATGGCTACGCTTCCTGACCGCGTGATCAACACGAACCAGTTCAAGAACGGGACGCACATCGAGATCGACGGGGCCGTCTACCGGATCCTCGAGTTCCAGCACGTGAAGCCCGGCAAGGGCGGTGCCTTCGTGCGCACCCGGCTGCGCAAGCTCGACGACGGCAGCGTCCAGGACAAGACCTTCCGGGCCGGTGAGAAGTTCCGGCCGGTGCGGACCGAGACGCGGAGGATGCAGTACCTCTACGACTCCGGGGAGGCTGCGGTGTTCATGGACAACTCCGACTATTCCCAGCTCGAGATCTCGACCCAGCTCGCGGGCGACGCGATGCAGTGGGTGCTCCCGAACTCCGAGGTCGAAGTCCTGTTCGTCGACGACCGGCCAACCGGCGTCCAAGTGCCGAGCGCGGTCGAGATGGAGGTCACAGAGACCCAGCCCGGCGTCAAGGGCGACACGGCCTCGGGCGGGGGGACGAAGCCGGCCACCCTCGAGTCCGGAGTCCGAGTCGATGTGCCGCTGTTCGTGAACGAGGGGGATCGGGTCCGCGTCGACACCCGCAGCGGCGAGTACGTCTCGCGGGCCTAGGCCGGAGCCCGGACATGCGCCGCTCCGATCAGCGCCGCGCTGCCGTCTTCGCGCTCTACCAGGCGGACGTGACCGGAGGGGATGCGGCCGAGGGGCTGGACGATGCGAAGCCGTTCACGCGCCAGCTCGTGGCGGGGGTGGAGGAGCACCGCAGGGAGCTGGACGAGGAGATCTCCCGCCTGGCTCGGGGCTGGGACCTGTCACGGATCGCGCCCCTGGAGAGGAACATCATGCGGGTCGCCGTGTACGAGCTTCGCCACCGGGACGACGTCCCCACCGAGGTCGCGATCGACGAGGCGGTCACGCTGGCCAAGCGGTACTGCGGCGCGGACGCCCCCGGATTCGTGAACGGGGTCCTCGGCGCCGCCGCGAAGGCCGCGTCGGGCTAGCCGTCGGCGCCCCGCGCCCGGTTGCCGGGCGGGCTGGATGTACGGTTTCGGGCGTGAGCTCGACCGACCAGCACGCCAACCGCCTGCGCGAGATCGCCGAGCGTCTCCGCGATCCGAGCGTCTCGGAGGAGGAGGCCGAGCGGCTCGCCCGCGAAGCAGCCGACCTGGTCGGCCGCGCCAGCTCGGAGATCGAGCGCGCGATGCGCGAGATCGCGGCGCGAGAGAGTTCGTGAGCGCCTACCCGGACGACCTGCAAGAACTGGTCGAGAGCTACCTCACCCGGCTTCGTTTCTCCGCGATCCCCGAGACCCAGGGACTGGACGAGGCGATGCGCTATTCACTGCTTGCCGGCGGCAAGCGAATCAGGCCGGTGCTGGCGCTGGCGACCGCTCGCTCTCTGGGCATCGAGCCGGAGTCGATGCTGCCGGCGGCGGGCGCCATCGAGCTGATCCACACCTATTCGCTGATCCACGACGACCTGCCGGCCATGGACGACGACGACCTGCGGCGGGGCCGGCCAACCTCTCACGTCGTGTTCGGCGAGAACGTGGCGATCCTCGCCGGCGACGGGCTCTTCGCGGAGGCGCTGCGGCTGTTCACCGAGCGGCAGGAGTCGCCGCCGAGCTTGGTGCTCGCGGCCATCCGGGAGCTGCTGGCCGCGACCGGCGTGGACGGGATGGTCGGGGGCCAGTACGTCGACGTCACCCAGCAGGAGCTGGGCGCCGGGCAGCTCAAGGTCCTGCACACCCTGAAGACCGGCCGCCTGATCGCCGCCGGCGTGGGCGTCGTCCTGGCCCTCGGGGCGCCCGAGGAACCTGAGACAATTCCCTACCGCCGCTTCGCTGAGGAGGTGGGCGTCCTGTTTCAGATCGTTGACGACATCCTCGACGTGACCGGAAGCGACGAGGAGCTGGGAAAGCCGCACGGCAGCGACCAGCGGCACGGCAAGCTCACCTACGTCAGCCTGTTCGGACTGGAGCGCGCGCGCGAGCTGGCGGCTGGACAGCACCGCAAAGCCCACGAGGCGCTGTCGGACGTGAGCGGCGACCCGCGCGACTTGGGCCAGATCACCGACTTCATCTACACCCGCCAGTCATGAGCGAACACGAGCCACCCACCGACGGCCAGGGCGACGGGCTGCTCGACCGCGTCCAAGGGCCCGCCGACCTGAAGGGGCTCAGCGACGACGAGCTCCAGGTGGTCGCGCAGGAGGTCCGGGAGCTGATCATCGACGTGATCGGCGAGATCGGGGGCCATTTCGGGGCCAACCTCGGCGCCTGCGAGCTCGCGGTGGCGCTACACAGCCTGCTGGACTCGCCCCGCGACAAGATCCTCTGGGACGTCGGCCACCAGGCCTACCCGCACAAGGTGCTCACCGGCAGGCGGGAGCGCCTGGACACGATCCGCCAGTACGGCGGCCTGGCGCCGTTTTGCTCGCTGTTCGAATCCGAGCACGACATCATGGGCGCGGGCCACGCCTCCACCTCGATCGGGTACGCGGTCGGGCTCAAGGAGGCGATGCGCAAGGGGATCGGCGAGGACGGGCGCGTCGTGGCCGTGATCGGCGACGGGGCGCTGACCGGCGGGGTGGCCTACGAGGCGCTGCAAAACGCCGGCGGGCTCGAGACCCCAATCGTGATCGTGCTGAACGACAACGGGATGTCGATCTCGCCCAACGTCGGGGCGCTCGCCCGCTACTTCCAGCGCTTCCGGCTGAATCCCACCCTCTACCACGCGCGCGAAGGGGTCGAGGAGCGCCTGACCCGGCTGCCGCTCGTCGGCGAGCGCATCGAGCGGCTGGGCCCCGAGATCAAGTCGGCGATCAAGTCCTACGCCGCGCCGGGCCTCCTGTTCGAGGAGCTCGACCTCGCCTACGTGGGGGTGATCGACGGCCACGACGTCGGCGCGCTGCGCAGCGCGATCGGCGAGGCGCTCCAGGCCGAGCGTCCGGTCGTCGTCCACATCCACACGGTGAAGGGAAAGGGGTTCACGCCCGCGGAGGAGGGCGGCCTGGAGGGCATGGAGAAGTGGCACGCCGCGAAGCCGGGGAGCATCGTCAACCGCGAGCCGGCGTCGGCGGCGCCGCCCGCCCGGCAGCCGGGGGAGAAGCGCCCGGCGCCCGTGCACGAGACCGACTCGCCGGAGGCGATCGAGAAGCTGGAGCCCCCGCCGCCGCCTTCGCCGCCCCAATACACCGCCGTGTTCGCCGACGCGCTCGTCGCCGAGGCGAAGCGAGACCGTCGGGTGATCGGGATCACGGCCGCGATGGCGGGCGGGACCGGCCTCAACGAGCTCTGCAGGGAGCTGCCCGAGCAGTACTACGACGTCGGGATCGCCGAGCAGGACGCGGTCCTGTTCGCGGCGGGCCTCTCGCTGCAGGGCGCGAAACCGGTCTGCGCGATCTACTCGACCTTCCTCCAGCGCGGCTACGACCAGATCGTCCACGACGTGTGCCTGCAGGGGCTGAACGTCGTGTTCGCGATGGACCGCGCCGGGCTGGTGGGCGACGACGGCCCGACTCACCACGGCGCGTTCGACATCTCCTACCTGCGCTGCCTGCCGAACATCGTCCTCATGGCTCCCCGGGACGAGGCGATGCTGGTCCACATGCTCCGCACCGCGCTCGCCCACGACGACGGCCCGGTTGCCCTGCGCTACCCGCGAGGAAGCGCCGAGGGAGCCGCCCTGCCGGAGCGCCCCAAGGAGGTTCCGATCGGCAGGGGAGAGGTGCTGGCGCAGGGGGAGCGAGTGGCCCTGCTGGGCTACGGGTACGGCGTCTCGGTCGCGATGAGGGCGGCGGGGATCCTCGGCGAGCACGACCTGGAGGTCACGGTCGCGGATGCCCGCTTCGCGAAGCCGCTCGATGCCGAGCTGGTGCAGCGCCTCGCGCGCGAGCACGAGCTCGTGGTGACCCTGGAGGAGAACGTCCTCCCGGGGGGGTTCGGGGCGGGGGTCCTGGAGCACCTGGAGGACGCGTTCGCGTCGCCGCAGTCACGGGCGCGGGTGATCCGCATCGGCCTGCCCGACCGCTACGTGACGCACGGCAAGCCCGCGCTCCTGCGGGAGGAAGTCGGGCTCACCGGAGAGGCCGTGGCCGAGCGCGTGCTGAGCGCCATGCGCTCGCCACACACGGTCAGCGGCTAGGACAGCCGGTCCGCGAGCCAGCGCGCGTTGTTCGGGGCGAAGCCCTCCCAATCGTTGTTGAAGTAGGCGAACACCTCCACGTCGGAGCGCCAGCTCTCGATTCGCCGCCGCCACTCGTCGAGCTCGCGCCGGGAGTAGTTGCCCCGCCGCCCGCGATTACCGCGATGGAACCGGACATAGGTCCAGGTCGCCGTCATCTCGTGGGTCTGGAACGGCCGCTCGGGGTCGTCCCCGATCACGAGCGCCGCTCGGTGGCGGCGCAGCAGGTCGTACACCTGGGGAACGAACCAGCTCTCATGACGGAACTCGAAGCAGTGCCGTCCCCGGGTCAGCCGCTCGAGCGCCGCGCCGAGTCGGTCGTCATCGCGCCGGAAGTTCGCGGGGAGCTGCCACAGGACGGGGCCGAGCTTCGGCGAGTCCGCCAGCGGCTTGATCGCCTCGAAGTACCGGCGCACGCCCTGGTCGAGGTCGCGGAGCCGCTTCACATGGGTCAGGTAGCGGCTGGCCTTCACCGCGAACACGAACCTCCCAGGCGTCTGCTGCACCCATCCCTCGACCGCCGACTGCGATGGCAGGCGGTAGAAGGTGTTGTTGACCTCCACCGTGTCGAACAGCTCGGCGTACGTCTCCAGCCAGCGCCTTGCCGGCAGGCCCTCCGGGTAGACGACTCCTCGCCAGTCGCGATAGTTCCAGCCCGAGCAGCCGATGTGAGTCGGCCTGCTCACCGCGCTGGTCAGGCGGGCACGCGCTCCGCAGGGACTCGGCGGCGGGCCGGCTCGTGGCGGGCGCCGGTCGGAGCGGGGCTAGCCCCTTCGCGCAGCGGCCGGCTGCAGAGCAGCTGGTAGACCGCGTTGCGCCCGGTCTCGAAGGCGTTCCGGGCGGCGCGCAGGTACAGGCGCCAGACACGGACGCGCTCGGTTCCGGCCAGGCGCTTGGCCTCTTCCAGGTGCTCCTCGAAGCGGGTCGTCCAGTGGCGCAGGGTCTCCGCGTAGTCGGTGTGGAGGTTCTCGACGTGGAGAGCTTCGAGCTCCGCGCGCTCGAACGCTTGCAGCATCCGGGAGAGGTTCAGGAGCTCGCCGTCCGGGAACACGTAGCGGTTCGAGAACTCACCGCCGATATGGGCTCCGCGCTCGACCGGGGGGACGTAGACGATGCCGTGGTTGAGCACCCGTCCGTCGGGCTTCAGGACGCGGGCGATATGCCGGGCGTATTCGTCGATCTGCCCTTCGCCGACGTGCTCCACCATGCCGATGCTGGCGACGGCGTCGAAGCTCTCCGCCGGCAGGTCGCGGTAATCCATGACCTCGAACTCGACTCGCTCGCCGACGCCCGCCTCGTTCGCGCGCTGGCGCGCCAACGCCGCCTGGGGCTCAGAGAGGGTGATCCCGCGTACGGAGGCGCCGTGCTCACGGGCGGCGTGGATCGCGAGGCTGCCCCAGCCGCAGCCGATGTCGAGCATTCGCTGGCCGGGCTGAAGCGCGAGCTTGCGGCAGATCAACTCCAGCTTTGCCCGCTGAGCGTGCTCGAGCGTGTCCCGGCCGGAATCGGCGGAGAGGGTTCGGCCGTCCGCTCCGAGGTCCTCGAACAGGGCGCAGCTATAGGTCATGGTCTCGTCCAGGAACAGGGCGAAGAACTCGTTCGAGACGTCGTAGTGGTGTCGGACTGCCTCGGCGTCGCGGCGCTTGGTGTGCCGTCCACGCCGGCGCGGGCTCAGCTCAGCGGCAGGAGGTGCCGGAGGGCGCCGAAGCCCTGCCGCGCGAAGGGCGGCCGCCGCCAGGCGCAGGCGCTGGGCGAGGCCGAGCGCCGGCGGCTCCCAACGCCCCAGCAGGGCCACGACGCCGTCGAGGTCGTCCACGTCGATCTCGCCGCAAACGTACGCGCGCCCCAGCCCGAGCTCTCCCGGGGCGCGCAGGACGTGGCCGAGCGCTCGCGGAGAGCGCACGGTCAAGGTCGGGCCCTCGCGCGTCGAGGGAATTCGGGTGCCGTCCCAGAGCTCGATCGCGAACGGGCGATCGGGCAGGGCGGCCTGGATGGTGCGACGCAAGCCGTCGGTCGCTGACTGCGGCACGAAGCGAGCCTAGCCCAAAGGGCTGCGGGACACCGCGCGCTAGCGAGACGAGAAACGCCGCCCGGACCAACGAGCGGCGCTTTCGGAGGATCACCCGTCCCACCAGGTCCCGAAACAGAGCTCCTCTCAGCAGAGGGTATCGGCGATGCGTTCGAGTCCTTGAGCGGCCCCACCTGCTTTCTGGTATCGCTTCCCGGTAGGCCGCGGACGGCCGCAAACAGGGTCTAGCATCGGCGCGATGCCGGCTGTCGTCGAGCTCACCCCGCTAACTCGCCGCGGCCGCCGGCTTCTGGAACGACTCGAGACGAAGACCGGGATGCGCCCGTTCAAGACCAGCGAGGAGTCGGGCGCGAAGGCGTACTACCTCACGGGCGCCGCGAACGTGGAGGGCTTCGAGGCGGCGCTCGACCGCATCGAGCCGAGCTGGGTCCCGCACCTCATGTTCAGGGTCGTGTCCCGGACGGAGTAGCTACCGGGCCAGGCCGGCGGCATGAAGGGCGTCGGGGCGGTTTCTGAAGCTCTCGATCCGGATCACCGCCGCACCTCGGAACGTCCAGACCTGGAAGTAGCGCATGTCCACGGGGATGCCGCTTCCCTTGCCGGCCGCCCGTTGGTGGACGGCGACCACCACGCTGTCGCCCGCCTCGAGGAGTTCCTCGGCCTCGATCGCGGCGTCGTTCCAGTCCTCCAGGAATCCGAGCATGTAGCGGCGGATTTCCTTTGGGCCAAGATAAGCGCCGCGTCCGGGAACCCCGGCCGCAGGACGAGGACGACCCAGGGGTCGAAGAGCTCCGAACCCGCTCGAAATTGCCCGCGGCCCCACTCGTCGTAGACGCGGCGCAGCATTTGGATCCTGTCGGTCGCGTCGCTCCCTCCCCCGAGCTCGGGCTGCTCGCCGTTCGCCACCCTGACCTAGGGCCTCCGCCCCGCAGCCTCGAGTGCCTCCTCCCGACTGGCGAACATCCGCATGCGGGCCTGCGCCCCGTCGCGGAAGGTCCAGACCTGAGCGAACTCCATGTCCACCAGCAAGCCGGTGGCCTTCGAACGCCCCCGCTGTCGGAGCAGTGCGACCACGTCGTCCCCCGCGTCGAGCAATTCCTCGACCTCGAGCTGCCAGTCCTCCCATGCCTCCAGCCAGTCGGCCATGAACTCACGCGCGCCTTCGACTCCTTCATAGGTCTGGCGCTCGGGCCAGCCCTGAAAAGTGGACATGTCCCAGACGAAGTCGGGGGCGAAATCGCCGCTGAACTCCCCCGTTGCGATGAAGCGCTCGTAGGCGCGACTCAGGTTGTCGACGTTCGTCTGCGACACGGCCCGTCGAGTATGCCGCCTACGGTCGGCTCCCCGGTCCCAAGATGCCGGAGACCTGGGCATGCGGAGGGTGAACGGGCAGCGATTCGGTGCCGGAGCCAGGCGGCAGGTGGGAGCGCCGCCGCTCCGGGAGGGAAGGGGGACGGCGCTCCCCGCGAGAGACGCAGCTTCGCGTGCAGGAGCAGCCTCTCGCGGCCTGTGTGTCTGTCGGCCGACCCTCCTGTGGTCACCTACGGGCAGGAGTGTCGACAAACTTCGACTACCCGCTGCGACGCGCTCTCAATCCGGGTCGTCAGGTCGTCGTCCCGGCCTCATGCCGTCTCGAGGGGCCGCATAGCTTGCCGTTCAAAGGACGAGAGGCGACACCGAGGGAGGCACGGGCACTCACTTACCTACGGAAATCGCCTCTCGAACCGTGGCTACCCCAGCACCGAGCGAGGAATCCGGACTCCCGTTCAAGGTTCAAAAGGCGCGGCGAGGCGGCCAGCGCGCTCAAACACCGACCGCCTCGCTTGTCGAGCGGGGCAACGACCGCCCGACCGAGAGAACTACTGAGCGCGGAGCGCCTTCAGTCCTCCGATCATGGTCTTGGTCGACGCCACGCAGGCGCCGAACTTGGCGCCAGGGAGCGGCGGGGTCGCCTGCCTGCAGATGACCCGAGCCGCGTCGTCGGCGGTCACCGCGCCCCTTGTAGCCTTGGCGAACGCGACCACGCAGGTCCGGAACGCCTCGGTTCCGGGCTGGGCGTTGGTCGGGGGCCGCTGGCAGATCACGCCATAGGCCTGGGCCGGAGTCGGGTCGCCGGCGGGGTATCAGCCGCGATTGCGACCGGGACCGAGACCGCGACAGCTGCCAGCAGGCCTACCAGCCAGCGGGAAACTCTCATCCTGCACCTCCTGGGAATCACCCGTGCCTCCCAAGGAGACCGGGGTTCTACGACGAATTTGGAGAGGCGGCTCCCCCTGGACCGGGGCCTAGGGGACATGGATGCGAATCCCGATGAGCGCGCCCGGAAGCGCCTCTCCGAAGGCAACAACGGCTTCCGCGCGCCGACGTCAGGTGGTTTCTCTCTCAGACGCCGACCCGGTGACGAAACTGGCTTGCAGGCTGAGGACCTGGCGTCGGGCCTACCTTACGGTGCGAAACGTGGTGACCTGGATCTGGCGCTGGCCGTAAGAACCTTTGTAGACGGGACCGGCGCCCGTGACGAGATCCCCCGGCTCGGGGTCGCGATCCGGCCGCAGCTCGCGGGAGACATCCAGGACCGTCACGCCGGGCGCCGACAGGCTTCTCGTGTCGAGCAGCACCACGTGGAGATCGCCATCGCCGTCGGGATCGATCCGTTCGACGTAAACGACCCGGCCGGTCGCCGCGCGGCAGTTGCTTGCGGGGCCGCGACAGCGGGCGGGAACGAGGCCGGGCGTTGCGCGGCGTTCCCCCGGGCGGCCCGCGAGCTGGCTTGGAGAGGGGCCAGCTGCCGTGGACGCCGGCGCCGCTGAATCAGAACCGCCGCACCCGGCTGCCGCCATCACCGCCACCAAAGCCGCGAGCGTCAGCCGACCCGCCGGCGCCGTGCTTCGAGGTCCCTGAACGACCTCCACGTTCTCCCGCGACATGGCCTACTCCGAAAGCCCGGCGGCTGCGAGGGCGTCGGACTCCTCGTGGGGGAGAAAGGACTCCATCCGCGTCACCAAGAGGTCATCGTCGAAAGTCCAGACGGTCCAGTTCTCGATATCCAGGTTGATGCCGCTCCCGGCTCCCCGGGCCTGTGCCTGCTGGCGCACGAGGACTTTGTTGCCCTGGGCCCTGAAATCAAGAGGTTCGATCCGCTGCTCGTCGAAAGCGTCCGGCTCCATCCACGCCCTCAGCGCCTTTACGCCTCTGAGCGACGCTTGACCTCCCGGTGGGACGAACTCAACTTCGGGATGGGCGATGGCCACCGCTGCGTCGAAGTCGCCTCGATTGAAGGCCTCATGGGCGCGCCGCAGCGCGTCGATCATCGCCTCATCGCGCTCGTCCATCGCCCCGGCAGTATCTCGCGAGGTCAGTTGCGGCTACCGCCTGCGCGGGTTGCCAACCGAACCCGCTGGGCCCTGGAGACGCTCAGCCTTCACAAGCTGACCGGCCTGGTTCTGCGTCCGGGCCTGAGCGCGCTAGCGCCGAACGATGTTGTGGATCTCGAAAAGCTCGGGATCACCCGGGTCGATCCCGACCTCGGACAGCACGGGCATGAGGCGTTCACCGAATGCCTCGAACTGCTCCAGCGAGTCCCAGATCTCGCTGACGCGGAGGTCGCCCTCCTGGCCGAAGAAGCAGTGGGAAAAGAGCCCGTCTGGCGGCCACTCGCCGTCCTCTTGGATCCTGCGAAGAGCTTGCTCGTACGTCTCCTTGGTCAATCCGGTCGGCCTAAAGCGCACAACGAGGCTCATCCCACTGATCCCTCCTCGGTCGGACGTTGGCGACCCTACCCGAAAGCTGCGGGCCCACCACGTTCTGCGACATCGCCTACTCCGAAAAGCCAGAGGCTTCCAGGGCCTGATCCTCCCCCATATAGATCTGCATCTCCACGATCTTCTCGTTTCGAAGGATGAACACGAAGGAGATATCCATCTCGACTTCGACCCCACTCCGCTTCCCACGCCCGCTCGTGCGAGTGATGACGACAACGCGGTCACCGAGATCCGCTGTTCGCATGATCTCGATTCGGTAGTCGTCCCACTGCTCGGGCCAGACGCTGAAGGCTTCAAGCACTCCGCTGTGTCCGTGCTGGTAGCGCGAGACTCCGGGCAATTCTTTTGGCTGGGTGATGAGGATGTTCTGGTCGCAGCGCCGCAACACCCCATCTATGTCGCCTTTGCCGAAGGCGTCAAAGGCGCGGCGCACGATCTCCACGTTCTCCCGCGACATCGCCTTTACTCCGATAGTCCAGCGTCTTCGAGGGCTTTGTCAACTTCGGCACTCCCGAAGCCGAGTACCTCAGTTCGCACGACCTTCCCGTCGCGGATCGTCCACGAGGCGAGGCCGCGATCCTCGATTCGGGCGTCGCCCTCCGGCATCCGACGAGAAAGGCGCGACAAGACCACGATCTCCTCTCCGCGATCAAAGATCCGATCGATCTCCAAGCGGCTATCCGGCAGCATGTCCCACTGCATGCGGGCCACGGCGACCGCTTCGTTGGTCCCGCGCCTAGTCCCCGGCTCGACCGCCGTAGGGGAGTTCACGTACTCGACTTCGGGATCGCTGAGGGCCAGCAACTGCTCTTCGTCGCGGCGGTTCCATGCGTCGTACATCCGCCGCACGATCTCTACGTTCTCCTGCGACATCGCCCGCGCAGTATCTCGCGATGGCGGCTGCGGTCAGGTCGCTCGCGGGGCGGTTAGTAGATGAAGCCCGTATGCGGCGTCAAGCGGATCGTCCTCGCTGTGCTCCTCATGGGCTGCTTCCTTCGCCATGGAGCGAGCGTGCGTCTGGCGAATCAACTGGCGAACACCGACGCTTCGATGACCTGGGCCTGGCTCGGTCAGTCCCGTAAACGGCTCTACCAGGTCATAAAACAAGACACCCCGCCGGAGCGGGGTGCCTTGGGGTACAGGGAGGAGAGATATGTATGTGTTTTTGGGAGGTAGGCCGAACCTCAGGCGCCCGCAGGGACGCTGAACCGCGTTGATGCGGTCAGCGCCACCTGAGCGGCGCCAACGCCGACCAAAAAGATTCCTTCGGCCCACAGGCCCGTGGCGATCCCAACCGCCAGTCCCGCCACGATCGCGACGCTGGCAAGCGCGTACTCGAACCCCGCCTGCGCGGACAGGGGGATCGCCCGGCGCGGCCCGGTGGCCTGGAGCGCCAGGCCCAGCAGCAGCGCCCCGATCACGAACGCGATCAGAGCGGCGCCCGGGCTGAACCCGAGCAGCAGCGGCAGGGCCATGAGCGCCGGAGCCGCGACCGTCTCGATCACGGCGTGGGCGCCGAACGGGATTGCGCGTGAGAGCGTCACGAAGACGAAGATACGAACGTATGTGCGATTCGTGTGTGACCGCGATCACACAATCGCAATCGCACTCGTCAGGGATTCGCCATGTACCGTTGGCAACATGGAGCGCCGGAGGCTCGATTCCCTGCTCGCGGAGCGCGGTCTGGCCCGCTCGCGCGCGAGCGCGGCCGAACGCGTCCGCGCCGGGCGCGTCCGAATCGGCGCCGACGGGGCCCGGGCCACGAAGCCCGGCCAGCTCGTGCCCCATGACGCCGAGCTCCTGCTCGAGGAGGGACGCCGTTACGTCTCGCGGGGCGGCCAGAAGCTCGAGCACGCCCTCGACAGCCTGGGGATCGCAGTCAGGGGACGAGCGTGCCTGGACGTCGGGGCCTCGACGGGAGGTTTCACCGACTGCCTCCTGCAACGGGGAGCGGCCCGGGTGGCGGCCGTCGATGTGGGATACGGCCAGCTCGACTGGGGTCTTCGGAACGATCCCCGCGTCGACGTGCTCGAGCGCACCAACGCGCGCGAGCTGACCGCCGAGCGGCTTCCCTTTCGGCCGGGTCTCGCCACGGTGGACGTCTCGTTCATCTCGCTCGCCAAGGTCCTGCCGGCGGTGGCGCGCTGCTTGGCCCCGGGCGGCGAGGTGCTGGCTCTGGTCAAGCCCCAGTTCGAGCTTGGACGCGGGCGGGCGAAGGGCGGCGTCGTGCGCTCGCCCGAGGACCGTCGCGAGGCCATGGTCTCGGTGGGCAGGGCGGCGATCGAGGCGGGCTTGGCGGTGAAGGGGTTCGTCTCCTCCGGGCTCCCCGGGCCGAAGGGAAACCGGGAAGCGTTCGTGTGGTGCGAGCTCGGGGGCGAGGGGGGGCGGGACCTGGAATCCGCGGCCCGCGAGGTCGAATGAGCGCGCGAACCGCAGAGGCCCCGGCCGCCGTGCGCACGGCGGTCGTGCTGACCCACACCCATCCGGACCAGACGTCGGCGGCGCTGCGCCAGGCGGTCGCGGCGGCCGAGCGGGCCTCCTGCGAGCTGGTCGCCACCGCCGACGAGCTCTCCAAGCACGGCGACGCGGCGGCTGGGATCCAGGCCCACGACGGCCTGCCGGCGCACCCGGATCTCTGCCTGGTGCTGGGTGGAGACGGCACGATCCTGAAGGCCCTGCGCCTCTACGCGGGCACGGAAGTGCCCGTGTTCGGCCTCAACTTCGGGACCGTGGGGTTCCTTGCGGCGGTCGAGCAGCAGGAGCTCGACGAGGGCCTCAGGCGAGCCTTCAGCGGCGACTTCGACGTGATGCCGCTGCCGGGGCTCCGGCCGCAGCTCGACACGCCCCTGCCCGTTGCCCTCAACGACGTGTCGTTCATCCGCCGCCCGCATGGGCGCGTTGCGGAGCTCTCATACCGCCTCGGAGGGCAGGAGGTCGGCCACGTGCGCTGCGACGGCCTGGTGGCCGCCACTCCCGCCGGCTCGACCGGATACAACCTCGCGAACCAGGGGCCGATCCTGGCGTGGGGGGTTGAGGGGTACGTCGTCAGCTTCATCGCTCCCCACACCCTGACCGCGCGGGCGCTCGTGGCCGCTCCCGACGACGTCCTCCACGTCCGAAACCAGCCCGGGCGGGAGGGCGTGGACGTCGTGCTCGACGGAGAGCACGTGGGCGAGCTGGCGAGCGGGGAGGAGATGGAGGTCGGCTTCAGGAACGGCGTCGGTCGCCTGGCGCAGCTCCCAGGTTCGAACTTCTACCGCAGGATTCGCGAGAAGTTCGGCCGCCTGGCGCAGTGAGCCGGGGCGGCAGCGCGCCTCACCCAAGCCCTGAGGCCGCGCCGACCCTCGGCGGGCCGGAGCGCGTAGGCTCGGGACCCCGATGACCGCCCGGCCCCCAGCGACAGAGGACCACCCAGCGCGCAGGTGGTGGACGCTGACGGCCGTATGCGTGGCAACGTTCATGTTGCTGCTCGACATCACGGTGGTGAACGTCGCGCTCCCCGACATCCAGCAGGACCTGGACGCCAGCCTCTCGAGCCTCCAGTGGGTGGTCGACGCGTACTCCCTGACCCTGGCCGCGTTCCTGCTCACCGCCGGGTCGCTGGCCGACCGCATCGGCCGCCGCCGCGTGTTCACGGCGGGGTTCGCGATCTTCACCCTGGCTTCGTTCCTGTGCGGTATCGCCCAAGACGCGACGCTGTTGAACCTGGCCCGGGCCCTCCAGGGGGTGGGCGGGGCGGCGATGTTCGCGACCTCCCTGGCCTTGATCGCGCAGGAGTTCCACGGGCACGATCGCGGAACCGCCATCGGCATCTGGGGAGCGACGGTCGGAGGGGCGGTGGCGGTGGGGCCCCTAGTCGGCGGGGCCCTGACGGAAGGTTTCGGCTGGGAGTGGATCTTCTTCGTCAACGTGCCGATCGGGATAGGCGCCATCGTCCTCACGACCACCCAGCTCGCGAACCTGAGGGCGCCGGACCCGGACCCGATCGACTGGCCGGGCCTGGCCACCTTCTCGCTGGGCCTGTTCGCCTTGATCTTCGGCCTCATCCGCGGCAATCCGGAAGGCTGGTCGAGCCCGCAGATCGTGGCCTCCCTGGCCGCGGCGGCACTGCTACTGGTGGCCTTCCTGCTGGTCGAGCTCCATCGCGACTCCGCGATGCTTGACCTGTCGCTGTTTCGAAAGCCTGCCTTCGCCGGGGTTTCGGTGGTGGCCTTCGCGCTGTCGGCGGGGATGTTCTCGATGTTCCTCTACCTCACCCTCTACATCCAGGACGTCCTGCGGTATTCGCCGCTCGAGGCGGGCGTTCGATTCCTGCCCCTGACTCTTCTGTCCTTCTTCGTCGCCCCGGTGTCGGGGAAGCTCTCGTCCCGGATCCCGGTGCGCGTCCTGTTGGGTGTCGGGCTGGGCCTGGTTGCCCTGGCCCTGCTCTTGATGCACGGGGTCGAGCCGGGGGATGCCTGGACGACGTTGCTGGCCGGTTTCCTGGTGGCGGGGGTCGGAATCGGGATCGTGAACCCCGGGATCGCCTCGACGGCGATCGGCGTGGTCTCTCCCGTCAAGGCGGGGATGGCGTCCGGGATCAACAACACGTTCCGCCAGGTCGGAATCGCGACCGGGGTGGCCGTGCTGGGCGCCATCTTCCAGACCCAGGTGTCGACGAAGCTCGCCGAGGTGGCGCCGAACGCCCCCAGCGGGTTCGCGGACGCGGTCTCCTCCGGCGGCGCGCAAGCGGCCCTGCAGACGGCGCCGCCCGGAAGCCGCGCGCAGCTCGCGGCGGCCGCGAACCAGGCGTTCATCAGCGGCTTCAACGAGATCCTGCTGGTGGGTGCGATCGTCGCGCTTGTTGGATCGATCGCCGGCTTCGCGCTGGTCCGCTCGCGCGACTTCGTGGCCGAGCACCAGGGCAGGCCGGCCGCCGAGCCCGTCGCCGCCTGACAGCGCGATCCCCGGGCCCGGAGGGGCCTGTCCCGGCCGTCTCGATCCGTCCCTGGCCGGTGCTAGTAAGGCGTGAGCGACCCCGCCCTGACCGTGCTGCGCGAACTTCGGATCGAGAACCTGCTGTTGATCGAGCGAGCCGAGCTTCGGTTCGACGACGGGCTGAACGCGATCACGGGCGAGACCGGCGCCGGAAAGACGATCCTGGCCCACTCGCTCGACCTGCTCCTGGGCGGCAGGGCCCGTCCTCAGATCGTTCGGCCCGGCACGGACGAGGCTTACGTCGAAGGAGCATTCACGCTCCCTCGCGGCCTCCTCGACGACCCGGAGCTGGCGGAGCTGCGGGAGCGCCTTCCGGAGGCCGCCGACGAGCTCGTGCTCGCCCGGCGCATCGGGGCGTCGGGCCGGACGAGCGCCTTCGTCGGGGGGCGCTCCGCCTCGGCTGGCGACCTCCGAGCCCTGGGCTCGAGCCTGCTGTCCTTCTACGGCCAGCACGAGCATCGCAAGCTCCTGCTCGGCTCTGCCCAGCTCGACATCCTGGACGGCTTCGCGGGCCCTGAGCAGTTGCGGCTGCGAGGCCGTTACCGCGAGATCCACGCCGAGGCCACCGCGGCGGAGCTCGAGCTGGCCGCGCTGGCCGAGAGGGAGGGGGTGAGAGAGCGAGATCTCGACCTGTACCGCTACGAGCTGAACGAGATCGAGGCCACCGCCCCCGACCCCGAGGAGGAGCGCGAGCTCGAAGCGGAGCGGGATCGCCTGCGCCACGCCGAAGGCCTGCGGAATGCCGTCGCCACGGCCCTGGCGGCGATCATGGGTTCCGACGACGGCTTGGACGGCGCTCGTGGCGCGCTGGGCCAGGCGGAGTCGGGACTCGCGGCGGTGGAAGGGGTGGATTCGGCCCTGGACGCGATCTCCGAGCGCACGCGCGCGGTGACGGTCGAGCTCGACGATGCGGCCAGCTCCCTTCGCTCCTACCTCGACTCGATCGACGCCGATCCCGAGCGGCTCGTCGCGATCGAGGAGCGCCTGCAGGCGCTGGATCGCCTGAAGCGAAAGCACGGGGGCTCGCTGGAGGCCGTGCTGGCCCACGCCGAGCGATGCAGAGCCGAGATCGCCAGGCTGGCCAATGCCGACGGCTTGACGCAGGAGCTCGAGGGCCGTCTCGAGCAGGTGGGCAGGGAGCGGGAGGCCCTGGCCGCGAAGCTGCGCGACGGACGCCGCAAAGCGGCCCGGCGCCTCGAGCGGCGCGTTGCGAGCGAGCTCGGGGAGCTGGCGATGGAGGGGGCATCGCTCGAGGTGTCCTTGGAACCGCATCCGGAGGGCTTTGGGACCAACGGCTCCGAGGTGGTCGAGATGCGGATCTCAACCAACCCCGGAATCGCGCCGTCGCCCCTTCGAGACGCCGCCTCCGGGGGCGAGCTCTCCCGGATCATGCTGGCCCTGATCAGCCTGGGCCCGGGTGCCGGAGCCGAGAGCCTGGTGTTCGACGAGATCGACTCCGGGATCGGCGGGAACACCGCCCGGGCGACCGGCGAGCGACTGCGGCGGCTGGGATCGGACCGCCAGGTGATCTGCATCACCCACCTGCCCCAGGTGGCCTCGCTGGCACGGGCGCATTTCCGGATCGAGAAGCGATCAGAGGATGGACAGGCAACTGCCAGCGTGGAGCGGGTGAAGGGCGACGAGCTGGTGGCGGAGATCGTGCGCATGCTGGGCGGGGAGCGCGAGGACGAGGCCGCGAGTCGCCACGCCCGCCGGCTCCTGAAGGCCGCGTAGGCCCATGGCGGGGCGGTGCCCGGTCGCCGCCGCCGGGTTTCCCGGATAATCAGTGGGCTCGATGGCCACCCCCGTCAGAAGCCGTGGCCGTGGCTGGTTGAGGGGTAACGGTTCCGCCGCTCCGGAGCCCGCCGGCTCCATTCACGGCAGCGCCAGGCTTGGTCGAAGGACGAAGCACCTCGTCGACCGGCTGGGCCCCGCCGACGTGGCGATCATCGACCACGTCGACCTCGACCTGGTGTCGGCGGAGGAGCTCGCGGCAACGGGCGTGCGCGCGGTCGTCAACGTCTCGCCGTTCTCAACCGGCCGCTATCCGAACGCCGGCCCGCTGGTGCTGGCGCGCGCCGGTGTGCGCCTCGTGGACGCGCCGGCGGCGCCCCTGTTCGAGGAGCTCTCCGACGGGGATTCCGTGCTGATCGTCAACGGGGAGGTGCGCCGCGACGGCACTGTGTTGGCGTCCGGACGCGAGCTGGGCGCGGCCGAGCTAGCCGATCAGTTGGAGGACCAGCGCCGCCGCATAGACAACGCGCTGACGAGCTTCGCCGAGAACACGATCGCGCACCTTCGCGAGGAGGGTGAGCTCCTGGCCGGCCCCACCGATCTGCCGGCAACCCGAACGGTGTTCCGCGACCGCCACGCGCTGATCGTCGTCAGGGGCACGGCTTACCGCAAGGACCTGCGCGCGCTTCGTCCGTACATCCGCGACGTCCGTCCCGTGCTGGTGGGAGTCGACGGCGGAGCCGACGCCATCCTGGAGGAAGGACTGAAGCCCGACGTGGTGCTGGGGGACATGGACTCGGCCAGCGACGAGGCCCTGCGCTGCGGCGCCGAGCTGATCGTCCACGCCTATCCGGACGGGCGCGCCCCCGGCTGCGAGCGCCTGGAGCACCTGGGACTGGAGCACAAGACGTTGCCCGCAGTGGGCACCAGCGAGGACGTCGCCATGCTGCTGGCCGCCGAGAAGGGCGCGAGCTTGATCGTCAGCGTCGGCGCCCACTTCAACCTGGTCGAGTTCCTCGACAAGGCGCGCGACGGGATGTCGTCCACGTTCCTGACCCGGCTTCGCGTGGGGGAGCTGCTCGTGGACGCCAAGGGAGTGAGCCGCCTCTACAACCCGGGAGTCAGCGGCCGCCAGATGGCGCTGCTGCTGGGCGCCCTGCTTCTCCTGCTGGCGATCGTGGTGGCGAAGACCCCGGCCCTCAGCGACCTGGTGGACCTCATCTGGCTGAAGATCAGGATCGCGCTCGGCATCAGCTAGGCGATGGGCTACTCATCCCGCTACCACGCAGCCTCGCTGGCCGCCGTCTTCCTGGCGCTCGCAATCGGCATCCTGATCGGCGTCGGGCTGGGGGACAACGTGGTCTCCGACACGAGGAAGGACCTCGAGGACAGCCTCAAGGCGAACCTGACCGATGCTCGCGCCCAGACCGAGGACCTGCAGGACGAGCTCAACCGGCAGAGCGACTTCTCCGCCGAGGTGTACCCGGCGCTGGTCGGCGGACTGCTGCGCGGCCATCGGGTGGCGGTGGTCGCGCTCGGCGGACTCCCCGAGGAGATGAAGGGGGACATCGAGGCGGTCGTCGGCGGCGACAGCCCCACGGGGGCCGACCTCACCGAGTTCGCGGTGGTGCGTGAGCCTCCGGACCTCCACGCCATGGCCGCCGCGACGGGGGGTGAGGGGTCCGCGCGAACGCTGGCTCGCGACTCCGAGGCCCTGTCGGCCCTTGGCCGCCGCGCGGGACGTGCGCTACTCAGCGGGGGACGCGTATTCGACCGCCTGCACGGCGCGCTGCTGGCCGACGTGAGCGGAGAGCCCGGAGGCATCGACGCCGTGGTCGTGGTGCGCGATCGTCCCGGCGACCTCGGCTCCCCCCAGTCCCATGCGACGGACCAACTCGAGTCGGGGCTCCTCGACGGGCTCGAGGGCGCGGGAAACGTCCCCGTGGTCGGGGTGGAGCGCTCCGACTCGGATGGCTCACAGATCGGCTTCTACGACTCGCAGGGCCTCGATGCGACGGTGGACAGCATCGACCTGACGTCGGGGCGTGTGGCGCTGGCCTATGCGCTGGACGGCGTGGAGGGGGACTACGGAATCAAGGCCTCGGCCGACCGTCTGCTGCCCGACCTTCGTCGCCCCCCGGCGCGGACCGCACGCAACAGCCGCCGGTGAGGCTCGCCGGGCTGGCGGTCTCGGCCGCGGTCGCGCTGCTGTTCGCGGGCCGGTGGCTGCGCGACATGGAGCGCGCCGGCGTGGTTCGCGACAACTACCGAGGACGGCGGCTGGCGTTCCCGGCAGGCGCCGTCCTGGTCTCGTGCTCCCTCGTGGCGCTGGCCCCCTTGGCGCTCCTGGACGACCGGGCCGACCTCGACCTCCTCGACCCGGACCTGCGGCGGTGGGCGGTCTACGTGTTGGGCGTGGCGTTCCTGGGATTGCTCGACGACTTCCTCGGTCACGGCGCGGCCGGCACCGCCCCGCGCGGGTGGAGGGGCCACGCGGAGGCGGTGCTCGCCGGGCGATTCTCGACCGGGGCGGTCAAGGCCGTGGGCGCCTTGGCGCTGGCCGCGTACGCGACCTCCGGCCTCGGCGAGCGCGACTGGCGCTACGTGGCCGACCTCGTCCTCCTGCTCGCGACGACCAACCTCTTCAATCTGTTCGACCTTCGCCCCGGGCGGGTGGAGAAGGTCTTCGTCGTCCTGCTCGCCGGCCTCTGCCTAGGGGGCTGGACGGTCGCCCCCCTGGACCTGCTCGGGGTGTTCATCGGGCCGGTCCTCGTGGGATTCGGCCTGACCCTGCGCGAGCGCGCGATGCTGGGCGACACCGGCTCGAACCTGGTCGGCGCCCTGGCGGGGGTCTCGTTGCTCACCGTGCTGGGAGACGATGCGCGCCTCGTGGCGCTGGCGATGGTCGTGGCCCTCAACCTGTACGGGGAGTTCCGCTCGATCTCCCGGGCCATCGAGCGGGTTCCGCTGCTTCGCTCACTAGACTCGTTAGGCAGAGTCGATTGACGATTCCCTTGGTGAGACAGCGACTCAGGTGAGGCCCGGCGAGACCAGGTTCGTCTTCGTCACCGGGGGAGTGGTCTCCTCGCTGGGGAAGGGAATCGCCGCCGCGTCCATCGGCCGACTGCTGGTCAGCCGGGGGTTCAGGGTCCAGCTGCAGAAGCTCGACCCCTACATCAACGTCGATCCAGGGACCATGAGCCCGTTCCAGCACGGAGAGGTGTTCGTGACCGAGGACGGAGCCGAGACGGACCTCGACCTCGGCCACTACGAGCGATTCACCGACGAGAACACCTCGCGGGCCTCGAACGTCACCGCCGGCGCGGTCTACAACTCGGTAATCCGTCGCGAGCGCCGTGGCGACTACCTGGGGGCGACCGTCCAGGTGATCCCCCACATCACCGACGAGATCAAGCAGCGGATCCTGATCCTGGCCGAGTCGCAAGCGGTCGACTTCGTGATCACCGAGATCGGCGGCACCGTCGGCGACATCGAGTCGCTGCCGTTCCTGGAGGCGATCCGCCAGCTCTACACCGATCTCGGGCCCCGCCGCTGCATGTTCGTGCACCTGACCCTGGTGCCGTACGTGGGGCACGCGGGGGAGCTGAAGACCAAGCCCACTCAGCACTCGGTCAACGAGCTGCGGCGCATCGGCATCCAGCCCCAGGCCCTGGTCTGCCGGTCCGAGCGCGGGCTCGAACGCGAGATCCGGCGCAAGATCGCGCTCTTCGGCAGCGTCCCGGAGGAGGCCGTGATCTCGGCGCGCGACGTGGACAACATCTACAAGGTGCCGCTGGTCCTGCGGGCGGAGGGCATGGACGATCTGGTCCTCGACCATTTCGGCCTCGACGCCCCACCCCCGGACCTGTCCGAGTGGGAGGACCTCGTGCGCAGGGCGGATGCCTGCCGTCGCACGGCGCGGATCGCCCTGGTCGGCAAGTACGTGCAGCTCCAGGACGCCTACAAGTCGCCGATCGAGGCACTCACGCACGGGGGCTACCACTACGACACGAGGATCGAGGTCCAGCTCCACAATTCCGAGGACCTGGACCTCGAGGCGCTGGCCGCGGCCGACGGCATCTTCGTCCCCGGCGGCTTCGGCGACCGGGGGATCGAGGGGAAGATCGAGGCGGCGCGCGTCGCACGCGAGCACGACATTCCGTACCTGGGCGTCTGCTTGGGCATGCAGACGGCGGTGATCGAGTTCGCGCGCCACGTGGCGGGCATGGAGGGAGCGAACTCCTCCGAGTTCGACCCCGAGACCCCCTTCCCGGTCATCGACCTGCTGCCGGAGCAGAAGGAGGTCACCGACATGGGCGGGACGATGCGGCTCGGCGCCGACCCGGTGAAGATCCACGACGGCACCCGGGCGCGCGAGATCTTCGGCGAAGCCGTCATCTACAAGCGCCACCGTCACCGCTACGAGGTCAACAACATGCTGCGCCGCCGGCTCGAGGACGCCGGGCTGGTGGCCGGCGGAACCTCGCCGGACGAGCGGCTGGTGGAGATCATCGAGCTTCCCGGACACCCGTTCTTCGTCGCCTCGCAGTTCCACCCGGAGTTCAACTCGCGGCCCACGCGCGCCGAGCCGCTGTTCCGCGAGTTCGTCGGCGCCGCCGCGACCCGCGCCCGCTCCGACACCGGGGTCGAGGAGCGCGCCGAGGAGGCAGTCGAGCCGGGCGAGGTCGCGGTCCGGCGCCAGGCCTGAGTCGCCGGGCAAGCTCGCCCCCCAGCGGTGGGCCGAGCGCATAGCCTTGCGCCGGTGCCCGGGAACCAACGGATGCTCGAGCGGTTCGCGCGGCTGTGCGAGATTCCCAGCCCCACCGGGCAGGAGCGGGCGGTCGCCGACGCCGTGCTGGGTGAGCTTCGCGGGCTCGGCATCGAGGCGACGGAGGACGCCGCCGCGGTGCCGGCCCGGGCGGGCGCGGGCAACGTCGTCGCACGGCTGCCCGGCCGGGCGGAGGGATGGGTGATGTTCGCCGCCCACCTCGACACGGTTCCGCACGACGGCCCGATCGAGGTCGTGTTGGACCAAGGTGTCTTTCGCAGCCGTGGCGACACGATCCTCGGCGCCGACAACAAGGCCGCGGTCGCTGTGCTGGTGGAGCTGGCGGTTCGCCACGCGCAGGAGCCGGCCCCGATCGGGCTCGAGCTCGTGTTCACGGTCGCCGAGGAGGACGGCCTGCGAGGGGCCCGGGAGCTCGATCTCGGAAGTCTGCGCTCTTCGTTCGGCTTCGTGCTCGACCACGCGAGCCCGATCGGCGAGGTGATGACGGCGGCGCCCACCTACAAGCGGCTGGCGGCGGAGTTCGAGGGAGCCGAGGCGCACTCGGGCATCCGCCCCGAGGGCGGGCGAAACGCGATCGCGGCGGCGGCAGCGGCGATCTCGGCGATGAGCCTGGGACGGCTCGACGAGGGCACGACCGCGAACGTGGGAGTGATCTCGGGCGGGTCCGCGACCAACGTCGTTCCCGGTAGCTGCCGGTTCGAGGGCGAGGCGCGGAGCCTGGACGACGAGCGGGCAAGCGCCGTGATCGGGGCGATGGTGGACGCCTGCGGGTGGGCGGCGAGCGAGCACGAATGTGACGTGGACGTGGACGTGCGCGAGGTGTTTCGCGGTTACCGGTTGCCGTCGAGCGCGGAGTCGGTGCGGATCGCGCGCGAGGCCCTGGAGCGTTGCGGGGTGGATCCGCGCGAGGTCGCGACGGGCGGGGGCAGCGACGCGAACGCACTCAACGCCGCCGGATTCGAGGCCGTTCTGCTCGCCAACGGGACCGAGGGCAATCACACGCCGCAGGAGAGCGTCGCCCAGGGGCGGCTGGCGCAGATGCTCGCGGTGTGCGAGGCGATCGCCGCCGTGAGCGCCGAGCGGCAGCTGGCCCCGTGAGCGCCAGATGCTGAAGCTCCGCCGAGGGGTGGTGGTCTCCACGGAGCCGCTCACGGTGAAGGTCGCGGGGGAGGAGCGTTCCGCCTGGGCCGACCACACCACGGTGGGGGACGTGCTCGCCGGCGATGAGGTGGTGGTCAACGTCGAGGCGCTCGACCTGGGGCTGGGGTCGGGCGGCTTCGACGTCGTTCACGTGAACCTGACCCGCGGTCTCGCGGGGGAGGCGAAGGAGGGCGCTGGCGTGATGAAGCTGAACTACACCTCCCTTCAACACGCGGTGGAGCCGGTGGAGGTCCGGCTGGGGAAGGCGGGCGAGCGGGGGCCTGCCGTGCCCGTGCTGGTGCTGCCCCTGCACGGCCACCTGGCCCCGGCATGCTGGGCAGCCGCGCGGGCCCGCCCGGGGCTTCGGCTCGGCTACGTGCAGACGGCCGGCGGGGCGCTGCCGGGGTCCCTGTCGCGCGACGTGGTCGAGCTTCGGCGGCGAGGGCTCTTGTGCGGCCACGTCACGGCGGCGCCGGCCTACGGCGCAGAGCGCGAGGCGATCACCGTCGCCGGGGCGCTCGACTCGGTTGCCGGGGCGCTGGGATGGGAGGCGGTCGTCTGCGGCCCGGGGCCCGGGATCATCGGCTCGGCGACGGGCTACGGGCACGGCGGGCTGGCCGCGCTCGACAACGCCCATGCGGGGCTGGCGCTGGGGCTTTCGACCCTGCTCTCGCCGCGCATCTCGGGCTCCGATCCCCGCCCGCGCCACCGCGGACTGAGCCACCACACCGCCGCCGTGCTCGAGCTGCTGTTGGGCCCGGTGCGGGTCCCGGTGCCCGAGATCGCGATCGAGGGCTGGCCCACCGGGGGCCAGGGGCCGGACGACGCCGACCTGCCGAGCGTCCTCGACGCCCTTCATCGTGCGTGCGGTGACCGACACGACGTCGCGGTGGAGCCGGTGGACCTGGAGGGCTATGCGAACAGCGGGCTGCCCGCCGAGACCATGGGCCGGGGTCTCGCCCAGGACCCCCTGTTCTTCGCGGCTCCGCTGGCCAGCGGGACTGCGCTGGCGAGGGCGGTAGGAGGAGCCTGAGGATGGAGCGGATCGCGTCCAGGAGCATCTACGCAGGGGTGATCGCCCACGTTCGGGTCGACGAGTTTCGCCACGCCGACGGCTCGACCTCGACTCGCGAGGTGGTCGGCCATCCCGGAGCGGTGGCGATGGTCGCCCACGACGGGCGCTTCATCTACCTGGTCCGCCAGCCCCGCGAGGCAGTGGGGGAGGAGGCGCTGCTGGAGGTCCCCGCCGGCAAGCTCGACGTGCCCGACGAGGACCGGGTGGAGTGCGCCAAGCGCGAGCTCGCCGAGGAGGTCGGGAAGTCGGCTTCGTCGTGGCGAGAGCTGAAGCGCTTCTACACCAGCCCGGGGTTCGCCGAGGAAGAGGTGACGGTGTTCCTGGCGACCGAGTTGGAGGACGCCGAGGCGGAGGCCGAGGAGGAGGAGCGGATCGAGGTGGTGGCCTGGCCGCTCGACGACCTGGACGGGGCGATTGGCCAATGCGAGGACGCCAAGTCGCTGATCGGCCTGATGCTCTTCCGCGAGCTGCGGCGAAGCGGCACGGCCTGAACGAGCCCGCCGCCCGCACGGGCGGTTGCAGGGTCAAGGGATGCCCGGGGGCGGGCAGAAAAAGCCGGCATGGCGATCGCCGTCGAGAGGGCAAGGGAGGACGCGGGGGAGGTCGACGCGCGCTTCGAGGCGCTGGTGCTCGACTTCCTCGCGCACATGGAGTTCGAGCGCGGGCTCTCGCACAACACGCTGGCGGCGTACCGGACCGACCTCCTCCAGTACGGGGCGTTCCTGGCCAAGCGAGGTCGCGGGGCGACCGAAGCGGAGCGGGGGGACGTAGCGGATTTCCTCGCCGATCTGGCGACCGGGAACGGACGTCGGGCGTGCTCGCCGGCGACGATCAACCGCAAGGCTGCATGCCTTCGCTCCTTCTACCGGCACCTGCGACGCGAAGAGCTGGTGGACGACGACCCCACGGCGGCGCTGAGCCCGCCCACGAAGAGCCGCAGGCTGCCGCGAGTCCTCACCTACGCCGAGGTGAAGACGCTGCTCGAGAGCGTCAGCGGTGGCGATCCCATCGATTTGCGCGACCGTGCGCTCCTCGAGGTCATGTACGGGTGCGGGCTGCGAGCTTCGGAGGTCGTGGGGCTGGACGTGAACGACGTCGATCTGCGGCGCGCCTTCGTCAGACCGCACGGGAAGGGCAACAAGGAGCGGATCGTCCCGCTCGGCCGGGAGGCGGCGGCGGCCGTGAAGCGCTACCTGCGGGCGGGCCGCCCCGAGCTCGTTGGCTCGCGCCCGCGCTCGACGCTGTTCGTCAACTTCCGCGGCGGGCCCCTGACCCGCCAGGGTCTCTACAAGATCATCCGCCGCCATGCGCAAGAGGTGGGCCTGGCCGGCCGGATGAGCCCGCACACGCTGCGGCACTCCTTCGCCACCCACCTCTTGTCGGGCGGGTGCGATCTGCGCTCGGTCCAGGAGATGCTGGGGCACGCGGACGTCGCCACCACCCAGCTCTACACCCACCTCTCGGGCGAGCGGATCAAGGAGGTCTACTTCAAGGCCCACCCACGGGCGCTCGCCAGGTAGCGGAGGGGCATCTAGTAGAACCAAGGGCATGCCCGAGCTGCCCGAGGTCGAGACGATTCGCCGGCAGCTCGAGCCGGCGCTCGAGGGCCGGCGGATCGAGTCGGTTGAGGTCCTGGATGAGCGCTGGACGCGACCGGAGCCGCCGGCGCAGTTCGAGCGCGTCGTGGCGGGCAGGCGGATCGAGCGGGTCGGGCGCCGGGGCAAGTACCTGCTGCTGTTCCTGGGGGGCGACCGGACCCTGGCCATGCACCTGCGGATGACCGGAAACCTGCTGCTCGACGCGGGCGAGGGCGGGCACGATCTGCGCCATCTGCGGGCGACGATCCGCCTGGATGGCGGGGAGGCTTTGCTGTTCACGGACGCGCGGCGCTTCGGGCAGGCGATCGTGCTGGAGGACGCGGAGATGGAGCAGTACCTGGCGGCGCGCTTGGGGGTGGAGCCGCTGTCGGACCGCTTGACGGCGGAGGAGCTGTGCCGCCTTGCAGCGGGGCGCAGGGCGCCCCTGAAGTCGTTTCTCCTCAACCAGTTGGGTGTGGCTGGGATCGGGAACATCTACGCGGACGAGGCCCTTCACCGAGCGAGGCTTCATCCGCTGTCGCCGGCCGGGTCGTTGAAGCCGGAGGACTGCGAGGCGCTTCGGCAGGGGATCGTGGACGCTCTGGAGACGGGCCTGCGCCGGGGAGGGGCCTCGGTGGACGACTATCTGGACGCTCGCGGCGAGCTGGGCTCGATGCAGGACGAGTTCCTGGTGCACACGCGCGAGGGAAAGCCGTGCCCGCGGTGCGGCGCCGAGATCCAGCGAATCGTCGTCGGGGGCCGGTCCACCTACTTCTGTTCCTCCTGCCAGCGACGGCTGCGCCGCCGTCCCCGCCGGGGCGGTCGCCGGCGAGCCACTCCGCGGACGCCGGCGTGAACGGGCCTCTGCCCCCGCCTTCGGGGTTCGCGATCGGGCACTGGACGGACGAGGACGGCGCCACTGGATGCAGCGTCGTGGTCCCGCCGCCCAAGAGCCGGGGCGGGGTGGACGTGCGGGGCGGAGGGCCCGGCACGCGCGAGACCGACGTGATCGGGCCCCTTGCGGGGACGGGTGAGGTGACAGCGGTCCTGCTCACCGGAGGCAGCGCGTTCGGCCTCGCCGCCGCGGACGGGGTCGTGCGCTGGCTCGAGGAGCACGACCGGGGGTACCGGACGACGGCGGGGCTGGTGCCGATCGTGCCGGCGGCGGTCGTCTATGACCTGGCGGAGGGCGATCCCAGGGCGCGCCCGGGGGCTGAGGCGGGATACGCGGCTTGCGCGGCGGCCGTGGAGGCCGTGCCCCAGCGCGGGAGGGTCGGCGCCGGGAGGGGCGCCGCGGTCGGGAAGATCCGCGGTCGCGAGCGCTCGGTCGCGGCCGGGATCGGCTATGCGGCGGCGCGCGGCGGCCGCGGCGAGACGGTTGCGGCGCTGGCGGTCGTCAACGCGTTCGGCGACGTGATCGAAGCCGGGCGGGTGCTGGCGGGGCCGCGCGGAGAGGAGGGTGAGACGCTCTCGACTGCCGAGCTGATCGCCGGGATGGAGGGACCGCCCGATTGGACCAAGCTGGAGGAGCGAAACACGACGCTCGTGTGCGTGATGACGGACGCGGCGCTCGACAAGGCGGCCTGCTCGCGCGTGGCGCGGATGGCGAGCGGCGGAGTCGCCCGCGCGATCGACCCGGTCCACTCGGACGTGGACGGTGACGTCGCCTTCTGCCTCGCGTCGGGCGGTGGCCGGATGGACCGCTTCGCGCCGATCTCGGTCGGCACGATCGCCGCCACGGTGACCGCGGCGGCGATCCGCGACGCGGTTGCGGGACGGTAGGGGGACCGCTGCCGATCGGGCCCGGTCGTGTCCGGTCCGGGAGGCATCGTTGCGTCTCCATGCCGGGCTCCTACAAGACCGAGGCCGTGGTGCTGCGCTCGATTCGCTACGGGGAGGCGGATCGCGTGCTGCACCTGTACAGCGCCACGCGCGGGCGGGTGGGAGCGATCGCCAAGGGGTCGCGGCGGCCGCGCTCGCGATTCGGGGGCCGGCTCGAGCCCTTCTTCCGGCTCGACCTGGTCCTGCACCAGGGCCGCGGCGAGCTGGCCACTGTCACGTCCGCACACACGGTCGCCGCCCATCCCGGCCTGCGCTCGAGCGAGGGGGCACTGATGGCGGCGGCGCGGGGATGCGACGCGGTGTTGCGGCTGCTGGACTCGGCCGAGGCGAACCCGCCCGCCTACAACCTGCTCTGCCGCTACCTGGCGCTGCTCGACGGGCAGGAATCGGCAGTCGGGGACGGCACCGGCGACGGCGCGGTGGGGCTGGGCACGGCGCTCGCCTTCCGCCTCAAGCTGGCGCTCGCCGCCGGCTTTGCTCCCGAGCTCGCCTCGTGCGCTCGCTGCGGGGAGGGTGAGGGGCTGGTCGGCTTCTCCGGCGCCGCGGGGGGCGTCGTGTGCGCCGCCTGCGAGCACGGGGCTTTCGAGCTCTCGACCGAGGCGCATCGGTTCATGGTCGAGGCGCTGGGGCGCCCGCTGGCGTCGGCCCCGAGCGCCTCGCCGCGCGCCCTGCGGCAGGTCGAACGGGGCGTCGCCGAGACGCTCGAGCACCACGCGCACGTTCGCCTGCGTGCGGCGGCGTAGTGCCGGGCGGGCGACGGCTCAGGTGCGTGGCCGGTAAAGCCGCTCGGTAACCCGGAGCTGCACGGGGCGCGGGGCGGGGCGGGTGGCGTTGATGAACCAGCGGATGGCGCGTCCCGGGATCACGGAGCGGCGGCCGCGGTCGTAGGCGGCAAGCGCCTCGCTCACCACCTGCTCGGCGGGGATCACGCCCGGGACGACGCTCACGCGGCCCTCCTCGTAGCCGGCGACCTGCTGCCATTCGGTGGGGACGGGGCCGGGGTTGACGGCGAGGACGCGAACGCCGGAGCCGCGCAGCTCGGTGTGGAGGGCGTCCGTGAAGCTGATCACGAAGGCCTTGGTGGCGGCGTAGACGGACTCGTAGGGGATCGGCTGCATGCCGGCGGTCGAGGCGACGTTGATGATGCCCCCGCGCCGCCGCTCGACCATCCCGGACAGGAAGGCGTGGGTCAGGGTGACCACGGCCTCGCAGTTGAGCCGCACCTGCTCGGCGTCGCGCTCGGGGTCGTGCTCCAGGAACGGGCCCGAGGTGCCGAAGCCGGCGTTGTTGACGAGCAGGGAGATCTCCAGGTCGAGCTCGGCGACGCGGTCCGGGAGGGCGGCGGCGTCGGTGGCCAAGTCGCAGGGGACCACGTGCGTCTCGGTGGGGAGCTCGGAGGCGAGTTGCTGCAGCCGGTCGGCGCGCCGGGCGACGAGGACGAGGTCGAAGCCGCCGGCGGCGAGGCTGCGCGCGAATTGTTCGCCGATTCCCGATGAGGCGCCGGTGACGAGGGCGGTTTCGCGCATGGGCTGACCCTATTCTCTTCGCGAGGTGTCCAGCGCAGCCAGCCAGCCGTCGGCCGTCTTGGAGCGCTCGCTCGAGGAGCGGGTGCGCGCCTGGGAGGGCGAGTTCCTGTGGCAGCGGGCGACGCCGTCGTACCCCGCCAACCGGCGCGAGCCCGAGCCCGACAGCCCGATGCGAACGCCGTTTCAGCGCGACCGCGATCGGATCGTGCATTCGAAGGCGTTCAGGCGCCTGATGCACAAGACGCAGGTGTTCATCGCGCCGGAGGGTGACCACTACCGGACCAGGCTCACGCACACGCTCGAGACCTGCTGCATCGCGCGGACGGTCGCCAGGGCGCTCGGGTTGAACGAGGACCTCACGGAGGCGATCGGCCTCGGGCACGACCTGGGGCACCCGCCGTTCGGCCACATCGGCGAGGAGGCGCTCGACGAGGCGCTGCGCGAGCGAGCGGGGCGGAGCTTCCGGCACAACCGCCAATCGCTTCGGGTGGTGGACGTGCTGGAGCGCGACGGGCGGGGGCTGAACCTGACGGAGGCGGTCCGCGACGGGATCCTCAACCACACGGGCTCGGAGCAGCCGATCACGCTCGAGGGGCGGCTGGTGCGGGTGGTGGACCGCGTCGCCTACATCAATCACGACATCGACGATGCGCTGCGGGCCGGGATCATCAGCGCCGACGACCTGCCGGCGGCCGAGATCGAGTTGCTGGGGCCGACGGGCGCGAAGCGGATCGACACCCTGGCCACCGACATCGTCGAGCGCTCGCGCGAGGCCGGAGACGTAACGCAGAGCGAGGAGGTGGGCGGCGCGATGCTGAGGCTTCGGAAGTTCATGTTCGAGCGGGTGTACCTGGGTGCCGAGGCGCGCAGCGAGCACGAGCGCGTTCACCGCACGCTGCGGGGCCTCTTCGATCACTACAGCGCCCACCCGGAGGAGGTGCCGGACGCCGTGGGCGGGGGGGACGAGGTTCAGCGGATCACCGACTACATCGCGGGGATGACGGATCGGTTCTGCATCGCCGCGTTCAAGCGCCTGGCGCTACCCGAGGAGTCGCGGCTCTGAGGGCGGGTCACCGGACGGGAGGCTGATGTCGGGCCGGGCGCGAGAGGGAGCGAGCTCGGGCGGGCGGTTCACCAGCGGAACGGTGGAGCGGGTGAAGGAGGCGGCCGACATGGTCGAGATCGTTTCCGCGTACACGGATCTGCGCCGAAGCGGAGAGCGCTTCACGGGCCTGTGCCCGTTTCACGAGGAGCGCACGCCGTCGTTCTCGGTCGATCCGCGGGAGAAGCTCTATTACTGCTTCGGCTGCGAGGCGGGGGGCGACGTGTTTCGCTTCGTGCAGGAGAAGGAGGGGTTCGGGTTCGGCGAGGCGGTGGAGGTGCTCGCCGAGCGCTACGGGGTCGAGATGGAGCGCGAGCGCGAGGACCCGCGGGCCGAGGAGGCGCGCAGGCGGCGGGCGCGGCTGGGCGAGGTCCTGGAGCGCACCGCGCAGTTCTACGCCCACTATCTGTGGGAATCGAAGGAGGCCCGGAAGGCTCGGGAGTACCTGGCGTCGAGGGGGCTCGGCGAGGAGCTGCTGCGGGCGTTCGGGGTGGGCTATGCGCCGAGCGCCTGGGATCAGGTGCTGACGCGGGGGCAGCGGGCGGGGTTCGACGTCGCCGAGCTGGGGGCGGCGGGGCTGGTGCAGAAGGGGCAGCGCGGCGGCCATTACGACCGGTTCCGGGCGCGGATCGTGTTCCCGGTGCGCGATGCGCGCGGGCGGGTGCAGGGCTTCGGCGCTCGGGCGCTGCGCCCGGACTCCAAGCCGAAGTACCTGAACTCGCCCGAGGGAGAGCTCTACCGGAAGGGGCGCACCCTGTACGGGATCGATCGGGCGCGGGGGGCGATCGCGAAGGCGGGGCGGGCGGTCGTGGTGGAGGGGTACATGGACGTGCTCGCCGCTCATCAGGGCCAGATCGGCGAGGCGGTCGCGGTGATGGGCACGGCGATCACGCCGGAGCAGCTGCAGCAGCTGTCGGGGTACGCGGAGGAGGCGGTGCTGGCGCTGGACGCCGACCGGGCGGGGCGGGCCGCGATGCTGCGGGCGCAGCGCGTAGCGGGCAGCCGCAAGCTGCGCCTGCGAGTGGCGGCGATGCCGGCGGGCGAGGACCCCGCGGACATGGTGGAGTCGGGGAAGGCGGAGGAGCTGCGGGGGTTGATCACGGGAGCGGCGGAGCTGCCGGAGTTCCACGTGCGGGTGGCGCTCGACGAGGCGGACCTGGGCAGCCCGACGGGGAGGGACCGGGCGCTGGACGAGGTGGTGCCGGTGCTGGCGGCGATGGGGGAATCGATCAGCCGCGACGAGCTGGCGCGCTTGGTCGCGGATCGGCTGAACGCCGACCCGGCGCTGGTGATGCGCAGGGTGAGCGGCCAGGGGGGGAGGGGGCCCGAGCCGCTGGCGGGGGCACGGAGGGACGATGGCGGTCGGCCGGCCGCTCAGCCTGCGGGCCGGCCGGCGCGGGCGCTCAGCTCGCGCGAGCGGCGCGAGCAGGCGCTGCTCGCGATGTGCATCGCGTCGAAGACGGAGGGGCGGGAGTTCCTGGAGCGGCTGACGCCGGAGCACCTGTCCTCGCCGGTGGTGAACCGGGCGAAGGAGTGGCTGCGGGGGCACCTGGAGGAGCCGATGAGCGGGCTCCCGCGCGACGACGAGGAGCTCGTGTCGCTGGTGACTCAGCTCGTGATGAAGGCGGAGCGAGAGCCAGGAGGGCGGGAGGCGATGGAGCTCAACTTCCTGCAGCTCGAGCAGGCGATGATCGAGGGCCGGATCCAGGCCGCCCAGCAGGAGGGAGGCGACCCGCCGGTGGACCTTCAGCGCCGCCGCGCGGACCTCGCGGAGCGCATCGCGCACTGGGAGACCGCCGACACGACCTGAGCCCCAGGCGACGGCCGGACCCGAACCGACCGCCGAGTGTGGGATTGACCACCGTATGCGTAGCCAATCCCACACTCGATTCGGCTCGTGCGAACGGCCGCTCGCGGTGCGTTCGCTGCAGTGGGATGCCGTCGCGCGGCGCCGGCGCAAGGTGAAGCGGCTCCTCGTTCAGGATGCGGGAGGTGCGTGCGCACTATGCGGCTACAACCGCTTCACGGGCGCTCTTCACTTCCATCACCTGGATCCGCGCCAGAAGTCGTTCGGGCTCAGCCATGAAGGGTTCACGCGGTCGTTGGAGAAGTGCTCCAACTGTGGAGGCCGGCTACTCCACCGCGTAAATGCATACAGAACTCCCCCGGGTGGATTCGAACCACCATTGCTCGGTTAACAGCCGAGTGTCTTGCCGTTAGACGACGGGGGATCGTGGGTTCTGCCACAAGGTGGCTGGGGCTCCCGTGAACGCTGATTCTAGGGCGACCCCCGAGGGCCTTCGTCCACCAGGTTCTCCACCAGCTCGGCTCCACGCTTCGCGCCGTCGTTTCGGCCCGCCCAGGAGGCGATTTGCCCCGCTTGCTCGGCGAACCGCCGGTCGCCAAGGACCCGACGAGCTGTCCAGCGCAGCGAAGCCTCCCCCAGCAGGCGCCACGGCAGCATGAGCCCCGCCCCCGCCCAGGCCACCCGGGCCCCGTTCTCGGCCATGTCCCCTCCGCGCGGACAGCACAGCAGCGGCACCCCCGCCCCCAGCGCCCGAGCCACCGTCCCGTGGCCTCCGTGGCAGATCACCAGGTCGGCCCGCGGCATCACCTGCGAATACGACAGCCAGTCGACCACTCGCGCGTTCGGCGGCCCGTCGGGCAGCGGGCCTCCGTCGCGCCGGTTGGTCGTCGCCACCACCCGCACCGGCTGGCCCGCCAGCGCGTCGAGCGAAGTCCGCAGTAGGCGCAGCTCCGGGTCCTGGGCGGTCGACGGTGCGACCAGGACCAGCGGCCCGTCCCCGGCGGGGAGCTCGATGTCCGGATAGGGGAGCTCGAACTCCATCGGCCCGGTGACGTGCACGTACGGCGGCCAACGCCGCGGGTACTCGAGCTGCGGCAAGGTCGCCACCAGCACCAGCTCGGGGCTCATGCCGCCGTGTAGCTCGTGAACGGGCGGCAGGCCCACGGCGGCGCGCGTCTCGTTCATCTCACGCCGTCCCCGCCTCAACCCCGTCGTCAGCACCGGCAACCACGCCCTCCACATCCCCCTGCCCAGGGCCGTCCGCGGCGGCCTCGCGCCCACCGCGAAGAACGGCATCCCCGGCTCGTGCACGGGATAGACGTGCGGAACCAACGTCGCCCTCGGCCTGCCCGCCTTCTCCGCCGCCAGAGATGGCGCCGCCGTCAGCACGTCGCTGACCACCGCGTCCGGTCGAAACTCCTCCATCAGCGGCAGGAGCGCCTTCGCTGCGCTGGCCGCCGTCGTCCCCTCGCTCGATTCCGGCGAGGGCGGAGGGAACGTCTTGTATTCCTCCGAGGCCGTGAACCGCAGGCCCTCCGCCTCGACGGCATCACGCCAGCGCTCCCACGTCTCGACCAGCACCTCGTGACCGCGATGCTTCAGCGCCCGCGCCAGGGCGATGGCCGGAAACGCGTGCCCGGCGTCCCCGAAAGCGGCCACCAGGAACCTGCGACCGCTCATGGCGGGCCCCGGCTCGGGGGAGCTAGCCGCCGAGCTGCTCGCCGGGCCGCGCGAACACGATCTCCGGCACCAGGCAGGCCGGCGACGTCCTGAGCAGGAACCGCACCGACTCCGCGATGTCCTCGGGCCGGATCATCTCGTCGGGGCTCACCCGCTCCTTGACGAACTCGGTCATCGGCGTGTCCACGAACCCCGGGCAGAACGCCGTCACCTGGATCCCGTCTTCGGCGACCTCCTTCTGTGTCGCCTGGCTGAAGCCGACCACCCCCGCCTTTGTGGCCGAGTAGACCGACAACCACGGCTGCCCCGCCTTTCCCGCGATCGAAGCCATGTTCACGATCAGCGCCTTGCCGTGCTCGCCTCCCGCCTTACGCAGCATCGGCAGCCCCTCGCGCGTCGCCACCACCACCGCCCGCAGGTTCACCGCCAGCTGCATGTCCAGGTACTTCGAGCTGATCTCGGCCATCGGCTCGCCGATCCCCACCCCCGCGTTGTTGACCAGCACGTCGAGCCGCCCGAACCGCTCGCGATGTCCGGCAATTACGCTCACGATCGCGTCCTCCTGCGTCATGTTCGCGGGAACCGAGTGCACGTCGATTCCCGCGCTTCGCAGCTCTTCCGCCGCCGCCTCGAGCTTGTCGGGGCGCCGCGCCGCGATCGTGACGCCGTATCCGTCGTCCCCCAGCGCGCGGGCGATTGCCAGCCCGATCCCGCTCGATCCTCCAGTCACCAGCGCCGCTCGCTCCGCCAAGCCAGTCTCCTCTCGTCGTCCTCGCCGGCGGGACCCTACCGGCCGCCCGCTTACCCGGCGATTAGGTCCTCTCCATAGGATTCGCCGGTGGCCGAGCGCCGTGCCGGAAGCGAAGCATCGACCGTCACCCACCCACGCCGAGCCGCACTCGCGAGGGCGTTCCTGCCGCCCCTCGCCATCTCCCTCGCGGCCCTCTCATTCGGCGCGGCGGGCTGCGGCGGCGGAAACGACGACCCATCCGAGCTCGCCGGCCGCCCGGCTCCCTCCGCCTCCTCCTTTCCGCCCGCCGGCGGCAAGACCCTCAACCAGATCCTCCGCACCAGTGGCGCCCAGCGCTCGAACCTGGTGGTGAGCCCGACCGGCCACGTCTTCGAGAAGGGCGAGAACAGGTTCGGCTTCGGCGTCTTCACCGTCTCCCGCCAGCAGGTGTCCGACGCACAGGTCGCCATCTACGCGGCGCCCAGCGGCGGCGGCAAGGCAATCGGGCCGCAACCCGCGCGGCTCGAGAGCCTGGAAGTGAAGCCGCAGTTCGAATCGCAGACCACCGCCCAGGACCCCGACTCGGCGAAGATCGTCTACGTCACCGACCTGAACCTGGACCGGGACGGCGGCTGGGACCTGATCGCGATGTTCCGAGACGAAAGCGGCTACTCGGCCACGCTGATCCCGAGCATCAAGGTAGGCGGGTTCGGGAGCATTCCGGCGGTTGGCGATCGCGCGCCCGACGTCCACACGCCAACCGTGGCGGACGTCGGCGGCGACGTTGGAAAGATCGACACCCGCTCGCCCCACGACGACATGCACGAGGTCGATTTCGCCGATGTCGTCGGAAAGAAGCCCGTCGTCTTGCTCTTCGCGACCCCGGCCCTGTGCCAGAGCCGCGTCTGCGGCCCGGTGGTGGACGTCGCCGCCCAGGTCGAGCAGCAGGACGGCTCGGGCGTGGACTTCATCCACAACGAGGTGTTCAACGACAACAACGCGAGCGCCGGCCTGCGCCCGCAGATGCGGGCCTTCGGCCTGGACACCGAGCCGTGGCTGTTCGTCGTCGATCGCAACGGGATCGTCCGCACCCGCATCGAGGGCGCCTTCGCCGCCTCTGAGCTGGAGCGCGCGGTCCGTGCCGTGAGGGGCTAGCGAGGCTTCTCGGCGCCGTCGATGGCGCCCTGCGCGACATCGGGCATCGGGCGCCCCTGGAGCAGATGCTCGCTGAGCGAGGCGAACTCCTCCTCGCTGAGAGCTCCGGAGTCCCGCATCTGGATCGCCTGGTGCAGAAGCTGCGCGCGGCGGCTTCGCTCAACCCAGGCGTCCCCGGGACGCCGTTTGCGTTTGCCGATGAACATGTCCCGCGCCGCTCCCCTGGTCAACGATGCCCGGCTGCTTCGCAGTCTACGCCTCAGGTCGCGCCCTGTCGGGGGGCGTCCCGGCATGGGGTCGAAGGCTCCGAGTGGCGCTCACCGTCACCGTGCCTTGCTAGCCTCGGCCGCTCTCTGAGCGTGCAGGGGAAAGGGATCAAATGGCCGTCCTGGCTCGCGGCCTTCGTCGCGGCCTTCGCTGTGACGGCGGGTTCGTCGAGCGCCTGGGCCGCCAGCGCGACACGCCTCGCCCCGTCTGCCCTCGCGTCTCCGGCGGCCTTCACCGTCACCCCCGCCGGCGGTCGCATCCTCTACGGGGAGCGCTACAGCGGCCGCATCCGGTGGCTGAATCCGGCGACGGGCGCGACCACCCAGCTCTTCACGATCCCCAGCGTGGCGTCAGCAGGCGAGAAGGGGTTGTTGGGCCTGGCACTCCACCCGAGCTATCCGGCTGACCGCCGCGTGTGGGCATTCGTCACTCGCCGGCAGGCGGGTGGAGCGGTGAGGAACCAGCTGGTGCGCATCCAAGCCGACGGACGCGGGTTCGCGGTCCTTCGCCGGCTGCCGGCGGCCAACAACCACAACGGTGGGCGCATCATGTTCGGCCCGGATCGCAAGCTCTACGTCGTAATCGGGGACAACTACTCGCCTTCGAGGGCCCAGAGCCTGACCGGTCTCGCCGGGAAAGTGCTGCGGCTGAATCCCGACGGGACGGTGCCCGCGGACAACCCCCGCGCGGGCAGCCCGATCATCGCCTACGGGATCCGCAACTCCTTCGGCTTCACGTTCGATCCTCAGACCGGACGCCTGTGGGAGACCGAGAACGGCCCCGAGTGCAACGACGAGGTCAACCTGATCCCCCGGCGGTCGCTCACCAACTTCGGCTGGGGGCCGTCGCAGACGTGCGCCTCACCGCCGCCGGCGCCGCGGAACACCAACAGCGACGGCCCCCATCCGGTGATGCCAAGGTTCTTCTTCCCCAACCCCCCGGCGCTCACGGGCGCCGCCTTCTGCGACTCGTGCGGCCTCGGCGCCCCGGGGCGCCTCTTGTTCGGCGACTTCAACGCGGGGCGGATCCACTCGGCCACGCTCACCGCCGACCGGATGGACATCGCCTCGCAGGCATCCTTCTACAACCACCCCGACTCCGTTCTCTCCGTGGAGACGCCGCTGGACGGCGGCCCGATCTACTTCAGCACGAGAGCGAACATCTTCCGGCTCAGGCCGTGACCCGAATGATGGCGGCGCACCGGGGCCGTTTTCGCGCCCGCGGAGCCGGGTAGGGGCGTAGCCCAATGGCCAACGTGGAGGAGACGCTCGACGAGGGACTGGCGCGCGAGCGCCTGAACGCCGCGCTCTCGCTTCAGTACCGCTCGGCGCTCGGCTTCATGCTCGCGTCCGGAAGCCTCTTCGGGTTCGAGTACCAGGCCCTCGGCGATCGGCTCTGGGAGTACGCGCAGGCGGAGCTCGGTGATGCGCGGCTCCTGGTGGAGAAGATCGTCGCCATCGACGGCGAGCCGACGACCGACGTCGCGTCGCTGAGCTGGACGGGCGATCCGGCCGGCGCCGTCGACTGGCTGATCGAGGTCGAGACCGAGGCGATCGAGGCGCTCCAAGCGGGGATCGAGCCCACCGGTCGCGAGGGCCGCTCGGAGGCGCTCGAGCACCTGCTGGAGCACGTCATCTTGCGAAAGCAGAACCAGATCGACTTCCTCGTCCGGGCCCGTCGCACCTCGTAGCCGACCGACTGGTAGTGGCCCGGATACGCCTGGGAAGGAAGCCTCCGGGAACAGGAAAGGAAGAGACGATCGCCCCTGGGCAGCGGGACTACGAGCGGAGCCCCAGACCGTCTTCGCTCGTCCTTCCCGGTTTCGGGGGATCGTCTCTCCATCCCTCTGGCTACCCGGCCAGCCACAGGGCGAAGCAGCACGCAGTAACGACTTTCCGCGATCGCGCCCCCCGCCCCGGTGATCCGGATCATCCGTTCCCGCAGGCCATAATCGGACCCCAGGGCCGGTAGCTCAGGTGGTCAGAGCAGCGGACTCATAATCCGTCGGTCGGAGGTTCGAATCCTCCCCGGCCCATCCATATCCGAGGGCACGCCGGTCCATGTAACCCCGGCTCGATGACGTCTCGCCCGCCGGCCTCGAGGACCAGACGCCGAAACTCCGAGCGCTAGCGTCGGTCGACAGCTTCCATGGCCTGCCGCGGAAAGGGGGGCTTGGTCCCATCCGGGTAGTCCGGATAACGCAGGAAGTAGTCCTGGTGCTCGGGCGGGTCCTCCCAGAAGCGCCCGGCCTCGCTGATCCTGGTCACGGTCGGGCCAAGCCAGTGGCCCGAGGCGTCCACGTCGCGGATCGTCTCCTCGGCCACCCGGCGCTGCTCCTCGTTCGTGCAGAAGATCTCCGAGCGGTAGATGGAGCCGACGACATCTTCACCAAGGTCGGCTCGGTGGACCTGGAAGAAGTACTCGAGCAGGTCTCGATACGAGAGCCGCTCCGGGTCGAAGACCACTTCGACCGCCTCGGCATGACCGCCAGGGCTCTCCTCGGTAGGGTTATCGCCCGAGCCGCCGCTCCAGCCGACTCGGGTGGAGATGACCCCGTCGGGATGGCGCAGCAGTTGCTGCATGATCCAGGCGCAGCCCCCCGCGAGGATCGCTGTGTCGGCGTTCTCGGTCATGGTCTTCCTTTCCCTGGGAGCTCCTGCGACATCGCCCGCGGAGTATGTCGCGGCGACGGGGCTCCCGCTTCTCGGACTTCAGCGGCCCGCGATGAAGATCACCAGCGCCACGATGCCGAGGGCGAACAGGATGGGGTGGATGATCGCCCCGCCGGCGATCGCAATCACCAGCAGGATCACTCCCAGGATCAGCCAGAGCATCTCTCTCCTCCTTCCTCCCGCTTTGTGCCGTTGGCTTTGCGCAGGCTCCTACCCCGGAGCCGGCCGACGAACCGCGAGCCTGAATGGCCTCGCTGAAGGGGTGGGGGGCGATTTCCCCTCGACGCAAGGTCCCATTCGACTCGCATCGAGGTGCCCCATCAAGGCACTCCTGGCGCATCGCCCCCCGCGCAGGATGGTGGCCCATGGACGGCCTCCTCGCCCTCGATCCGGCGGGGGATGCAGGAACTCGCCCAGGCCCACAACGCGGGAACGCCGCCCGGCGGTCGAGCGGCGTTCCAAGGACCGCAATCCCAAAAACCCAAGCAGTCCTGTTCCTCCATCGGCCATCGGCCGAGGAGCTTGAGGGAGCATACCTGGATTCAGGTACACGGTTCAAGTAGGTGCGCCACGAAGCTCAAGCGGAGCCGCCGCACGGCGAAGCGGGTCCGGATCGAAGATAATCGTCCCATGCGCTCGCTGAACGTCTTCCATCCCGACCTTCAGCACGACGCGGACGACCCTGACGGGTATCGCAGCGGCTACGCCCGCCTGGGCCCGGGGCTCGGGGCCTCGATGCTGGGCGGGACGGTCTACGAGCTGCCCGAGGGCCAGAGCATCTGCCCCTATCACTACGAGCACGGCGACGAGGAATGGCTGATCGTGCTCGACGGACGCCCGACCGTGCGTCACGCGGAGGGCGAGGACGAGCTCGGCCCCGGCGACGTCGTCTGCTTTCCCCCCGGGCCCGACGGGGCCCACAAGGTCACCAACCGGACCACCGACACCATCCGGGTGCTGATGGTCTCGACCATGCGACTGCCGGCGGTGGCCGTCTATCCCGACAGCGACAAGATCGGCGTCTTCACCTCGGGCAAGGTCGACAACGTAATGGTGCGGCGCGAGAGCGGGGTCGACTACTGGGACCGCGAAACCGGTTGACCCGAGCGGGCGTTTTCCGCGCCCGAGAGCTGGAGCGTGATCAGGACCGCCGCCACGGCGTAGAACGGGGACAGGCCGACGTTGGCTGCCGACTCCACCACCCAGTTGGAGACGAAGGAGTCACCCAGCGCCCCGTGCCCGGCCCTGAGCACCGCGTCCACGAGCACCTCGCTGCCCAGCGCGATCGGTCCCAGCACCGCCAGCACCGGGAGGAAGTTGCCTCGAACCAGGCGCCGGCTTCGCGCGAAAGCCTCCCGCACGCCGACCCGATCCAGCTCGACCAACGGCCCCGCGAGCGCGAACCAGGTGAACACGACCACCCCCGGGACCACCAACAGGATTAGGCCGAGCGCCACAGCGATCCCGAACAGGAGGTCGACCGCGATCAGCCTGCGGTATGAGAGCGACCGCGCCAGGTGGCCAAGCGACGACTCGCCTTCGCGATTGGCGGTCATGAACGCCACGGCGCCGCTGTAGAACACCTCGCCGAGCAGGCTCGTGAAGGCTTGCGCGAGTCCCACCGCCGCCAGGGCGCCCTGGAGCAGGTCGCTGGCGCCGTTGACGTCGACCAGCTCGCCGGTGCGGTTGGCCAGCGCGTCGAGAAGGCCGAGCGGCACGAACACGATCACGCCCACCAACAGCAGGGGGCCCGCCCGCTCGGCACACCTGCGCGCTGTCGCGACGTACACCTCGCGGGCCCTCAGCGCCACTCCGTCGCGCACTGTAACTACGCTGCGCCGGATGAACCGGGAGGGCGGGCAGCGCGAGCTCGGGCGCCCACTCGCACTCGCGGTGTCGGCTCTCGACGTGCTGGCCGCGCTGGCGGCGGCGGCCGCTGCCGCGAGCCGGTAGCCGGATCGAGCTAGCGCCGCGGCCGCAGCCGCCGCCGGCCCCTGCGACTTCGCTCGCGCTGTGACAACCAGCCAAAGCCGACCGCCATCGCCAGGTTCGCGCCCCCGGCCAGCCACAGGCCGGCCCGGGCACCGGGGCGCGAGAACGCGGGAGAGCGCGACCACAGCGCGTCCGTCGCGATCTCGATCCCACGAAGCCAGGCCAGCGCCCACCAGTCCTCCGTTCGGCCACGGCGCTCGGCGACCGCGTGAGCGGCAGCGAACGTGAGCCAGATCGGCCCGCATCGCCGAAACAGGTGCTCGGCGTCGGGGGAAGGGTGCTCGTGCCCCAGCGCCGCCAGCGTCGTCGCCGGGGCGAGGAGCGCGCCCGACCCGAGCATGAGGTCGAAGGCGATCATGTTGCGGTTCGCAAGGCGAACCCCTCGCTCCAGGTCCACGGGGCGATCCAACCACATCCGCCGGAGCCGATCGGTTCGCAGGGTGCAAAGGCACCGCGGGCGTCCGGCTTTAGCAGGGAAATTCAGAAGGGGCGCGAATCATGCCGCCGTGACCAAGACCGCCACGACGTCCCGTCCCACCCGGTCCCGAAGCCGCGGCGCCCAGCCGCGGCGCCGCAACGGGTCTCCATCGCGGCCGAACGGGAAGACCCTCTCGACCTTCATCACGGAGCGCTTCGACGAGTTCTCTCGCTCGCAGAAGGATGTCGCTCGCTACATCGTCGACCATCTCGACGAGGCCGCCTTCCAAACGGCCGAGGAGCTTGCCCGTCGCGCGAACACCTCGTCCTCGACCGTGGTCCGGTTCTCGCAGGCGCTCGGCTTCGAGGGCTACCCCGAGCTCCAGCAGGCGGCGATCGAGGAATACCGGAACCGGGGCGGGGAGGAGAACGGCAGCGGCGGGCAGCTGTTCGACTTCGACCACTCCGAGTTCGAGTCCTCGCTCGCCGCCGACCACGGAAACGTCGAACACACGGCTCGCAACCTCACCCGCGAGCAGGTCGAGGCCTGCGTCTCGGCTCTCGGGTCGGCCCAGCGGGTGATGATCGTCGGCGTGGACCAGATGGCGTTCTTCGCCAGCTATCTGCGCCACCTGCTCGCCCTGCTCGACATCCGCGCCGAGGTCGTGGCCAGCCCGCGGCAGGACTCGATCACCCGCCTCAGCCGCGTGGACGAAGACACCCTCGTGATCGCCTTCTCCGCCGGCCGTGCCCATCCGCTGGTGGTCAGGGCGATGAAGCTCGCCCGCCATCGCCGGGCGCGCACGCTCTCGATCAGCGACGCGACCCTGTCGGAGGTGGGCGAGCACGCCGAGCTGACGCTCTACTACTCATCGAACAGCCCGTCCTTCACGCGCTCGAACGCCGCCCTCCTCGGCGTCATCCAGGCGCTCGCCTACGGCGTCTACGCCCGAGACAAGGCCGCGTTCAAGGACCGCATCCGCGCCTTCAAGCTGAAGTAGGGCACGGGCGCGAACCGTACTCTGGCGCTGAGCGCCGCGAGCCCGCTTGGGCTCCGCGTATATTGGGAGCCGGATGGCGCAAACAGCCACATTCCGGGTCAAGCGCGGGCTCGCGGAGATGCTGAAGGGCGGCGTGATCATGGACGTGACCAGCGCGGAGCAGGCGCGGATCGCCGAGGAGGCGGGCGCCGTGGCGGTGATGGCGCTCGAGCGCGTCCCCGCGGACATCCGCGCCGCGGGCGGCGTGGCGCGAATGGCGAGCCCCAGGGTGATCAAGGAGATCCAGGAGGCCATGACGATCCCGGTGATGGCCAAGTCGCGCATCGGCCACTTCGCGGAGGCCCAGGTGTTGCAGTCGCTCGAGGTGGACTACGTCGACGAGTCCGAGGTCCTGACCCCCGCCGACGAGGCCCACCACATCGACAAGCAGGCCTTCGAGGTTCCGTTCGTGTGCGGGGCCACCAATCTGGGCGAGGCGCTGCGCCGCATCGGCGAGGGCGCCGCCATGATCCGCTCCAAGGGAGAGGCGGGGACTGGCAACATCGTGGAGGCGGTCCGACATCTGCGGGGGATCGTGGGAGGCATCAAGCAGCTCGGGGCCTTGCGGCGCGAGCAGCTCCCGGCCCAGGCCAAGGAGCTCGGGGCGCCGATCGAGGTCGTGGAGGAGGTCGCGCAGACGGGATGGCTGCCCGTCCCTCTCTTCTGCGCGGGGGGCATCGCGACCCCGGCGGACGCCGCGCTGGTCATGCAGCTCGGCGCGGAGGGGAACTTCGTGGGCTCCGGGATCTTCAAGTCGGAGGACCCCGAGCGGCGCGCGCGGGCGATCGTGGAAGCGACCACGCACTTCAAGGATCCCGAGCGGGTCGCGGCCGCCTCGATGGAGCTCGGCGAGCCGATGCGGGGTGACGACATCGCCCAGCTCGCCTCCGAAGGAGAGCTGTTGCAGCAGCGCGGAGCCTGACGGTGCCGTCTCCCGAAGCCCTGCCGCCTCCCTCCGGCGGGGCGACCCGGCTTCGGATTGGCGTGCTGGCCAGCCAGGGCGACTTCGAGGCGCACACGCGGATGCTCCGCTCGCTGGGCGCCGACGCGTTCGAGGTGCGGACCCCCGAGCAGCTCGCCGGCCCGGACGGGCTCGTGATCCCGGGCGGAGAGAGCACGACGATCTCGAAGGCGATCGAGCGCGACGGCCTGGAGCCCGCGATTCGCGCCCACGTCGATTCCGGCCGGGCCCTGCTCGGCACCTGCGCCGGGATGATCGTGTGCGATCGCGACCACCTCGGCCTGGTCGACGCCACCGCCAGGCGAAACGCCTTCGGCCGCCAGATCGCGAGCTTCGAGCTCGAGCTCCAGGTCGAAGGGCTGGGCCAGGACCCGATGCGGGCGGTGTTCATCAGAGCCCCGTGGATCGAGGACCACGGGCCCGCAGTCGAGGCGCTGGCGAGCGTCGACGGTCACCCGGTGGTCGTCAGGCAGGGCCAGGTGGTCCTGTGCGCGTTCCACCCCGAGCTCACCGACGACTCGCGCCTGCACGCCCTGTTGATGGCGCTGGCGACCACGGCCCGCGAGGCGCGCGAAGCCGCCCCGAGCTCGAAGGGGGCGGGAGCGCAGGGGCGATGAGGGACGCGCGGGTAGCCAACCTCGCTCGCATTCTGGTCGGCTACTCCACGCGGGTGAAGGAGGGCGAGACCTGCCTGATCGAGGGAGCGAGCGCCGGCGAGCCGCTGATCGCCGCCGTCTACGAGGAGGTCCTGCGGGCGGGAGGCCAACCGGTGGTCGCGATGTCGCTCGACGGGCAGGCGGCGACCTTCTTCAAGCACGCCTCCGACGCGCAGCTCGAATGGGTCTCGCCGCTGGCGGAATGGGCGGCCAAGGAGTCGGACTGCCGAATCGGGATCGGCGCCGACATCAACACCCGGGAGCTTTCCGGGGTTCCCCCCGAGCGCCAAACGAAGCGCCGCACCGCCACCCGCCACCTGATGGAGACGACCCTCCGGCGCGACGCCGAGGGGACGCACAGGTGGGTCTACACGCTGTTTCCGACCAACGGCTACGCGGCCGACGCCGAGATGAGCCTGGCCGATTTCGAGGACTTCTATTACGGCGCGTGCCTGGCCACCGACTCCGACCCCCTGGGGGCCTGGCAGCGCGCGTCCGAGGAGTGCAGGCGCTTGGCCGGGTGGGCCGAGGGACACCGGGAGGTCCGAGTGACGGCGCCCGGCACCGACATCCGGCTCGGAATCGAGGGGCGCAATTTCATCCCGGCGGACGGCACTCGGAACATGCCCGACGGTGAGTTCTTCACCGCCCCGATCGAGGACTCGGTGGAGGGCGAGGTCAGCTTCCACCTGCCGGCCATGGTGGGCGGGCGCGAGGTGGCGGGAGTGCGCCTGCGATTCCAGAGCGGCAAGGTCGTGGACGCCACCGCGGATCGGGGCGAGGAGTACCTGATCAGCCTCCTGGACACCGATGAGGGAGCCCGCAGGCTCGGTGAGCTCGGGATCGGGACGAACTACGGCATCGACCGCGGCACCCGGGACGTCCTCCTGGACGAGAAGATCGGCGGCACGGTCCACATGGCCGTTGGGGCCAGCTACCCCGAATGCGGGGGCAAGAACGAGAGCGCCGTGCATACGGATCTCGTGTGCGACCTGCGCCGCGGGGGCCGGATCGAGGTGGACGGCGAGGCCTTTCAGGAAGACGGGCGCTTCCTGGTCTGAAGCCCGGCAACCACCCGAACTCCCTCCGCAACTTTTCCGCTGCCGCCCTGTTTTGGGGAAGGCGACACCAATTCGAGCTTCTGTGCCAGGGGTTTGGTGTCGGATCGAAAAATGGGATGCCGATGCCAATTGAGGCGGCCGGGCCGGGGCCCGGCCGCCTCGGCTTCGTAGGGGCCGTGTCAAGCGCCGATAGAGAGCAGGGCTCCTAGTATTGGCACGTGTCCGGGCACTCCAAATGGGCCTCCATCAAGCACCGAAAGGCGGCGACCGACGCCCGTCGCGGCCAACTGTTCACGAAGCTCGCCAGGGCGATCACGGTCGCCGCGCGGGAAGGGGGCGGGGACCCCGACGCGAACTTCGCCTTGGCGGCCGCGATCCAGAAGGCGCGCGACTACTCGATGCCCAAGGACAACATCCAGCGGGCGATCGACCGCGGTGCCGGGGCCGGTGGGGGCGCGGACGCGATCCAGCGGGCGCTCTATGAAGGCTACGGCCCGGGGGGCGCGGCGATCATGGTGGAGGCGCTGACCGACAACCGCAACCGCACCGGCGCCGACATGCGCCACCTCTTCGACAAGCACGGCGGCAGCCTGGGCGAGCCCGGCTCGGTCGCGTGGGTGTTCGACAAGCGCGGAGTGGTCCTGGTTGACGGCGATCGCTACTCCGAGGACGACCTGATCCCCGCGATCGACGCCGGCGCGCAGGACGTGAGCGCCGACGGCGACTCGCTCAAGGTGCTCTGCGCCGCCGAGGACCTCACGGCGGTTCGCGACGCCCTGGAGAGGGCCGAGGTGGAGATCCAGTCGGCCGAGCTGACGATGGAGCCCAAGAGCGTGGTGGAGGTCGAGGGAGGCGAGGCTCCCGCCCTGATGCGCCTGATGGACGCGCTCGACGACCACGACGACGTCGAGGCGGTCCACGCCAATTTCGACATCCCCGCCGAGGTCCTGGAGCGCTCCGCCGCCTGAGCGCCCACGCTCGGGAGGCATCCGGGCGCCGACTCAGAATCACTAGGGATGACCCTGGTCATGGGCATAGACCCTGGCGTCGCCAGCACCGGATTCGGCGTGGTCGCGCTCACGGGCGCTGAGATGACCGCCGTGGACGGCGGCGTCATCGAGGCGCCGACCACGGAGCCCGCGGCGCAACGCCTGAAACGCATCCACGAGGCGCTGGCCGAGCTCCTGTCGCTGCATGAGCCGGTCGCGCTGGCTCTCGAGGAGGTCTACTTCAACCGCAACGTGCGCTCGGCGATCGCCGTCGGCCAGTCGCGCGGGGTGGCGCTGCTGGCCGCCGGGCAGCGCGGGATCGATTGCTTCGACTACACGCCCCAGGCGGTGAAGAAGTCGGTTTGCGGCAGCGGCGCTGCCGCCAAGGAGCAGGTGCAGCGCATGGTCGCCAGGCTCCTGTCCATGTCCCGGCCCCCGGCCTCAGAGCACGCGGCCGACGCGCTCGCGGTGGCCATCTGCCACGCCAGCCACGCTCGGTCCGCGCCGGTGTGGGCGGCGGGCTCACGGGAGGTGCCGGTCGGATGATCGCCTCGGTCCGCGGCGAGGTCCTGGTCCGACGGCCCGCGCACGTGGTGATCGAGGCGGGCGGGGTCGGCTATCTGCTCGCCGTCTCGGCCGAGACCCTGAAGTCCGTGCCGGCGCGCGGAAAGACCGCGACGCTGCATGCTCACCTGGTCGCCCGCGACGACTCGCTGTCGCTCTACGGGTTCGCGAGCGAGGAGGAACGCGATCTCTTCCTGCACTTGATCTCAGTCGCCGGGATCGGGCCGAAGGTTGCGTTGGCGATCCTGTCGGGCGGCGCTCCGCGCGAGCTCCTGGCGGCGATCGCCGCGGGGGACGCGAAGCGCTTCCAGGCGGCGCCCGGGGTCGGCAAGCGCACGGCGGAGCGCCTGATCGTGGAGCTGCGCGAGAAGGTCGCCGGAGAGCTCACTGAAGGCATTCCCGTTCGCTCCGCCGGCGAGGAGGACGACCAGCACACCCTGGCCAGGGACGGGCTCATGCATCTTGGCTACACGCTGACCGAGGCTGAGCGGTTGCTGGACGGCGCCGACGGCGACAGCGCCGAGAAGCTGATCCAGGGGGCCCTGAAGCGCGCGGCCGGCCCCAGCGGAGCCAAGCGATGACGGCGCCGAGCAGAGGGGGCGTAGCCCCCGATTGCGAGGCGACAGGCTGGTGGATGTGATGATGCTGAGCCCCACGAAGCTGGGGTGTTCGTGAGCATCGAGCGCGATCCCGGCATCGAGGGCCCCCAGGGGGCGGTGGCGCCGGAGGCGACGGCTGGCGCCGACGACCGGGTGGCCGACGCGCGGCTTGCCGGCGGCGAAGACGACCTGGACCGCTCGCTGCGCCCGAAGCGGCTGTCGGACTTCGTCAACCAGGAGCAGGTCACCGCCCAGCTCGAGGTGTTCATCGAGGCGGCACGCCGCCGGGGCGAGCCGCTCGACCACGTCCTGCTCGCCGGCCCTCCGGGTCTCGGCAAGACGTCGCTGGCGAACATCGTGGCGGCAGAGCTCGAGGTGCCGCTGGTGCAGACCGCGGGACCGGCGTTGGAGCGCAAGGCGGACATCGCCGCCTTCCTGACCACGCTCGAGCCCGGCTCGGTGTTCTTCGTCGACGAGATCCACCGGCTGGGCCGGGCGATCGAGGAGACCCTCTACCCCGCGATGGAGGGAAGGAGGCTGCCCGTCGTGCTCGGCCAGGGGGCCGGGGCGCGCACCGTGACCCTGGACCTACCGCCGTTCACCCTGGTGGGGGCGACCACTCGAACCGGCCTGCTGACGACGCCGCTGCGTGACCGGTTCGGCGTCTGTCACCGATTGGAGCACTACGACGCCGGAGACCTGACCCGGATCGTGCGGCGTTCGGCCGGCATCCTCGGTGTCGAGATCGAGCCCCGGGGCGAGCGGGCGATCGCCGAACGCTCGCGCGGGACCCCGCGGGTCGCGAACCGGCTGTTGAAGCGGGTCCGCGACTTCGCCGAAGTCCGGGGGGCCGGCGTGATCACGGGCGACATCGCCGACGAGGCGCTCGGCCTGCTGGAGGTCGACGCCGCCGGGCTCGACCGGCACGACCGCGCGATCCTCGACGCCATTGCGACCAAGTTCGCGGGGGGGCCTGTCGGTCTTTCCACGCTCGCCGCCGCCGTTGACGAAGAGCCCGACACGATCGAGGACGTGTACGAGCCCTACCTGCTCCAGCAGGGCCTGATCCAGCGCACCGCCCGGGGACGGGTGATCACGCCGCGCGGCTTCGAGCACCTCGGCTTGCCCGTTCCGAGGGAGGCCTCGAGCCTGTTCTGAGTCCGGAACGACCTCGCTACGCTGTCGGCGTGCCCTTCTTCATCTGCCCGAACTGCGGCCATCGGGAGCTCTCGAGCGAACGCACCGCGGGGATGTCGCACCGGCCCAAGAGCTGCTCGCGGTGCGGGGGAAGCGACCTGTTCGAGCTCCTCGACGACTACTACCCGGCGCCGGAAGCGGCCTTCTTCGTCTGCGACCAGCGCGGGCGCCTGCTCGACGTCGGCAAGGGCGGATTCGAGCTCACCGGGCTGAAGGACGAGCAGGTGATCGGACGTCCGGTCCAGGACGTGCTGGGGCTCGAGTGGGTGGACGAGGGGGACGGCGGAGGCACGGCCGACGCGAACCGTGACGGCGCCACGGATCCGATCGAGACCACCCTCGAGTGGGGCGTGCGCTCCCTGGGAAAGCGCGTCCAGGTCAACGCCGAAGGAGACCTCCCCGCCGAGGCCGTAGCCGACCTGTTTCCGGCCTACGACGACGACGGTGGCCTCTTGCTCGTGCTCACCCCCAGGTAGGGTGGCCGCGGCCATCGCCAGCCAAGCGAGGCGCGCGGCCTGATGGGCGGACGGCGCCGCAACCTCTTCGTCCTGCTGGTCGTGATCGCGCTCACGGTGGCGTCGGCGATCGTGATCGCCTCGAAGCCCACCGTGCTGGGCCTCGACCTGCGCGGGGGCACCCAGCTCGTCTACCGGGGCGAGCCCACCGCGCGCACGCCGACGATCAGCCCCGACGACATCGACCGCGCGATCGAGATCATCCGCCAGCGGGCGGACAAGCTGGGTGTCTCGGAGCCCGAGATCTCGCGACTGGGGAGCACCGGGATCCAGGTCGGGCTCCCGAACGTCCAGAACGCGCAGCAGGCGATCGAGCAGATCGGCACCACCTCGCAGCTCTACTTCTACGACTTCGAGGGCAACGTGGTGCCGCCGCCGGGGAAGAACATCCCCAGGGACCCCGCCGCCTCCCCGGATCCCAACCCGAACGTCTACACCTTCCCCAACCTCTACGAGGCCGTCCAGTTCGCCTCGAAGCGGAAGGCCGAGTGCTTCCAGAACCAGTGCACGACGGACGGCTCCACGCATTACCTGTTCGACAAGGCCTCACACCAGCTCAAGGCCGGTCCCGCGGCCAAGGAGAAGGACCTCTACCTCCAGTTCCGCAACGAGAAACGCCCCCCGGGGACCCAGATCCTGACCGTGCCCCAGGGGACGGTGGTCGTGCAGGCGGAGTCGGAGGACCCCACGCTCTCGCAGAGCCCCGCCGAGATCTCGTCGTCGCCTCATTACGTGTTCAGGGACCGACCGGCGCTGTCGGGGGACGACATCAAGAACCCGAAGCAGAACTTCGATCCGCAGACCAACCAGCCCAATGTCACCTTCGACTTCACCGACGACGGGCGCACCGCCTTCCAGGACGTGACCAGGAAGATCGCCGAGCGCGGGGCCGCCACCGCCCCGCCGGGCACGGTCGGCGCGGCCGCCGCCGAGCAGTACTCGCAGCACTTCTCGGTCGTGCTCGACAACCAGGTCGTCACGCAGCCGATCATCAACTTCGACGAGAACCCGGGCGGGATCGACGGCCGCACCGGCGCCCAGATCTCGGGCAGCTTCTCGATCAGCTCGGCGCAGGACCTGGCGGAGTTCCTGCGCATCGGCGCCCTGCCGATCAACCTCCAGCTCGAGAGCCAGAGCACCGTCTCGGCCACCCTCGGCCAACAGGCGCTCGATCAGGGGCTGCGCGCCGGAATAGCCGGCCTGATCGTGGTGGTGATCTTCCTGGTCGCCTATTACCGGCTGCTCGGCGTGATCGCCACCGTGGGGCTCGGGGTCTATGGCGTCATCTTCTTCGCGCTCGTGAAGCTGATCCCGATCACGCTCACCTTGCCTGGGATCGCGGGGCTGGTGCTGACGATCGGGGTGGCGGCCGACGCCAACATCGTCATCTTTGAGCGGATCAAGGAGGAGGCGAGAGCCGGGCGCTCAACGCTGTCCGCGATCGCCCAGGGCTACCGCAAGGGCATCGCGACGATCATCGACGCGAACGTGATCACCTTGGTGACGGCGTTCATCCTCTTCGTGCTCGCGACCGCGGGGGTGAAGGGGTTCGCGTTCACGCTCGGCATCGGCACGATCGTCTCCCTGCTCACCGCCGTACTCTTCACGCAGGCGATCCTGGGGGCATTGGGGCGATCGAAGCTCCTGCACTCCCCGCGTGCCCTGGGCGCCGGAGAGCAGCGGGTGCGCTGGCGCTTCGACTTCTCCGGGGCCAGCCGTTGGTTCTTCTCGATGTCGGGGCTGATCCTGGCTATCGGGGCGATCTCGCTGGCCACGAAGCAGCTCAACCTGGGCATCGACTTCACCTCCGGCGCCAAGGTGACGGCGAGCTTGCAGCAGCCCGCCAGCGTCGACGACGTCCGCACTGCCCTGAGCGACGCGAACGTCACCAACGCCTCGAGCGCCGAGATCCAAGCGGTGCAGGACTCGAAGCTCGGCCCGAACGTGGTCGACATCCAGGGGAAGATCCCCGTCGACGAGGTCAACGGCCAGGTGAAGAACGCGCTCGAGCAGAGCTTCGGGCTGCGGGGCGGAAGCGAGGGATACAACAGCCAGAGCGTGGGCCCGACCTTCGGCGCCCAAGTGGCGCGCAGCGCGGTGATCGCGATCGTCTTCTCCCTGCTCGTGATCTCGGCCTACGTGGCGATCCGGTTCGAGGCCAAGTACGCGATCCCGGTGATCATCGCGCTGCTCCACGACATCTTGATCACGGGCGGCGTCTACTCGCTGACCGGCCGCGAGGTGACCAGCGGCACGGTCGCGGCCTTCCTGACCATCCTGGGCTACTCGATGTACGACACCGTGATCGTCTTCGATCGCATCCGCGAGAACGTGCCCCGCATGCCACGGGCTGCGTTCTCACAGATCGCGAACAAGTCGATGAGCGAGGTGCTGACCAGGTCGCTGATCACCGGGCTCTCCACCGTGTTCCTGGTCACGATGCTGCTGATCTTCGGAGGGGCGACCCTGAAGGACTTCGCCTTCGCGATGATGGTGGGGGTTGCCTCCGGCGCTTACTCGTCGATCTTCATCGCGACACCGGTGCTCACTCACTGGAAGGAGCGCGAGCCCGCGTACCGCGCGCGCCGTGGGCGCCTGATCGACGAGATGGGCCGGGTGCCGACCTTCCCGGAGGAGAACGTCGTCGCGCGCGTGGGTCCTGACGGAGAGCCGGCAGCCGTCGCTGCGCCAGCGCCGGTGGCCGCGACGGCCACCGCGGTGGCGCCTCCGGCGGACGACGGCGAGCCCGACGGCGCGCCCGAGATCGACTCCGGCGACGGAGGCGAGTCGGTCGAGGAGCCGCAGGCCGAGCCCTCGCCCCTGGGCGCGGGGGCCCGAAGCGAGCGCGGTCCGGCCGCGGGGTCGGACCGTCAGCGCAAGCGCCGCCAGCAGCGCAGGCGCCGCAAGCACGGGAGGAACCGCTGATGGGGACGAGGGGCTGATGGCCGCCGTCGTGTGGTTCACCGTCGCGCTTGCGATCTGGCACTTCACGGTCTTCGTGCCCGACCGCTTTTGGGGCGGCATCGTCGGGGCGCTCCTGGGCGCGATCGCAGGCGGCATGCTGAGCGGTGCCATCGCGCAGATCGCCTCGGGATCCAGCATCGGCCAAACCGACGTCGTGACCGCCCTGGTGGCGATCCCGGGCACCTTGATCGGCCTTGCCGCCGTCTACGCCTTCGGCGTCAGCAGGGAGGAGCCCGAGACGGCCTAGGCCCGGGCCGCGGGCTCGGCCCCGCCGCTCGAGCTGGTCGTTGGCGTGCCGTCCCACATCGCTGGAATGGCTGGGTAGGAGGACGCCTCCCCGAAGGATCCGCGGCGCCCCGGGTGGTTGCCGGTTTGCCCGGACCGCGGGCAAAACATCAACCAGCGCGTCAGGAGGGCAAGTTCCGTCCCCGCCCGTTCTTAGCCTGGCGTGGTGCCTGGCTTCGCATCCGATTCGGTGGCTCCCGCTCGGGAGTTTCGGCTCGAGCCGTACTCGTATGCCGAAGCGCAGGACCTGATGAAGGGGCTCGGGCTCGCCGAGCCGGTGGCGGTGACCCTGGTGCGGCGGGGCTATCGGACCGTGGCCGAGGCGCGCGCCTTTCTCGAGGCGGACGAGACGTACGACCCGTTCGAGTTCGACTCGATGGAGGAGGTCGTCGAGCGAATCAAGAGGGCCGTCGCCGACGGTCGCCGGGTGACCGTCCACGGGGACTACGACTGCGACGGCGTGTGCTCCACCGCGATCCTCGTTCGCGCCCTGCGGGAGCTCGGGGCGCGGTGCGACTGGTTCATCCCGGACCGGCTCGCCGACGGCTACGGCCTGACGATGGACGGGGTGCGCAGATTGGCCTCCCGCGGCACCGGGCTCCTGCTGACCGCCGACTGCGGAATCGGGTGCGCCGACGAGGTGGCGGCGGCGCGCGAGGCGGGCATGGAGGTGATCGTCACGGACCACCACCAGCCGGGCGGGCGGTTGCCCGGCTGTCCCATCCTGCACCCGGCCCTGTCAGGGTACCCGTGCAAGGAGCTCTGTGCCACCGGCGTCGCCTACAAGCTGTCGGCGGCGCTGCTGGGCGAGGAGCGGGCAGCCGCCGACCTCGACCTCGTGGCGCTGGCAACGGTCGCCGACGTGGTAGCGCTGCGAGGTGAGAACCGGGCGCTCGTGCGGGCCGGTCTCGTGGCGTCCCGGCGCGCGAGCCGCCCGGGACTCCGCGCCCTGTGCGCGGCGGCCGGCGCCGCTCCGGAGCGGCTCGACGAGGGAGACCTCGCCTTTCGGCTCGGCCCGCGGATCAACGCCGCCGGGCGCCTGTACCGGGCCGACGCCGGGGTGGAGCTGATGCTCACCGACTCGGGCGAGCGGGCGGCCGCGATCGCGGCGGAGCTCGACCGCGCCAACCGCGAGCGGCGCCACGCCGAGCAGGGGGTTCTCGACGCGGCCGAGAGGGCGCGCGCCGCCTTGCCGGACGAGCTGGTTTCGGCGCCTGGGCTGGTGCTGGCCGGGGAGGACTGGCACCCCGGAGTGGTGGGGATCGTGGCCTCGCGCCTGGCCGAGCGGCACCTGGTCCCCGTGGTGCTGATCGCGCTGAATGCCGAGGGCCGGGGCAGAGGGTCGGGCCGAAGCGTTCCCGGGTTCGACCTGCTGGCTGCGCTTGATGCGTGCGGCGAGCATCTGCTGCGTTACGGGGGGCACCGGGCAGCCGCGGGGCTGGAGATCCAGGCGGATCGCGTGGAGGGCTTTCGGGCCGCATTCGCAGCCCATGCCCAATCGGTGCTCGGGGAGCGCGATCCGGTCCGCACGGAGGCCATCGACGCGGTGGTGGGCAGCGAGTGCCTGGGGCACGAGCTGGCCGAGCAGCTTCAGCGCCTGGCGCCGTTCGGCATGGGCAACCCCGGGGTTCGGCTCCTGGTCCCTTCGGCGAGGCTGGCGGAGGTGCGTCCGATGGGAGAGGGGGACCGGCACGCGCGCTTTCGGCTTCGAAGCGGCTCGCGAAGCGCTCTCGGGGTCGCCTTCGGCGTCAACGGCGAGCTCTCGCGCGCCGCCGACGAGGGGCCCGTGGACGTCTCCCTGAAGCTGGAGCTCAACGAATGGAACGGCGCGGTGGAGCCCCGGGCGGTGCTGCGGGAGCTCTACACGGGGGTGGCCGCGGAGACGACCGAGCCCGCCTCGCCCTCCGAGGAGGAGTGGTGGGCGCGCCTTGACGCCGAGCGCCAGGCTTCTCTCGACGAGTGGCCGCCCCGGGCCGCCGCCGATGCCGCGCGCGCGGGCGAGCCCCGCCGTGTCGTCGACCGGCGAGGCGAGTCGGGGGTGGCGGCGGTGGCGAGCCTGGCGTCCAGTGGTGGCTCCGTCCTCGTCCTGTGCGCGGATGCGCTTTGCCGCCGCGAGCTGGTCGAGCGCGCGGCCACGCCGGCCAGATTCGGAGGCGGGTCCGTCGCGATCGCCTCGGGGCGCCTGGCCGGCGAGGCGGTCGAGGCCGCCGCCGAAGTGGGGCGGGGGGGAGGCGTGGCGCTGGCCGACTGGGCCGTGCTCGCCAGGGCCCCCTGGCTGTCCGCCCACTTCGAGCACGTGGTCGCGATCGACCCCCCGTCGTTCCCGCACCTCGAGCGCGTGGCATCCGACGCGCCCGAGACCCGAGGGAGGAACCCGGGCTTCCTGCACCTGGCGTGGGGCCAGCCGGAGATCGACCTCGCGCTTCGGGTCCACGAAGCCGAATGGCCCCAGCGAGAGGCGCTGGCCCTCCTCTACCGGGAGCTGCGGGCCGGCGAGCGCGACCTGCGAGCGATCCTCCGGGGCCAAGGGCGCCATCCGCGATCCCCGGAGGTCGTCGCCCGCCGCCTTCGCGTTCTGGAGGAGCTCGAGACCGTTCGCTGGGAGACGTCCGGCACCGCTCGCGCCCTTCGCGTCGTATCCTCGGAGGGGAAGGATCTCGAGCACTCGCAGGCGTTCGCCGCCTACCGTGAGCGCTACCGGGAGGGTCAGCGATTCCTAAGCAGGCGAAGACAATCGAGCTAGAGCAGCCCACGCGGGAGGGGGCCAACGGGGCCAAGGCGCCCGCCGATCGCCAGGGCCACACCAGAGTGGGCGCTGGAGCGGGAGCAGGGGCGCCGCCTACCCCGCTGACCGGCCCAGCGCGGGACCTAGCCGACGACGAGCGCGCCCTGCTGGGTGACCTGCTCGCCGTCATCGAAGAGCACACCGAAGACGGCTCGCGGCGGATCGACGCCGCCAGCGTCGAGCGGGCCTTCGTCTTCGCCTGCGAGCGCCACGCCGACCAGCGCCGGCGGACCGGCGAGGACTTCATCACCCATCCCGTCGAGGTGGCGAAGATCTGCGCCGGCCTGCGCCTGGACACCGAGACGCTGTGCGCCGCGTTGCTTCACGACACCGTCGAGGACACGAGCGCCAGCCTGGGCCAGGTACGCGAGCTGTTCGGCGATTCCGTTGGCCAGCTCGTGGACGGGGTGACCAAGCTCACGGGGATCACCTTCCAGAGCCGGGACGAGAGCCAGGCCGAGAACTATCGAAAGATGATGGTGGCGATGGCCACCGATTTGCGGGTCATCCTGATCAAGCTCGCGGATCGCCTGCACAACATGCGCACGCTTTCGGGCCTCTCGAAACAGAAGCAGATCGAGAAGGCGCGCGAGACGCTGGAGATCTATGCCCCGCTCGCCCACCGGCTCGGGATCCACGCCATCAAGTGGGAGCTCGAGGACCTCTCGTTCCAGCGGCTTCACCCGCGCAAGTACGCGGAGATCAAGAAGCTCGTCTCTCAGCAGCGCGCCGAGCGGGAGCGCTACGTGACCGACGCCGGGCGCTTCCTGCGAGAGGAGCTCAGCCGGGTCGGGATCGAGGCGGAGATCTCCGGCCGCGCCAAGCATTTCTACTCGATCTACTCGAAGATGACCAAGAAGGGGCGGGAGTTCAACGAGATCTACGACCTCACCGCGATGCGGGTGCTGGTGGGGTCGGTGAAGGACTGCTACGGCGCGATCGGGATCATCCACTCCCTCTGGAAGCCGCTGCCCGGGCGGTTCAAGGACTTCATCGCGACGCCCAAGCTCAACCTCTACCAGGCGCTCCACACCACCGTGATCGGGCCCGAGGGGAGGCCGCTCGAGATCCAGATCCGCACCCCCGAGATGCACGAGACGGCGGAGTACGGCATCGCCGCCCACGTGATCTACAAGGAGGGCGCTCGCGCCAAGGGCGATCCCGAGCGGGAGAAGATGACCTGGCTTCGACAGCTGATCGAGGTCGAAGGCGACCAGGGCCCGACGGAGTTCCTCGAGTCACTGAAGGTGGACCTGTTCGAGGACGAGGTCTTCGTGTTCACCCCGAAGGGTGAGGTGAAGAATTTGTCCGCTGGCTCGACGCCCCTCGACTTCGCATACGCCGTCCACACGGATGTCGGCCACCGGTGCGTGGGGGCGAAGGTGAACGGGAAGATCGTCCCGCTGCACTACCAGCTCAAATCCGGGGACATCGTCGAGATCCTGACCGCCAAGCAGGAGCGAGGGCCCTCCCGCGACTGGCTGTCCGTCGTGCGGACCAGCCGCGCTCGCAACAAGATCCGCGCCTTCTTGAAGCGCGAGAGCCGCGATGACGCCGAGCGCAGCGGCCGCGAGCAGCTCCAGGAGGCGCTGCAGAAGCAGAGCCTCCCCCCGCAGCGGATCGCCGCCTCGCAGCTCTTGGCCGACGTCACCCGCGAGATGGGCTTCCGCAAGGCGGACGACTTCTACATCGCGGTGGGCCAAGGGAAGATCTCCCCCAAGACGGTCGCGAACAAGGTCTTCCAGCGACTCAAGCAGGGAGAGGCCGTCGTGGGGGACGAGACCGAGGCGCGACTGGCCGGCGTCCTCGAGGGGCGAGACGAGCGCCAGCGGCGAACTCAGGAGGCCTCCGACTACGGCATCAAGGTGAAGGGCGTCGAGGACGTGATGGTCCGCCTGGCCAAGTGCTGCCGCCCCGTGCCGGGGGACGCGATCGTGGGCTACGTCTCGCTCGGACGCGGGATCACGATCCACCGCGAGGACTGCAGGAACATGGTCGCGCTCCAGAAGTCCCCCGAGCGGTTCACCGAGGTGGAGTGGGAGGGAGACAACGCCACCTCCTACCGGGTGGAGCTCCAGGTGGACGCGTGGGATCGCACCCGCCTGCTCGAGGACCTCTCGCGGACCTTCGCCGAGACAGGGGTGAACATCATCGAGGCCTTCTGCACCACCAAGCACCCCATGGTCAAGAACCGCTTCGTGGTCGAGATCGGCGACAGCGACCAGCTGCGCCAGTGCATCGGGCGGCTGCGAAACGTCGACTCGGTCTTCGACGCCTACCGCGTCACCCCGACCGGCTAGCGGCCCCTGACGCCCTCCTCCCGGCCCGCGGTCAGCGTCGTCGTGCCGTTCGGGGGCGGCCCGGCCGCTGCCGAGCGCCTGCTCCTGGCCCTGTCACGCCTCGACCTGGAGGATGGCGACGAGCCGATCGTCGCCGACAACACCCGAGACGGATCGGCGGCGCTCGCAGTGGGGGAGCGAGCCCGCATCGCGCGGGCGGCCGCCGAGCGCTCCTCCTACCACGCGCGCAACGCCGGTGCCGCCCTGGCGGGCAGGGAGTGGCTGCTGTTCCTGGACGCCGACTGCGTCCCGCGCCCGGGCCTGCTGGCCGAGTACTTCGCGGAGCCCGTCGCAGCCGGCTGCGGGGCGATCTCGGGGACCATCGTGGGCGATCCCGGCCAGCGGAGCCTGGTGGCGCGCTACACGACGTCGCGTCACTTCCTCAGCGTCGACCACGGCCTGTTGGGGCCCGACAGCGGCACGGCGCTGACGGGGAACCTCCTCGTCCGAAGGCGGGCTTTCGAGGCGGTCGGGGGCTTCGTGGAGGGCATACGCTCTGGCGGGGACATCGACTTCTCGCGCCGGCTTCGGGCGGCCGGCTGGTCGCTGGAGCGCCGACCCGCCGCCGCGGTCGAGCACCGGCATCGCGACAGCCTGCTCGGCCTGCTGGGGATGATCGCCCGCTACGGAGCGGGGGCGCGCTGGCTGAACGAGCGCTATCCGGGCTCCTCGCCGCGATGGCCGCTGAGGCTCGGCCTGCGAGGCACGGCCCGGGACGTCGCCGGCCTCGTGGCTCGTGGGGAGCTCGAGCCCGCCGTCTTTCGGACGATCGACGGGCTGGGCCTGATCGCCCACAACGTCGGCTACGTGGCGAGCAACCGGGCTTTCGGCCCATGGCGAGTTAGTGGCGCTATGCGCCACTAACTCGCCATGGGGGGCGGTTTTTGCTGGTTGAGCCTTCCGACTGCGGCCCGGATCGCCTGGGCCGTGGCGCGCATTTGGTCCTCGTCTTCGTACTTCGTTCGCGGCCAGAAGAACCCCCGCAGGCCGTCCTTGGGATTGCGGGGGACCACGTGAACGTGGCAGTGCGGAACGCTCTGGCTGACCAGGTTGTTGAGGGCGACGAAGACGCCTTGGGCGGCCATCGCCTCGCGCACCGCCGCCGACAGGAGCTTCGCGTTCGCGAACAGGGGGCCGACCAGCTCGTCCGGCAGGTCCCAGATCGTCTCGTGGTGCTCGCGCGGGACGAGCAGCGTGTGCCCCGCAAACAGCGGCCGAATGTCCAGAAAGGCGAGCGAGGTCGCGTCCTCGAACACCACGTGACCGTGCTCCTCGCCGGCGACGATCGCGCAGAAGCGGCATCCCGGGACCGTGCGAGCCGCGCCGGGATTCCGCCGGGCCGGGGCGGACGGACGCCGGCTAGGCAACGACCGTCAGGGCGCCGGGCTCGATTCCCAGCTCCAGCTCGCCGAAGTCGCCGATGTAGTCGCCGTCCACCTGGACGGGGAACCGGCGGAGGGCCCCGGCGGCGTCCCGGGAGACGGACTCGAGCCTGGCCCGCGTCACGCCCTGGTGGTGGGCGATCTGCCGGTGCCCCGGGGTGCGCAGGCGGGCCACCAGGACCCTGGCGGCGATGGTCGGCAGGTCGCGCTGCGCTGCGCGGCGCAAGATGGCCACGGACAGGGACCCGTTGGCGAGCTCGGCGCCCTCGCAAACCCTCAACGGCTGGTTGCCGAAGTAGCTGAAGGGGTCGGAATTCTGAGCGATCGCGGTCACGCCCTCCTCGACGCGCCCCTCGGCGTCCAGTCGGATGCGGACCGCGTTGCGACGGTAGTGCCTGTAGAACCCGGATATGGCCGCCCAGGTGTAGAACCAGCGACCGCCTTTGGCCTTGAGCCGCGGGCTCGCGTCCACTCGCTTGGCGGCGGTCGCGTCCAGGCCGGCACCGCAGGCGAACACGAACCTCCGGCCGTTGGCCAGCCCGAGGTCCACCTTGCGGGGATGGAAGTGATCCGCCAGGGCGAGCAGGTGCTCGGTCGCGTCCACCACGTCGTTCGGGATCCCCAGGGTTCGGCAGACGACGTTGGTCGAGCCCCCCGGCAGCACCGACACCGGGACGTCGGTGCCGGCCAGGCCGTTGGCCACCTCGTTGAGCGTCCCGTCGCCGCCGAAGGCGACCACAACGTCGTAGCCGCCCTCGCGAGCCTCGCGGCCGATCTCGATCGCGTGGTGCTGGGCCTCGGTTATGGCGGCCTCGACGTCGTAGCGGCCCTGAAGCGCGTAGACGACCAGGTTCTTCAGCCGGTCCGAAACCGTGGTCGCGTATGGGTTGACGATGATGAGCATCCTTTTCCTACGCACGGAACCTCGATTCCACGCACGAAATGACCCGCTGGAGGCCGCTGGAACACGCTCGGCGGTGGCGCTCACTGGCGCAATTCTGGCGCATGCGAGGACGGGCCCTCTGATGCGCCATTGGCGGCGCGGCGGTGAGACACCCCAGGTCCCACCGGACTTTTCGTAACGGTCTATAGCAAGGAGACAAAATGATCTGCGCTGCCTCGAGCTGCGACAACGACATCACCGAGCTGATTGAGGCTTGGGAGGCAGGGGGTCGCCGTGGCCGGCCACCCACCTACTGCCGCGACTCGGAATGTGAGCGGGTGCGGGTCGCCAGGCGGATGCGTCTATCCCGTCGCAAGCGAGCCCCGCGACGCGCCACGCCGCGAGATTGGAACGCCTACCCCGAAGACCTGG
>JBIOZP010000031.1:0-11431 GCA_044871225.1 Solirubrobacterales bacterium
GAAGCGGTAGTCCGCCCTCAGCGTCGCGGCCGACGCGCTACCCGCGCACGCGCACACGAGGGCGCTGGCGAGTGCGACCGAAAGAAGTCTCCTGAGCATCAGGCGACACTAGGCGCCTTCGGCCCGATGGGCAAGCCTCGTGAAGGGACTCCTGACGCCCGCGGCGTAGCGCGTGATCCACAACGACCGCATCGGCAGGCTGGTCCTGCCGGCCGACCAGTACAGGATCCCCGCCTTCGGGAACGTCTCGTGTTCGCAGGCATCGACGCAGTTCGCATCGTTCCTCGCCAACGATTACACGGGCGTGCTGCCGCGGCCGTGGCGGCTACGGGCACGACGGGCTCGCTCACGGTGGCCCGCACCCTTCCTCTGCTGCGTCGCTCAGTCATTGCCCCGGCCAGTATTTGGTGGGTTAGGCCGGGCGGCTAGACCCGTCCGCACAAATCACGCAACGGTGGTAGCGAGCGTCAGGGGATCGGCTTCAGATCGCTCGGATCAGGAGCTCCAGGGCGAGCAGGCCCGACGTAAGCACGGCCAGCGTCGCGGCCGCCAGGAACAGGCCGGCGCGTCTCGCCCAGCGCCGCACCGGCCCTGCCGCGACCATGCCGGCCGCCCGAACCCTCGACCTGAGCGGATCGCCCCGTTCCGCCAACACGGCAGCCAGGACACGCCGCTCCCACACGAGCGTCATCTCGGCGGCCTCGCGTCTGGCGCGCCTTTGGTACCAGGGCAGCCTGCCCAGACGCGTGCGCCAGTACGCGAGCGACTCGACACCGTCACACAGGTCCGGAGGAGCCTGAAGGTGCGCAAGCAGCTCGTCGTCGGAAGCGAGCGATCCGGTAGCCATCTCGAGCCATAGTGGCAGGCGCCACTCGATCGTTAGGGCTCGATGTTTTGGTTCAGCCGGAAGAAGTTCGTCGGGTCGTATGCGCGCTTGAGCTCGACCAACCGCTCGTACTGCCGGTCGCCGTAGGCCTGGCGAACCCGCTCGGCCCCCTCGTCGCCCAGGAAGTTGAGGTAGACGTGCCGGCCCGCATGCGGCTGCATGGCCGAGAAGAAGTCGCGCGCCCAGGCGACGTGCCGCTCGCCGTCCGGGTCGTCCTCGGTCCAGACCGCGTTGATGTTCACGTTATGGCTGGCGTCGCGCTGGCTGAACGCGGTCTCGCCATCTCCCGCCCGGGCTAGCGCACCTCCGAGCTGGAAGACGATGCAGTACGACTTCGGGGAGGTGAGGGCCGAGGCGTGTTCGACGAGCGAGTCGATCGCGTCGTCTGTGAGCGGCGGGAGCTCGACCGACTTCCAGTAGCGGTGCCAGCCGTGCGGCACCAACGGGTCGAACATCGATTGCAAGGCCGTGTAGGGCTTCGGCTCGAGCAGGTCGACGAGTGGGCGCCCGAGCTGCCTAAGCGGACGGACCACCTCGGCTCCCTCGTCCGGAGACCCCGCGTAACAGGCGCCCACCATGACGACCGGCCTGCCGTGGACCTCCGCGGGCAGGAAGGGAAGCGCGGGCGGCACCGACAGGTCGAAGATCGTCGTCAGCTCGTCCGGCGCCGCCGCGATGAACTCTCGGTAGCACCGGAGCACCTTCGACGCATCCTCAAGGGGGTAGAAGACTGGTCCCGCGAGGACGGATGGGCCGACGGGGTGTAGCCGGTACTCGAACGAGGTGACGATGCCGAAGTTCCCGCCTCCGCCGCGGATCCCCCAGAACAGGTCGGGATTCTCATCTCCGCTCGCGGTTAGGAGCTCGCCCTCGGCCGTCACGAGGTCGACCGACAGGAGGTTGTCGACCGTCGCGCCGTGCTTTCGCATCAGCCAGCCGAGGCCACCGCCAAGGGTCAGCCCTGCGATCCCCGTGTGGGTCACGATTCCACCCACCGTCGCCAGGCCGTGAAGCTGCGTCTCTCGGTCGAGCTCGCCCCAGAGAACGCCGGCCTCCGCTCTGGCGGTGCGCGCCGCCGGGTCGACCCTGATCCCATTCATCGGCGAGAGGTCGATGACGAGGCCGTCGTCGCAGAGCGCGTGACCACCGACGCCGTGGCCGCCGGCGCGCACCGCCACAAGTAGGTCACGCTCGCGCGCGAAGCGAACCGCCGCGACGACGTCCGCGACTCCGGTGCAGCGAGCGACACAGGCGGGGCGGCGGTCGATCGCACCGTTCCAGATCGCGCGCGCCGCGTCGTAGTCCTGGTGGTTGGGATCGATCACCGGGCCACGGATGGAGTCGCGCAGACCCTCGACATCGGTGGGCGTCGCCGCCAGTGCCGTCGTCTCGGTAGCCATGTCGCCGACGCTACGCGCGTGTCCAGCCACGGCCTAGACCGAATTTCGAACTAAGCGGTTCGAGTTTCGAACCTGACGCGTAGCCGGGGTTAGCATTTCTGAGGATGCGGAGCTACGCGCAGTACTGCCCGATCGCCAAGGCAAGCGAGATCCTCGGCGATCGCTGGACGCTCCTGATCGTGCGCGAGATGCTGGGCGGTGCGACCGGGTTCAACGAGCTCCACCGTGGACTGCCGGGGATCTCACGCTCGGTCCTCGCCGAGCGGCTCCGCTCGCTCGAGCGGGCCGAGATCGTCGACCGGCGCACCGGCCCAAAGGGAAGGACACTCGACTATCATCTGACGCTCGCCGGCCGGGACCTGGAGGCAGTCGTGCAGGCCATGGGCGAGTGGGGCGTGACCTGGTCGTTCACCGATCCCCGCCCGGACGAACTGGACCCCGACCTCTTGATCGTCTGGATGGCCCGCCACGTCGACCGTGAGCAGCTTCCCCCGGACCGTACGGTGGTCCAGTTCGACTTCCGCGACCCGGCGAAGCGCTATTGGATGGTGCTCGAGCCCTCCGAGGTTTCGGTCTGCCTCCAGCACCCCGGGTTCGACATCGACCTCGCGGTCACGGTCGACACCGCGACCCTCTATCGCGTCTACCTGGGGCGCGCCGCACTCGCCGGCGCGCTGCGGGCTCGGCAGCTCACCATGAGCGGCCCGAGGGTGCTTCAGCGCGGATTCGGACGCTGGTTCGCCTGGAGCGCGTTCGCACCCGCGAGCCGGCGAGCCGACGAGCGCCGCAGGGCAGCGTCACGACTCGCGGGCCCCCAAAGGGTCCGGGTGGAACAGCCGCTGTCAACGCATCCTCGTTCCAGAGGCTGAGCGAGGGGAGCGCCGTCTGCGAAGTCGAATGAGGGTCGCGCGAATCAACGGCAGCGTTGGCAAGTACACCGTGCGCCGTGCACGAGGGCGCGTAGCTGAGCACCCTCCTGCTACGTGCGGCCCGCATCCGAAGGATCACTCTCCTCGTGCTTGTGATGGAAGGTGAGGCGACGCTACGCCGGGATCCGCGGCGGGACATCGGGGTCGTCCCTGAAAGGCTTGCGTGCTAGCCCTCTCGGGAGCGCTCGTGTGGCGGTATGGACCTGACCCAATCAGGGGCGTAGGGTCGGGGTACCCGGGCCCCAAGGAGGGCACATGCACGCGCCCGTTCGGTTCACTCGGCCACTGCTCGTTCTCACGATCGGGGTGCCGCTCGCGTGGGCGGTGTTGCTGTGGTTTCACCCGGACGTCGACCCCAACCACGTCTACGCAGATCTGCGCGAGGACGTGGTGGCCTACCAGATCGTCCACGTGGGGACGCTGGTCTTTATCGGGCTGATGGGCCTGGCTCTATACCTCTTGGTCCGCGACTTGCCGGGCAGGGCCGCGAGGATCAGCCGGCTCGCGATCGGCCCGTTCGTGGTCTTCTACGCTGCCTGGGAGAGCGTGATCGGGCTCGCCATCGGAGCGCTCGTGCAGCACGGCAACGACGCGCCCGTGCGCCAGCGGCCCGCCGTGGCGGACGCGATCCAGAGCCTCGGGGACAACGTGATCGTCGGGGATCCAGGCGTCGTAGTCATTGTGGGATCGCTCGCTTGGGTCGTCGCCGTCGTCGCGGCAGCCATCGCATACCGCCAGGTCGGCGCGCCGCTCCTGGCCGCGATCTTGCTCGCGCTGTCGTTCATGGTGGTCTCGCACCCCCCGCCGATCGGACCCGTTGGGCTCCTGTGCTTCGCAAGCGCAGCCGCACTCCTGGCCCGCGCCCAACACGTCTCCTCGCGACTCGAAGCAGGAGCACCCGCCCCCATACCGACCTAGCGGCAACGCATCGATATCGGCGGGTCGGGGGAACCCACGGCTGGGAGACCGGGCCTCGACGGCGCGAGCCCTGCTACCCCGCAGGACACGAACCGCAAGCCCGGGCGGGTTGCTCCGCTCTACACCCGCCGCTGGACGAATGTCCGAGCGCGCAGAATCGAGTACCAACGTACCTTCGGCTTGCGGCCACCCGCTCATGGACCGGATTGAGGGCGGTGGCCGTCCAGCTTCACCTTGCAACCTTCGGAGCGTTGCCACGTTCCAGAAGACAGCGGGGCCGGAAACCCAAGGGACACTGCGTGCGTGCGCCGGAGTGACGGAGCGTCGCAGGGGTGTCCGGGAAACCGGCCCCGCGTGTGTTCTAGCACCGCGCTGCGTACGCCCGGTACTGCATTTGGACGACTTCCCCCCATCCGACGGGACGGAGCGTTTTTCGAGTCGGCAGACGGGAATACTGGCCAGACATACCCCTGTGCTCATTACGCCCCCGGCCCTCTCTCTCGCATGGCCGGGGGCGCACAGGTTCTGGCCCCGAGGATGCGTACCCATCCCGGAACACGTCACCGATGTCGCGCTCCTCGGAGACCCAGACGCTCGAACTGTCGGTACCACGGCGGTACTACGGAAACCGCCGTGACCGGCTCGGTCATCGCACGCCGGCCGCGAGCGCCTCGATCCGGGCGGTCCATGCGTCCATCCCGAGCTCGCGATAGGTCCTCACCGCGTCTTCGAGGAGCCGCAGAGCGCGCCCCGAGTCGCCGACCGCGCCGCGAACGAGGAGCATGTTGGCGAGCTCGTGCTGGGCATGGGCGAGCCAGGGGCGTGCGCGCATTCGCTGCTCCGTCTCGATGGCCGCCTCGAAGTGACGCTCCGCGTCGTCGTGGCGGCCCATCGTGGTGGCCAGGATGCCGAGCGATCTCGCCACGGCTCCGAAGACCGACTCGACCGGGGCCTGCGCGTACAGGCGCTCGTACGGAAGCAGCATGGAGTACACGCGCTGAGCCGCGTCCCGGTCGCCGAGCACCGCACACGGCCCGGCGAGCATGTTGATGGTGAAAAGCCACTCGGCGTCGACGTGCTCGTTCTTGAGATCTCGCGCCAACAGCATGTCGACGGTCGCGCGGGTGTCCTGGACCCGACCGAGCTCTCCATACAGGTGCGCCAGGGCGCACGGGAATCTCGGGAGCGACGGGTACTCGTGCACGGACCGGCGCATGAGGTCCTCGATCTCGGCGAGTCGTCCCTGCGCGCGGCGGAGCGTGAACAGCGCGAGCCGGTGCGACACGGCAGCATTCCAGCTCTGGGCCCGCTCGCCCAGCGCGAGCGTCTCGGCAATCAGATGCTCCGCGTCGTCGAAGCGGCCCTCCATGAGGGCGACCATGGTCCGGCCCGTGCCCGCGTCCCAGTGGTGCCCGGGCTGGCGGAGCTCGTCGGCGAGCTCGCCAAGCGCAGCCACCTCCACGTCGATCGCGGCCCGGTTGCACAGCGCCCAGAGGCAGTGAAGGCGGTTGTCGTGGCCCGCGAACACCTTCTCCTTGTCGCCGATCTGCTCGCCAAGCGCGATCAGCTCTTCGCATACCGCGATGCCATCCCCGCGCAGAAGCTCCTCGGGGCCCTCGACCGCGACCCAATGGCCCTCGACAGCGGAGGCCAGGGTCACCGGGTCGCCACTTGCACGCGCAATTCGAAGCGCCTCCTCCCCCAGTGCAACCCTTCGATCCCGCGACGGGTCGTCCCGCACGGCGGCTGCGAGGCGCGCGAGCAGTCTGACTCGAAGCCGGCTGTCCCGGTCTTCGACGGCCGCCAGGGCGCGCTCCAAAAGCGGCACCAGAGCGGGGTCCCCGCCGAGCGCGCCCATCCGAACCTGCCGCCGTATCCGATGGCTGCCCGCGCGAGGTGCTGTGGCAGACCGGCGCGATCGGCGAGCTCGGCCGCCTCGCGGAAGGCGTCCTTCGAGGCCGGAGTGTCCCCGGCCCGCGCCTCGGCGTCCCCGACCGCAAGCAGCAGCTCGCAGCGGCCGCGTTCGTCGTCGACGAGCGTCAGCGCGATCTCGTAGTGCCGCGCGGCCTCCTCGAACGCGAGCTGAGCCGCCGCCCTATCGCCGGCTCTGCGCTCGTAGGCGAGCGCCTTGTCCCTCGAGCCGATCGGGGCGGCGGCAACAAAGTGCTGCGCGAGCTCGGCCAGATGGGGCTCCGGATCGGACGCGTAGGCGGCCTCCAGCGCCTCGCCGACCTCTCTATGAAGCTGCATCCTGCGCGCCGCCGTCAGCTCTTCGTAGAGCGTGTCCCTGATCAGAACGTGACCGAAGCGGACCCGGCCGGGCGCACCGGGCACCTCGTCGAGCACGCGCTCGGCCATCGCCTCGCTGAGGGCGTCCATCAGCTCGTCGGGCGGGAGCTCGCTCAGCTGGGTGAGGGCGTCGATCCCAAACTCACGGCCCATGACCGACGCCTGCACCAGCATTGCCCGGCACTGCCCTGACAGCCGTGCCACGCGCCGGCCGATCACGGCGCGCACGCCCGGCGCGATGCTGAGATGCGCGCCGGCCGCGTCCACCTGCCCCTCGGCGTCGAGCAGCTGCACGGCCTCGGAGACGAACAGGGCGTTCCCCTCCGTCCCGGCGTGGATCGCCTCGGCCAAACCCGGCCCCGGCTCGCTGCCGGTCGAGAGCTCCACGTAATCGGCCACGTCGGCGGTGCTCAGCCCGGTGACCGCGATCTGAACGGTGTGCGGCTCGCGCACGAGCTCGGCGAGCGCGGAGATCAGCGGGTCGCGGAGGGTCGGGTCGACGTCGCGGTAGGCGCCGACGATCAGGAGCCGGCATTCTCCGAGATCGCGCGCGACGAATCGGAGCAGCAGTAACGAGGGCTCGTCAGCGGCGTGAAGGTCGTCGAGCACTACGACCAGCGGGCGCGCTTCCGCGGCGTTGCGGAGGAACCCCCGCGCGGCATCGAACAGCCGGAAGCGCGCGCCCTCCCCCTCCAGCGACGGCGGCTCCTCCAGCTCGGGAAAGAGCTCCCGCAGCTCGGGGAGGAGCCCCGCGAGCACCGCCGCGCGGGCGCCGAGCTGGCTCCTCAGCGCGTCAGGCTCGGTGTCGCGGAGGTGCACGCGCAGCGCCTGAATCCAGGGCCAGTACGCGGGAGCGCCGCCGGCCTCCCAGGACCTGCCAACCAGTACGGCGGCGCCGCGGGAGCGCGCGTGCTCCATGAGAGCGTCTGCCAACCGGCTCTTCCCGATGCCGGGCTCCCCGGCGAGCAGGATGAGCCGTCCTCTGCCGGCGAACGCGCCATCCAGACCGGCCACGAGCTCGCCGAGCTCGCGGTCGCGGCCGACGAAGGCACGGCGGGGCGTGTCCGCGGCAGCCGCCGCGGCGCCCGGCCGTTTCTGGGGGATCTCCAGCTGCAGCGAGCGGTCCTGGGCGAGGATCGCGCGTTCGAGGTCCCTCAGCCGCTCGCCGGGCTCGATGCCGAGCTCGTCCACGAGCGCGGTGCGCGCGTCCTGATACGCCTGGAGCGCCTCCGCCTGACGATCGGAGCGGTACAGCGCGAGCATCAGCTGAGCGCGCAGTCCCTCTCTGTATGGGTGCTCGACGATGAGCGCCTCGAGCCGCTCCACCACCTCGTTGTGCTCCCCAAGCGCGAGCTTGGCGTCCACGAGCTGTTCGAATGCCGTGACCCGCAGCTCATCGAGACGAGCGATCTCCGTGATGGCAAAAGGCTCGTAGGCGAGGTCCGCGAGCGGATCTCCGCGCCACAGCGCCAGCGCCTCCTCGAACGCCAGGGCGGCCGAGTCGGCGCGGTCGCCGGCAAGCTCGGCGCGGCCCTGGGCGAGGAGTCGCTCGAAGCGGTGCGAGTCGAGCTGCTCGGGATCAAGCACCAGCTCGTAGCCGCGCTCGCGCGTAACGATCGGGTTGCCGCGGCCGCTAGCGTCCGAGCCCGCCAGCGCCTTGCGCAGACGCGAGATGTGCATCTGCAGCGTCTTAGCGGCGCCGGCCGGCGCGCGCTCCCCCCAGAGCTCATCTATCAGCCTGTCGGTTGTGAGCGTCTCGTTGGGGTGGAGCAGCAACACCGCGAGCAACGCGCGCGACTTGCTTCCCGCGACCGTGAGGCTGCGGCCATCGTCGAGGACCTCGAGTGGGCCAAGGATGCGGAAGTCCATGCGGACGCAGTTACCACCGTGTGGTTGAGCCGTTACCGGTTCGTCGCATGATCGTCTCCGATGTCGCACCCCCACACAAGGAGGCAGTGATGAGCCAGGCAATCAGCACCCAGCATCCCGCGGTCGTCCTCCGCTCCCGCTACCAGCAGCTGCGTGCGCTGCTCGCCGTCGCGATGATCGCCGTTGTCGGCCTGACCGCGGCCGTCGTGATCCTCGCGGTCCAGAACGACGGCAACACGATCGTTCGTGCAGCCAGTCCGGCGAACGCGCCGAGCGCGGGCGCGATCCGTTCGGACGGCGGCCCCGAGGAGAGCGCCGTCGCCGCCACGCTCGGACCTCAGCAGGCCGTGTCCGGCGCCGATGAGAGCCGTATCGCGGCGGCAGTCGGGTCCGGCGAGTTGCGCTCGCCAGCCGCCTCGGGTCCCGACGAGAGCACCGTGGCCAACGCGATTTCGGGCCGCTAGCCGACAGCTCGTTCCCGTCGCGAAAAGGCCCGCACTGCGGGCCTTTTCTCCGGCCAGTCGGGGCGACTGGATTTGAACCAGCGACCTTTCGGCCCCCAGCCGAATGCGCTACCAGACTGCGCCACGCCCCGTTCGAGGCTCACGATAGCGCGAGCGTTAGCTCCAGTCCTCCTCAGATTGGGATTCAAACCCTGATCGAGGCCGCGGAGCCGTTGTGAGAAAACGCACCCCCGAGGTCGCGCAGGTGAGCTGCATCTACTGAAGCGGGCGACGGGGATCGAACCCGTACTAAGAGCTTGGAAGGTGCCCTCCCCCGCTCCCGGGCAGTCCCGGGCGGCCCGGAACCGCACTGTAGAGCCAAATGCGGGAACGGGCGGGACGGCGAGTGTCCACGAAGGACACCCCTCTCGTTACCCGATCTGTTACCCGTTCGTCGGCGCGAAGCTCTCGAGCGCCTCGAGGTCGCGTTCGTCGTCCTCGGGGCGGTGGCTCTCGAACTCGTGCGAGTAGACGCGTAGCGTGATCGCGACGGAGGCGTGCCCCATGCGGCGGGACACACGGACAACGTCACGGCCGGCCGCGATGAGCATTGAGCCGTAGCCGTGGCGTAACGAATGAGGCGTTAGGCGCTTGGAGTGGTCGTCGATGCGGGCGGCCTCCACGGCCGCGCCGAAGTCATCCGCGAGCTGGCCGTGCGCGACGCGTCGGCCGTTGGCCTGGAACACAAACCCGTCAGTGTCGCCCCACTCCGTGCGGGCGGCGTAGAGATTGCGGAGTGCCTGGACATCCTGCGGGCGGAGCGGGAGAGTCCTACGCGCCGCAGCCGTCTTGAGCGCCACCCGCTCGCCCCGGTCTTCGGAGTCCATCTGCCGCTGGACGGTGACCTTCCCTGCCTCGAGGTCGATGTCCGTCCAAACGAGCCCACGAAGCTCTGACGATCGCATTCCGGTGAAGGCCTTGATGGTGAGCATCAGCCGCGACCGCTCCGGGGCGTGCTCGAGTAGGCGGTTGAGTTCCGTCCCGTCGAGCACACGCACGTCGCGCTCGTCGGGTTCCGGCACCTGTCGCCGCGAGAGGCTCCCTACGGGGTTCACCGCGATGTACCCCTCGTCGACGGCATAGCGGAGGACCACCCTGAGCGCTGTGAGCGCCCCGCGGCGTGTCCAAGCGGACAAGCTGCCCTGTCCGCGCTTGCGGTCGATCGTCCGGAGAGACTTCAACCAGTCCGCCACGAGGCGCGTCGTGATCTCGGAGACCTTCGCGTCGTCGAAGGTCGGGCGTACGTAGTTGTTCAGCGCTCGCGCGTACGTGGCCTGCGTCGAAGCGCGCAAGTCCGTGAAATGGTCGGAGCGCTTGTACTCCTCGAGAACCTCGGCGAACGTCTTCTCCGATGCGACGACAGGCGCCCGCTTCCGCTCCGCTCGTTTCGCGGCGAGAGCATCCTTCGCATCCTCGAGGTTTCCGTGGACCCGCTGCCAATGCTGCTTCCCGCTCGAGTCCCGCCAGGTGACCTCGTACGCGCGGGTGCCGTCGCGGTCGAGGCGATAGAAGATTGCCGGCGTGCGCTTCCCGGTCGCGTAGCGCTTGCGAGATTTCTGCTGGGCGATGGCTTTACCTCCCGGCTCCGGTGCCCGGGGCGTACACGCCCTGCCGGAGCGTCTCGTCGTTTGCAGGGTAAGGCGCGAGCTCTTAGCCCTCAATGGTCGCGGAGCCATTCATCCACCTCGTCGACGTGAAACCGCTTCTCCCCGTTCACCCTGAGGCGGTGAAAGGGGATTGGATCCTCGGCGTTCGGACCGCTCATGTTGTGCACGCTCTTGACCGCCAGTCCGAGTCGCTCCGCAACGCCGCGGGCATCGAGCCACGGCGACGGTGGCCGATCACCCGGCTCTATCAGGCCGCGGAGCTCCTCGACGAGCTCGGCTAGTTCGCCGGTCACCGTCCCACCACCCTGAGGCGCTGCGTTGCGCGGGCCTCCACCAGCCCGAGACCGCACGGCTTGTCGCCTCCGAGCGTCCGGACGCCACGTCGGGCGCACGTCTCCGCGGGGTCGCCGCTGGCCGCCCGGGCCGTCCTTGCGGCCGCGCAGAAGTCCGCGGCCCCCTCGCGCCAGCGGCGGCAGGTGCGCCCGGAGCGACGGCAGCGTGGGGGCAATTGGAAGGCTCGGATGGACATACGCCTCTGCACAAGAGAGGCCCGCACCGCTGAAAACGGCCCCCCCCCTCGCGCCCCGCGGCGGCTGGGCGGCCGGCTAGCCCCGGGGTTCGCGCGCCGGCACGCGGCGGCGGTTGGCAGGGCGCGGGACGCCGCCGGGGCGGACCGCAGCCCAGGCCCGAGCGTGTGAGCCTGCCACGAGGCCTGGAAAGGCGGCATCGCCGACAGGGCCCCGCAGCAGCACACAGTCGCCCCACCACACGAAGAGCCGACAGAACCGAACCGAGCCTCCACCGACGCCCGACCCCGCCTTCAGCCTCCCGTCCCTAGTCCCGATTCCTCGCCCGCCCTATCCCCGCCTAACTCCGCGTCGCACCGATGGTCGACCCACCCTTCTCAAATCAGACACCAACCCACCCGTCACACCCGCCCTGCCCGTTGCCGCCGCCCCGCCCCCGCCCCACCAGCACCCGCCTGGGCAAACCCGCACCACATTTACCTGGCACGTCGAGGAAGGGGGGT
>JBIOZP010000032.1:0-6721 GCA_044871225.1 Solirubrobacterales bacterium
GCCGGTCAGCGGTCGCGAACGCCGCGGCGCACGTCCCGACCACCACGACAACGGCGGCCAGTCGGACCCTTGGCGAGAGAGCGGCCATGCGCCGACGATCCCCTCCGGCCGCGGGCCTGCCAACCCACCCTAGGGTGAGACTCGCGACCCCCGGGCATGACGACGCCGAACCGAACCCGACCCTCCGGCGCCGCGACGCTTATGACTTTGTGCTCGCTATGGGGGTCGAAGTCATGGCGATGCGGACATGCCGCCTTCCACCGGCGCCACGGACGTCTGGCGCCTCAGCCGATGCAACGATTCGGTGCTCGATGCGCTCTGGGCCGGGCAACGCAAGCTGGCGCGGACTCGCGAAGGCGGTCGGCATCGTGCTGGCCGCCGGCGCCTTGGCGGGCGCGCTGCCCCACGGGCTTGCCGAGCCGGACGGCGCCCACGCCGTCAAGCGCCCGCCGCGGGTGCTGGTGGCCACCAGCGGCAACTACTCGGAGACTCGCAAGACGATCCCGATCACGAGGAACGCGAGCGCAAAGCGGCGGGTGGTCATGTCGATGAGCGCGCGCCGGCTGCCGGACCTGCGCGTGCACGACCGGCTGAAGCTGACCGCCGAAGTGCAGGTCACGGTCGACTGCCGCGAGCCCGGAGCGCGATGCGCGGGGCGCCCCTATCTCTACAACCCGCGGATCGGCTCGCAACTCATGCTGTCTCGAGGACGCAATGCCACCGGCGGGAGCAAGGCCGACCCGGTTTCCGCCCGGCAGGTCACGAGCTGTCGCGGCAAGCCGCTGTCAAGCCGCCAACACCACTGCGTGATCGTGTTCACCGGCGCCTCGTTCGACGTGCGCAGCATGGGAGCGCTGCCGTGCGAGCCGGACTCGTGTCGGGTGAACCTGGTCATGGACGCCCACAACCGACACGCCCGCCATGGGAACAAGCTGGTGGTCGGCGCCAACAAGCCCTCTGGCAGGATCGTCCAGGACCGGGGCCGGATCAACGCGGTCCGCCTGCGCCCCGGCGCCCAACCACCCCCTCCGGTGGCCGTCAGCCGAACCCGCCGGCACCGCTCGATACCTGTGGACCAGAAACGCACCGTGGTCCTCTCGAAGCGCCTCGTCGGGCTGCGAAAGGGCACCCAACTGGAGGTGCTGGCCCGCTACAAGGCGGATGTCTCCCACCTCCCCTACACCACCAGGGTCACGACCCACATGATCCTCGCCCGGGGGCCGCGGGCGACCGTCACCAGCCCCAGGGTGGCGGCCATGACCTCGTCCTTTCACGGCCAGATCGCCGAGGCGAACGGCTCGAACTGCACCAAGGTCCAGACCCCCTGCCCGTACACCAAGGTGGGGGTGCTCCGCATGCGCCGCGACGCCGAGACCCGATCGGGCCGGCCGCTGCCCCTGTACGTGAACGTGTACGCGGTGAGCAACCCGAAGCGCGCCAAGCCCCGCCACGGCGACCGGATGGCCGTGTTGGCCCGCCCGAGGCTGAGGGTCGGTCGCTACCGGCCGGCGCTGCTCGGCTGATCCGCGCCCACCTGCGACGTGGCGCGATGGGCGAGCAGCCGCAGGTGGTCCTCGAAGCAGGCCCGCCAGGCGATGCGCATGAAGACCGACTCGTAGTGGGGATGGCCGTCCCCGCCGAGCGAGCGCTCCCACATCTGCCGGACCCTCTCCGCGTCGAACCATCTCGACCACGCCCCGCCTTCCTCGAGCAGCCGGCCCAACTCGCTTCCGTGGCGAGGCTTGGCCCAGATGCGATCCCGGTTCATCCGCCGCGTTCGCGACGACCCCGACTGAAAGAAGGGAACCCGCTTCCAGCCGGGCACCAGCAGCCCGACGATTCGCCGGTGGAGCTTCTCTCGCAGGCGGTCTTCGGGCGTCAGATCGAAGCAGGCGCGGATGAATCCGGGCGTCGCGCAGGCCGAATAGCGGTCGTTTCGGCTTCCGAGCCCGGCGCGAAAGGGCAACCGCTGCGCGAGGTAGTAGTAGTCGAGGAGGTTGGGGCCGTCGACCCCGTACGAGCGCCCCATGGCCAGGGTGCGCTCGATCTCCTCCACGTAACGGCGGTAGGCCTCCTCGCTGGCCGCGTCGTGGCGACGTCGCCCCGCTCGCTCGAGGCGGTTGACGAGCTGGGCGGTGCCGCCTTTGCCCAGCTCGGAGAGGCTCGCCCGCGAGTAGTAGAACCCGTGACCGAGCTCGCCACCGTGGCCGGTGACGAGCGGCCGCGGGAGATTGCACTGGGGGAGCGTGATGCCGGACTGCAGGGCCGACATCGGGTTCGCGATCCCGTCGTGAACCAGGTGGATGGCGCCGATCCTCTCTCGCAGGCCCTGGCGCGGTTCCCCCCGCTCCGGGGCGGAGATCACGTGCGTTACCGGTCGCTCGAGCGCCGCGATCAGCTCGCGGGTGAGGTCCGCCTCGCCCGGCTCGATGTCCATGGTCCGAAACTCCGCCTTCACGCCGGCGGCGACGAAGCCGGCCGCCGAGACCCGGGAGTCGCGCCCTCCCGACAGGTTGACCGTCGGCTCGACGGCCCACACCGAGCCGATCGAGCGCGCCAGCCCAGTCACCTGCTCGGCGGCGACGCTCGCCGAGCGCCGCTTGGAGGCCCGCCTGGGCGCGACCAGATCGCGGGAGGCGTTCGTCTGGCGCACGGCCACCCGAGCCGCGCCTCCCTTCGCCCGCGCGACGATCGCCGTTCCGGGGGCCACCTTCCTGGCCCCGCGAATGGGCGTCGTCTCGCCCAGAAACCAGCCGGTCGCCGCGTGGATGGCCCACCCCTCTGGATCGGCTTCGGGCGCGATGCCGGCGAAGAGCGGCAGGGCGCCCAGCCGGTTCGACCACACGAAGCCCGCCTCGGTCCTGAGCTCGTAGAGCCTGGCGGTGGCGATCGCATCGTTGACCACGGTCAGCGACGCTGCGCCTTCGTCGTGGGCCGCGATCACGAACGGCGGGTTCAGTGAGCCCAGCCGCTCGGGATCGGAGCTCACCGCCTCACCCAACTCCGCCGCGGCGGCCGCGGGCGAGACCTCGCCGATCAGGCGCTCCCAGCCGGTCAGCGGATTGGTGAAGGCCACCGCAAGGCGGCCGCGCTCCGCCCACAGCGGCCACCGCAGCCGTTGGTCCTGCGGGTGCCACAGCGCCATCCCCAACACCTCGTCACCTCGCGAATGCGACACCAGGGGCCCCTCGAAGAGCCGGCCGTAGTGCGCTCCGACGCGGGCGAGGCCGGCCGATGCGGACCCAACGTCGGCCTTGCGGTCGAAGGCGTATGCGATCCAGGTGTTCTGGATGTGGCTCATTCAGCCCGGCTCGACCAGCACGCTCAGGTCCAGGGCCGGAGCGGAATGGGTCAGCGCGCCGATCGCGATCAGGTCGACTCCGGTGTCGGCGACTTCCCTCACGTTGTCCAGGTTGATCCCGCCGGAGGCTTCGAGGGCGACCGCCGTCCCGCTCGACCGTGCCGCCTCGTCGCGCGCCATCACGGCCGTTCGCAACTCGGCGGGTGACATGTTGTCGAGCAGCAATCGCTCGGCCTTCAGCTCGAGAGCGACGGCGACCTCGTCCGCGGTTCGGCACTCGACCTCGATCCGGCGCCCCGGGTGCGCATCGCGCGCCGCGCGTACCGCCTGGGCAAGACCGCCGGCGAGGGCAATGTGGTTCTCCTTGATCAGGATCGCGTCGTCGAGGCCGAGCCGGTGGTTTAGCCCGCCGCCCGCGGCGACGGCGGCCTTCTCCAGGGCCCGGAGCCCGGGCATGGTCTTCCGGGTGTCCAGGATGGCAGCGTCGGTGCCCGCCACGGCGCGAACGAAGCGAGCGGTCAGGGTGGCGACCCCGGACAGGTGACCGAGCAGGTTGAGGGCCGTGCGCTCGGCGGCCAGGAGAGCCCGGCCTGGCCCGATCGCGAGCGCGACGTCGGCCGGAACCGAGTCTCGCCACCGCCCCTCGGGCTCGAGCTCCTCGAACCTCTCGCCGCCGGCCTGCGCGAAGACCTCGGCGGCCGCGGCCATCCCGAACACGATGCCCGGCTGCTTTTGCACGATCCGCGCCCGGGCGGTGACGCCCGCAGGGACGACGGCCTCGGAGGTGATGTCGCCGTCTCCGAGGTCCTCGGCGAGCGCCCGAGCGACCACGTCTTCGATCGCGCGATCCACTAACCGGACGCGAACAGCGCCATCGTGGCCGTGAAGCCGTGCAGGAAGTTGCGCCCGCCCACCGGCCCGATCTCGCCCGCGCAGAAGAACCCGCCGACCGGCACCCCCAGCGCGTCCTCGAGCGCCGCGACGTCGTGATCGGGGATCTCGAACATGTGAGAGCCACGGCCGTTGCAGGTGAACAGCAGGGCCCCGGCGGGCCGAGCCGACCCGAGTGCCCTGGCCTGAGAGCGGAGTGCGTGCCGAAGGTCCTCGTCGGCGGAGGCCCCGTCGCGGATGTGCATGCGAACGATCTGCCCGACGCGAATCCGCTCGCCGACCGCGATCGTCCCCGCCTCGCTGTCGGCGCCGATGATCGGCCTGACCAAGAAGTCGCCGCGGCCGTACTCCGGCTGGTTCTCGTCGATGACGATGCCGAGCATCAGCCCGGAGGCGGCGAGCTGTTGCTCGCGCGGCTCGAGCGCCGCCAGGGCCTCGCGAAGCCGCTCGATCGCCGGCTTCGACGCCAACTCCTCGATCACGTTGCCGTGGGCGGCGGTGATCGTCATCTCCGGGCCCACCGGCGCCGCCCCCTGCGAGACGCACGGCAGGACGGAGACGCCTGAGAGCGAGCAGGCCACCGCCCCGCCGGCCACCACCTCCCCGTCGCGAAACAGGGACGCCGAGCCAGCAGCCGAGGCGCTCGCGAGGCCGCCCAGGACGGGCGTTCCGGGACGCAGCTCGTTCAGGCGGTCGAGTAGCGCCTCAGTCGCGAAGCTGTACGGGTCGGCCAGGACGACCACGCACTCGTCGCCGTCCTCGCCGGCTCCCCCCTCTGTGCCGGGGTTAGAGGCCGAGAACGCCCCTCTCACGGAGTCGAGGCCCAAGACCGTGAACTCCTCCTCGTCCTGCTCGACCTCGAGGTGATGTGTCGCGATCCGCGCGCCGGGCATCGAAGCCGCCCAGACGACCGCGGCTGGCCCCTCCTCGACCTCCCGGCCGGCGCCCACGACGCCCCCCGCGCCGCAGCCGATCAGGTGGCGCGGCTCGAGATGCTCGTGAACAGCGGACAGAAGCCATTTGCCGTGGCCGAGGTGCGGCGCGCCGGCGAACACCATGCACAGGTCGCATGGGGCGTCCAGGCCACGCGCCGCCTCGCGCGCAGCATCCGAGAACGCCTCGACCGCGTCGAAGCTCTCGGACAGGCCGACGGCGATCCTCACGGACACCGGGGAAACGTAGCGCGGGGCCTCGCTCCGCCGGCATGCTCGCCCCTACCCGTCGGCGGCGCTCTTCAGCAGATACTCCCGCACGAACCCGTCCAAGTCGCCGTCCAGAACCCGCTGGGCGTTTCCGACCTCGTGTCCCGTGCGGTGGTCCTTGACCCGCTGCGAGGGATGCAGGACGTAGCTGCGGATCTGCGAACCCCAGCCGACGTCCTTCTGCTCCCCTCGCTCGGCGGCCATCTCCTCGGCGCGCCTTCGCTCCTCGAGCTCCAGCAGGCGGGCTCGCAGCAGACGCAGGGCGGTGGCCTTGTTCTGCGCCTGAGACCGCTCGTTTTGGCACTGGACCACGATGCCGGTGGGGAGATGCGTGATCCGCACGGCCGAGTCGGTCTTGTTCACGTGCTGTCCCCCGGCGCCGGAGGCCCGGTAGGTGTCGACCCGGAGGTCCTCCTCGTCGAGGTCCACCTGCACCTCGTCGTCGACGAGGGGCCCGACGTCCACCTCGGCGAAGCTCGTGTGCCGGCGGTGCGCGGCGTCGAACGGCGACAGTCGCACCAGCCGGTGAACGCCTCGCTCGGCCGCGAACAGGCCGTATGCGTTCTCACCCCGGGCGATGAGAGTCGCCGACTTGAGGCCGGCCTCGTCCCCCGGAGACGCCTCCTTCAGCTCGACCTCCAGGCCACGGCCCTCGGCCCAGCGCAGGTACATGCGCAGGAGCATCTCGGCCCAGTCCTGTGAATCGGTGCCCCCCGCCCCCGAGCGTACGGTGACCACCGCGTCGCCCGCGTCGTAGCGTCCGTTGAAGAGCCGCGCCTCCTCGAGCGCAGCCAGGCGCTGCTCCACGCCTTCGAGCTGGGCGGCGAGCTCTCCAGCGAGCTCGTCGTCGTCACTTGACAGCTCGGCCAGCTCCTCGAGGTCGGAGAGGTCCGACTCGAGCGAGCGCAGCGTGGTCAGCCGGCGTTGGGCGGCGGCGTGGGCGGCGGCGGTGCGAGCCGCCTGCTCGGCTTCGTCCCAGAAGCCGGGCCGCTGCATCTCGGCTTCGAGTCGCTCGAGCTGCGATTCCAGCTCGGCGGGGTCAAAGGTAGTCCGCGAGCAGGCTCAAGCCCTCGCGGACGTCGGCGAGCCGCGCGGAAAGGTTCTCTCGGGAAATCGCTTCGGCCATCGTCGAGAGCTTAGTCGGCGCAAAGGGGGGCCGGTGAGTGAGGGATTGAGTACGCATACGGCCCCCAATCGCGCACTCGCCGCGTCAGCCCAGCGCCGATCACGTCTCGTCGGCCCCAATTCCCGCCGCCTGCAACGCCTCGGCGCGGTCCTCGAACGGCTGCCAGCGGGTGATCCGGCCGTCGTCGCCGATCGTCGCGAC
>JBIOZP010000033.1:0-16638 GCA_044871225.1 Solirubrobacterales bacterium
TGCAGGAGCTCCTGCTGCTGCTTCGCCGCGTTCGCTACATCGAGCTGACATGCGCGACCCCGCAGGCCCTCGGCGGGTTCGGGAGGGGGATGAAGCGCGCCCGAGAGGAGGTCGAAGCGGAGACGCTTCCGCCAGGGTACGTCACGCGCATCACGGTCGGCCACGGGATCGAGGTCGAGCGGCGACCACCCGGCTCGATTTGAGCCGGCGAGCCCGAAGGCATCCTGCTTTCAGCTCGGCTTCCGAGCACAGGGCAGGACGCCCGTCAGGTCGGTCTGGGTCGAGAGCTTGACGCCGGGGCGCGTGATGCCCACGGCTTGACGCCACGGGCCGCGAGCTGCTCGCGCAATCGAAGCAGCGCCAGGTCCTTGCCCTTCGCCTCCAGCATCACGTCGAAGTCACGGGCGCCACTGGCCGTGTGACGCAGAAAGCACTCGAAGGACAGGGGATCGATCAGGTCGGCGTGGCGCCGCGGGTCCCCGAGGGCCGGCGTTCGCTCGATTCGCCGGCCCATACGTCGCCTGCGCTCGGTGATCTCGAGGCGGGGGGAAGAGAAGTGGACCTTTGGAACCTGGCCAGCCTGCCAGGTGTCCAGGCACATCCGCAGGGCCTCGCCGTCCGGAATCCGGTCGGGGTCATGACAGAGGTGATGATGGACGTCGAATACGACACGAAGGCCGGTGCGCCGGGCCAGCTCGACGACGGGGGCCACGCCGAAGGAGCGATCGTCGTTTTCGATCACCAGTCTGGCCCGGGCTGACGGAGACGCTCGCTCCAGGGCTCGCTCGAAGCGCCGCATCGCCTCCGGCTGGCCGCCGGCGAGGCTGCCGACGTGGAACACGACCACCGCCTCCGCGCCGGCGCCCATCCGGTCGAGGAGCCCGGCCTGCACCTCGAGCTCGGCGAGCGCCGTGGCGCGGACCTCCTCCCGCTCGGAGTTGAGCACCGAGTACTGGCCGGGGTGGGAGGAGAGGCGGATTCCGAGCTCGCGAGCGAGCTCTCCCACGGCCGCGAGCTCGGCGCCACACTCGTCGAGCTGTCCGTGGAACTGGGACAGCTCGGGATGGCTGGCGTACGGCGCCAGGGAGGAGCTGAACCGGTACATCCGGATGTGCTCCCGGTCGAGGTAGGCGAGGATTGCCCGCAGCCGCTCGAGCGAGACGCCCAGGTGGGGGCCCGACTGCCAGCGGCGGGTGTCGTGCGAGGGAAGGCCGCCGCCCCCGAGCACCTTGACCGCGAAACCGAGCCTCATGGCCCGAAAGCTAGTATCGCGCCCGGGTGGCGCGCCGGGCATTGGTAACGGGGGCGACCGGGTTCGTAGGCGGGCGACTCGCCGCCGCCCTCGCCGATCGAGGCTGGGAGGTCCGCTGCCTGGTGCGCGATCCAGGCAAGGCACGTCCGCTGGCGGCGCACGGGATCGAGCTCCATCGCGGCGACGTCCTCGACGCGCAATCCCTGCGGGGAGCCGGGGACGGAGCGGAGGTCGCTTTCTACCTAGTGCACGCGATGGGCCGCGGGGGTGATGCGGACTTCGAGGAGCGTGAGCGCCGCGCCGCCGTCCACTTCGCCCAGATGGCCACGAGCGAAGGGGTCGACAGGGTCGTGTACCTGGGCGGGCTCGGCGACGAGCCTCGGTCCAAGCACCTCCAGAGCCGTCACCGGACGGCGGAGCTGCTGGCAGAGCACGGCCCCCCGCTGACCTACTTTCGCGCCGGCATGGTGGTGGGGGCCGCCAGCGAGTCCTACCGCACGCTTCGCTACCTCGTCCAGAGGCTGCCGGTGATGATCGCCCCCGCGTGGCTGCAGACGCCCACCCAGCCGATCGCGATCGACGACGCCACTGCCTACCTCGCGCAGGCGCCAGACGTCCCTGCGTCGCAGGGCCGGGAGATACAGATCGGTGGGCCGTCCGTCCTCTCGTACGGCGAGATGCTCGACCTGATGGCGGAAGCGCTCGGCATCAGAACCCGGCCCAGAATCCCGGTCCCTCTGCTGACCCCGTGGCTCTCCTCGCTGTGGATCGGCCTCGTCACCCCGGTCGACGCGGAGATCGCCCGGCCGCTGATCGAGGGGCTCTCCACGCCAACCACGGTCACCGACCCGTCCGGCGCCGCGCTCTTCGACGTCGAGCCGATCTCGTTTCTCGAGGCGCTGCGCCGCGCGCTGGCGGAGGATCCGGAGGCGCCGGCGATGCGAAACAGCGGCGTCCGCCTGCTGTACGAGGAGGTCCAGGAGCTCGTCTCGAGCGGCCCCCTGCGGTCGGTCCAGAGCGCCGAGGTGCTGCCCGTGGCGGGCCACGCCCCCGTTCCCGACCGCCAGCTGCTCGAGCGAGTTGGCGCTGCCTATTGGCGTTTCGTCGGGCGGCGCTTTCTGGGCGTCATCCGAACCGTCTTTCGTGATCGGACCCCGGCGGTGGTGCTGGCGGTGCGCTCGCTGGTGCTGCTGCGCTTCGACCCGCCCCGATACGAATCGCGCGAACAGGGCGGCGCGGTGACCTGGCCGATCATGGACGGCCTGCTGGTCTCCCGCGAGGGACGGGGCCGCGGGGTCCTGCGCCTGTCCGTGGATCGAATGGCGGAGGGCAGGGCATCGGAGGCCCCGGCGGCCCTGCAGGCGACGATCGAGGTGCACGACTTCTACCCCTCGATCCGCAGCCGGGGATCTTGGGCCGGGATCGGGACCCGCGTATACGGCGCGACGCAGCGGCGCCTCCACCGCTCGATCAGTCGAGCGTTTCTGCGCTCGCTGACCCATCTGGACCTGTCCGGCTGAATTCAGGTCATGTCGCATCCGTGCCTGGCGGGCCGGGCGTCTGGGCAGCACGCCTGCGCGGTGGAGAGTCTGTATAGTGATCGTCCAGATACTGTCCAACTCTCCGGAAGGAGTCCCCCATGTTCCGTTCGATTCGCTCCCTCGCCGTCGTGGCGTCCGTCGCCGCGATGGCCATGGCGGCCCCAGCCGCTCAGGCTGGCGACAACCAGGTGAAGGTCAAGGGCGGCAATACGGCTCTCAACGTCAGCCAGGGCGCCGCTGACGCACTCGCCAGCCTGGGCGTCGCCGCGTCGCCGATTGGCTCTGCCGATGCCCGCGGCGCCCGCTTCGAGTTCCCGATCACGGGCGGGAAGCTGAACGCCGAGACGCTGGCGGGCAAGATCCGCCACAGCGGCGGCATTCGCCTCTCCGCTGGCCCGAAGCACCTTGACCTGCGCAGGTTCACGATCAACATCGACTCGAAGCCGAACCTGACAGCGAAGGTGGGCGACGCCCGAGTGTCGATCCTGCGGCTCGACCTCAGCCACGCGAAGGTCCGCGTGCGCGAGCGTCGCGTAGTGGTGAAGAACGTGGTTGCCCGCCTGACCGGCACGGCCGCCATGGCGCTGAACGACACGTTCGACGTCGACGCGTTCTCTCGCGGCCTCGAGCTGGGGCGAGCGAAGGTTCGCGCCCGGGTCGGCTGACGTCACCTCGACCGAGCTGGCCGAGTCAGGTCAACGAGGGGGCGGTCTTCGAGCCGCCCCCTCGTTCGACCGGGGTCAACGGCAGGATTTGTCCAATGTCCGATCGCGACCGGAAGCTCCCGGCGGGACCGTTGCTTCGAATCGGCGAACTGAGCCGGCGCACCGGCGTGCGCGCGGACACCCTGCGCGCCTGGGAGCGCAGGTATGGCCTGCTCACTCCAGCCCGGAGCGACGGAGGGTTTCGCCTCTACAGCGCCGAGGACGAGGAGCGCATCCGGGCCATGCGCCAGTTGCTCGAGTCGGGGGTGTCCGCCGCCGAGGCGGCGCGCCTCGCTGCTTCCGGAGCCTCACCTGCGGCGCAGCCTCCACCCGCTCTGTCCGGAGCACCGGGGCGACGCTTGCGGGAGGCGCTCGAACGCTTCGACGAGGCCGAGGCGACCGCCGTCCTCGACGATGCGATCGCCGCTCTATCGGTGGACGCGCTGGCTAGTGGCATGGTCCTGCCGGCGCTGCGGGAGGTGGGAGAGCGCTGGGAGCGCGGCGAGACGTCCGTAGGGCAGGAGCACTTCGGTACCAACATCATCCGCGGACGCCTCACCGGCATGGCCCGCAATTGGGGGGCGGGACGGGGTCCCTTGGCGATCCTGGCCTGCCCGCCCGATGAGCTGCACGACATCGGTTTGCTCGTCTTCGGCTTGGTGCTGCGGGCGCGAGGTTGGAGGATCGCGTACCTGGGGCCGAACACGCCGATCCCGAGCATCGAGGAGGCGGCCCGCCGTCTTCAGCCCCGGGCGGTCGTCCTGGCGGCGCTGAGCAAGAAGCGCTTGTCGGCGGTGGCCGACGAGATCGCGCGCCTCGGCGACGAGGCCCCAGTTCTGCTGGCCGGCTCCGGCGCGGACGAGGCGCTATCCCGCCGGGTGGGCGCCACCCTCCTATCGGGGGATCCGGTGGAGGCCGCTCGGCAACTTGCCGCATGAGCTGAGCACGAGGTTCTGCTTGACGCCGCCGGAAGCCCCCGCGTGAGCGGGGGCTTCCGCGAGTCGTCGAGCTGAGCTGACGCGTCAGCGCATCTCGTACAGCAGGCCGTCGTTCTCGTCCGGCGTGGTGTTGTTGTCGCGGTGCCGGTCGACGATCCAGTAGTCGAGGGCCGACGCCGGATCGGTGGTGCTGGACGTGGGCGCCATGGTCACGTCTGCGATCAGCGAGCGGGTGGTCGGGATCGCCGACAGGTCCAGCACGTTCGTGAGCGCGCCCCCCTTGCCCAGCTCGTAGATCGCCTGGGTGTTCGGATCCACGGCCAGCAGCCTGCCCTTGTTCGGGTCCAGGCCAACGCCCTCGACGTCGCCGGCGCCGTACCGGGCGACGTCGAAGTGGGTGACGGTGTCGTTTCCGTCGCCGAACACGCCGTTCACCGGATTGATGTTGTAGATCTCGATTCCGGCGCCGTCGCTGACGAACAGGTGCTTGGTGACCGGGTCATAGACGACGCCCTCCGGGTCCGTGCTCCCGAAAGTGGACGTGCGGAAGTTGCGAACGGTGTCGTCCGCGGTCCCGTGCCTGCCGTCCCGGCCCTGGGCGACGATGAAGATGCGGTCGCGGTCGTCGTCGGAGATGAACAGGTTGCCGGTCGCCGGATTGATTCCGAGGTCGGTGGGCTCCCTGGAGTACGCGGTGGTGTTCCCGGTGCCCGTGCCCCCGCCCGTGCGGGTCGCGGTGAACAGGTTGAAGTTCGCGAACAGCGGCGTCTCGTCCACCTCGGAGTCGCTGATCACGAAGCGGCCGATGGAGCCCCTGTACGCGATCCCGGAGGGATCCGGGCTCGATGGCGTGTATGCCGAGGTCGCGATCGTGCGCACGAGGCTCGGATGCAGAACGGCAGCCGATGCCGCCGAGGCCGACCAGGCCAGCGCGCCGAGCGCCGCCAGCGCTAGTCCGGCGACGAGGCTGCGACGACGGCCGCCGCCGAGGTTGGGAGAGTCGCCGACGTTTCCGCGAACGCGCGACCCGAACGACTTGAGCATGCAGGATCCTCCCCTGGTCTACTTTCCGGCTGGAGACCGACCTTGGAACGTCACACGCCAGCTCCAGCTGCCGCCAAAGAAAAACCCTCTCACTTCGCGCCGGGCGAGTCAAGGTTTCCGGCCGGCCGTCACCGGAACATACGCGATTCGACCGCCTGAGACCAGGTAGGAGGTGTCCCCGGCTACCGCTGGCAGCCGGGACACCAGTAGGTGGTGCGGTTGGCGTCGCCCTGCCCCCGGGAGCGCACGGGCGTCCCGCACCGGGTGCATGGCAGGCCCGCGCGCCGGTAGACCTGGCGAGGCGGGCGCCCGCGCTCGACGCCGGTCCGCATCAGCCCGTGCAGACCATGGACGACTCGCTCCAGGTCGGCGTCTTCCAGGTCTCCGAGGGCGCGCCAGGGGTCGATGCCCGCAGCGAAGCAACCCTCGCTCTTGTAGACGTTCCCAACTCCCGCGACAACGGTCTGGTCCAGCAGGACCTCTCCCACGGCGCGATCCCGGCTGGCGCCCCGAAGGGCCGCGACCCCGGCGGAGGTCTCGAAGGCCGGATCCAGCAGGTCGGGGCCCAGCGACGCGAGCCGAGGATCGGAGCGCAACTCGCCCTCGGTCCGCAGGTCCAGGCGCGAGCCGCCGAACTGAGCGGCCTCGACGCCATTCGCCGAGAGCACCACCCACGCGGCGCCCAGGGGCCGGCGCCAGTGCGACCCGGGGGCTCGCACCTGCCACGAGCCGTGCATGCCGAGGTGGGCGTGGAGGACGAGACCGGGGTCAAAATGAATCAGCAGGTGCTTGCCCCTGGCCTCGACTCCCTCCACGTGCCCTGCGCGAAGCTCTTCGAGCCTGGCGGTCTGTCGGCGGAGCGGGCTCCTGGCATTGGGGACGGCCACCCCGGTCACGTGCCGGCCCGCGAGCGCAGCCTGGAGGCGCCGCGCGGTGCGGTGGATCGTGTCACCCTCCGCCATCGCGTCGGGCGAGGCGCCCGAGCCGAGCTAGCTCAGCTCTTGCTCTTTTTCAGCCGCCATCTCGTCGTGGCGGGCCGCGGCTTGGCCCTCACGCCGCACGCGCTGGTCGGCTTCCTCGACCCGCTCCTCGTGACGCTGGGCCTGCTCGGCGTGCTGCTCGGCGAGGGCCCGGTGCTCGGCCGCCTGGCGCCTGTGCTGGTCGACCGACTGGCCGAGCTCCTGGGCCTTGGCGGCGTGCGCGTCGGCCTCCTGGCGGTGGCCGGCGGCCTCGGAGGCAAGACGCTCGCGTTCGAGCCTTCGCTGCTCCGCGCGGCGGCGGAAGAGGGCGACCGCTAGCGCGATCAGAATCACGCCGGCCACGACGATGGCGATGATGAGAATCGTTGACACGCCACACGACTACCCGCTGAAACCGGGGACAACCGCGGCCCCGGCCCCGTGGGACCGGCTTTGCGAGCGCACGTTGTTGGCGCCGGACGTCTACTGGGCGACCGAAGCCACGTCCTCGGGCTTGTCCTCATGCTGCTTAGCCGCCGCCGAGCCGGGCTCGAGGCCTGGCTCCGAATGCGCGGCGCGCTCCTCGTAGGCCGCGCGTTCGGCGCGGTCCGGCTCCGCAAGCACTTGGTTGATCTTCATCATGCGCGCCAGCGCCTCGCGGGCCTTTCGCGGGAGCGGATGGAACACCTTGTCGATCACGGCGCTCGAGGCCGGGACCCAGACGTCGAACTTCGGGAACTGAAGCGCCTTGACGATCGCCTCGGCGACCTCCTCCGGCTCCAGCTTCTTCACGCCCTTGACATCGGGCAGTCCCCCGCCGAGCTCGGTGTTGACAACCGCCGGCATCACGACCGAGACCTCGACGCCGCTGTCGTGAAGCTCGGCGCGAACCGCCTCGCTCAAACCGACCACGGCGTGCTTCGTGGCGCAGTAGGTCGCGCCTCCGGGCAGGCCGACCTTGCCGGCCTGGGAGGCGAGGTTGACGAGGTGGCCGCCTCCGCGCTGCCTCATGCCGGGGATCGCCAGCTTCATCCCGAAGATGACGCCGTGCAGGTTGATGTCGATCATCCGCCTCGCGGTGGCGTCGTCCTCCTCGTCGAAGGGCCCGATGGGCATGATCCCGGCGTTGTTGATCAGGACGTCGACGGGGCCCAAGCGCTCGGCAACCTGGTCGAGGAAGCTGGCGAACGAATCACGCCGGGTGACGTCCAGCGCCAGCCCGACGGCCTCTGTGGGGAGCTCGGACGCGGTCTGCTGGGCGAGCGGCTCGTCGAGGTCCCCGATCCCGATCACGGCGCCCTCTCGCGCCAGCGCCTTCGCGGTGGCCCTGCCGATTCCGCGGGCGCCTCCCGTGATCGCGACGACCTTGCCTTGCAGTGACCGCGCTTGCTTCGCCATCAGCCCACCTCCTGGGTAATCGTCCGAGCTCCGCCGCGGAGACTATCGAGGCGCTGCGTGGCCCGGGCGCCTCTTTGGGGCCGATCCAGCCCCCTCGGCCGCGTGGGGCCGGTTACTCTCGCTCGGGCGCTTCCTCGCCCGGCCAGGTGCCGACCATCCGCGCGAACCCACGGCGAGCGCCGTGATCGAACAGCCCTCGGACCAGGCGGAAGATCGCCCCCTCGAGCACCAGAGCCACCACGAGCTTCGCGTAGCGAACCTCGCGATGCTTGGCGTCGGGCGGCTCCTCGTCGTCGATCACGCCCCATAGCTGCTCGAAGATCTTCTTCCCCAGGAGGCCGGCGACGATCCCGCCGACGATGCTGATCGGCAGGAACAGGACCTTCATGCCACGGCGCTGGTCTCGGAGCTCGTCGGGGCCGTGGCCTGGCCAGCCATCGCCTGCGAGACGTCCGGGGTGCCGGTGGACCCGTTCCCGAGCACCTTGTCGCGAAGGTCCTCACTCGCGGCCAAGGCCGCGGCGGCTCCGGCGGCGCCAAGCCCGACGACGACGAGCAGCCGGCGCCCCCAGCGGGGCTTGGGCTTCTCGCGCCCGGCCTTCAGCGCGCTGGCGGCTTCGGAGGCCGAGAGCACTGCCGAGCGCAGCCGGTCCAGCACCTTCTTGTCCGTGGCTGGGCTCACCCGCCGCTTCGAGGCCCGGTCGTAGGCCGCCTGCAGGTTCTGCGCCGCCCGTGCCAGGTTGTCCTGCACGTACTCGTTGTCCATCAGCCGCTGCGCATACACGCCGGCCTTGGTCGCTGTCGCCATTTGGTTCTCCTTTTGTTTAACCGGGTTAGCGGCGCCCGATCATCCAGCCGATCAGAAGGCCGCCGATGAAGACGCCGATCGCCGCGGCCGGAATCGGGTTCTCTCGAGCCGTTTGGGAAGCCTGAGCGGCCACCTGCCGCGCCGCGTCGGTCGCCTGCTGGGCGCCTTCCTCCGCCGAGGCGGGCGCGGCCTCCTGCACCTTGGCGGTGGCGGCGTCCTTTTGGGCCGTCGCCTTGTCCTTGACGGCCTCCGCCTGGGAGGTCGCCTTGTCGATGACCTCGTCCTTCTTGGCGGCCGCCTTCGCTTTGGTCTCCTGGACCTTCCGCTTGGCCTGCTTCTTGACGTCCGCCTTCTCGGCCAGCTCGCCGACCGTGTCCCCGAGCTCCTCCCGGGTCTGCTCGATCTCGGCCTGGATCTCCTCGGGCGAGCGTTGCTCGGCCCCGCCGTCAGCCTTCGTCTTGCCGCTCTCTGCCATCAGCTTCGTGCCTCCTTCGCGCTCCGCTTGGCCTCCTCGACATCCTGCTTGGTGCTCTCGATCGCTCGCTCGGGAACCGGCGGCGTGCCCGCCTCCACCCGCTTCTTGCCCACCAGGGCCATCACGCCGGCGGTCGCGCCGTAGACGACGGTGACGATCAGCGCCGCGAGCCACGAGTCCATCGCGGTGTCGAGCGCCAGGATGAACGTCGCCGTGAGCGCTCCGGCCGCGAGCAGTCCGATCAGGCCGGCGGCCCCGAAGGCACCCGCCCCGATCCCCAGGCGCTTGGCCTTGATCGCCATCTCGGCCTTGGCCAGCTCGACCTCCTTGTGAGCCAGCTCGCTGCTCTGCCGCGAGAGGTCCTTGACCAGCTCGGCGATCGATCGCTCGCCGTCGTGTTGGGTGTCTACGTCTGCCATCGGCGCTCCTCCTAGGTACGTGCTCCGAACCCGCTTACCCGAAAAGCTGCGCGGCTATCGCCCGAGGCCGCTATCGCAGCCGCGGCAGGAGCTCGGCTTCCGCGAAGCGCAGGAACCCGTCCTGGTCGGGCCCCACCTGGTGGAAGCACACGTGGTCGTAGCCGGCCTCGACGAACTCGGTGATCGCCTCGACGTGACGATCGGGATCCGGGCCGCAGACGACGCTCTCGGCCACCGCGTCCTCGTCGGCCCACGAGGAGGCCTCGTCGAAGTGGGACGGCAGCGGCAGCTCCCAGTTCAGGTTCCCCGACACGACCGCGTTGGGCCACCACTCGCGAGCGGTCTTCTTCGCCTCTTCCTCCGAGGCGGCCCAGCACACGTGCAGCTGGCCGAACCGAGGCTTGCCCCTGCCACCGGACTGCTGGAACTGCTCGATGACGCTCGGGTCCGGGACCAGGCCGAAGAACCCGTCGCCGATCCTCCCGGCCATCTCCGTTGCCCGGGGCCCGGCGGCGGCCACGATGATCGGCGGGAGCTCGTCGGGCAGGGTGAAGATGCGGGCGTTCTCCACCGTGTAGTGCTTTCCGTGGTGGCTCTGCAGCCCTCCCCGCCACAGCAGGCGGATCACCTCGATCGCCTCCTCCAGCCTCTCCTGGCGGACGGCGGTCTCCGGCCAGCGGTTTCCGAGGATGTGCTCGTTCAGGTTCTCGCCGCTGCCGACCCCGAGGAAGAAGCGCCCGGGCAGCATCGAGGCCGCCGTGGCGGCCGCCTGGGCGATGATCGCGGGGTGGATCCGCGTCGTGGGGCAGGTGACGCCGGTCCCCACCTGAAGGCGCTCGGTGGTCGCCGCGACGCCTCCGAGCACCGCCCAGACGAAGGGCGAGTTGCCCTGCTTCTCGACCCACGGATGGAAATGGTCGGAGATCGACGCGAAGTCGAAGCCGGCCTCCTCGGCGCGGCGGGCGAGCTCGACCAGGCGGCGGGGCTCGTGCTCCTCGGACGACAGGGTGTAGCCGATGGCGGCCATGGCCCCTCCTAGCGGGCCCCGGCGGGGGACGGCGCGGCGCTCACGGCCTGGTGCCCACGCCGCCCTTGATCTCGCCCATCCGCGCGGGCCTACCCGCCTCGGGATCGAGCGGCGGCGTGGGCATCCCACGCCCCGTTCGCATCCCCTCCAAGAGCTCCAGCAGCGCGCCGCGAGAGGTGTACCGCGGTTCCCATCCCAGCTCGTCCCGCACGCGGGTGGCGTCCATGATCGGCACCTGCAACGCCATGTCGAGCCAGCCGGGTGGCGTTGGCTGCAGGCGAAGCTGCCACGTGGCCCAGGTCAGGGCGCGAACGGCTCCCGCGGGGAGGGTCACGGGACGGGCGCCCAGCGCTTCCGCGAGCTCGCGCGGGCCGATGACGGGGTCGGCGGCGACATTGAACGGCCCGGTGGCATCACTCGTCGCCGCGAGCCGGTAGGCCTGGCCAACATCGAGCGAGTGCACCGCCTGAAAGCGAAGGCCGGCGATGCGGGGGACGAACGGGATCACCCTGGGATGAAGCAGGAAGCTCGGCAGGAAGGGGCCCGCGAACAGTCGTCGCACCTCCTCCGCGGCGTCGCCCTTGAAGATCAGCGCGGGCCGCAGTCGCACCACCCGAATCGAGCCATGCTCCGCCTCGAAGCGGTCCAGCGCCCGCTCGACCTCGGCCTTGTGGCGCGAGTAGAAAGAGCTCTGGATGCCTTCCGTCGGCCACGACTCGTCGACGGCGCGGTCCTTGGGCCCTGGCGAGTAGGCCCCGACCGAGGAGGCGTAGACGAGGGCCGGGACCTGGGCGTCCGCCACCGCCCGGAAGAGCCGCTTCGAGCCCTCGACGTTCACCGCTCGCAGCCGGGCAGCGTCGCGCGACGGCTGGATCAGCCAGGCCAGGTGGATGACTGCGTCCGCGCCTCGCAGCAACGGGACGAGGTCGTCGGTGACGACGTCGGCCCGGGCCCACTCCGTCTTCGGTGGCTTCCACTCGGGAATCCGGCGAGCCACGCCGAGGATCGATTCGACTTGGCCGTCGCGGGCCAGGGCATCGATGGTGCTCGTGCCCACGTTTCCGCTGCCGCCGACGACCACGACTCGCATGGGGGGCGGCTACCCGCGCCGGGCGGGCGCAAAAGCCGGCCTTCTGGCGACGACCGGGCGCGTGAGGCGCGGGGAACCGGGTAAGAGCTAGCGAATGACTGCGAATGGAGGTTGATCGAAGATGTCCGAGACAGCTCGTGACGCGAAGCTTCTCCAGTACCTGAACGAGGCCTACGCCAAAGAGCGGGAGCTCGAGGCGGCCCTTCAGGCCCACATCGGGATGACGACCAGGAAGCCGTACGCGAAGCGCCTGCGGGAGCACCTCAGCGAGACCAAGGACCACAGCCGGCAGGTCGAGCGGCGGATCAAGCAGCTCGGCGGCGAAGGGCCCGGCCGCGTCCAAAGCGTCGCCGAACAGGCCGTGGGCCAGGCCAAGTCGCTGGCCAAGGGGCCGCTGCACATGCTCAGGGGGACCGGCGAGGCCGAGAAGATGCTGAAGAACGCGAAGACGGAGTACTTCAACGAGCACGAAGAGATCGCGACGTACTCCGCGATCGAGACCCTCGCCGAGAGCGTCGGCGACAGGGATACCGCTCAGATGGCTCGCTCCATCCGCCGCGACGAGGAGCGGATGGCGCAGTTCCTCTCTCGCCAGATCCCCCAGCTCGTCAAGGCCGTCGTCCGAGAGGAGGTCCCGGCCGCCGAGCGCCGCACCAGCCGCTCCGGCCGGAGACGCCGTTCGGCGGGGAGCCGTTCGCGGTCGGCCGGCAGCTCGCGGCCCTCGGGCCGGTCGCGGCCGTCGAGCCGCTCGCGGTCGCGATCGCGCGGGTCAGCGGGGCGCGGAAGGCAGACGGCGGCGCGCTAGGTTCGGGCTCGGGGCCGGCGGCGCGCCGCCCCCGGCGCCCATCACGGAGGGTCGAGCGGCACATGCTCGAACCGAAGCGGTGAGCGGCCGACCCGCAGCAGGCCCATCGTCCGGTGGGGGGCGCGCCGGCGCTCGGTGGGGCTTCCGGGATTGAAGATCTGAAAGCCCGCGCAGGCTTCGTGGAGCGGCAGATGACTGTGCCCGAACACGACCGCCTCTGCCTCGGGGAAGAGGGCCCGCAGGCGCCCGAGCCGGCCGCGCGCCGGGCCGGCGTCGTGGACCAGGCCGATCCGGCGCCCGCCGAGCTCGATCTGCCGCGAGGACGGCAGCAGGCGCCGAAGCGCCGGCTCGTCCACGTTTCCGTGGACCGCATGCACCTCCGGACTGATCTCCTCCAGATCCCGCAGCACTCCCACCGTGGCGATGTCGCCGGCATGGATGAGGGCATCGGCCCTGGCGATCCATTCCCAGCAGAGATCCGGAAGGCGGCGGGCGCCCTTCGGCATGTGAGTGTCGGCGATGACCGCGACGAGCACTTCGCAAGCATGGCGCGGCTCGGCAAACGGCACCGACGGGAAATGGCTGGCGCTCCCGCCGAGTGTGGGGTTGACCACCTATACGGTCGCCAATCGAACAGTCGATTCCCGGCGTTCACTCGAGCCACCCCCTTTACCCAGCCAGTGGAGGTTCGCGCAAGTCGCGCCGCTAGGTCTCACCGCCTCCCCCGGATCACGAGGAGCTCCTCCTCGCGGACCCCTGGCTGCAACAGCCCGCGCTGCTCGAGCAGCTCGGCTCGGGCCGAGGCGATCGGACCGAGGGGCCCACGACGGCGAGCCACGACCTCCACCTCGAGGCCCGAGTCGCGAAGCTTCCGCACCGTCGCCTGTTCGCCGGTCAGCGAGGAGTGGACGATCAGCACGCTGCCGCCGGCCGTGAGGTGGTCGGTCGCCTGCTCGCAGAGGCGGTCGAGCAGCAGCCGGCCGTCCACGCCGCCGTCCCAGGCTCGCGCGGCCCCCCGACCGGGAAGCTGGTCGTCGGGGCTCGGCAAGTAGGGAGGGTTCGCGAGGATCAGGTCGTATCGGTGACTGCCCACCGGGGTGAACAGATCGCCTCGCAGGGACCGGACGCGAACGCCGTTGAGCCTGGCGTTGAGCCAGGCGTTGAGCACGGCGCGGCGGGAGACGTCGACCGCCGTGACGCAGGCGGCGCCCTTCAGGGCCGCCGCGACGGCCAGGGCGCCGCTCCCGGTGAAGACGTCCAGCACCGCCGCGTGGCTCGCCAGCCCGCCCGTGCGCATGACCTCCGCCAGCATCCAGCAGTCGCTGGGCGGTCGCAGGACGCCGGGAAGGACCACCAGCCGCACGGCCCGTATCGTGCCCGATCGTGTCGGCCGGGTCAGACCTCGACCTGCGAACGCTCACCGCGGCGCAGCTCGAGGCCGTCTTCGAGTCGCCCGAGCCGCTGACCGTCGGCGTCGAGGAGGAGGTGATGCTCCTCGACCCGCAGACATTCGACCTGTGGCCGGGCGCCGGCGAGCTGCTCGGCCGCCTCCAGGGCGATCCGCGGTTCAAGCCGGAGCTCCCCGCGTCGCAGCTGGAGATCCTCACCACCCCGACTTCCAGCGCCGAGGAGGCGCTGGCTTCGCTGGCGGCCGGGCGGCAGGACCTCGTGAACGCCGCCAGCGGCCAGGCCCGGCCGGCGGCCGCGGGAGTGCATCCGTTCTCCCCGGCGATGGGCGAGCTCAACTCGTCCGAGCGCTACGGGCGCATCCGGGACGAGTACGGAGGAATCGCCCGGCGGCAGCTGGTGGCGGCGCTCCAGGTCCACGTGTCGATCGGCGGCGCCGAGCGAACCCTCCGCGTCTACAACGCGCTGCGGGGCCACCTGCCGGAGATCGCCGCGCTGGCCGCCAACGCTCCCATCTATGAGGGCCGCGACACCGGGCTTGCGTCCGTGCGGCCGAAGATCGCCGAGCTGCTTCCGCGCCAGGGGATGCCGCCGGCGATCGAGAGCTGGGCGGCATTCGCCGGCGAGCTTCGCTGGGGCGCCGTCGCGGGCGTCGTGGCTGAGCCGCGGCTCTGGTGGTGGGAGCTGCGGCCGCACGCAGAGTTCGGGACGCTCGAGGTGCGGGTGCCGGACGCGCAGACCAGCTTGGCGGACGCGGGGGGCGTCGTGGGCTTCGTCCACTGCCTGGCGGCCTGGCTGTGCGAGCGACACGACGCGGGCGAAGAGCTTGGCGCGGCGCCGACGTGGCGCATCGAGGAGAACCGCTGGTCCGCGGCACGCTACGGCGTCGCGGGCAGGATGGCCGACCTCCAGACCGGGGGGACCGTGCCCACGCGAGAGCGTCTGCTGGCGCTGATGGACGAGCTGGAGCCGGTGAGCCGCCGACTGGGCTCGACGGCGCTGCTCGACAGCGCGCGCCGGCTGGCGGAGGAGAACGGCGCAAGCCGGCAGCGTGAGACGTTCGAGAGCGCGGGCGCCGTGGGCCTCGCCGCCTGGCTCGCGGACCGCTTCCTCGACCTCGCCGAGCGGTAGCCGGCGAAGACGGCTAGCGCGTGCGGCCGTTGGAGCGGCCGTTCGCGGCCGCGCCTCGGCCGCCGTTTGCGAAGCCGTCCTCCAACCCGCTGGGGGCGCGGAAGTGGATCAGCTTGTGGGTGCCGTCGCAAAGTGGCCGGCTGCGGGACTTCCCGCACCGGCACAGGGCGACGACCTTCCGGTCGACGACGATCTCGCGGCCGTCCTGGTCCTGGATCCGGACCGGTCCGCGGACCAGGAGCGGGCCGTCCTCGTAGGCGGTGATCACCGTCTCCACCCGCTCGCCGTCGGTGGACTCTGGAGACCGGGTGGGCATCGTCGTGTGGTGGCCAAACGGGTGTTAGCCGCCGCCTTCGGGCGGCTCACCACCCTTTTCGCGGAGGGACCCTCGGCATTCCCCCGGCGCTCTGCGCCGGGGCGAGCCGAGAGCCTGCGCCTCCCATACCCGCCTCGCGGGGCCTCACGCATGCCCTCGCCATGCCGCCGCCGGCTGCTCACGGTCGGGCCCGCGGTTTTCGCGTGACCGCCGCAGGGTAGGTAAGAACCGTGCCGTTTCTGCCGCGTCCCCGGGGCTCGATCAGCGAACGACTCGTGGGGGCGCTTCACCGGGAACCTCACGCCATCGAGCCGATACCTGTTGACGTCGCCGACGGGCTGAGCGACGACGATCTGCATCTCTCGCTCTACGTCTGTTACGAGCTCTTCTACCGGAGCTTCGACGAGGTCGATCCCGGGTGGGAATGGGAGCCTTCGCTGCTCGCGGTTCGACGCCAGCTCGAGGCGGCCTTCGAGGAGGAGCTCCGGAGCCAACTTGGCGAGGTCGCCCTGAACGGGCACGGTCCGGCGCGCATGGACGAAGCGCTTCGCGAGATCGCGGACAGCGACGACGGGCCCTCACTCTCGCGGTACGTCGAGCGCGAGGCGGACACCGAGCAGGTCCTCGAGCTCATGATCCACCGGTCCGCCTACCAGCTCAAGGAAGCCGACCCGCACACCTGGGCGATTCCGCGCATGTTCGGCGCTCCGAAGGGAGCGATCGTCGAAGTGCAGGCCGACGAGTACGGGGGCGGTCGCCCCGAGCGGATCCACGCGAGCATGTTCGCCGAGGCGATGAACGCGGTCGGGCTGGACTCCGATTACGGGGCCTATCTCGACCGCATCCCGGGAGTCACCCTGGCCACCGTGAACCTGATGTCCCTCTGTGGCCTGCACCGCCGATGGCTCGGGGCGATCGTGGGGCACCTGGCGTTGTTCGAGATGACCTCGTCGATCCCCAACCGTCGATACGGCGACGGGCTGCGACGGCTCGGCTTCGACGGCAAGGCAACGGCGTTCTTCGACGAGCACGTGCTCGCCGACGCGGTGCACGAGAACATCGCGGCCGTCGATTTGGCCGGCGGCCTCGCCCGCCAGCGTCCCGACCTCGGTTCACAGATCCTGTGGGGAGCCCGGGCCCTCGTGTTCTGCGAGGAGCGCTGGGCGATGCATCTCCTCGAGTCCTGGGATGGAGGTCGAAGCTCGCTGCTCGAGGGTGCTGGGGGCGCGGAAGCGGACCAGCTTGTGAGTGCCGTCGCAGAGCGGGCGGGCGCGTGACTTGCCGCAGCGGCACAGCGCCACCACCTCGCGGTCGATGAGGATCTC
>JBIOZP010000034.1:0-6554 GCA_044871225.1 Solirubrobacterales bacterium
GGACCTTCGCGCCACTCACGGCGCCGCGGCCGATCTCGACCGCCTCGACCAAGACCTCATCGCCTCCACAGTCGATGAGCCGCTGGACCTCGTATCTGTACTCGCCGAAGCTCTCGAGCCATTCCTCTAGCCGCTGCCTGACTCCCTCACGGCCGACGTAGGTCGTTCCGTCCTCAGGGACGGTCCACTCCACCTCGGGATGGCAGAGCGCCGTCGTTCTAGGCATCGCGGCGAGCAGATCCGCCTTGCTCGTGGTCGGCTCGTAGAAGCGCGCTGCAATCTCGACGTTCCCCTGCGACATCGCCCGTGCAGTATCCGCGCCGGAGGAGCCGGCTGCCGCTGGGCTGCGTACGGGCCGGGCGCCAGCCAGCGGGGGAAATTCACCACTCCTTCAGGAGCAGAACTCGCGGAGGGCTTCCGCGAACGTGGGGCTGGCCGCGCAAGCCTCCGGGCACGGGACCGTCGCCGCCTCGGGGAAGCGGGCGACGATGTCCTCGAAGCCCTCGTCCGTCGACCCCAGGCAGCCCTCGTGCTGGCCGAGCAGGAGCGGCAATCCCAGCGCCACGAGGTCGTCCTCGATCGGCTCCGGGTCCTCGCCCAGGGAGTCCCAGATCGCCACGGCGATCCGGTTGCTCGGGAAGCGCTCGACTATCCGGCCGGCGGTCTCCTCCGACAGGGACCTGGCCGTGACCTGGCTGAGCCCGTGGCGGATGAACGACTCGCGGTCGGTTCTCAGCAGCGAGCCCATGCCGGACCAGACCTCCCTGCTGATCGCCGGGCGCTCGCCGTCCATCGAGCGAGACAGCGCCGCGTGGCCGATCGCGATGCCCTTCACCGCCTCCGGCCGCGCCTTCGCGACTTGGAGCCCGGTCGGGGTCGCGCTGCCGTCGGTGGCCACGAAGAAGCTCTCCCGCCCGCGCCGGTCGACCTCCTCGAGACCCCGCTGCGCGGCCCTGCGCCGCCACTCGCCCAGATCGAACCCCGGTCCCGGCACGGGCGGCTCCGAGCCGACCCCGGGCGCGTCGTAGGACACGACCTCCGCCCACTCCTCGAGCTGCGGCTTGATCGACCACTGCAGCTCGGTGAACTCCGGGACCAGCAGCAGGCACGGGCGGTCGGCTATTGCGCCACCCCCGTGGCGAAGCGGGCCTCGTCCTCGCTGCGGAACGTGCCCCACCAGGTGCACTTGCCGTCGCGCCAGCGCGACGCGCGCCAGATCACCGTCCTCACGGGGACCGATCCGCCCGCCCCGTGGCCGCGCATGCAGAGCTTGGCGATCGTCAGATCCTCGGCTTCGACCATGTCGAGGACCTGGATGGTCAGGTCGGGGAACGAGTCGAACTGGGCGTCCCACCAGCGCTTGGTGCCGCCGTGGCCGCAGTAGCCGCCCTCCATGTCCATCGCGAGCGGGTGCCCCTCCACGTCCTTGTCCATCAGGTCGAGGAAGGCGTCGAGGTCGCGTTCGTTGAAGGCCTCGGCCGCGCGGTAGCTGAGCTCTACGAGCCCAGGCCCTTCTGGACGGCTGCTCGCAGCTCGTCCGCGCTGAAGGCTCCCTCGATCCGTGCCGCGATCTTCCCTTGTCCGTTGATCACGAACAACCACGGCTCGCTCGGGAGGTGGAACGCCTTGACCTGGGGGCGGAAGCCCTTGGCGACCTCGTTGCCGTTGTAGATCTCCATGTGGATGAAGTCGGCCTTGTCGCGGAACTCGCTCTCGACCTCCGCGGCCACATCCACCACCGGGCCGCAGACGCGGCTCTGGCACAGCAGCGGCGTCGCGAACACGAGCACGATCGGCTTCTTGCCGAGGGCGTCCGCGAAGTCGACCTTGTGCATGTCGTCGTGCGGGGCGCGCGTGTCGATCTTCGAGAGGTCGCCCGCCACCTCGGACTCGGTTGGAGTGTGGATGCGCGGAGGGGCATCGCCTACCGCCGGAACGGGGTCGCGCTCCGGGGGTACCACGATCACCGGAGGAGCCGCCGAGGTCGCAGCCACGAGCTGGTTGTTCAGCCGGGCCATGCCCAGCACCTGGTACCGGCCGGGCTTCTTGAACGGCACCTTGGACACGTAGAGCGCCTTGGCCGAGTCGGGGTCCTTGGCGCTGGTCTCGCTCTGGAAGGGCGCTTTCACCGCCAGCGACTCGTACTTCGCCGGGAACGGCCCCTCCGCCGGCCCGCCCGCCACCGGAGCGACGTACACGGCCGCGGTCGCGTTCGTGATCTGAGCGCGCGACGCCGTGAACAGCCCGAACCCGAGCCGGTTGTTGTCGGTGACGAAGTAGGAGCCCGTCGGCGCGAGCACGACGCCGCCCCTGGGCAGCTTGGCCCGCAGCTGAGCGAGGGTCTTGCCCTGCGCTGTGGGGAACTGGGCCGGGGTGGCCTTCGGCGGCGCGCTCTTCGAGCTGTCGTTCGAGCTTCCGCCGCACCCGACCGCGACGGCCAGGCAGCTCAACAGGAGGGCGGCAAGTGGGCGTCGGCTCCTCACGGCGGCGGCGAAGAGTAGAAGATTTCGCATAGCCTTCCGCGCCATGGCTTCACGGGCGGCACTGATCACCGGCGGGTCGAGCGGCATCGGGCTGGCGATCGCCCGCGCGCTCGGGCAGGACGACTACGTCGTGACCATCTCGGCGCGGCGTCCAGACAAGCTCGAGGCAGCCGCCCAGCAGCTGCGCGACGAGGGCATCGAGGTCAACGCGGTGCCGGCCAACATCGCCGACGAGGAGGAGATCAAGGCTCTCGTCGAGTCCCACCGCGAGCGCTTCGGCCGCCTCGACGTGCTGATCAACAACGCCGGAATCGGGATCGGCTCGGCCGTGGCCGACATGCCCACGAAGAAGCTCGACCTCCAACTCGACGTGAACCTGCGCGGGGTCTACCTGGTGGCGCGCGAGGCGATCCCCATGCTCAAGGAGGCCGGCGCCGAGCACGGCAAGGCGCTGATGGTGAACACCGCGTCGATCGCGGGCAAGCACGGCCAGGGCTGGCTGTCGGCCTACTCCGCGACCAAGTTCGGCGTGGTCGGGCTCAGCCAGGGGCTCCACAAGGAGCTGTCGGGCGACGGCATCCAGGTGACCGCGCTCTGCCCCGGCTTCGTGGCCACCGACATGACGGATTGGGTCGTCGGTCAGGTCCGCAAGGAGGACATGATCCAGCCCGAGGACATCGCCGAGGCGATCCGCTACCTACTGCGCACTTCGCGCAACTGCATCGTGCCCGAGCTCCAGTTCATCCGCCCGGGCGACACCGAGGTCTAGCAGCGCCTCGTTGTAGTCGTCGAGGCGCCGGAAGGGCCTCAGCCAGGACCAGCCGAGCGGGTAGCTGCGCGGTTCGGGCCTCGGAACGTCCGCCAGCGACGGCACCTCCTCCAGGCCGATGCTCGCCTCGAGCATCGCGCGCAGGGTGTTGAGCTCGCGCTCGGTCGCAGGCCGCGGCCGCCGGCGCGCGCCGGTGTAGCGGTCCCAGGCGCGGGCGAAGCTGGCCAGGCTGGTCCGGCCGCCGTTGCGGTGGGCGGCGAGCATCGGGCAGACGCCGCCTTTGCGGTCGGTGTAGGCGCCGACGATGATGCGGCTGGTCGAGATCCCCTCGAGCATCGCGCGGCGCGTTGCGAGCGGGAGGCAGTCGACTGCCGATCGGAGGTCACGGGCTGGGCGTCTGCGTCTCATCGGTGCCGCGCTTAGGATGCGCCTCCCGCACCGACTCGCACAACCGGCGAAAGGAGACTTGCATGCGCCTCGGCCTGATGCTGGGCTACTGGGGGCTCGGCCTGACGGCCGAGGATCAGCGCGCGCTGCTGCTCGAAGCCGAGAGCGCCGGCTTCGACTCGGTCTGGACCGCGGAGGCCTACGGCTCCGACGCCGCCACCCCGCTCGCCTGGTTCGCCGCCCAGACCGAGCGCATCAAGCTGGGCGCGGCGATCCTCCAGATCCCGGGCCGGTCGCCTGCGATGACCGCGATGACGGCGGTGACGATCGACCATCTCTCGAACGGCCGCTTCCTGCTCGGGCTGGGCACCTCGGGACCGCAGGTTGCCGAGGGCTGGCACGGCCAGCGCTTCGGCAAGCAGCTGGCGCGCACGCGCGAGTACGTGGAGATCGTGCGCAAGGCGCTGTCGCGCGAGCGGCTGGTCTACGAGGGCGAGACCTACCAGCTGCCGCTACCCGACGGCCCCGGCAAGGCGCTCAAGCTGATGATCGCGCCGGTGCAGGAGCGGATCCCGATCTACATCGCGGCGATCGGGCCGAAGAACACGCAGCTGGTGGGCGAGATCGCCGACGGCTGGCTGCCGGTGTTCTTCTCGCCGGAGCACGTGTCGCTGTCGCGGGAGCTGCTCGACGAGGGCGCCGCGCGAGCGGGCCGCTCGCTCGACGCCGACGGCTTCGACATCGCGCCGACCGTGCAGGTGTCGATAGACGACGACATCGACCGCGCCCGCGACGTGATGCGGCCGTTCGCGGCGCTCTACATCGGCGGGATGGGCTCGCGCGAGAAGAACTTCTACAACGCGCTGGTGCGGCGCTACGGCTTCGAGGACGCGGCGCAGAAGATCCAGGACCTCTACCTCGACGGCAAGAAGGAGGACGCGGCCGCGGCGATCCCGCCCGAGCTGATCGACATGGTCACGCTCTGCGGGCCGCGCGACCGGGTGAAGGAGCGGCTGGAGGTGTACCGCGACGCCGGCGTCGGCACGCTGATCGTGTCGCCGATGTCGTTCGACGTGGAGCAGCGCAAGCGGATCATTCGCGAGCTGGCGGAGATGCTCTGAGGGTCCTCCTCGCGGCGTTCGGGGACCCGGGCCACGCGTTCCCCGCCATCGCGCTGGGGCGCGAGTTGGCCGGGCGCGGCCACGAGGTGACGCTGGAGACCTGGTCGCGCTGGCGCGAGGACGTCGAGCGCGAGGGCATGCGCTTCGCCGCCGCTCCGGAGTATCAGGTGTTCCCGACCACGGAGCGGGCGCTGAAGCCCTACGAGGCTGCTGTGCGGGCTTCGGCGGTGACGCGCTCGCTGATCCGCTCGGTGGGTCCCGACGTCGTGGTCGCGGACATCCTGACCGTGGCGGCCGCCCTGGCGGCCGAGCTAGAGGAGCGACCGTGGGCGACGCTCGTTCCCCACGTCCTGCCGATGGGCGAGGACGGGTTCCCGGTCTATGCGGTTGGTGCGGTCTACCCGCGCACCGACCTCGGCGCGCGGCTGTGGCGTTCGGCCCGGCCGCTGCTGATGCGCGGCGAGCAGCAGGGACGGGCAGAGCTGAACGAGACCCGCCGGCGGGTCGGGCTGCCGCCGCTGGACTACGTGCACGGCGGGATCTCGCGGCGGCTGGCGCTGGTGGCGACGCTGCCCCAGCTCGAGTACCCGCGCCGCTCGCCGCCCCCCTGGCTGCGGGTGACGGGACCACTGCTGTGGGAGCGGCCGTTCGGGGAGGTGGAGCTGCCGCCCGGAGACGAGCCGCTGATGTTGGTGGCGCCGAGCACGTCCCAGGACCCGACGCACCGGCTGCTGCGCGCAGCCCTCGCCGCACTTGCCGACGAGCCGGTGCGGGTCCTGGCAACGACGAACCGCCGACCGCCGGATGCTCCGATCCCGGTCCCGGCGAACGCCCGCCTGGTCGACTGGCTCTCCTACGCGAAGACGATGCCCCGCTGCGCCGCGGTGATCTGCCACGCCGGGCACGGCACGGTGGCGCGGGCGTTGGCCAGCGGCGTGCCCGTGGTCGCGTGCCCGCACGCCGGCGACATGGCAGAGAACGCGGCTCGGATCAGATGGGCCGGCCTGGGCGTCTCACTGCCCCGCCGCTTCCACACACCGCGTGGCGTGAAGCTCGCGGTCCGCCGCCTGTTGGCGAACCCTCGCTACACGGCGCGCGCCCGCGAGGTCGGCGCGTGGTGTGCCAGCCACGACGGCGCAGCCACCGCGGCGGACCTCATAGAGAAGGCTCCCCCGGGTGGATTCGAACCACCAAGAACTGATTAACAGTCAGTCATGTTGCCGTTACATCACGGGGGAACGGCGAATCGAGGATAGCGGCAGACGCGGCCCGGATCAGGCCTCGTCGGCCGTTCCGGCCAGGCGGTCCGCCCCGCCCGATGCCTTCAGCAGCGCCAGCGTCTTGGATTCGATCTGGCGGACTCGCTCGCGGGTCACTCCGACCTCGTGGCCGATGTCCTCGAGGGTCATCGGGCCCTTGTCGCCCAAGCCGTAGCGCAGCTCGATCACTCGGCGCTCGCGCCAGGGCAGCGAGTCGAGCACCTCCTGAAGGTCGGCGTCGCGGATGCGGTTGGCCACCACCTCGAGCGGGCGGTCACCGACCTCGTCGGAGATGAAGTCGCCCAGCGAGGCGTCGCCCTCCTCCCCGCCGACCGGCGCCTCCAGCGACACCGGCTCCTGCCCGAGCTTGAGGATCTCCTCCACCTTCTTCGGCGTCATCTCGACCAGCTCGGCGATCTCCTCGAAGCTCGGCTCGCGGTTGTGCTGCTGCATCAGCGCCCGCTTCGCCCGGGCCACCCGGTTCATCCGCTCCACCATGTGGACGGGGATGCGGATCGTGCGCGACTGGTCGGCC
>JBIOZP010000035.1:0-49939 GCA_044871225.1 Solirubrobacterales bacterium
GAAGTGAAGCGGCGTGATCGAGATCCGGCCACGGGCCTGGGCGGCGAGGTCGGTTCCCGGCTCGTCCTCGAACGAGGGCTCGAAGCCGTAGATCTGGTAGCGCCGGCGGCCGTCCTCGTCCTCGCCGATCAGCCGCAGCTTGTCGTTGTAGAGGCGCTTTCCGAGCCCGGTGACCTCGATCCCCTCCGTCTCCCCGGCGGGGCAGTTCACGTTCAGCAGCGTCTCGGCGGGAAGCGGATTGTCGGCGACCAGGCGCACCAGCTCCGCCCCGAACGCCGCGGCGACGCCGAACTCGAAGCGCGCACCGGTCACGAAGCTCATCTCCTGCGCGCTTCCCTGCTGCGAGATCGCGATCGCCGGGATCCCCAGCACGATCCCCTCCAGGGCGGCGGCCACGGTCCCCGAGTAGGTGATGTCGTCGCCGAGGTTGGAGCCGTGGTTGATCCCGGAGACGATCAGGTCGGGGCGCTCCCCGATCAGGCCCAGGTCTCCGAAGCGAACGCAGTCGACGGGGGTTCCGTCCGTGGCGAAGGCGATCCCGCCGTCGTCGAGGACAACCTCCTCGACCGACAGCGGCGAGCGGGTGGTGATGCTCCTCGCGGTCGCGCTGCGGTTGGAATCGGGGACGATCACGTGCGTCTCGATCCCGTCGAGCTCGCCCAGCGCGCGGCGCAGGGCGTGCAGCCCCGCGGCGCCGATTCCGTCGTCATTTGTGAGCAACACCCGCGTCATCGGTACCTCGATTCGATTCTAGGGACGGTCCGGCGGCACAATCAGGGCATGGGCGACGCCCCGGGCATCTTCACGATCGGCCACTCCACCCACCCGGTGGACCGGTTTTTGGGCCTCCTTGAGGGCCACGGCGTGAAGCTCGTGGGCGACGTGCGGCGTTACCCGGGCTCGCGGCGCCATCCGCAGTTCAACGCCGGCGCGCTCGAAGCGGCCCTGGACGGCGCCGGAATCGGGTACGAGAGCCTGGGCGGGCCACTCGGCGGGCGCCGGCGCCCGCGGCCCGACTCCCCCCATACGGAGTGGAGGGTCGCCTCGTTTCGGGCCTACGCGGACCACATGGAGACCGACGAGTTCGCCGCCGGCTTCGACCTCCTCACCCGCCTCGCGGGCGAGCACCCCACGGCGGTCATGTGCGCGGAGGGAGAATGGCGCCGCTGCCACCGCCGCCTGATCTCCGATGCGCTGGCGGCGAAGGGGTGGCGAGTTCTTCACATCAAGCCGGACGGGCGAATCGAGGAGCATCAGCCGACGGTGTTCCCGGATGCCGGATTCGGCTAGGTTCGTCCGCCGTGTCCGAGCGCCCCCAGGCCGACTCCGTTCCGCAGCGAGTGTGGACCGAGCCGGTCCGCGGCGACTATCCCGATCCGGCCGTGGTGGCCCTGCCGGGCCGCGAGCGCCTCGACGGCTGGCGGAGGCGCACCTCGCCTCCGCCGCCTCTCTCGCACCTGACCGGGGCGGTGCCCGTGAGGTTCGGGGACGGTACGGCCGAGGCCGAGATGCCCGCCTCCGGGTGGCTGACCTCCTCCACCGGCGTGATCTCGGGCGGAGTCCTGGCGATCGTCGCCGACATCGCGTTCGGCTGCTCGATCGAGACCCGCCTACCGGCAGCGACCACATACACCACCGCCGAGCTCTCGATGTCTTTCCTGCGGCCCGCCCGCCCGGGGATGACGCTCGCGGCGCACGGGCAGGCGATTCACGTGGGCCGATCCGTGGCCCTGTCGGAGGTCTTCGTGCTCGACTCGCAAGACGAGCGGCTGATCGCGCACGGAACGTCCCGCCTGTCGGTGTTTCCGCCGCTGCCCGATCCGCCCGAGCCGCCGAAGCATCTACCCGTCTATGAGCCTCGCGACCACGGCACGCCCGACCCGTACGAGCGGGTGGCCCCCGACGCGATCATCCCGCAGGAGGTCTGGTCCGAGCTGTCGGGTGCCGAGATCCTTCGCCGTCAGCTCGCGGGCGAGCTTCCGCCGCCGCCGCTCCACCACCTGACGGGTTTGCGGCTGTCCGAGGTCGCCGAGGGCAAGGCGACCTTCGCCCTGCCGGCGACCGAGTGGCTGACGAGCCCGGCGCGGCGCCTCCAGGGCGGGGTGATCGCGATGCAGGCGGACTTCGCGATGCTGGCCGCCGCCGAGACCATGGCGGCGCCCGGGGTGGCGATCGCGGGCCTCGACCTGAAGGCCAACTTCCTGCGCCCCGTGGCCCCGGACGGGACCGACCTCACCGCACGCGCGGAGGTGGTGCACAGCGGCAGGACGATCGCCATCACCCGCGCCGAGGTGACGAACGCCGAGGGCAAGCCGGTCCTCCTGGCCACGGCATCGTCCATGTACCTCCCGGGGCGCCCAGCGAGCCTTGGCGAGGTCGAGCTCAGCGGCCGGGAGGACTCCCCGACAGGGCGGGGCGGCGACGCTGGGCCCCCTCAGTAGCTGACCGCCGCCAGGTAGAGGCCGTGCGGGGGCGCCGTCTGGCCGGCCCGCTCGCGCGGCGCGCCAGCAAGGAGGTGCTTGAACTCGTCCACCGTTCGCCTGCCGGCGCCGACCTCGAGCATCGTTCGAACCAGGATCCTGACCATGTGTCGCATGAAGGAGTCGGCTTCGATCCAGAGCTCGAGGAGGTGTCCCGAGAACGGGTCCGGCAGCCGGTACGTGCGCCACTCGGCCCCGAGCACCCGCCGGTGGAAGCGGACGTGGTCCGTCTGGGTCGGAGTGAAGGCCGTGAAGTCGTGCTCGCCGGCCAGGGGCTCAGCGCAGCGCTCCAGGAGGGAGCGATCGAGCGCGTGGGGCCACCACAGGGCGCGGCCGATCTCGAACGGGGTCCGCGTGCGGGCGGCGAGGACCCGGTAGCAGTAGGTGCGTGACCGGGCATCGCGGCGAGCGTCGAACCCCGGCGGGGCCGGGACGGCCTCGAGCACAGCCACCTCGGCGGGCAGGACAGCGTTCAGCCGCCGCGCCATCCCGTCCGGCGGCTCGGCGTCCAGCTCGAAGCTCGCGACCTGGCCCCAGGCGTGGACGCCGGCGTCGGTTCGGCCGGCGACGGTCAGCCCGACTCGCCTGGCGACGATCCGCTCCAGGGCCGCCTCGATTTCGCCCTGCACCGTACGCAGCCCGGGCTGAGCGGCCCAGCCGGCGAACGGCCCGCCGTCGTAGGCGATCGTCAGCCGGACATGGGTCAACGAGGCTAGACCAGCTCGAGGAAGACCATCTCGGTCGAGTCCGAGGGCCGTGGGCCGAGCTTCACGATCCGGGTATAGCCCCCCGGGCGGCTCGCGTAGCGAGGCGCGATCTCCTCGAACAGCTTGTGCACCACGAACCGGTCCTGGCCCAGCTCGGACAGCGCCTGGCGCCGTGCGTGGAGGTCACCACGCTTCGCCAGCGTGATCAGCTTCTCGACCTCGGGCTTCACCGCCTTGGCCTTCGCCTGGCTGGTCTTGATCCGCTCGTGCTCGATCACCTCCCGGCAGAGGTTTCGCAGCAGCGAGCGCCGGTGCGAGGCGCTGCGGCTGAGCTTGTGCCTGGCCTTGCGGTGGCGCATGCCGTCCGCCCAGCGCCTACTCGTCCCGCAGCGAGAGGCCGAGCGCGTGCAGCGCCTCGATCACCTCTTCGGTGGAGCGCCGGCCGAAGTTCGGGATCGCGTTCAGCTCCGATTCCGAGCGCTGAATCAAGTCGCCGACGGTCTGGATCCCGGCCCGCTTCAGGCAGTTGTAGGCGCGAACCCCGATCTCGAGCTCCTCGATCAGCCGATCGTCGCCGTCGCCGGTCGACAACGGCGCGAAGCCGGCCTCCATGGGGCCGACGCCGTCGCGGCTGGTCAGCTCCTCGACGCGATCGGCATCCGTGAAGATCGCCAGGCTCTTGATCAGGATCTCGGCCGCCTCGCGCAGGGCCGATGAGGGCTCCATCGAGCCGTCCGTCTCGATCTCGAGCGACAGCTTGTCGAAGTCCGTTCGCTGTCCGACGCGGGCCGAGTCGACCGCGTACGACGCGCGGCGGATCGGCGAGAAGATGGAGTCGATCGGGATCACGCCGAGCGGCTGATCCTCGGTCTTGTTCTCCTCGGCGGGGGAATACCCGCGTCCGCGCCCGATCGTCAGGTACATCTCGAGCTTGGTCCGCTTCTCGAGCGTGGCAATCGGCACCTCTGGGTTCAGGATCTCGACGCCCGCCGGGAGGTCGATGTCCTTGGCCTTCACGTCGCCGGGGCCGGTCGCGACCAGGGGCGCCTCGACCTCGTCGGCGTCGGTGTGCATCCGGATCACGACGTCCTTCAGGTTGAGGACGATGTCGGTGACGTCCTCCTTCACCCCAGCGACGTCCGAGAACTCGTGGGCGACTCCCTCGATACGCACGCTCTTGATCGCGGCGCCGCCCAGCGAGGAGAGCAACACCCGGCGCAGGCTGTTGCCGAACGTGTAGCCGAAGCCCTTGTCGAGGGGCTCGATCGTGAACGTCCCGCGGTTCTCGTCGACCTTCTCGGAGGAGATCTTGGGAATCTGGAATTCGGGCAGGGTGGTCATATTTCCTCTTGCTTTGGTTGTTGGCGGGTGAGCCCTACTTGGAGTAGAGCTCGACGATCAACTGCTCTTGGACCGGCGCCGAGATCTCGCTTCGCTCAGGTAGGCGAAGGACCTTGGCGGTCAGAGCGTCGTGGTCGGCCTGGAGCCAGGGCGGCACCACGGTGGTGAGCTCGGTGGCCGAGCGCACGACGTCGGCGGCGGCCGCGTTGGGGCGAATCGAGATCACGTCATCCGGGCGAACCTGGTACGAGGGGATGTCGACCCGCCGGCCGTTGACCAGCCAGTGGCCGTGCCCGATCAGTTGGCGAGCCTGGCGGCGCGACGCGGCGAAGCCCAGCCGAACGAGCACGTTGTCCAGCCTTCGCTCCAGCAGCCGCAGCAGGTTCTCGCCGGTAACCCCCGGCTGGCGGGAGGCCTTTTGGTAGTAGCCGCGGAACTGGCGCTCGAGCAGCTGGTAGTAGCGCCGGGCCTTCTGCTTCTCGCGGAGCTGCTGGCGGTACTCGGACTGGCGCACCCGCCCGCGGCCGTGCTCGCCGGGCGGATAGGAGCGCCGCTCGACCCCGCACTTCTCGGTCAGGCAGCGCTGGCCCTTCAGGAACAGCTTCTGGCCCTCGCGGCGGCACTGCTTGCACTGCGGTGAGGTGTCTCTGGCCATCCGTCGTCAGACCCGGCGGCGCTTCCGGGGCCGGCACCCGTTGTGAGCCTGCGGGGTGACGTCCTTGACGGTGGTCACCTGGAGCCCGGCGGCTTGCAGCGAGCGGATCGCGGTATCGCGCCCCGACCCGGCGCCCTTCGCGTGGACCTCGACCCGCTCGAGGCCGTGCTCCATGCCTTTGCGCGCCGCGGAGTCGGCCGTCACCTGAGCGGCGAACGGAGTCGACTTGCGCGAGCCCTTGAACCCGGCCGAGCCGGCCGATTCCCAGCAGACGACGTTGCCGTCCGTGTCGGTGATCGTGACGATGGTGTTGTTGAAGCTGGTCTTGATGTGGGCGACCCCGTACGCGACGTTCTTCTTCACGCGCCGGCGGGAGCGGCCCTTGCCGCGTGCGGCCTTTCGCGGTGGCATCTTCCGCCCTCCTACTTCGGCGCGGGCGCCTTGCGCCGGCCGGCCACGCTCATGCGCCGCGGACCCTTGCGGCTGCGCGCGTTGGTCTTCGTTCGCTGCCCCCTGACGGGAAGCCCGCGACGGTGCCGAAGGCCGCGGTAGGCGCCGATCTCGGACAGTCGCTTGATGTTCTGCGAGCGCTCGCGGCGCAGATCGCCCTCGACCTCCCGAGACTCGACCGCCTCGCGAAGCTTCACCACCTCGTCGTCGGTGAGGTCCTTGACGTAGGTGTTCGGATCGACCCCGGTCTCGGCGACGATCTTCTTGGCGGCCGAGGCACCGACACCGTGGACGTAAGTGAGACCGACCTCGACGCGCTTGTTGAGCGGGACGTTTACCCCCGCGATTCGAGCCATATCAACCTTTACCAGCCTGTCGCGTCGCCGACGTGTACGCGCGCGGCGCGGCTGTTGCGTTTCCGGCTCCGGCGCCGCGCAAGACATAACCTGCACCAGGCAGTCGCGTCGCCGACGTGTACGCGCGCGGCGCGGCTGTTGCGTTTCCGGCTCCGGCTCCGCGCAACATCAACCTTGCCTCTGCTTGTGGCGCGGGTTCGAGCAGATGATCAGCACGACGCCGCCCCGGCGGATCACCCGGCAGCGCTCGCACATCGGCTTTACGGAGGCTCGAACCTTCATCGCCCTCTCATTGGGTCGTATCCAATCACTTGCGGAGAAGGCCCGCCGGCCCCATGAATCGGGCCCGCAGGCGAAAAAGACGGCCGATTGGCCGAAGGAAGATGGTAGCAGGGGTACTCGGGAGCTCCGGGCGGCCTCATTCCTCGTGCCAGGGCGTCAGCACCCGGGGGCCTTCGTCGGTGACCGCCACCGTGAACTCGAAGTGCGCCGCGAGCGAGCCGTCGGCCGAGTACACCGCCCAGTTGTCCTCTCCCACCCGGACCTGGGGCCCGCCCGCGTTGACCATCGGCTCGATCGCCAGCACCATGCCGGCCTCCAGCTCGGGTCCCCGGCCCGGCTCGCCGTAGTTCGGGATCTGGGGGTCCTCGTGCATGTCGCGGCCGATTCCGTGGCCCACCAGCGAGCGGATGATCGAGAACCCCTCGAGCTCGACCGTGCGCTGGATAGCGGCAGACACGTCACCGAGCCGGTTCCCGGCGCGGGCCTGCTCCGTCCCGGCCAGCAGGGACTCCCTGGTGGCGTCCAGCAACCTCCGCGCCTCGGGAGTCACCGGCCCGACGGGCACGGTGGCCGCCGCGTCGGCCACCCAGCCTTCCTTCGTCACTCCGACGTCCAGGGAGATGACGTCGCCCCGCTTCAGCTCGTAAGGGCCAGGGATCCCGTGAACGACCATCGAGTTCGGCGAGGTGCAGATCGAGCCCGGGAAGCCGCGGTAGCCCTTGAACGACGCCTCGGCCCCCTGCGAGACGATGAAGCGCTCCGCCGCCTCGTCGAGCTCCGCGGTCGTGACCCCCGGATGGCACTTGGAGCGCAGCATTCGCAGGCACCGCGCCTGGATCGCGCCGGCCGCCGCCATCCTCTCGATCTGCTCGGGGGTCTTTCGAATGATCATCGACGTTCCTGCGCTGCGGAAACCGAAGGTCCCGCGGCCGCCTAGAGCTCTTCCTCCATGCGCAGGGTGGCCAGCAGCGCCCTGATCCGGTCGTTGACCTGGTCGGGCCCCCGCGACCCGTCCACGCGGCGCAAGAGGCCCCGCTGCTCGTAGTGGGCGACCAGCGGCTCTGTCTTCGAGTGGTACTGCTCGAGGCGGCGCCGGATGACCTCCGGCTTGTCGTCCTCGCGGACCTCCAGCCGCGCGCCGCACATGTCGCAGATGCCCTCGTTCTTGGGCGGATCGAAGTCGACGTGGAACACGTGCCCTTCCTTGACGCAGGTCCGGCGGCCGCCGAGGCGACGCACGACCTCGTCGTCGGAGACCTCGATCAGGATCGACGCGGTCAGCTTGCGGCCGAGCTCGTCCATCTTCGAGTCCAGCGCCTCGGCCTGCGGCGCCGTCCGCGGGAAGCCGTCGAGGATGAAGCCGTCGGCGGCCTCATGGCGCCCTACCCGCTCACCGATCACGCCGACGATCACGTCGTCGGGAACCAGGTCGCCCCGGTCCATGTACTCCTTGGCCAGCGCCCCGAGCTCCGTGCCCTCGCGCACGGCGGCACGCAGGATGTCGCCGGTGGCGTAGTACGGAAGGCGGAAGTCGCGCTGCAAGCGCTCCCCCTGAGTCCCCTTCCCCGACCCGGGCGGCCCCAGCAGGACGAGGTTCAGCTCAGACATCGCGACTCAAGTGGAAGGGCCCGCGTCCGGGCCCGTCCTCATTTCAGAAAGCCCTCGTAGTTGCGCATCATGAGCTGCGCCTCGAGCTGCTTGACCGTGTCCAGGGCGACGCCGATCACGATCAGGATCGAAGTGCCCCCGAAGAAGAAGTTCGCGGACGTCTGGCTGATCAGGATCGTCGGCAGCGCCGCCACCGCGCCAAGGTACAGCGCGCCGGGGAAGGTGAGCCTGGACAGGATGCGGTCCAGGTATTCGGCGGTAGGTCGCCCGGGCCTGACGCCGGGGATGAAGCCGCCGTACTTCTTCAGGTTGTCCGCCTGGTCGACGGGGTTGAAGGTGACCGCCGTGTAGAAGTAGGTGAAGATGATGATGAAGAAGACCTCGCCGACCACGTAGGCCCAGCCGTTGGGGCTGAAGAAGGCGGCGAAGTCGAGCGCGGCGGGAGTGTTGAGGAGCTGGCCGATCGTCGGCGGGAAGGCCATGATCGAGGCGGCGAAGATCACCGGGATGACGCCGGCCATGTTCACGCGGAGCGGCAGGTAGGTGGACCCCCCGGTGGTCATGCGGCGGCCGACGACGCGCTTGGCGTACTGGACCGGGATCCGCCGCTGGCCCTCCTGCACGAAGACGATCCCCACGATCACGGCCAGGGCGATGAACGGCATCATGACCACGAAGACCTGATCCGGGTTCGTCCACCAGGCCTGGATCCCGGTCGGGATGCTGGACGCGATCGAGGCGAAGATCATCAGCGAGATCCCGTTGCCGATCCCGCGCTGGGTGATCAGCTCACCCAGCCACATCAACAGGGTGGTCCCGGCGGTGAGCGCGATCACGATCAGGAACACCTTGCCGAAGGTCAGCGTGCCGACCACGCTGGTGCCCGCGGCGTCCTGGAACGACTGGAACAGGAAGACGTAGCCCAGCGACTGGGCGAAGGCAAGGACGACGGTCAGATAGCGCGTGTACTGGGTGATCTTCTGCTGGCCGACCTCGCCCTCCTTCTGGAGGCGCTCGAGCGACGGCACCACCACGGTCAGGAGCTGCAGGATGATCGAGGCCGTGATGTAGGGCATGATCCCCAGCGCGAACAGGGACAGCCGGGACAGGCTCCCGCCGCTGAACAGGTTGAGGAAGCCCAGGATGTTGCTCCCGGAGAAGTTCGACTCGATGTCCTTGACCGTGTTCAGGTCCACTCCGGGCGCCGGGATGTAGGCACCGAGCCTGTAGAGCGCCAGCATCGCGGCGGTGAACGCGAGCTTCTTGCGGATCTCGGCGACCTTGAATGCGTTGGCGATCGTCTGGAGCACTAGCTTTCCACCACCTCCGCGCTGCCGCCGGCCTGCTCGATCTTCTCCTTCGCCGAAGCGCTGAAGGCATGGGCGCGAACGGTGAGCTTCTTGGCCAGCTCACCCCGTCCCAGGATCTTCACCGGGTACCGCCGCTTCGCGAGCCCGGCGGCGCGCAGGGACTCCGGCGTCACCTCGTCGCCGGCGTCGAAGCGGGCCTCGAGATCCGAGACGTTCACCGGCTGCGTTCGGGTGCGAAACCGCTCGAACGGCATGGACATCTTGTGATGGGGGCCCCGCAGCTTGCGGGTCCGCATGTGGATCGGGTTCTGCCCGCCCTCATAGCCCGCCTTGCGCTTGTTCCCGGACCGCGCTCCCGCGCCCTTGTGCCCGCGTCCCGAGGTCTTGCCGAGGCCGGACCCGCTGCCCCGGCCCACACGCTTGCGGGCACGCCGCGACCCGGGCTTGGGGCGCACGGTGTGGAGGCCGACCTCTTCGGGTGACAGCCGGGACATCAGGAGGCCTGCCCCCCACTCACCTCGACCAGGTGCGCGACCCTGCGCAGCATGCCCCGCAGCTCGGGGGTGTCCTTCCAACTGGATTCGCGGTCGATCCTTCCAAGGCGAAGCGAGCGAAGGGTCTCGCGCTGCTTCGGGCTCGCGCCGTTCGCGGAGCGGGTCTGCTTGACGTGAAGCTCAGCCATCGCCGCCCTCCGCGGCCGGCGCGGCGCCCTCCTCCTCGGCCTCGGCTGGAGCCGCGGTCCCGGAGTCGCCCCGCGAGGCTGTCCGGCCGGAGCCGTTCTCCTGCAGCCCGAGGACCTCCTTCACGCTCTTGCCGCGCAGCTTGGCCACCTGCTCTGGGCGCCGCAACCCCATCAGGCCCTCCATGGTCGCCTTCACGAGGTTGATCGGGTTCTGCGTGCCGATGCTCTTCGTCAGCACGTCGCGAATCCCCGCCAGCTCGAGCACCGCGCGCACCCCGCCCCCGGCGATCACCCCCGTGCCGGGGCTCGCCGGGCGCAGGACGACATGGCCGGCGCCGAAGCGCCCGATGATCCGGTGCGGGATCGTCTGCCCGTACATGGGGACCCGGATTAGGCTCTTGCGCGCGTTCTCGACCGCCTTCTGGATCGCCAGCGGGACCTCGCGCGCCTTGCCGTAGCCGATGCCCACGACCGCGTTCTCGTCACCGACCGCGACCAGGGCCGTGAACGAGAAGCGCCGCCCGCCCTTGACCACCTTGGCGACGCGGTTGATCTCGATCACCCGCTCCTGGAGGTCGAGCCCCTGAGGGCTCACTGTCTGGACTTCGTGACTCATGGCCGAATCAAGCAAGGTAGCGCGTCAGAACTTCAGCCCGCCCTCGCGAGCGCCCTCGGCCAGGGCTCGAACCCGGCCGTGATAGCGGTAGCCCCCGCGATCGAAGACGCAGGCCTGGACGCCGGCTTTCTTGGCTCGCTCGGCGAGCAGCGCCCCGGCGCGCTTGGCCTGGTCCATGGCGCCCATGTCGCGCAGCTCGGGCTCGGTCCAGGCGACGGCCGCCACGGTGCGCGCGGCCCCGTCGTCGATCAGCTGGGCGAACACGCCCCGGTTGGACCGGAACACCGACAGGCGCGGGCGCTCGGCGCTGCCGCGCACCTTGGCGCGCACGCGGCGGCGGCGGCGGAGTCGCTGCTGCGGCTTCGTCAGCACCCTATGCCCGCTTTCCGACCTTGCGGCGCACGTGCTCGCCGGCGTAGCGAACGCCCTTGCCCTTGTAGGGCTCGGGGGGCCGGGTGCGGCGGATCCTCGCCGCCACCTCGCCGACGAGCTGCTTGTCGATCCCGCGGACGACCACCTGCGTGGGCGCCGGGACCTCGAACTCGATGCCCTCGGGCGCGACCACCGAGACCGGATGCGAATAACCGAGGCTGAGCTCCAGCGTGTTCCCCTGAAGCCGTGCCCTGTAGCCGACCCCCTGGATCTCGAGCCGCTTCTCGAAGCCGTCGGTGACGCCGTGGACCATGTTCGCGATCAGGCTGCGCGTCAGTCCGTGCAGTGCCCGGTGCTCACCGCGATCCGTAGGGCGCTTGACCGTGAGCAGGGGGCCGCGCTCCCCGTCGCCGTCGGGAGCGTCCTCGCGGACGATCTCGAGGTCCGGACTGACGGCTTGGCGCAGCTCGCCCTTCGGGCCCTTCACGGAGACCATGCCGGAGCCGACTTCCACGGTGACGCCGTCCGGGATCGCGATTGGCTGTCGCCCGATTCGGCTCATCGGGTCACCAGACGTAGGCGACGACCTCGCCGCCGACGCCGCGCCGCTTTGCCTCGTGGCCGGTCATCACGCCGGCCGAGGTGGACATGATCGCCGTGCCCATGCCGCCCAGGACGCGGGGGATCTCGTCGTGGCTCACGTAGCGCCGTCGGCCGGGGCGGGAGACGCGCGTCAGGCCGCTGATCACCGATCCGCGGCCCCCCGTGTACTTGAGCTGGATCCGGATCGCCTCTCCCACCGGGGTGGGCTCGATCTCGTAGTCGTTGATGTACCCCTGCTCGGCGAGGATCCGCGTCATCTCCTTCCTCAGCCGCGACGCGGGCACCTCGACCTCGGCGTGCTGAGCCGAGATCGCGTTACGCATCCGGGTCAGGTAGTCGGATATGGGGTCGGTCATCATCGGCGGGGCCTCACCAGCTCGACTTGGTCATCCCGGGGATGTAGCCCTTGTGGGCGAGCTCGCGCAGGCAGAGCCGGCAGAGGCCGAACTTTCTGTAGAAGGCGCGCGATCGCCCGCAGCGACGGCAGCGGTTGTACCGCCGCGACCTGTACTTCGGATCTCGCTTCTGCCTGACGATCTGTGACGTCTTCGCCATCTCGTTACTCCTCGGGCCCGCTCTCGCCCTCGCTCGGTGTCTCGTCCGCGGAGGCCTCGGCCTCGCCCTCCCCGTCGGGGGCCGCTTCCTCTCTGACCTGCCTCTTGTAGGCCTCCGGGTTCTCCTCCTTGAGCTGCTCGAGCGCCGCGGCCTCCGCCTCGGCGCGCTGACGGGCCTCCTCGCGGCGCCGTTCCTCCTCCTCCGCCTCGTGATCCGCCTCTCCCGGCCGGCCTTCGGCAGAGAACGGGAACCCGAGGCCGAGCAGCAGCTCGAACGCCTCCTCGTCGGTGTTCGCGCTGGTCGTGATCGTCACGTCGAGGCCGCGCACCTCGTCGATCGAGTCGTAGTCGATCTCGGGGAAGATGAGCTGCTCGCGGATCCCGAGCGAGTAGTTGCCGCGCCCGTCGAAGGACCGCGGGTTGAGCCCGCGGAAGTCGCGGATGCGCGGAATGGCAATCGAGATCAGCCGATCCACGAACTCCCACATCCGGGCGCCGCGCAGGGTCACGGCGACGCCGACGGGCATGCCGGCTCGGATCTTGAACGAGGCGATCGACTTGCGGGCGCGCCGCACGTTCGGGCGCTGCCCGGAGATCACGCCGAGCTGCTCGGTCGCCGCGTCGAGCACCGAGGCGGTCTGCTTGGCGTCGCCCACCCCCATGTTGACGGTGACCTTCTGCAGGCGCGGGACCTCCATCGGGTTGCGGTATCCGAACCGTGCGGTCAGGCGCTCCACGATCTCGGACTCGAACCGCTCGCGCAGGCGAGGGGGCGGCCCCGCCTGCTGGGCCTCTGTGACCGTGGCTTCCATCACTCGATCGCGTTCCCGGTTCGCTTCGCGTACCGCTCCCGCTTGCCGTCCTGGACCGTGCGCACGCCCACCCTGGTCGGCTGGTTGTCGGTCGGGTCCAGCAGCATCACGTTCGAGACGTGGATCGGTCCTTCTTTCTCGATGATGCCGCCCGCCTGCGCGTTTCGCTGCGTGTCCTTGATCGAGCGGGGGCGCTGGTGGCGCTTGACCACGTTCATCCCCTCGACGTACACCCGTCGCCTGCTCGGGTCGGTCCGCAGCACGCGGCCGGTCTTCCCCTTGTCCTTGCCGCCGGTGATCATCACCGCGTCGCCCTTCTTGATCCGCATCGCCTTCGCCATCACAACACCTCGGGGGCAAGCGAGACGATCTTCATGAAGTTGCGCTCGCGAAGCTCGCGGGCCACGGGGCCGAAGATCCGGGTCCCACGCGGGTTTCGCTGCGGGTCGATCAGCACCGCCGCGTTCTCGTCGAAGGCGATGTAGGTCCCGTCGCCGCGCCCCAACTGCTTCTTGGTGCGAACGACCACCGCCTGCACAACCTCGCCCTTTCGGACCGCGCCGCGGGGCGCGGCCTGCTTCACGGTGGCGGTGATCACGTCGCCGACGCTCGCGTAGCGGCGGTGATGTCCGCCCTTCACGCGGATGCAGAGGATCTCTCGAGCTCCAGAGTTGTCGGCCACCCTGAGCTTCGTCTCCTGCTGGATCATCGGGGCGCTCGCTCCAGGACCTCGAGGAGCCGCCAGCGCTTCGTGCGGGACAGCGGCCGGGACTCGACCACCCGCACGAGGTCCCCCTCGTGGGCCTGGTTGCCCTCGTCGTGGGCGTGCAGCTTGCTGGTCCGGCGAACCACCTTCTCGTACGTTCGGTGGCGACGGACCACGGCGATCTCGACGGTGATCGTCTTGTCGGCGCCCGCCGAAACGACGGTGCCCTGGCGAACCTTCCGGGCGCCCGGCTCGCGCGGCGCCGCCGGAGTGCCGGTGCCCGGCTCGCCGCGCTTGCGGCGGCGGGCGGCCCGGTAGCGGCGCCTGCTCGCGGCCGCCGCGCGACGGCGGTCGGCGCGCTGGCTCGCTCGCTCCTCCGGGGAGCGGGAAGGGCCGGCGGCGCCGGAAGCGCGCGAGCGCTCCCGCCTTCGCCGCTCCTTCGGGCTCAGCGCCTCCTCCGGTTCCTCCGCCTGGGCATCCGCACCCTCGGCGGCCGGCTCCCCTTCGGGCGCCGGCTCCGCGCCTTCGCCGCCCTCGGTGGCCTCACCCGCGTCCTCGGCGGCCTCGGGCTGCTCGGCGGCCTCCGGCTCTTGGGCGTCCTCGGCCTGCTCGGCCGCGTCGGGCTGCTGGGCGTCCTGCTGCTGCTCTTCCTCGGGGCTCACCGAAGCTCCTTGTCGAGGTCGATTCCGCGCTGCCGGGCCACGGTCAGCAGGCGCGCCACGTCGCGCCGGGCGACGCTGAGTCCCGCCGTGTTCTCGAGCTCGCCCGTCGCATGGCGGAAGCGGAGGCTGAAGGCCTCCTCTCGCGCCTGCTTGAGGCGCTCGACGAGGTCGTGGTCGTTGAGCGCGTGGACGTCGCTGCCCTTCACTCCCCGACCCCCTCTCTCCGCACAAACTTGGTCTTCACGGGCAGCTTGTGCCCGGCCAGCCGTATGGCCTCGCGGGCGAGGTCCTCCGGGACCCCGGCGAGCTCGAACATCACGCGGCCGGGCTTCACGACGGCCACCCAGCCCTCGGGATTTCCCTTCCCCGAGCCCATGCGGGTCTCGGCCGGCTTCTTCGTGAACGGCTTGTCCGGGAACACGTTGATCCACACCTTGCCGCCTCGCTTGATCCTGCGGGTCATGGCGATTCGGGCTGCCTCGATCTGGCGGTTCGTCACCCACCCTCGCTCCATGGCCTTCAACCCGTACTCGCCGAATGCGACCTGATGGCCGCCCTTCGTGTTGCCGCGCATGCGGCCTCGCTGGACCTTGCGGTGTTTGACCCGCTTCGGGCTCAGCATCGCTACTTGCCCTCTCCGCTCGCCGGAGCTTCGCCACCCGATCGCTCGGCGCCGCCGGGCGTCGCCGTCTCGGGGCCGCCTGCCGGGGCCGGGGTCTGCGGGGCAGCCTTCGCGGGCGCGGGACGCGGGGGAGCGGCGCCGCGCTGGGAGGCCTCGCGCCGCTCCGGGCGCCCGGGACGCTGCCGCGCCGAGCGCGGCGTCAGGGCTTCCGCCCCGTCCTCGCCGGGTCCCGGGCCGTAGCCCTCGGGCATCACCTCACCCTTGTTGATCCAGCACTTGACGCCGATCCGCCCGGTGGTCGTACGAGCCTCCACGAACCCGTAGTCGATGTCCGCGCGCAGCGTGTGCAGCGGCACCCGGCCGTCGGAATAGCCCTCGGTGCGGGCCATCTCAGCGCCGCCCAAGCGCCCTGAGACCTGGACCTTCACGCCCTTGGCGCCCGAGCGCATCGCCGACGTCAGGGCGCGCTTCATCGCGCGGCGGAATGCGACCCGGTTTTGAAGCTGCTCGGCGATCGACTGGGCGACGAGCTTCGCGTCGAGCTCGGGCCGCTTGATCTCCCGGATGTTCACCTTGACCGGCTTGTTGACCAGCTTGTGCAGGTCCCGCCGCAGGGCATCGACCTCGGACCCCGACTTGCCGATCACGATTCCCGGCCGGGCCGTGTGGATGTCAACGGTCACCTCGCCGCGCTGCTTGACGATCCTGATGTCGGACAGTCCCGCGTGCGAGAGCTTGCGCTGGATGTGGTCGCGGATCGCGATGTCCTCGAACAGGTAGTCGTCGAACTCGCGCTGGTTGAACCAGGTCGACTTCCAATCGTGGATGTAGCCGACCCGGAAGCCCTCGGGATGGATCTTCTGCCCCATGCTCGTTCCCCTCTACTCGGTCGGCCTCAGCGCCACGCTCACGTGGCTGGTTCGCTTCTCGATTCTGGTCGCCCGGCCGCGGGCGCGGGCCCGCCAGCGCTTCAGGGTCGGCCCCTCGTCGACCCGGATGTCCGCGACTCGCAGGTCGTCGGCAACCAAGTCGTGGTTGTTCTCGGCGTTGGCGGCGGCCGAGGCGATCAGGTTCGCGACGTCGCGGGAAGCCCCGCGGGGCGAGAACTCCAGCAGCGTCCGCGCTTCTGGCACGGTCAGCCCTCTGACCTGGTCCGCGACCAGGCGCGCCTTGCGCGGCGCGACGCGAACGTAGCGCGCGGATGCCCGCACCACCGGGCTCGCCGAGTCGTCTTGGGCGCGCCGGGCCACCTACCGCTCCGCCTTGGTCCCGGAGTGGGCGCGGAAGGTCCGCGTGGGCGCGAACTCCCCGAGCTTGTGACCGACCATCGACTCGGAGATGAACACCGGAACGTGCTTTCTGCCGTCGTGGACGGCGATCGTGTGTCCGACCATCTCGGGGAAGATGGTCGAGGTTCGCGACCAGGTCTTGATCATCTGCTTCGAGCCGCTCTGGTTCATCTGCTGGATGCGGCTCATCAGCCGCTCCTCGACGAATGGTCCCTTCTTGGTGGAGCGGCCCATCAGGCACGCCCTCCGTCGTGCGGCGGTCGCGTGAGCGAGGGAATCAGGGTCATCGCTTCTTCTTTCCACGACGCCGTCCGCGGACGATCATCGCGTCGGAGCTCTTGCCCTTCTTTCGGGTTCGGTAGCCGAGGGTCGGCTTTCCCCACGGGGTCTCCGGGTGCCCGCCCGGGGTGTGATGCGCCTCGCCGCCGCCGTGCGGGTGGTCCACCGGGTTCATCGCCACGCCCCGGGTCTGCGGACGGCGGCCCTTGTGACGGGCGCGTCCTGCCTTCCCGAGCTTGACGTTCTGGTGCTCGGCGTTCGAGAGCGTGCCCACGGTGGCGCGGCACTCGGCGCGCACCATGCGCATCTCCGACGACGGCAGGCGCAGGGTGACGAGGTCGCCCTCCTTCGCGGCCACCTGGATGCCCGAGCCGGCGGCGCGACCCAGCCGTCCGCCCTGGCCGGGGACGAGCTCGACGTTGTGCACCACGGTCCCGGTGGGGATCGTGCGCAGCGGCAGCGTGTTGCCGGGCCGGATGTCGGATCGCTCGCCCGACTCGACCGGGTCCCCCGGCCGCAGGCCCTGGGGGGCCAGGATGTAGCGCTGATCGCCGTCGGCGTACTTCACCAGGGCGATGTAGCAGGTCCGGTTCGGGTCGTACTCGATCGTCGCCACCCGGGCAGGCACGCCGTCCTTTTGACGCTTGAAGTCGATGCGCCGGTAGCGCTGCTTGGCCCCGCCCCCGCGGTGCCGGGAGGTGATCCGGCCACGGGCATTGCGCCCGCCGCTCTTGGACTTACCCTCGGTGAGCTGCTTGCGCGGGCGCTCCGCGGTCAGCTCCTCGCGGGCCTGAAAGGTCGCGAAGCGCCGTCCGGGACTGGTGGGCTTGGTCTTCTTGATCGCCATCCGGGTGTCCTCTAGCGACTCGTCACTCCGCCACCGCTGCGCCCTCGAAGAGCTCGATCCGGTCGCCGGCGGCGACCTCCACGACCGCCTTCTTCCAGGAACGCGTACGGCCGCTGTGGAGCCCCCGGCGCTTGGGCTTCGAACGCACCTTGGCGGTCCGCACGGCCCTCACCCGCACGTCGAAGATCTCCTCGACGGCCCGCGCGATCTGGGTCTTGTGGGCTCGGTGGTCGACCCTGAACGTGTACTTGCCGTCCGCCATCAGGGCATAGCTCTTCTCGGAGACGACCGGCTCGATGATCACCTGGCGGGCCTCCATCCTTATTCCTCGGAATCCTCGCTCCGCTCGGATTCCTCGGCGGAGTCCGCTCGGGCTATGGCTCGGCTACCGCTTTCGCCGCGGTCCACTCCCTTTGCACGTGCCGTGAGGGTCTCGAGCGCGGTTTGGGAGAGCACCAGCGAGCGGCTTGCAATGAGGTCGGCGACCCCCGCGGCCGTCGCCTGCACCACGGTGACGCGCGGCAGGTTGCGAAAGCTCTTCAAGGCCGTGACCTCGTCGTCGGTGAGCACCACCAGGGTGGGCCGCTCGGCCCCCCACTTGTCGAGCGCCTCGGCCGCCCGTTTGGTGGAGGGCTCGTCGAAGCTGGCCGCGTCCACGACGGCCAGGGTGTCGCGCGAAGCGTGAACCGAGAGCGCCGCCCGCATCGCCCTGCGCCGAGCCTTGCGATTGACCTTCACGGCGTAGTCCCGAGGGGTGGGCCCGAAGGCGGCCCCCCCGCCACGCCTGTGCGGCACGCTCAGCGGGCCGACACGGGCGCGGCCGGTCCCCTTTTGGCGCCAAGCCTTGGCCGTGGTCATCGACACGTCGCCCCTGCCCAGCGAGGAGGCCGTCCCGCGGCGGCGCGCCGCCAGGTCGGCGCGCGCCGCCTCGTGGACGAGCGACTCGTGGAAGTCCTCGCCGAACACCTCCCGCGGCAGCTCGGCCTTGGCGCTCTTGCCCAACATCGGCGCCCGAGGGGCCGCCGTGCCCTTGGCCGAGCCGGAGCGACGGCCGCCTTTCGCCTTCGCCTGCGCGGCCATCACTCGCTGCGCACCTCGACCGTCCCGTTGCGTGGCCCCGGCACGGAGCCCCTGACGAGCAGCAGGTTGCGCTGCGGATCCACTTCGAAGACCTCGAGCCGGCGCTGAGTGCTGCGCCTGCCGCCCATGCGCCCCGGCATCCTGACCCCCTTGAAGACCCGGGCCGGATCGGCGCTGGCGCCGATCGAGCCGGGCGCCCGGACGTTGTGCGACCCGTGCGTCACCGGGCCACGGCCGAAGTTGTGGCGGCGGACCGTGCCGGCAAACCCCTTGCCGATCGCCACCCCGGAGACCTTCACCTTCTGGCCCGGCTCGAACTGCTCGACGGTGAGCCGATCGCCCACCTGGTGCTCCCCTTGGTCGCGGAACTCGACCAGGGTCCGGGAGGCACCGGCCCCCGCCTTCCTCAGGTGGCCCAGCTCGGCCTTCGTGAGCTTGCGCTCCGGCGCCTCGCCGAACGCGAGCTGCACCGCGGCGTAGCCGTCGCGATCGGGGTCCCGCACCGCCGTCACGGGGCACGGGCCGGCCTCGATCACGGTCACGGGGACGCGGGTGCCGTCCTCGGCGAACACCTGCGTCATCCCCAGCTTCTTGCCGATGATCGCCGCCACCTGCTGCTCACGTCTTGATCTCGATGTCGACTCCGGCGGGCAGGGCGTCGAGCCTCTGCAGGGAGTCGATCGTCTTCGGGGTGGGCTGGTGGATGTCAATCAGGCGCTTGTGGGTGCGGATCTCGAAGTGCTCCCGCGAGTCCTTGTCCTTGAACGGCGAGCGGATCACGCAGTAGACGTTCTTGTCGGTGGGCAGGGGAACCGGTCCGGCGACGCGCGCGCCGGTGCGCTGTGCCGTCTCCACGATCTCGCGCGCCGCCCGGTCGATGGCGTCGTGGTCGTACGCCTTCAGGCGGATGCGGATCTTGTTCGCCGTTATCGCTGACATCTGTCTTCTCGCGCAGATGGGGCGCCGCCCCGGTTTTGGGGCGCCGCCCCGGTCGTATGTCCTTTCACCTTTCTCCCCCCGCTTCGACGCGGGGCCAATGAGAGTCCGGCCCCGCGGGGCCGGACTCTGAGCCGTTACTCGACGATCTCGGTGACGACCCCCGAGCCTACGGTGCGACCGCCCTCGCGGATCGCGAACCGAAGGCCCTTGTCCATGGCGATCGGCTGGATGAGCTCGATCGTCATCTCGACGTTGTCTCCCGGCATCACCATCTCGGTGCCCTCCGGGAGGTTGGCCACTCCCGTGACGTCGGTGGTCCGGAAGTAGAACTGCGGCCGGTACCCGGAGAAGAACGGGGTGTGGCGCCCGCCCTCCTCCTTCTTCAGGCAGTAGACCTCGGACTTGAACTTCGTGTGCGGCGTGATCGAGCCCGGCTTGCACAGCACCTGGCCGCGTTCGATGTCCTCGCGCTTCGTTCCCCGCAGCAGGCATCCGACGTTGTCGCCGGCCTGCCCCTCGTCGAGGATCTTGCGGAACATCTCGACCCCCGTGACCACGGTCTTGCTGGTGTCCTTGATGCCGACGATCTCGACCTCGTCCCCGGTGTTCACGACCCCCTGCTCGATGCGGCCGGTCGCGACCGTGCCGCGGCCGGTGATCGAGAAGATGTCCTCGACCGGCATCAGGAACGGCTTGTCGAGGTCGCGCTCGGGCTCGGGGATGTAGGTGTCGAGGGCCTCTGCCAGCTCGATGATCGCCTTCTCGGCCTCCTCGTCACCCTCGAGCGCCTTCAGGGCCGACCCCTTGATCACCGGCGTGTCGTCCCCCGGGAACTCGTACTCCTTGAGCAAGTCGCGCACCTCCTCCTCGACCAGCTCGAGGATCTCCTCGTCGTCGACCATGTCGACCTTGTTCAGGAACACGACCACATACGGCACGTTCACCTGGCGCGCGAGCAGGATGTGCTCGCGGGTCTGCGGCATCGGGCCATCGGCCGCCGACACGACCAGGATCGCACCATCCATCTGCGCCGCGCCCGTGATCATGTTCTTCACGTAGTCGGCGTGCCCGGGGCAGTCGACGTGTGCGTAGTGGCGGTTCTCGGTCTCATACTCCACGTGCGCCGTGGCGATCGTGATCCCGCGCGCCTTCTCCTCCGGGGCGTTGTCGATCGACTCGAACGACCGTACCTCCGTGTCGGAGCCCCGTTCGGCGAGCACCTTCGTGATCGCCGCGGTCAGCGTCGTCTTGCCGTGATCGATGTGACCGATCGTGCCGACGTTGACGTGCGGCTTATCGCGCTCGAACTTCTCCTTGGCCATCTTGCTCCTTTGGGGCTTGCGGGTTTCCTTCGGGGGTTCTCTGTGAGGCTATGGGGCTGCGACCCGTTGCTCGGGCGAACCCCGGAAATATAGGAAAACTGGGGTCATCGCCATGCCCGGCTACGCGGCAGCCACGGGTTCGGGGCTACGGTGCTCCACGATCTGCTCCGCGATGTTGGCCGGGATCTCCTCGTAGCGCTCGAACTGCATCGTGTAGGTCGCCCGGCCCTGGGTGGAGGAGCGCAAGTCGGTGGCGTAGCCGAACATCTCCGCCAGCGGCACGAACGCCTGGATCGCCACCGCGTTGCCGCGCGGCTCCTGGCCCTGGACCTTCCCTCGCCGTCGCGAGAGATCGCCGATCACGTCACCCAGGAACTCCTCCGGGGTCACGACCTCCACCGACATCACCGGCTCCAGCAGAACCGGATCGGCGCGGCGCGCGGCCTCCTGGACCGCCATCGAGCCGGCGATCTTGAACGCCATCTCCGAGGAATCGACGTCGTGGTAGGAGCCGTCGACGAGCTGGACCCGCACGTCGACCATCGGGTAGCCGGCGCGCACGCCGCTCGCCAGGGCCTCCTCGATCCCCTGCTCCACCGCGGGGATGAACTCGCTCGGGATCACGCCGCCCTTGATCGCGTTGACGAAATCGAAGCCCTCCTCGGGGGCGGGCTCGACGTTGATCACGACGTGGCCGTACTGGCCGCGGCCGCCGGTCTGGCGGACGAAGCGTCCCTCGACCTTCTCGGCCGGGCGGCGAACCGTCTCGCGGTAGGCGACCTGGGGCCGGCCCACGTTGGCGTCCACGCTGAACTCGCGCAGGAGGCGATCGACGATCACCTCGAGATGCAGCTCGCCCATCCCGTGGATCAGCGTCTGGCCGGTCTCCTCGTCCGACTGCACCTGGAAGGTCGGGTCCTCCTCGGCCAACCGGGCCAGGCTGGCGGCCAGCTTCTCCTGGTCGGCCTTGGTCTTCGGCTCGATCGCGACCGCGATCACGGGCTCGGGGAACTCGATCGTCTCCAGCACGATCGGGGCGTCCGGAGCGCTGAGGGTGTCCCCCGTGCCCGTCTGCTTCAACCCGACGCCGGCGCAGATGTCGCCCGCAAAGCACTCCTCGATCTCCTCACGGTGGTTCGCGTGCATCATCAGGAGCCGGCCGATCCGCTCGGTGCGCCCCGTGGAGGCGTTGAGAACGCGGCTGCCGGCGGAGAGCTTGCCTGAATAGACCCGGAAGTAGGTGAGCTTGCCTACGTACGGATCGGCCATCACCTTGAAGGCCAGCGCGGCGAAGGGGGCGCTCTCGTCCGGCGGGCGCTCGGCCTCGCGGCCATGCCCGTCCTCGCCCTTCCGCGGCGGCTCGATGCCCGTCACCGGCGGGACCTCCAGGGGCGACGGCAGTAGCTCGACGATCGCGTCGAGGAGCGGCTGCACGCCCTTGTTCTTGAACGACGAGCCGCACAGCACCGGCGTTACCTTGATGTCGAGCGTGGCCCGGTGCAGCGAGGTTGCGATCCGCTCGTGCGGGATGTCCTCGTCGTTGAGGTAGGCCTCCATCAGCTCGTCGTCGTAGTCGGCGCAGGCCTCGATCAGCTGGGTGCGCGCGTCGTGGGCGCGCTCGGCCAGGTGCTCGGGGATCTCCTCATGCGCGAGGTCCACCCCGAGCTCGTCGGTCCACACGAGGGCGCGGTTCTCGATCAGGTCGACGATGCCCTCGAAGCCGTCCTCGGCGCCGATCGGGAGCTGGATGGGAAGCGGGTTGGCTCCCAGGCGCTCGCGCATCGTGTCGACGGCCCGGTCGAAGTCGGCGCCCGTGCGGTCCATCTTGTTGACGTAGGCGATCCGCGGCACGCGGTACTTGTCGGCCTGACGCCAAACCGTCTCCGACTGCGGCTCGACCCCGGCGACGGAGTCGAAGATCGCGATCGCGCCGTCGAGGACGCGCAGCGAGCGCTCCACCTCCACCGTGAAGTCCACGTGGCCGGGGGTGTCGATGATGTTGATTCGATGCCCCTCCCACTCGCACGCCGTGGCCGCCGAGGTGATCGTGATCCCGCGCTCCTGTTCCTGCGCCATCCAGTCCATGACCGCGGCCCCTTCGTGGACCTCGCCCATCTTGTGGGTGCGACCGGTGTAGAAGAGGATGCGCTCGGTCGTCGTCGTCTTGCCGGCGTCGATGTGCGCCATGATCCCGATGTTGCGGGTCTTCTCCAGGGGGAAGGTGCGTGCCATTTCCGTAAAGTGATCTCGTCGTTGCTCTGGGGGGTGGCCGGCGCCAGGGCGCCGCTCTCACAAGGAGACGAAAGGCCTGAAAACCGGTATTCGCGCACAAAAAAGGCCCACACGGGCCTCGGCGCGGTTGCCGGCTCAGCCCGAAACGCCTATATCGTGCGGCTCTCCATGGAATGGATTCCCGCTCCCACGCCGCGCTCGGCTCGCGTGCGAGCGACGCCTGAATATACCAGAGGCATGAGGGAATCCCGGCCCTCCGGATGAGGCTCCCCCGCCCTCAAATCCGCGCCGCGCGGAGCGACCCCGACGCCGGCGGCGGCCGGCGCCGCGGCCCTTCCTCAAACGACCTCCGGGTGGCGGGGCGGCGCCTGGCCCGGGAGATCCGGGACGTCCGCTCGAACGCGGGCGAGTTGCTGGCCCGGGCAGTGGACCTGTGGCTTCGCGCGGCCGAGGCCCTCGGAGACCTCATCCTCCGGGCCTGGGACCTGGCCGTCCTGCCGGTGGTGGACCTGGGCGGGTCGGCCGCGCGGGGCGCAGTTCGCCTGGCCGAGCGCTTCGCGACTCCGGCCCGTTCGCTGGCTCTGGTTGCCCTGGTCGCGGCCTTCGCCATGGCCGGGTCCCAGTTCTCCGACTACCGCGCAGTGGAGCTCGACGCCCCGGCCTACCGGGGCCTGGAGAGCGTCGCGGCGGCTCCCAGGAGGGATGTGGAGACCCCCCGTGCCGCCCACGGCATCGCGCTGCTGGCGATTGCCGGCGCGGCCCTGCTGGTGACGGTGCTGGCGATGCGGCGCAACCGGCGCCTGGCCCGACTCCTGGTCGCCCTGGGAGCCGGGGGGATCGCGGTCAGCCTGCTGATCGACCTTCCACGGGGCCTGCGGGAGGGGCAGGTCGCGATCTCCTACGAAGGGGCGAGGGCGGTCCTGTTGGGCGCGTTCTGGGTCCAGCTCTCGGCTGCCGTCGCCCTGGTCGTAGTGGGACCCCTGCTCGCCGCGGAACCGCGGCGCGCAGGCGTTCCCCGGGCCTCGCGAAGGGGTGCCCGGCGGCGCCAAGCCCCTGCCGTCGACGCCGTCCGGGCGTCCGCCGGCGCCGGCGCCACGGAGTCGCGCACGTGAGCTCCGATCCGCCCCGGCGCCAGCGGCGGTCCCTGCGGCCGGAGCGCCTGCTCCCGTTCGCATGCATCGCCGCGGCGCTGGCGCTCCTTGCGTCCGAGTTCATGACCACCTTCGAGCTCACCGGAGCCGACCTGCCGAGCAGCAACACGCCCTGCACGCTCGAGGCGGCGAGCCGCCATCACTTCGCCCTCGGAGTGCTGGCGATCTTCGCGATCGTGGCGACCGTCGTCGCGGTCATGTCCGGCTCCAAGCCCGCGGCTATCGGGGTCGCGGTCGCGGGAGTCCTCGCCGTCCTGCTGTTCCTCGTCATCGACCTGCCTGACGCCAACAGCGTCGGGACCCTCCCCGACTCCTGTACCACCGAGCCGGGCTCACTCCTGGACGGCAAGGCCCTGCCGCGGGCCGGCTTCTGGCTCGAGCTTGTGGGCTCCGTCGCCCTGGCGCTCAGCGGCCTCATCCTCGCCACCCTGACGCCGCCCCAGCTCGCCGCCCTGAGACCGCGCGCGCTCGCAGGGCCCCCGGACGGCCCCCGCCGACGCGACGCGGTCCCGGAAAGCGGCACCGGCAGGCCTGCGGACAAGCCGGCAGACGAGTCAACCCGCCACGCACGAGGGAGCTGATCCTTCCCGGATGCCCAGGGAGAGCACCGCGCCCTGTGGGCGGTGCTCGTCGCCACCGTGGTCGGGATGCCCGAACGTCTTTGACTACCTGAACGGATGATCTGCCGTCGGGTGCGGTTGTTCGCTCGAGGCTTTGTACGTCCAATACCAGTCGAAAGTCACGAGCTTTCGCGAACGGCCCCTTGTCGTGGTCGACTGAGCAGGGCCCGGGATGGCGGCTGGATTCACGGGGCGGAAACCTGACGGGCAAGTACGTAGGTCAGCCCGAGGCCGTTGAAAACCGAGCAGATCGACCGACGCAGGTCGAGAGGCGAAGCGAGCGTACTGAGGGCGTACGCAAGCGAGACGATCGACCGAGGAGGTCGAGATGCGACGGTTTAGAGCGGCCTCACCAGCGGTAGTGGGCGAAGGCCTTGTTGGCCTGCGCCATGCGATAGATGTCGTCCTTTCGCTTCCAGGCGCCCCCCTGCTGCTGGGTGGCGTCGGAGATCTCGTTCGCGAGCCGCTGCGCCATGGACTTCTCGCGCCGGCGCCGGGCGAACTGGACCAGCCATCGCACGGCGAGCGTTCGGGCGCGGCGGGCCGGGACCTCCACCGGGACCTGGTAAGTGGCACCGCCGACGCGCCGGGAGCGCACCTCGAGCACCGGGGTCAGCTCCTTGACCGCCTCGTCGAGGACCTCCACCGGCGGCCGGCCGGTCCGCTCGCCCAGGATTGCCAGCGCGTCGTAGACCGTGCGCTCGGCAATCGACTTCTTGCCGTCGGTCATCACCTTGTTGATGACCTGCTGCACGAGCCGGCTGCGATGCATCGCATCGGGCTCGATCGGGCGGATGGAGGCGCGGGCGCGGCGCGGCATCGGCGTTAGCGCTTGACCCCGTATTGCGAGCGCGATTGCTTGCGGTCCGAGACGCCGGATGCGTCCAGGGTGCCGCGCACGACCTTGTAGCGAACTCCCGGCAGGTCCTTGACGCGGCCGCCGCGCACCAGGACGACCGAGTGCTCCTGGAGGTTGTGGCCCTCGCCCGGGATGTAGCAGGTGACCTCCATGCCGTTGGTGAGCCGCACGCGGGCGACCTTGCGCAGGGCGGAGTTCGGCTTCTTCGGCGTCGCCGTGTAGACGCGGGTGCACACACCGCGCCGCTGGGGCGCGGCGATGCGCCGCTTGCGCCCCTGGCCGGACTTCAAGCCCGGGGTCGTCGTCTTCTTCTGCGGGCGCGTTCGGCCCTTCCTGATCAGCTGGCTGGTCGTCGGCACGGCGAATGAATATAGCTGTCCGGCGCTGGGCTACGCTGGGACCGTGGAGCAGGAACGTCCCCTACTGGCCCTGGACGTCGACGGCGTAATCAGCCTGTTCGGCTTCCAGCGCCCGATGACCGAGGCACCCGGCCGCTTCCATCTGATCGACGGCATGGCGCACTGCATTCCCGAGGGCATCGGCGAGCGGCTGGCCCGCGTCGCTGACCATTACGAGATCGTCTGGGCAACAGGCTGGGAGGACCGGGCCAACGACCGCCTGCCCGAGATCCTCGGCCTGCCGGGCGAGCTTCCCTTCCTGACCTTCGACGGCAACGCCCGCTTCGGCTCCGCCCACTGGAAGATCGCCGCGATCGACCGCTACGCCGGCCAGCGTCCCCTCGCCTGGGTGGACGACTGCATCGACGCCACCTGCCAGGCCTGGGCCGTGGACCGTCCCGCCCCCACCCTGCTGGTCGCCACCGAGCCCGATCTGGGGCTCACCGACAGGCACGTCGAGACCCTGCTCAGTTGGGTGCGCGCGGGTTACACTGCCTGATCGGTGGAGGGGTTCTGGCCCATCTTCTTCCTCGCGGTGGTGCTGAAGGTCCCGGTCGCCTGCATGCTCTACCTGGTCTGGTGGGCGATTCGGCAGGCGCCCGCGGTCGAGGAGGCGCCGCCGGAGCCCGGCGACCACGAGTTCAGGCGCTGGCGCCTCCAGCCGCGCCGGCCGCGCGACCCCCGGCGTGGCCCGCATGCGCCTGACGCGCAGCCGCTGCCGGATTGCCCGCCCGCCGGGCGTCTTCGCGTCCTGACCCCGCCGGTGCCGGCGCGCGCGCAGGCCGCCCGCGCCCGCCGCTCGGCGGATCCGGCCCGGCGCTAGGCGCCTCGGAGCGCGATCGAACGCGCCGGCGCCCGTCCGGACGAGGCCTACTCGGCCTCGCCGTCGGAGGTCTCGATCTCCTGCGCGAGCTCCTCGAGCTCGTCCGCGAAGGATGGGCCGAAGCCCTCGAGCTCCGTGACCTCGCCGCCGTCCTCGCCCAGGCCCAACTCCGCCGCCAGCTCGTCCTCGTCGAGGATGTCCTCCTCCGGGCGCTGCGCCGGCTCGGCGGGCTCGATCTCGATCGTCCGGTAGTGCTTGAGGCCGGTGGCCGCCGGAATCAGCTTGCCGATGATCACGTTCTCCTTCAGGCCCACCAGGCGGTCTCGCTTGCCCTCGAGCGCGGCGTCCGTGAGCACCTTGGTGGTCTCCTGGAAGGAGGCCGCCGAGAGGAATGACTCGGTCGCCAGCGAGGCCTTCGTGATCCCGAGGATCACCTCCTCGGCCTTCGCGGGGGTGCCATCCGCGTCCTTGACGTCCTTGTTGATCCGCTTCAGGCGATGGCGGTCGATCAGCGAGCCCGGGAGCTCGGTGGTCGATCCCTTCGACTCGATCCGTACCTTCTTCATCATCTGGCGCGCGATCAGCTCGATGTGCTTGTCGTTGATGTCGACGCCCTGGGCCTTGTAGACCTTCTGGACCTCGGCCACGAGGTAGAGCTCGGTCTCGGTGCGGCCCCGGATCTCGAGCAGCTCCGCCGGATACAGCGAGCCCTCGTTCAGCTGGGTGCCGGCCTCGATGCGGTCGCCGCTAGCGACGTTGAGCCGGGTCCGGGCCGGGAAGGTGTACGCCTCGTCCTCGCCCTTGGAGTCGGTGACGATCACCCTCGCCGCCTTGTCGGACTCCTCGACGGTCACCTTGCCGCCGGCCTTCGCCATCTGCGCCAGCCCCTTCGGCTTCCGCGCCTCGAACAGCTCGACCACGCGGGGCAGGCCCTGCGTGATGTCGAGCCCGGCGACGCCGCCGGTGTGGAAGGTGCGCATGGTGAGCTGGGTGCCCGGCTCGCCGATCGATTGCGCGGCGATGATCCCGACCGCGTCGCCCAGCTCGATCGTCGATCCCGTCGCCATCCCGCGTCCGTAGCAGGCGACACACACGCCCGACTCGAGCTCACACTTCAGGACCGAGCGGACCGGGACGAGCACCTCCTCGTCTTCGTAGGCCTCCGCGATCTGCTCGAGCTCCGGGAGGTCGATCTCCTGCCCTCGCTTCAGCAGCTCGCGGCCCCGCTTGGTGGCGAACTTCTTCGCCGACACGCGTCCGACGAGGTTCTCGTTCAGCTCGCCGTCCAGGTGCAGCGGCATCTCGATGAACTCCTTCGTCTTGCAGTCGTCAGCGCGGACGATCACGTCCTGGGCGACGTCCACGAGGCGTCGCGTCAGATAACCCGAGTCAGCGGTCCGAAGCGCGGTGTCGGCGAGGCCCTTTCGCGCCCCGTGGGTGGAGATGAAGTACTCGAGCACCGACAGGCCCTCCATGAAGTTGGCCTTGATCGGGCGCTCGATGATCTCGCCCTTCGGATTGGCCATCAGCCCGCGCATGCCCGCCAGCTGGCGGATCTGCTTGAAGGATCCGCGGGCCCCGGAGTTGGCCATCATGAAGATCGGGTTCAGCTCGTGGAGGTTGTCCTCCATCGCCTGAGCCACGTCCTCGGTGGCCTTGTCCCACTGCTCCGTGACCGCATCCTTGCGCTCCTCGGCCGTGATGTAGCCCTCCTCGTACTGCTCCTGGATCTTCCCCGCCTGCCCCTCGTAGCGGTCCAGGATCTCCTCCTTGTTCGGAGGGGAGACGATGTCGTTCTTCGAGATCGTGATCCCGGCCTGGGTCGCGAAATGGAAACCGAGGTCCTTAAACGCGTCGAGCACCTGGGCGACCGCCGGGGCGCCGTACGCCTCGACCAAGTCGGAGACCATCCGGTTGACGTCGTTCTTCTTCAGGGAATGGTTGACGAACTCGTACTTCTCGGGGTCGTACTCCTCCCCGAGCGTGTCGGACAGGGCGCGCTCGACCTTGTCGTTGAAGATGATCCGGCCGACCGTGGTCAGGAAGTGCTCGTGCCCCGGCCGCCGGTACTCGGCGTAGTCGTGGAGCTTGACGAGCAGGTTCTCGTACGCCAGCTCAGCCTCCTGAGCGGAGCGGAAGCTGTGCGGCCGGTCGCCGTTGGAGCTCGGGTGCTTGCTCGACTTCAGCCGCGCGTCGAGCTCCGCGAGATCCTCGCCGCTGGGCCCGTAGGTGAGGAAGTAAAGCCCGAGCACCATGTCCTGGGTGGGCGTCGCCAGAGGCGCGCCGTGCGCCGGCGAGAGGATGTTGTTCGAGGACAGCATCAAGATCCGCGCCTCCGCCTGCGCCTCGGCTGACAGCGGCACGTGGACGGCCATCTGGTCGCCGTCGAAGTCGGCGTTGAACGCGTGGCACACCAGCGGGTGGATCTGGATCGCCTTGCCCTCCACGAGCACCGGCTCAAACGCCTGGATCCCCAGACGGTGGAGGGTCGGGGCTCGGTTCAGCAGTACGGGGTGCTCGCTGATGACCTCCTCGAGGACGTCCCACACCTCGGGAATCATCGAGTCGACCATCTTCTTGGCGGCCTTGATGTTCTGGACGGCCTTGCGCTCGACCAGCCGGGCCATGATGAACGGCTTGAACAGCTCGAGGGCCATCAGCTTCGGCAGCCCGCACTGGTGCAGCTTCAGGCTCGGCCCGGAGACGATCACCGAGCGGCCCGAGTAGTCCACGCGCTTACCGAGCAGGTTCTGGCGGAATCGCCCCTGCTTGCCCTTCAGCATGTCGGAGAGCGACTTCAGCGCCCGGTTGCCGGGGCCGGTCACCGGGCGGCCGCGCCGGCCGTTGTCGAACAGCGCGTCGACCGCCTCCTGGAGCATGCGCTTCTCGTTGTTGACGATGATCTCGGGCGCGCCGAGGTCGAGCAGGCGCTTCAGCCGGTTGTTGCGGTTGATCACCCGCCGGTACAGGTCGTTGAGGTCGGAGGTCGCGAACCGGCCGCCGTCTAGCTGGACCATCGGCCGCAGCTCCGGCGGGATCACCGGCACGCAGTCGAGGATCATCCACTCCGGGCGGTTGCTGGAGTGCAGGAACGCCGAGGCGACCTTCAGCCGCTTCACAGCCCGCGCCTGCTTTTGGCCCTTCGAGGTGTTGATCACCTGCTCCAGCTCCTCGCACTCGGCCTCCAAGTCGACCTGCTCGAGCAGGTCGCGGACCGACTCGGCGCCCATGCCGCCGCGGAAGTACTCGCCCCAGCCGAACGGTGAGCCGAAGCGGTCCTTCAGCTCGCGGAACACGGCCTCGTCGTTGATCACGTCCTTGACCTTCATCTCCTGGAAGGTCTTCCAGACCTCCTCCATGCGCTCGGAGGCATCGTCCAGGTAGGCCTCGGTGTCGGAGATCTCGCCCTCGAGAGCCTTGCGCGTGTCCTTGACCAGCTTGGTTCGCTCGGAGTCCTCGAGCTTCTTCGGGTTCACGCCCAGGGCGTCGGCCCACAGCTCGTCCTCCTCGTCGAAGGCGTCCTTGGTGCCCTCGCCCTGAAGCCAGGCGACGCGGCGATCCAGGGCCTCGCGCAGCTGCTGGGTGCGCTCCTCGCGCTCACCAGCGTAGGCGTCGAGGATCTTCTTGACCTCCTTCTCGAGCTTCGGGAGGTCCTTCTGGCGAGCCTCCTCGTCGATCCAGGTCACGATCGAGGCCGCGAAGTAGAGGACCTTCTCGAGCTCCTTGGGGGCCATGTCGATCAGGTAGCCGATCCGGCTGGGCACGCCCTTGAAGAACCAGATGTGCGAGACGGCGGCGGCGAGGTCGATGTGGCCCATGCGCTCCCGGCGAACCTTCGAGCGGGTCACCTCGACTCCGCAGCGCTCGCAGACGATCCCCTTGTACCGCACGCGCTTGTACTTGCCGCAGTAGCACTCCCAATCCTTGGTGGGACCGAAGATGCGCTCGCAGAAGAGCCCGTCCTTCTCGGGCTTCAGCGTCCGGTAGTTGATCGTCTCCGGCTTCGTGACCTCGCCGTGGCTCCAGCTCCGGATCTTCTTGGACGAAGCGAGGCCGATCTCTATGGCGTCGAAGTTGTTGATGTCCATCTGCCCTTTCTGTCCTATTCCTCGACCTTCGCCTCTTGGGCGCCGGCTCCGTCGGTGCTGCCGCCCTCTCCTTCGGCGACCACCTGCTCCTCTCGCTCGTCGGCCGCCCCGCCGCCGTCGGCGCCCTCGGCGCGGACCCCAGACAGGTCGATGCCGAGCTCCTCTGCGGCGCGAAGGAGCTCGTCGTCCTCCTCGCCGATCTCCACGGCCCCTTCCTCGGCCACCAAGTTCACGTCGAGGCCGAGGCTCTGGATCTCCTTCAGCAGGACCTTGAACGACTCGGGGACGGACGGCTCGGGAATGTTCTCGGACTTGACGATCGACTCGTAGGCCTTGACCCGGCCGACCGTGTCGTCGGACTTCACGGTGAGCATCTCCTGGAGCGTGTAGGCGGCGCCGTACGCCTCCAGGGCCCAGACCTCCATCTCGCCGAAGCGCTGGCCGCCGAACTGCGCCTTGCCCCCCAACGGCTGCTGGGTGACGAGCGAGTACGGGCCGGTGGACCGGGCGTGGATCTTGTCGTCCACCAGATGGAGCAGCTTGAGGATGTACATGCTGCCCACGGTCACCCGGCCCTCGTAGGGCTCGCCCGTGCGGCCGTTGTACAGCCGCGCGGTCCCGAACGCCTGGGTCCCCTCGCGGTTGCGGGTGTCGACCGCCAGGTCGATGCCGCGGTCGGTGTGCTCCTGGTGCCAGCGGACCAGCGCCTGGTCCACGTCCTCGACCGTGGCGCCGTCGAACACCGGCGAGGCCACGTAGACCCGGCCGCCGTTTGCCTGCGCCTCCCTGTAGGCAGGAGTTCCGTCGTCATACCAGCCGTTGGCGGCCGCCCATCCGATGTGGGTCTCGAGGATCTGCCCGATGTTCATCCGGCTCGGCACCCCGAGCGGGTTCAGGATCACGTCCACGGGGGTGCCGTCCTCCAGGAACGGCATGTCCTCCTCGGGCACGATCCGCGAGATCACGCCCTTGTTCCCGTGCCGGCCGGCGAGCTTGTCGCCCTCGGCGATCTTGCGCTTGGTCGCGACGTAGACCCGGACCAAATTGTTGACCCCCGGCGGCAGGTCGTCGCCGGCGTCGCGGTCGAAGGTGATCACGTCGATCACGACGCCGCCCTCGCCGTGGGGCACCTTCAGCGACGTGTCGCGCACCTCGCGCGCCTTCTCCTTGAAGATCGCGCGAATCAGCTTCTCCTCGGCGGTCAGCTCGGTCTCGCCCTTCGGGGTCACCTTCCCGACCAGGAGCTCGCCCGAGGCGACCTCGGCCCCGATCCGCACGATGCCGCGCTCGTCCAGGTTGCGCAGGCTCTCCTCGGAGCGGTTGGGGATGTCGCGAGTGATCTCCTCGTCGCCCAGCTTCGTGGTCCGGGCGTCGATCTCGTACTCCTCGATGTGGATCGAGGTCAGCTCGTCGTCCTTCACCAGCCGCTGGGAGATGATGATCGCGTCCTCGAAGTTGTAGCCCTCCCAGGACATGAAGGCGACCAGCACGTTCTTGCCCAGGGCGATCTCGCCGCCGGCGGTCGACGACCCGTCGGCCAGAACGTCGGCGGCCTTCACCTTGTCGCCCACCGAGACGATCGGCCGCTGGTGGATGATCGTTCCCTGGTTCGAGCGCATGAACTTCAGCAGCTCGTACTCGTCCTTCTTCGAGCCGTGGCTGACGACGATGCGCTCGGCGTCCACGTAGGTCACCTCGCCGTCGTTCTCCGCCAGCACCACGTCGCCGGTGTCGATCGCGGCCCGCCGCTCCATGCCCGTGCCGACCAGCGGCGCCTCCGGCTTCAGCAGGGGCACCGCTTGCCGCTGCATGTTCGAGCCCATGAGCGCCCGGTTCGCGTCGTCGTGCTCGAGAAAGGGGATCAGCGCCGTGGCCACGGACCAGATCTGGGTGGGCGAGACGTCCATGAGGTCGACCTGCTTCGGCGACACGGCGACCACCTCGCCGTCGGCCGAGCGGCAGAGGACCTGGGGGCCCTTCAGCCGCTTGCTCTTCGGATCGATCTCGGCGTTGGCCTGGGCGATCGTCTTCTCCTCCTCCTGGGTGGCGTCCAGGTGGACGATCTTGTTGGTGACGACGCCGTCCTTGACCACGCGGTAGGGGGTGGTCACGAACCCGTGCTCGGAGACCTGCGCGTATGAAGACAGCGAGCCAATCAGCCCGATGTTCGGCCCCTCGGGGGTCTCGATCGGGCACATCCGGCCGTAGTGGGTGGGATGCACGTCGCGCACCTCGATCGGCGCCCGCTCGCGGGTCAGGCCGCCAGCTCCGAGCGCCGACAGGCGGCGCCGGTGGGTGAGGCCCGCCAGCGAGTTCGTCTGGTCCATGAACTGCGATAGCTGCGAGGAGCCGAAGAACTCCTTCAGCGCGGCGACCACCGGCCGGATGTTGATGATCGTCTGCGGGGTGATCGCGTCCGAGTCCTCGGTGGTCAGGCGCTCGCGGACCACTCGCTCCATCCGGTAGAGCCCCACGCGGAAGGCGTCCTGGATCAGCTCGCCGACCGTCCGCAGGCGCCGGTTGCCGAAGTGCTCGTACTCGTCGAGATGGTCCTTGATCGGCTCGCGCGGATAGGTCTGCGCCTCCGCGGCGTAGTCCTTGATCGGGTTCTCCTCGTCGATCTCCTCCGGGATCCCGAGGCGCTTCGGGACCTCGACCAGCTCGCGGATCAGCGCCACGATGTCGTCCTTCGTGAGCACGCGGTTGTCGAGGTCGACGTCGAGGTCGAGGCGGGCGTTGAGCTTGTAGCGGCCGACTCGCGTCAGGTCGTAGCGCTTGGGGTCGAAGAAGAGCTGCTCCATGAGAGCGCGGGCGGCGTCCACCGACGGCGGCTCGCCCGGGCGCTGCTTCTTGAACAGCTCGATCAGCGCCCCCTCCTCGGTCTTGGTCGGCTCGGTGTCGGCCTCGATCGTGTGGCGGATGTAGACCGAGTTGTCGAACAGCTTCAGGATCTCCTCGTCGGAGACGAATCCCATGGCCCGCAGCAGGACGGTGACGGGCAGCTTTCGCTTCCGGTCGATGCGCGCGTAGACGCGGCCCTTCTTGTCGATCTCGAGCTCGAGCCAGGAGCCCCGGGCAGGCATCAGGTTGGCGATGAAGACCTGCTTCTCGCGGTCCTTCGGCTCCATCACGTAGGCGCCGGGCGAGCGGACGAGCTGCGTCACGACGACGCGCTCGGTGCCGTTGATGATGAACGTGCCGCGGTCCGTCATCCACGGGAAGTCCCCCATGAAAACGGTCTGCTCGCGGATCTCGCCAGTCTCGCGATTCTGGAACGCGACCTTGACGTTCAGGGGACGGGAGTAGGTGATGTCCTTCTCCCGGCACTCGGCGACCGAATGCGTGGGCTGGTCGAACTCGAAGGCGCCGAAGACGATGGCCAGGGTGCCCGTGTAGTCCTCGATCGGGGAGATGTCGTCGATCGTCTCCCTCAGCAGTCCCTCCTTCGAGTCCGTCAGGTGCTCGAAGGAGAGGCGCTGGATGTCGATCAGGTGTGGGACTTCAAGCGGGTTCTCCAGGCGTGAAAAGGACCTCCGGGTGACAGGGGCAGCATGAGATCGGGCCAACTGGGCGACTCCTCAGATGGTCGGGGGACGCGAATCCGCGCGACAGACTCGGGGCAAGCAGGCTCAACGGCGCGCGACCCTGCAAAATACCACACCTACGCACGCTTGCGCAAGCCTAGCAGGTGCCATAGCCGTCCCTGCCCACGGGAGGGGCAGTACGATCCCTCAAGAGCGGGGACCGGCCGTCCCCAGGGAGGCGCGCTGTTCACGAAGATTAGCCCACCGTGCCGGATCGGAGCGACACTGGCGATAGTGGCCGGCGCGCTGGCATCGCTTGCGGCCACCGCCCACGCCACCCCGGGCGACCTCGACCCGACCTTCTCGCGCAACGGGCTGGTCCGAACGAGCTTCGGCGACTCGAGCCAGGCGAACGAGGTGGCGATCCAGCCGAACGGGAGGATCGTGGTCGCCGGCCAGGCGCACGGCCAGCTCGCCGTCGCTCGCTACAGAGCGAACGGCAGGCTCGACCCCACCTTCTCCGACGACGGGCTCCTGCGGATGCGGTTCGGCAACTACAGCCAGGCGGCCGACCTCGCGATCCAGCCGAACGGGAGGATCCTCGTCCTGGTTGGGTCGACCCAGGGCCTGATCCTGGCCCGCCTGAAATCCGGGAGCGCCCTCGATCCGTCGTTCTCCGGCGATGGCTTGTTGACTGACTTCCCTGAGGACTTCGGATTCGGATCGGTGGCGCTTGATGGCGAGGGAAGGATCGTCCTCGCCGGCGGGAGATCGGGTGCAGGGTTCACGGCCGAAGCTGCGGTCGCCAGGTTCCAGCCCAACGGTGCTCCCGATGCTTCGTTCTCCGGAGATGGTGTGGCCACCGTCAGCTTCCCCCCATCTGACTACGCCTGGGGCGACAGCGTGGCGGTCGAGCCAGACGGGAGCCCGGTCCTCGGCGGCCAGGTGCTCCACGACGATCTGGAGCTGACGGACCTGGCGCTGGCCCGGTTCGAGCCGGATGGCGACCTGGATTCGACGTTCTCCGGTGACGCCACTACCACCCTGGACATCGGCCCCGTCGACAACACACGCCATATCGCCCTGCGCCCGGACGGACGGATCGTCACGACCGGATGGAACTGCTCCTCCCCCGAGGACCTCTACGGAGGCTGTGGCGGCGAAGCCGCTCAGTTCAACGCGAACGGATCGCTCGACGACTCCTTCGCTGACGACGGGGTCCTCACCCTTTCCCTTCGCCGCGACGGCTACGTCGGCAGTGTTACCGACGCACTCGGGGTCACCGAGGACGGCGGCACCGTGCTGGCCGGAGGGTCGGTCACCGATCGCCAGGACTACGGCCCGGTCGACTTCGTCGTCGTGCGCCTGGATGCCACCGGGGCCCCGGACGCCTCGTTCAGGGGGGCGGGCATCTGGACGACCGACTTCGCGAGCGGCGATGACGACGCCTACGACGTCGTCCTCCAACCGGACGGGAAGATCGTCGCCGCCGGGGAATCGGACCACCGAATCGCGCTGGCCCGGTACGAGGTCGAGCCCGGGCCCCGGGATGCTGATGCAGACGGGGTGCGCGATGGCGCAGACCGGTGCCCGATCCGCTTCGGCGACCACCCGGATGGCTGCACCGTCTATCGACGGTCGCTAACGATGAAGTTCGACCGGCCTCACGACCTCTACAAGGGCGAGCTCTCCTCACGCGAGCCGCAATGTGAGGACGAGGAGCCGGTGCGCGTGTTCCGGAAGCGACGGGGACCGGACTTCCTGGTCGACACGACGCACACGACCGGCGGTGGAGGATGGGAGATGGATGCGCGATTGCATCCGGGCCGCTACTACGCGATCGCGCCGGGGGCGCTCCACCGCAGCGTCGGTCGCTGCGCGCGGGCTCGAGCTCATGGCTTTCGGATCTAGCCCATCCCTCGGTTACCTGCGGCCAACCATGGCCACCGCGGTCGTGATGGCGGCGCTGGCCGTCCTCGGGGCCCCGGCGGCGCTCGCCGCCCCGGGGGACCTCGACCCCACGTTCTCGCGCGACGGCAAAGTCGAGCTTCCGTTTTCCGGATACGGCGCACCGATCACGATCGCGGTCCAGCCGGACGGCAAGGTCGTGACCGCGGGCTCGCCGGACTTCCAGCTCAAGCGGGTGCGGGCCAACGGAACCCTTGACCGCTCGTTCGGCGAGAGCGGATCCGTCTCGCCGTTCCCGGGCGACGCCTTCGCCGGCGCCGTGGCCCTCCAGCCCGACGGCCGGATTCTCGCGGCCGGCGGGGCAGACGGCAATTTCGCGCTGGCGCGCTACCTGCCCAACGGCATCCTCGACGACTCGTTCTCGGGCGACGGCCGCGTGATCACCGACCTGGGCGGCGGCGCGGGCGCCGTGGCCGTGCAGCCGGATGGGAAGATCGTCGCCGCGGGGACGGCGAGCGAGGGGGGCTTCGCGCTCATCCGGTTGAACGTCGACGGCTCGCTCGACGATTCTTTCTCGGACGACGGCGAGGCGCTGATCGATGTTGGGTACGAGGCATCCGGGGTCGCCCTGGCGCCCGACGGTGACATCGTCGTTGTCGGCCGGAGTTTCGATGAGTCCATTCCGGCCCCCGGCGAACAGGTTGCCCTCGCGCGACTGGACCCGGAAGGCACGCTCGATCCATCGTTCTCCGGCGACGGCATCCTGGTCGCCCAGTATGCGCCGAGCGGTGACCTCGCCCGCGACGTCGTCGTGCAGCCGGACGGCAAGATCGTGATCGGGGGGACGGGCATCGTCCCGGTCCCGCGCAGCATCTTCGGTCGGATCAAGTTCGAGCTCATCCGCCTGACCCCCGACGGAGAGCTGGATCCCACATTCTCCGGCGGCGTCGTGCGGACCTGGATGGGTGGGGACGCGTACGGCTGGGCGCTTGCCCTGCAGCCCGACGGGAAGCTCGTCCTGGCCGGTGAGTCCGGCCACGGCTTCGCTCTCGCGCGGTACACCGGCGACGGGAGCCGGGACCAGAGCTTCTCCGACGACGGCAAGCTGACGACGGACTTCTCGGACTACCCCCGCTACACCCGGAACACCCGGTCCACCGACGTTGCCCTGGGGCCCGACGGCAAGATCGTGGCAGGCGGAATCGTCAAGTTCGAGTCCGGTTGGGTCCTGAGCCGGTACAAGGTGGCGGCCGGCCCCGGCGACGCCGACGCCGACGGGGTGATCGACGCCGAGGACCTGTGCCCGTCACGGTTCGGATACGTCGAGGGATGCCGGCACTTCAGACGCTCGCTGACGATCCGGTACGCCCGCAAGTTCGACGAGTTCAGGGGCGAGCTGACGGGAAGGAACGTCCACTGCAAGTCGGACCAGCGAGTCACGCTGTTCCACCGCCGCCCGGGGCGTGACCGGGTGATCGGCCGCGACTCGACCGACTACAAGTTCTTCTCGGGCGACCCCCACTACGTGTGGGAGGTGTCGCTCTTCCGGCCCCACGGCCGCTACTACGCTCGCGTAAAGCGCGACGTCCGCCCCGCAGACGGGATCTGCGGGCGAGCGCGGTCGGAGATCCTGGAGCTCGGCTGACGCGGCCGAGGCGCGGTCCTACTTCAGCTCGACCTCGCCGCCGGCTTCCTCCAGATCGGCCTTCAGCTTCTCGGCCTCCTCGCGATCGAGCCCTTCCTTGACCGGCTTCGGGGCGCTGTCGACGAGGCCCTTGGCCTCCTTCAGCCCCAGCCCGGTCGCGGCCCGGACGGCCTTGATCACCTGGATCTTCTTGTCACCCGGCGCCGTCAGCACGACGTCGACCGTGCTCGCCTCCTCCTCGGCGCCGTCCTCGGCCGCCGCGGGCGCGCCGGCCGCCGGGGCGGCGGCGAGCGCGGTCGCCGAAACGCCGAACTCCTCCTCGAGGGCCTTGATCCGCTCGGAGAGCTCGATCACCGAGATCGTCTTCAGCTCCTCGATCCACTCCTCGGTGGACATCGTCTTCGTTGCCACTTATCCGTCCTCCTCGGAAGCGGATCCCTCGGATTCCTCCGCTGGCGCCTCGGGCTCCTCGGGTGACTCCACTTCATCGTTGGTCGCTTCATCTGAAATCTCGGGTGACTCAGCCGCCGCTTCGCCCTCCGCGGCCGTCCCCCCCGTTGCGTCTCCGGCGGCCTGCTCCGGCTCCTCCTCAGGGCTCTTCTCATCGGCGGCCCCCTCCTCAGGGCTCTCCTGCTCGCCTGCTTCCGCCGCCGCCTCCGTCGCCTCGCCGTCCGGCGCCGACCCTTCAACGCCGCCCGTCACCAGCCCCTGCTCGGCGATCTGGCCAAGGGCGATCGCCATCCCCGAGATCATGGAGGACAGGCCTCGGGCGAGGCCGGTGAGCGGGCTGGCCACGGTCCCCAGGAGCTGACCGCGAAGCACCTCTACGCCGGGCAGGCGGGCGATCGTCGTGAACTGCTCGGGATCCAAGGCCGCCCCGTCCATGAGCCCGCCCTTGTAGGCGAGCAGGTCGTGCTGGCGCCCGAAGGCGGAGATGGCCTTGGCCGCGGCCACCGCGTCCCCCTTGACGAAGGCAAGCGCGGTGGGTCCCGCCAGGAGCTGGTCGAGCTCGGATTGGCCGGCGCGCTCGGTGGCCCGCTTGGCGAGGCGGTTCTTGACCACGCGGAAGGTCGTGTCGGCATCGGCCAGCTTCGACCGCAGCTCCGCAGCCTGCGGGACGGTGATGCCGCGGTAGTCCACGGCGAAGATCGCCTCAGCATCGCCGAGGCTGTCGGCGATCTCGTCGACCAGCGCTGCCTTGTCTTCCTTTCTCATCTTCATCTCGGTTTGCCACCCGAAGCGCCAAACGAAAGGAGCCCGCTCGCAGGCGGGCTCAGGAGATCCTGACCTCGCCTGCGTCGGTCTTGCGGGCCGCGCTTCGAGCGGGCCCCGCCGACGGTCTTCGGCAGGTGCTTGGAGCGGCGATGGTAGCCGATCGCCGCGGAGCTACCGCGCCTCGGCGGCAGGCTCTGCGTCCCGATCGCCCTCGGCAGCGGCGCCGTTCCCCGACGGCGCCGAGGCGAGAATCTCGGCCTCGCGGGTGCGGGTCGGATCGACCGGAACGCCGGGTCCCATGGTGGTCGCGAGGGTGATCGACAGGATGTAGCGGCCCTTCGCCGATGCCGGCTTGGCGCGAACGATCTCGTCGATGACGGCGGCGTAGTTCTCCAGGAGCGCCCGGTCGTCGAAGCTCGCCTTGCCGATGGACAGGTGCACCACGGCCTGGCGATCGGTCCGGTACTCCACCTTCCCCGCCTTGGCCTCGCCCACGGCCTTGGCGACGTCGTTGGTGACCGTGCCCACCTTCGGGTTGGGCATCTTGCCCTGCGGCCCCAGGATCCGGCCCAGCTTCGAGACCACCGGCCCCATGAGGTCAGGGGTGGCGATCGCGACGTCAAAGTCGGTCCAGCCTTCGGAGATCCGGTCCGCCAGGTCCTGAGCACCCACGTGGTCGGCACCGGCGTCGGTCGCCGCCCTGGCGGCGTCGCCATCGGCGAACACCGCCACGGTCAGCTCCTTTCCCAGGCCGTTCGGGAGCGCCAGAGTGCCTCGCAGCTGCTCTTCGGCGTGGCGGACGTTCACGCCCAGGCGCAGGTGGACCTCCACGGTCTCGTCGAAGCTCGCGCTGGCGGTCTGCTTGACCAGGGAGACCGCCTCGGCCGGCGCGTAGCGATGGCTACGGTCGATCTTCTCGTAGGCGCCGCGAAACCGCTTGCCGTGGCCGGCCATCAGGCCTCCATCCCCTCGACCTCGACCCCCATCGACCGGGCGGTGCCCGCGATGATCCGCGACGCGGCGTCCAGGTCGTTGGCGTTCAGGTCCGGCATCTTGCGCTCGGCGATCTGGCGGACCTGGGCCGCGGTCACCCGTCCCACCTTCGTGCGGTTTGGCTCGCCGGAGCCCTTCTCGAGACCCGCCGCCTCCTTGATCAGCACCGCCGCGGGCGGCGTCTTGGTGATGAAGTCGAACGAGCGGTCCTCGAAGACCGTGATCTCGACCGGGATGATGGTCCCGGCGTCCTGCTGAGTTCGCGCGTTGAACGCCTTGCAGAACTCCATGATGTTCACCCCGTGCTGGCCGAGCGCCGGCCCCACCGGGGGCGCCGGATTCGCCGCCGCAGCGGGGATCTGCAGCTTGATCATCGTCAGAACCTTCTTCGCCATCGCCTCGCCAGTCTGCCGAAATCCGTCGCGGACCGCCCGCTAGATCTTCTTCACCTGGTCGTATCCGACCTCGACCGGAGTCTCGCGACCGAAGATCGAGACCAAGACCTTGAGCTTCGCGGCGTCCTCGTTGATCTCCGCGATCTCCCCAGAGAAGTCGGACAGCGGCCCCGAGATCACCTTGACCGTCTCGCCGACCGTGAACTGGGCGCGGCTGCGAGGCCGCTCGGCGGCCTCGCGATGGAGCAAGCGGTCGACCTCCGGCTGGGACAGCGGGATCGGCTTGTTGCGCGAGCCCACGAAGCCGGTGACCCCGGGCGTGTTCTTGACCAGGACCCAGGCGTCGTCTGTCATGTCCATCTGGACCAGGACGTAACCCGGCATGGTCCGCTTCTCGACCTGCATGCGCTGGCCGTCCTTGAGCTCGGACACCTGTTCGGTCGGCACCACCACCTGGCGAACCCGCTGGCGCTGCCCCATGGACTCGACCCGGTGCTCGAGGTTTTGCTTGACCTTGTTCTCGTGCCCGGAGTATGTGTTGATCACGTACCAGCGGAACATCTGCGTTCAGTCTCGATTCTGGCTCGGTGCGGCTTGCGGGGGTCGGGGTGTGTGGGTGGCGGGGCTACAGCAGTCGCTGAACGAGGAAGTTGAACAGCGCGTCAAGCGCTCCCAGGTAAGCCGCGGCGATGGCGATGAACACCAGGGTCACGGCGGAGGCCTGAATCAGCGTCTCCCGGTCGGGCCACTGTACGCGCTTGAGCTCGGCCCAGCAGGAGATGAAGAAGCCGATCACGGCGCCACGCTGTCGCTCCTGCGGCTCGGCGGCCGCCTTGCGGCGCTGCTCGGACTCCTTGCGACGCCGCTGGCGCTCCTTCTCCTCGCGCCGGCGCTCCCGGCGGCTGATCCGCTCCGGGGCCGCCTCGGGAGGTGCCCCGACGTCCGCCCGCGAAGGCGCCGGCGCCTTGCGGTCCTCGTCGACCGCCGGGCCCTCCGTGGTCGCCGGCGAGCTCGTCAGCGCCTCGAGGTCGGCGCCCCTTTCAGCCAGCTCCGCCTCGACGACCTCGGCCGACTCGGGGACCTGGGTGCGCTCCTGCGCGCGGCTGTCGGCGTCGCGTGAGCGCTCGGCCTCACGCGCCGCGCGGGCCTCGCGCGCTCGCCGCTCCGCCTTTCGCTGCGCTCGGGTCTTGGCCACGCCTACGAACGCTCCGGCTCAGCGTGTTTCCTTGTGCGGCGTGTGGTGGCCGCACCAATGACAGTACTTCCGGAGCTCGATGCGGTCGGGAGTGTTGCGCCGCGACTTGTTGGTCTGGTAGTTGCGTCGCTTGCACTCCTCGCAGGCGAGAGTGACTGCAATTCGAACTTCTCCGCGGGCCATCGGCTGGTGTGGTTCCCCTCTTCCGTCGGGGCGAGTGGCACTCCACTCACACGGGTTCTCCGCCCCTCGAAAAAAAGACCCCGCCCCTCGCTGTCGGCGAGGGGGAGCGAGGTGGGCGAAGGATAGCGCCCCGAAACAGGGCCGGGTCGCGGCGGGCATCCCGGAGCTAGGAGGTCCCGCGGCGCCGACGACGAATCGGGCCCAGATGATGTGGCGAGCACGTCGAAGGATCGTCGTCTGTGCGGTCGTGGCAGCGGCCATGGCGACCGGTCCGGGGGCGATGGCCGCCAGGAACACGGCGGTCTCCGAGCGGGCGTCGGTTCCGGGGCAGTCAGTCGGATCGGCGACGGCGACGTGCCCCCAGGGGCACACCGCCGTCGGGGCCGGCTTTCAGTCGCCCGGCTTCTCGCCGGACAACACCCAGTCCACGACGGCGCGTATCAGCTCCGCCCTGATCGACGAGCGCCGAGTCGAGACGGACGCCTTCAACTTCGGCGCCCAGCCGGGCGACATCGTGTCGTGGGCCTACTGCCGCAGCTCGGCCCCCCCACCGAACGTGAGGTCCCGGACGGTTTCCGTCGGCCCGGGGACGGTCGGATCCGCCGTCGCCGAGTGCCCGCAAGGCAGCGGCGCGACCGGCGGCGGATTCGAGGGAGTCGTCGACCTGGCGAACGGCTCCGCGATCGTGGTGTTGACGTCGATGCGCCAGAGCCCTCGCCGCTGGCTGGTCGAAGGGGTCAATTTCGGGGGGACACCCGCCGACCTGACCGCCCACGCCTACTGCCGGCGCCCCGCTCCGGGCCTCGTGACCGAATCGAAGGAGATCCGGGCATCCGGAGCTCGTACCAGCGCCGTCACCGTCCCCTGCCCCGAGGGGGGCAGGGCGATCGGTGGAGGGTTCGACGGCCATCCCAGCATCGCGGGCGGGAACCTCCAGGGCGCCGCCGCAGTGACCTCCAAGCGCGCCGACCGGCGCACGGCCTGGCGCAGCGTTGCCGTCGGAGTGGACACGCAGACCGCGCCGCTCACGGCCTACGCGTATTGCAAGACGTAGCGCGTCTGTGAGCCGGCGCCAAACGTCCCGGGCGCCTACAGCCCCAGTGTCTTGGCGATGATGTTGCGCTGGATCTCCGAGGTGCCGCCGTAGATCGTGGACACGAGAGTGGAGCGGACCAGGCGCTCCATGTCGTACTCGGACGAGTACCCGTAGCCACCCATCATCTGCATCCCCTCCAGCGCGGTCCGGCGGGCGGTCTCGGTGACGAACAGCTTCACCATCGACGCCTCGCGGGGCAGCATGCGGTCGGGGTCCTCGTCCACCTTCGAGGCGACCCAGTGGGTCATCAGGCGAGCGGCTTCGAGATCCGTGGCCAGGTCGGCGAGGCGATGCTGGAGGGCCTGGAAGGAGCCGATCGGGCGGCCGAACTGGCGACGCTCCTTGACGTAGGCCAGGGCGTCGTCGAACGCCCGCTGGCCGATCCCGAGCATGGTCGCCGCCAGGATCAAGCGCTCGACGTTCAGGCCGGCCATGAGCTGCGTCCACCCCTGGTCGAGCTCGCCGAGCAAGGCGCCCTCGGGCGCCTCGACCTCGTCCAGGTACAGGTGGGCCGTATCCCGGCCTCCCATCGTGTCGATCGGGTCGATCCGAAGGTTCGGGACGTCGGTGGGGATCCAGATCATGGACAGCCCCTGGTGCTTGTCATCGCCCCTCGTCGTGCGGCACACGACCAGGATGTGGCGGGCGATGCGGGCGTTGGAGCAGAACACCTTCTGGCCGCGAATCACGAACCCGCCGTTGACTCGCTCGGCCGCCGTGGTCAGCGAGCCGACGTCGGAGCCGGCCTCGGGCTCGGTCATCGCGATCGCCTCCACCTCGCCGCTGGCGATCCCGCCCAGGATGTCTTCCTTCTGGTCCTCGGTGCCGAACCGCTGCGTCGCGCCGGCAACGATCAGCGTCGTCGCGTAGCCCCCGATCGGCGCCAGGCCGCGAGAGCTCTCCTCCATGAAGAGGCAGGCGTCCAGCATCCCCCCGCCCGAGCCGCCGTACTCCTCCGGAATCGTCACGCCGAGCCAGCCGAGCTCGGCCATCTTCCGATACAGGCCGTCGCTGTGGGCCTCGCTGTAGCCCCGCGTGAGCTTCTCGCGCTGTTCCTGGGTGCCGCATTCGCGGCGGCAGAAATCGCGAATCGCCGCGACGAAGTCGCTTTGCGCGTCGGTGAGCGAGAAGTCCACGGCCGCGCGGAGTCTAGTTGGGGCGTCTGGCCCCTTCGCTCACGGCCGCACGGCCCGAGGGCCGCGTGGTCTGCTCCCGCGTTGGACGGGTTCTTGCCGCTATCCGGCAGGAACCCGTCCACTCACAGTAGGGAAGAGCCCGGAGTCGGACTCGAACCGACGACCCCCTCCTTACCATGGAGGTGCTCTACCGACTGAGCTATCCGGGCGGGGGGCTCAAGATAGCGCCGCGGCGAGCGCCGCCGCGAACCCCTCGACGTCCTCCTCCGTCGTGTCCCACGAGCACATGAGACGGATCGTCCCCGCGCTCTCCTCCCAGACGTAGAACGGCAGGGCGGCGGGGAGGGCCTCGCGAAGGCGCTCGATGGCGGGCGCCGGGAGGGTCACGAAGACACCGTTGGCCTCGACCGGGTACGCGATCTCGGCCCCGTCGATCGCCGATATCGCGTCGGCGAGGCGCGCGGCCATCGTGTTGGCGTGCGAGGCGTTCGCATGCCAAAGGTCCCCCTCCAGAAGGGCCTCGAACTGGACGGCCAGGAAGCGCATCTTGGATGCGAGCTGGCCGAGTTGCTTGCGGACGAAGAGGAACTCCCGGCCGAGCTCGGGCCGCAGGAAGACGACCGCCTCCCCCATCAGGAGCCCGTTCTTCGTGCCGCCGAACGAGACCGCGTCGACGCCGACGTCGGTGGTCAGGGCCCGAAGCGGCCTGCCGAGGGCGGCCGCGGCGTTCGCCAGCCGGGCGCCGTCGACGTGCAGGTACATGTCGAGCTCGTGCGCCGCGTCCGCGAGGGCGCGGGTCTCGTCCAGCGTGTAGACGGTCCCGAGCTCGCTTGCCTGGGTGATGGAGACGAGGCGCGGCTGGACTCGGTGCTCGTCGCCGCGGCAGCTCTCCCATCGGCGGACGTCCGCCACCGACAGCTTGCCCGCAACGGCCCGGACCGTGAGGAGCTTCGTCCCGGTCAAGCGTTCGGGGGCCCCGCACTCGTCGACGTGCATGTGGGCGACGTCGGTGCAGATGACTCCCTCGTGCGGCCGAGTCAGGGCGTCGATGGCCGCCACGTTGGCCCCGGTGCCGTTGAAGACCAGGAAGGCCCGCGCGTGGTCGCCGAAGTGCTCGCGAAAGCGCTCGCCCACGGCGGCGGTGTAGTCGTCGTCGCCGTAAGCGACGACGTGGCCCTCGTTGGCCGCTGCGATGGCCGCCAGGACGTCGGGATGCGCGCCGGAGTTGTTGTCGCTTGCGAACCCGCGCCGGTGCTCGGTCACGGGTGAAGTGATAGCCGCTTGCCGTTCATGCTCGCGGCGGCGTCGCTGCACACGAAGGCGATCGCCTCGGCGATGGCCTCGGCGGACGTGAAACCTCGGAACTCCTTCTCCGGGCTCTCCTCCCGCATGCGGGGAGTGAGGATCGCGTTCACGACGACCACGTTCGCAGTCGCCGCGGTGTCCTTGAACGAGTCGGCGAGCGCCAGGGTCCAGGTCTCGGCCGCCGCCTTCGCCGCGGCATAGGACGCGTTGGTGCCCTCCGGGGTCTGTGCCTGGGACGAGGAGACGAGCACGAAGCGCCCATGCGCGCTCGCGGTCAGCGCCTCGTAGAAGGCGCGGGTGGTGTGCTGGACCGTGCGGACGAGGAGGTCGTGGAGCCACTCGTAATCCTCGAGCGGAGCCTGGGGCAGCGGCTGGCCTCCCCGCCAGCCTCCCACCAGGTGAAGGAGGGCATCGACGCCCTCGAAGCGATCTTGCAGGTGGGCCGCCCAGTCGCGGGCGGCCTGCTCGTCGAGCAGGTCCACGACTCGGCCGTCGAAGCGATCGTCGGGGAGTTCCAGCTCCTCGCGCAGCGAGTTGAGGTGCTCTTGGGAGCGGTCGACCGCGGCGATCGTGGCGCCATCCGACGCGAGCCGCTCCGCCACGGAGGGCCCGAGGCCTCCGGAGGCGCCGGCGATCGCGACCACGCGCTCGTTCAGATCAGCCACAGGGGACGGGATTCTCCACCAACGGCGGCCTCCCCACCACCGCGGCCGACGTTGTCTTCGCTACAGCGTGAAAAACTCGGCCACGCGGGGGGTAGCCCGCCACCGGGGTGGAGCGCGCCACCGCGGGTCAGAGGGCGTCGGCGGGGCGCGCCAGGACGGACTCGAGCTTTCCCTGGAGCTGGACGTAGAAGAGGCTGAGCGGGAACTCGTCGTCCTTGACCAGATCGACGAGATCCTTCGGCTCTTCGACCTCTGGCAGGTCTCGGCGGTCCTTGGCCCAGCGGGAACCGGCGGCCGGCTGCACGTAGGAGGCCACCAGGTCGTGGGCGGCGATCCACTGGCCGAGCTTCGGGCGGTCGATGCCGGAGTGGTAGAGGTCCTGCACGCGCTCGCGCAGCGCGTTGACTCCTTCCGGCAGGCGATCCCAGTCGATCGTCAGGCGGTTGTCGGTCCAGTGCAGATAGCCCTCGGCGTGGAGGAAGGCGAACAGGAGCTGGCCGCCCAGGCCGTCGTAGTTTCGGACCCGGCTGCCGGTGACCGGGAACCGGAACAGACGATCGAACACGATCGCGTACTGGACGTCGCGCGCGAACGCGAAGCCCCCGCGCTCCAGGTTGACCGCCTCGGCGAAGGCGGTCAGGTCGCATCGCAGCTCCTCCAGCGAGTACATCCAGTAGGGGCTTCGCTGGCGGATCATGAACGGGTCGAAGGGCAGGTCGCCGTGCATGTGGGTGCGGTCGTGGATCAGGTCCCAGACGATGTAGGCGTCCACCGACAGCTCGGGCGAGCTCAGCAGGCAGGCCGCGTCGGGGGGGAGATTCAGCCGCAGGACCTCGGATGCGCGGCCGCACACCCGGCGGAAGCGCTCAGCCTCGCGGTCGCAGAAGATGCCGCCGAAGTAGCTCGGGGGACGCTCGGCGGTGGAAAAGGTCTCGGGGAAGAGCACCGCGCACTCGGAGTCGTAGCCGGCGGTGTAGTCGACGAAGTTGAGCGGGACGAACTTCGGGTTGTCGTAGCCCGAGTGCTCGAGCTCGGCGACGAAGTCGGGCCACGGGACGCGGACGATCAGCGCCTCGAAGCAAGTGTCGCGCGAGGCGTTCTGCTTGTACATCGGAAAGACGGCGAGGTGCTCGATTCCGTCGCGGCGGTCGAGCTCGGGACGGAACGCCTTGGTGGAGCGGATGAAGTCGGGCTTCGCGAAGCCGGAGTCGACCCAGGAGCGCAGGTCGAGCCGGAGAGCGTCGATGTAGTCGCGCTGGTGGGGAAAGTGGGGGGAGAGGCGGAGGGCCGTGTCGGAGATCGTCGAGACGAGCACGGTGAGCCGCCCGACGTCGTGCGCCGACAGGTCGACCGAGCCATCCGGCCCTTGGGTGAGGCGGAGCTCCTCGACCGCCCGCTTGAGCTCGGCCCAGGCGGGGTCGGAGTGGGCCGGTGAGTCGATTTCTGTGCGGATCCCGGCGAAGGACGGCTGCGCAGCCCAGTAGACCAGGTTGAGCCACAGGGACTCGTTGTCGAGGTTGCCGATGCAGTCGTCGCCGAACAGGTCCGAGTCGGCCAGCGCGACCACGCGGCCCTCGCCGTGCCGTGTGACGGCGGCGAGCGGAGCGCTCGGGGGCGAGGCGGTGGGCGAGGAGCGGGCGATCACGTGAGCGCCGTCGTGCAGGGCCAGCGTGCCGCTGCGATAGAAGCAGGCCTGCTCCACGCGGGCGAGCAGGTCGACGCCTTCGAGGTCGCCGCCGTCGCCGCTGGCCAGCTCCGGCAGGACCCACGAGGGCGCGGCGAGGTGGTGCTCGTAGTCCTGGACCGTGGAGTTGGAGACCTCGATCCCGAACCGGACGAGGAGGTCATTGAGGTTGTTCCCGTACTTCTCCTGCTCGGTCTCCCCCAGGGCGATGAGGCCGCCTCCTCCGCGGACGAACTCCTGGATCGCGTCGAGCTCCGCCTCGGAGAGCCGAGGCGGGCGCGAATTGGTGGTCGCCTCCCACTTGGGGTCGGACGGGTGGGCGATCACCAGGACGTCGGCGCCCGCGAGCGTTTCGCGGGTCAGCGGGCGGTCGACGTTCGGGATCACCTCGAAGTCGCGCTTCGCCAGCTCCTCGGCGGCGAGCGCGTAGGAGGAATCCTCCGGATGCGCCGGTTGCATGCCCTTCGCCAGGTCGCGGCGGATCGTCCACGCCTCCGAGTGCGACTCGTCGAACAGGATCCGGGCAACCTTGGGCTGAGCGGGCACATTTCAAAGGTACGGGGAGGCGGCAGCGAGGTCAATCCCCAGCGAGCACCGGATTCACGCAATAATCCGGCGCATGGACGCATTAGACCGCAAGATTCTTTCGCTACTGGTCGAGGACGGGCGCCGCACCTACGACGACATCGCCGGCAAGGTGAGCCTGTCCGCCCCGTCGGTGAAGCGCCGCGTCGACAGGCTGCGCGAGCGCGGTGCCCTGCAGCGCTTCACGGCGATCGTCGACCACGGCGCGCTTGGCTGGAACACGGAGGCGCTGGTCGAGCTCTTCTATCGGCCGGGAACCACGCTGGACGACGTCGCCGGCACGCTTCGCAGCCACCCCGAGGTCGTGGAGGCCTGGAGCGTCACTGGCGAGGCCGACGCGATCGCGCGGGTTCGTACGGAGGACAACGCCGCCCTCGAGCGGCTGATCATGGACCTGCAGCGAAACGGGTTGGTGGTCCGCACCCGCTCACAGGTCGTGCTGTCCCGGCTGGTCAGCCGGGCGGGCGAGGGGCTCTAGCGTTTGCCGAGCGGCCTCCGGCTGGCCGGGTTCTTGCCGGATAGCGACAGAAACCCGTCCAATGCGGCTCCGAGCCATCCCGCCCGCCCCCTCTTAGAATCGGACCCCCGGGGGAGTACCCAAGCGGTCAACGGGGTGGCGCTGTAAACGCCATGGCTATGCCTTCGCAGGTTCGAATCCTGCCTCCCCCATCGGCAGAAACGCCTACCGTCGCCGGCGCTTGGCGCGACGGGATGATCGTTTCTTCGCGCGTCCGGGGTCGCGCAGCTCGCGCTGGAGCTGGCGGCCGGCGGCCTCCTCGACCGCCTCGCTCATCACCTGCTGGAAGATCGCCAGTACGGCCTCGGAGGCGAGGGGGCGGAGGCGCTCCAGCGCCTCGCGCACCTGCGGCCACTCCTCCTCGGGCCGACCCGCCCGGTTGAACGGCTTCCACACGTGCTCGATGAAGACCTCGACGAACACGGACGCGATGCCCCGAGCCTGGCGCCGGACCTTCTCCCCGATCTCCAGTGCCTCCTCCGGGGGAATGCCGAGCGCCGCCAGCTCGATTCCCGCCCGCTGCAAGCGCGGGCTCAGGATCTCGTAGCTGCCCTCGCCGAGCGGGCGAAGCATCCCCAGCCGCTCGGCGCGCTCCAGAAGCGCCGGGTCCGCCGCCCCCCACCGCTTCTCGATCTCTCCCTGGGCGAGGATCTCGGGCTGCTCGTCCTCGAACGGCTGGCGCAGGGCGCGGGAGAAGTCGAGGACCTCGGCGCTCGACCCGCCGGCGCCCTCGAGCAGGCGCCGGATCGCTTCCAGGTTGAACCCGTCGGCCTGAAGCTCCTTGATCAGCTCGATGCGCGCCAGGTGCTCGTCGCCGTAGTAACCGGTGCGGCCTCGTACCTCCGGCGCCGGGACCAACCCGCGCGACTGGTGGGCGCGGATGTTCCGCACCGTCATCCCGGTGCGCTGCGCAAGCTCGTCGATCGTCATCGAAGCGCCGTCGTCGGCTCCGGAGCCGTTCCCTTGCGCCTTTCGATCCGTGAGCTGGGTCACAAAACCATCCTACCCGTTCCGATGTTCCATCAAATGATGTTACATTGGGCCGTGCAGGGGTATGTAGCAACCACAGATGACCGGAATCCCCACAATCGCACCGCTCCTCCTCGCCGCGAACGAGCCGGCCGGCGGCGCCGCTCTCGACCAGGTGG
>JBIOZP010000036.1:0-88901 GCA_044871225.1 Solirubrobacterales bacterium
CGAGGGAGGCGACCACGCGCTTCACCTCCTCGCCCATCGACTCGAAGAATCGGGCGCAGCTCTCGGCGGCTCCGTCGACGTGCTGAGGGGTGAACTTCTTGAGGCCGTGCTCCTGTGCCTGCTCGACCGTCTCGATCTGCGTCGCGATGCCGACGTGGCAGGTGTCCAGCTGGCAGCCGCGGCAGATGGTGCAGCCGATCGAGACCATCGCCAGGGTGCCGAAGGCCACGCGGTTGGCCCCCATGCAATGGAGCTTCACGACGTCGTGGGCATGGCGGTAGCCGCCGTCCGCCCAGATCTCGACACGGTTGCGGATCCCGGCCTCCATCAGCGCCCGGTGCACGGCGCGGGTGCCGATGTCGGACGGGAGCCCGACGTGCCGCAGCGCATGCTGGCGGGCGGCCCCGGTGCCCCCCTCGAAGCCGGAGAGGGTGATGATGTCCGCGCCCGCCTTCGCGATCCCCAGGCCAATCGTGCCGACGTTCGGGACCACGGGCACCTTCACCGAGACCCGCAGGTCCGGATTCACCGTCTTCAGCTCGTCGATCAGCTCCGCGAGGTCCTCGATCGAGTACAGGTCGTGGTTGTTGGAGGGGGAGATCAGGTCGGTGCCCGGCGATGCGTTCCGCGCCTCGGCCACCTTCTCGGAGACCTTGCGGCCCGGCAGGTGACCGCCCTCGCCCGGCTTCGCTCCCTGCCCGATCTTGATCTCGGCGACGTAGGAGGAGTTCAGCATCTCGGCAGAGACCCCGAAGCGGCCCGAGGCCACCTGCTGACCGCGCCACTTGCGGTACTTCCCGTACATGTCCTGGATCTCGCCGCCCTCGCCGTTGATGCAGAGGATGTTGATCGCCTTGGCCGCGTCCGCGTACGCGCGGAACGCGGGCTCCGACTGCGAGCCGAAGCTCATCGAGGAGATCACGATCGGGTAGTCGTGGTGACCGACCGACGCGTCCACGGTCTCGGGGTCGACGGGCTCGCGATCCCCCTCCAGGCCAACGATGTGGCGCATCGAGATCGGGCTCTCCCGCTCCAGGTCGCGGACCTTCTGCGAGTACTCCTCGTAGGACGCTGCCCCGTTGGCGGCGGCGACGGCCGCCTTGTAGACCTTGGGATAGAACCGGAACGTCTTCGAGGGCTTCGCCTCCTCCTCTCCACCGAGGATCTGGAAGCGGTGGTCGGCGTCCCGGTCGAGGTCGGAGTATCCGGTCCCACTGCCATCGGAGGCGCAGAACGTCTCGCACTGGAAGATCTCGGCGAGCTCCGGCTTGACGCCGATCGAGGAGAACTGGCGGGCGTACCCGCGGACCTCGTGGATGCCGATCGTCGAGATCACCTTCTCGATCCCCTTGCGGAGCGCCGAGCAGAGATTGGAGACGTCGGTGTCGTAGTCCTCGACGCAGATCACCTCGACCATCACGTACGGGCAGACGCCGTCGGCGCCGAGGCCGAGCGCCATCACCACGTCGTGGACGTTGCGAATCGCCGCTGACCGCAAAACGATCGAGCAGCGGCGCCGGAGGTTCTCCTCCCCGGTCTCCCCCACCGTGAGCTGCTTCAAGGCCTGGTCGACGGCGGACGTGGCCAGGTGGGGATCCAGGTACCTGCGGACGCCGTCGTAGACGGTGCGGTCGGTCAGGACCAGCAGCTCGGCGCCGTTTCGGACGCACTTCAGGGCCTCCTGCTTGATCCGCTCGACCGCGCCGTGGGTGGTCTCCGACTCCAGCAGCGCGATGTCGATGGCGGCGGCGCGGTCGCGGAACTCCTCCCAGAGGTCCTCGAGGAGGTAGGTCTGATGCTCGCGCGCGATCTTCCGGTAGGTGGAGTCCCCGAGCGGCGCCAGTCCGTGGTGCCCACCCAGGATCACCGGGAACGAGGTCTCCACGGTCCCCGTGTCGGCCCCCGGAGCGTGCAGGGAGGGACGCCGCCCGAACACGGCGCGCGTGGAGAAGTGCTCGATCTCCCGCTCGCGGTCGATCGCCGGGTTGGTGACCACCGCCACCGTCTCCTTGAAGTAATCGGCCAGGTTCTGGCGCTCCGGCGACAGCGCCGCCAGCGGCCCGTCGTAGCCAAGCGACCCGATCGGCTCGGCGCCGTTCGAGGCCATCTGCTGGCAGAGCTTGACGTCGTCGCGCTGCCAGCCGAAGCCCGCGAGCACCCCCTCGTCCACCTTGACGGGCTCCGACGGGCCGGCCGAGCTGTAGCCCGGGATCTCGGCCCCCTCGAGCGGGCCACCGGTGCTCAGCGCGCGATCGTAGGGGGCCACCTCGGAGGCTCCGGTGCGCTCCAGCCACCGCTTGGCGATCTCGCGCTGCATCTCCCAGTGCTCGTAGAGGCGCGCGACCCGCCTCTGGGAGTCGATCGTGATCATGAACTTCTCGCCCGGTGCCAGCGGCTTGGGCTCGGACACCATCTCCTCGCAACCGACCACGCCGGGCTCGGAGCTGAAGATGTAGTCGTTGGGCGTCTCCAGCTTCCACAGCGGCCGCAGCCCGAGCGCGTCCGCCGAGAACACGCACTCGTCGCCGTGACGGGCGATCAGCGCCACCGGCCCCTGCGCGAACGGCCCCATCGTCTGCCGCAGGTACATGTAGAAGGGATGGAGGTGCGCGGGCAGGCTCCGGACCTCGTCGACCACCGGCGGCACGACCAGCTCCATCGCCTCACCGAGCGATATGCGCTCCACCCGCAGCAGGTGGTCCACCACCCGGTTCAGGTCCTGCGAGTCCGAGCAGCCCGGCTCGATCGGGACCCCGAGCATGCCGGCCTGCTGGCGAAGCTGCTCGATCGTGTTGATCTCGCCGTTGTGGCCGAGGACCGTGAACGGCTGCACCCGTGCGAACGAAGGCCAGGTGTTGGTGGAGTAGCGGTTGTGGCCGAAGCAGCCGATGGTCTCGAAGCGCTCGTCACGCAGGTCGGGGTAGTAGGCGCCCAGGACGCTCGGCGCCCCCATCACCTTGTAGACGCAGGTGGAGGACGAGAACGAGGCCACGTGTGAGGGCAGCTCGGACTCGAGCGCCAGCATGAGGTCGAAGGCCAGGCGATCGCGGCGCTTGACGTCCGGCAGCAGGCCGGCGATCTGCCAGAAGTGGGGTTCCTCCTCGCGGGCCGTGGCCCCGAGGGCCTGCGACTCCACCGCGCCGAGGCGCTCCGCCAGGACCCGGAAGCCCCCGCGGCCGAGTATCTCCCGGGCGTGGTGGCGAGCTCCCTCGACGTCGCTCGAGCGCTCGATGAAGACGTGGGCGACCGCGAAGGCGGGATCGCGCGCCAGCGCCGGGTTGTGGCCCCCCGAGCGAACTTCCTCCGCCCAGATCGCCCGCGGTATGTCCACCAGCAGGCCGCACCCGTCCCCCTCGCCGTCGACGTTGCCCGCCCGGTGGAGCATCTTCTGGAGGTTCGCCAGCGCCAGCTCGACCGGCGCCCTGCTGGGGGTGGCGTCCTTGCGCACCGAGGCGTAGATCGCGCACGCGTCGCGATCCTCGACGCTCGGCGGGGAGACGCGGGGCCTGTACGCCCTCTCGGGCGAGAACCGCCGCGCTCCGGGCACCGGCGGTGCGCTGCTGGGGAAGCTGGACACACTGACCTCCGGTTTCCGCGCCTTCTTCGAGCGGGCGCGCGACGGGGACAGAAGGTCGCGAGAGTATAGACGCGCATGCGGCGCTCGGGGCGACTTGCCGGGCCGAGGGCGACTCGCTTCCCGCCGTCCCACGCCGCCCCCCGACCCTCATATAGTCCGCACAGGATGTCCGAAGCGATCGCCGTCCTGTCCCAGAAGGGGGGCACCGGGAAGACGACCATGGTCCGGTCGCTCGCGGACGTGTTCGAGCGCCTCGGGATGGACGTGCTCGCCGTCGACGCGGACCCCCAGGGCAACCTGTCGGACTACTTCGACGTCGATCCCGACTCGCACCCCACCCTCGGGGAGGTCCTGCAGGGCCAGGCTCGGGCTGCCGACGCCGTGCACGGCAGAGTCGTGCCGGCCAACCTCAGGCTCGCCGAGGCCGAGCTCGCGCTGGCGGGCAAGATCGGCCGCGAGGTCACGCTTCGCAACGCCCTGCGGGACGTCCGCCGCAGCCGTGACCTGATCCTGATCGACTGCCCACCCACCCTGGGCCTGATGACCGTGAACGCGCTGGTCGCCTCGACCCACGCGATCCTCTCGACCGAGGCGCAGTACTTCTCCCTGCAGGGGATGGAGCAGGCGATGCAGGTCCTTGACCTCGCACGCGAGACGCTGAACCCGCAGCTGGAGCTGCTCGGAATCTGCCTGAACGTCGCCAACATGCGCACGCGGCATGCCCGCCAGACGCTGGAGGCGCTTCGCGAGCGCTTCGGCGACAAGCTCTTTCGGACCGTGATCAGGCAGTCGATCGCCTACGCCGAATCCGCCGAGCGGGCGATCCCGATCCTCGACTACCGGCCCGAGAAGGGCGGCGACTACCTGTCGCTGGCGGCGGAGATCCTGCGCAGGCTCGGCAAGCAGGAGATGCTCAAGCGACTCGACGAGCTCAGCACTGAGCTGGTTCCCGGCGGTCCCCGCGCGGGGCAGCCGTCGGCCAAGCGGTCGGACCACCCCCCTGCGCCGCCGGATGAGCCCTCGGAGGCGGGCTCCGCGGAGCCTCCGGCGGACAGCGGGAAGTCAGAGGCGCAGCCCGAGGTGGCCGAGCTCCCCGCGCGGCCGCCCGAGGAGCGAGAGATCCGGGTGGGATGGGCGTCGTGAGGAGGGACGGATGAGCGAGAAGGACTCGGCAGAGAGCCTCGAGGCGATCATCGACCGCTACAACGAAGCCTGGAACGCGCACGATCTCGACACGATCATGGCGATGCACGCGCCGGACATGGTGTTCGAGAATCACACCGCGGGCGAGCGAGCCGAGGGCGAGGAGGCGCGAAAGCACATCGGCTCGATCTTTGAGACCTGGCCCGACATCAACTTCACCACCCGGCGTCTCTACGTCCGCGACGGTCTCGTGGTCCAGGAGTGGACCGCGACCGCCACCCACGAGAACCAGATGCGGCGCGGAAACCTGGTCGCGGAGCCGACCGGCGAGACGGTCACCTGGGATGGGCTCGACGTGATCCCCTTCGAGGACGGCCTCGTCAAGCGCAAGGACGTCTATTCGGACTCGGTCTCGATCCTCCGCCAGGTGGGGCTGATCGACTAGAGCTCCGGGACGTCGGCGCCCAGTTGGGTGAACGGGGTGCGGCGGAGCGTGGCCCAGCCGTTGACCCGGTCGCGCAGTGCCTCCGTGACCTTGCCCGTGTCCTGCCAAAAGCACCAGAGGAGCAGCGTGGGCCCGGCTCCCGAGATCGTCGCCCCGATCGCGCCCAGATCGCGAGCCAGCGCAAGCAGCTCCATCGAGCGGGGATAGATGCCGGCGCGGTTGGGCTGGTGGAGGCGGTCGGCCAGCCCGCGGGCGATCAGCGTCAGGTCGGAGCGCTCGATCCCGAGCACCAGCTGCGAGGCGGCGGCGATGTTGGCGACCGCGTCGTTGACAGTGACCTGGGCGGGCATGGCGGCCCGGGCCTCGTCCGTGCTCACCTCCTCGTCGGGGATCACCACCAGTCCCTCCACGCCCTGCGGCGGGTCGAGGCGAACCGGCCGTGCCCGGTGGTCACCGTCCGCCGGGGGGCACAGCACGAAGCCTCCGTAGAGCGCCGCCCCCACGTTGTCGGGATGGCCCTCCAGCTCGACCGCGCGCTCGTAGATCTCCTCCCTCTCCAACCCCAGCTCGAAGAGGTGGTCCGCCGCCATCAGCCCGGCGACGATCGCCGCGGCCGAGGAGCCGAGGCCGCGAGCGACGGGGATCTCGCTGCGGATCTCGAACCGCAGCCCCTCGACCGGATGGAGCGCCTCGAACGCCCGCACGCAGAGGTTGGAACGGTCCTCGGGAACCGGGTCGCCGCCGGCGTCGACGGCGAACTCGCCCGCCTCGGCGACCTCGAGCTCCAGGTGCAGCGACAGGGCGGCGGCGAGGACGTCATACCCTGGCCCCAGATTCGCCGACGAGGCCGGGACGCGGACGAGGCGCCGGCGGAGCGTCAACTCATTGCTTCCACTTGATCGAGCAGCCGACTGGATCGGTCGCCGGCCGTGGCGGCTCCTCGCCCTCCAGGACGGCGTCGAGCGCCTCGCGCAGCCAGGCCGCGTTCTCCGACTCGTTCATGTGGTCCGCGTCGGGAGCCCCCTCGTATCTGACGCGCAGGTCGCCGTCCAGGACGTACAAGTGCGGGGTGACCTGCGCCGCCCACTCGCGGGCGGCCGCCTGGCTTTCGTCGTGCAGGTAGGGGAACGGCCACTCCTCGTCGCGAACCCGCTGCCGCATCGCCTCGAGGGAGTCCCGCGGATATCGCTCCGCGTCGTTGGAGTTCACCGCCAGGAAGCGGACACCACGCGGTCCGTACTCCCGGGCGGCCTGCACCAGGCGCTCGTGCCAGCCGAGCGCGTAGGGGCAGTGGTTGCAGGTCCACACGACCACGGTGGCGGGCGCTACCCCGGGGCCCGGGAGGGTGTGGATGCGTCCCTCCGTGTCGGGAAGCTCGAGGCCCGGTGCGAGCTCTCCGATCTTGGTCGCGGTCGCCTGTGCCATCAGTCCTCACCTCCGTCGATTGCCTGCTCCAGAGTCTCGCGCACGTCCGCCCGGTCGGGCACCGGCGAGATGCGGCCGTCACGAAGCCTGTACACCCGGCATGACAGACCCAGCTCGTCGTCGCTGGTCGGCTGCACGTCGCGGCCGTCCACGCGGATCGTCGGCGAGCCCGCGAATCGCTCGCGGAGGGCTTCGGCGTCGGTGCTGACCTCGCGAACGGCGATCGAGTCCGGGTCCAAGCCGCGGGCGCTCATCTCCTCGCGCAGCATCGAGAGCGCGTCATCCGACGAGGGACAGCCCTCCCACCACAGGAACTCGACTGTCGGCGACCGTGACGCCATAGTGGCTCCAACTTAGCGTCCCGTCGCGTGACCCGAGAGCCGGTTCAGGCCGCGGGCCGCGATCCCACCACGCCGCCGGCGACGATCGCGCCGGACGGGACCTGGGCCCCCGGCAGCAGCACGGAGTGCCTGACCAGCGCCCCCTCGCCAACCCTCGAGCCCGCTCCGATCACGAGCGGCCCGTCCAGTCGCGCCCCGGGGTCGAGCTCGCAGCCCTCTCCCGCGAGAACCGGCCCACGGACGCCCGGATCGCCGCGCTCGAGCCCCTGGTCGGTGTCCCTCGGGCCGACCAGCTCCCCGCCGAGCTCGACCTCGACCACTCCCTCCACGGCATCCAGGTTTCCCTGCACGTACTCCGGCAGCGACCCGACGTCGTTCCAGTACGCATCGACCTCGTGGACGTGAAACGGGACGTCGTTGTCCAGCAGGGCCGGGAACACGTCGAGGGCGAAGTCGACCACGGGCCGGTCGGGGAAGTAGTCGAAGATCTCGCGCTTCAGGACGTAGATCATGCAGCTCGCCAGGTCCGAGAGGGCCTCGGCCGGGTTCGGCTTCTCCTGAAAGCCCTGGATGCGCCCTTCGGCGTCCGTTACCACCACACCGAACTCGCTCACGTTGGCGACCCGCTTGACCGCCAGGGTCGCGATGCCGTCGCTGGCATCGTGGGCGGCGCGAAGCGAAGCCAGGTCGATGTCGGTCAGGGCATCCGCTGCCATCACCAGGAAGGGGTCCTCCCCGAAGAACTCGGCGACGTTTCGCACCCCGCCCGCCGTGCCGAGGAGCCCACCCTCCTCCAGGCTGTATGTGAGGTCCACTCCGGCCGCCGAGCCGTCACCGAAGTGGTCCCGGATGGTGTCCGGGAACCAGTGCAGGTTGGCGATCACCTCGGTGAACCCGTGCCGGCGAAGGAGCAGCAGGATGTGCTCCATCACCGGCCGGTTGGCGACCGGGACCATCGGCTTGGGAGCCTCGTAGGTAAGGGGGCGCAGGCGGGTCCCCAGGCCCGCCGCCATGACCATGGCCCTCATCGCGGCTGTCGCGTCAGGTGCCCTGGTCCCAGCTCGCCAGGTACTCCTCTTGCGCGTCCGACAGGGTGTCGATGCGAACGCCGCGGGAGTCCAGCTTCAGCCGGGCGATCTCCCGATCGATCTCCTCCGGCACCGGATACACGCGCTTCTCGAGCTCGGCGTGGTTTCGCACCATGTGCTCGGCGGCCAAAGCCTGGTTGGCGAAGCTCATGTCCATGACGGCGGCGGGATGGCCCTCGGCCGCCGCCAGGTTCACGAGCCGACCGTCCGCGAGCAGGAAGATCTCCCGGCCGTCCTTGGTCCGGTGGCCCTGGACGAGCGGGCGGGTCTCGAACTTCTCCACCGTCAGCGCCTCCAGGTCCTCCTTGTTGACCTCGACGTCGAAGTGCCCCGAGTTGCACACGATCGCCCCCGACTTCATCGCCGCGAACATGTCGCCCGCGATCGCGTCGCGGTTGCCGGTCACCGAGATGAACACGTCGCCGACCTTCGCGGCCTCGACGCCCGGCATGACCTCGAAACCGTCCATCAGCGCCTCGAGCGCTCGCAGCGGGTCCACCTCGCAAACGATCACGTGGGCCCCGTGGCCCTTGGCGCGCATGGCGACGCCCCGCCCGCACCAGCCGTAGCCGATGACGACAACGCGCAGGCCGGCGATCAGGACGTTCGTCGCCCGGATGACGCCGTCCAGCGTCGACTGCCCGGTGCCGTATCGGTTGTCGAAGAAGTGCTTGGTCTTGGCATCGTTCACAGCCACGATCGGGTACCCGAGCTTGCCCTCCCGCTCCAGCGCCTTCAATCGGATGACGCCGGTCGTGGTCTCCTCGGTCCCGCCGAGCACGTCCGCGAGCTGCTCCGTGCGCTCGCCGTGGAGCACGCCCACGACGTCGGCGCCATCGTCCATGGTGATCTGGGGCCGCCGATCGACCGCCGTGTGGATGTGGCGGTAATAGGTGTCGTTGTCCTCGCCGTTGATCGCGTACACCTGGGCGCCGTAGCGGTCGACCAGGGCCGCGGCGACGTCGTCCTGGGTGGAGAGCGGGTTGGAGGCGCAGAGCACCACCTCCGCGCCACCCGCGATCAGCGTCCGGGCGAGGTTTGCCGTCTCGGTCGTGACGTGCAGGCAGCAGGCCATCGTGATCCCGTCCAAGGGCCGCTCCGTCTCGAACCGCTCGCGAATCGTCCGCAGCACGGGCATCTGCCGATCCGCCCATTCGATCCTGCGATTGCCGGCTTCGGCGAGGGAGATGTCGGCGATGTCGTAGCTCTTCTCGGCGGTTGCCAAACCAGTCCTTTCGATCGGATGCGGCAGGAAGGATACGGCCCGCGCGCGGGCGCGGCGGCGGGATACCGTGGGCGCGTGGACGATCGTCTGCACGTCGCCCCGGGAACGGACCTTCCGATGACCGAGATCACGATTCGCGCCAGCCGCTCCTCCGGCCCGGGCGGGCAGCACGCGAACGTCACCGCCTCGCGGGTCGAGGCGACCTTCGAGATCGAGGCGTCGTCGGCCCTCGACGAGGACCAGAAGCGGCGCCTCGCGGCACGCTACGGAGACCGGGTGACCGCGGTCGCTCAAGACAGCCGCAGCCAGGCGCGAAACCGCGACCTGGCGCTGGAGCGGCTGCGGGACAAGCTCGTTGCGGGCCTCGCGCGGCCACGCAGGCGCCGACCGACCCGGCCCAGCCGCGCCTCGACCGAGAAGCGGCTAGAGACGAAGCGGCGACGGGCCATGCGAAAGCGCGCCCGCCGCCCGCCGGACCCGGACGCGTAGCGCTCCCTACTCGTAGCTGATCGCGCGGATCACGTCGAGCCGTGCGGCCCGTCGCGCCGCGACGATCGAGGCGAGCAGGCCAAGGACCACGCCGGCGACCGAGACCAGGACCATGGTCGAAAGCGGCGGGCGGTACTCGACCGGGGACGCCTACGGGTGGCCGAGCTCGTCCTTCAGCCGGTCGATCACCTCGACCGGAGACGGGTCGACGCCGCGGCGGGCCGCCAGGTGCAGCGACAGGAGGTCTCCGAGCATGACCGCCCACAGCAGGCGCTCGGTGCGGCTGTCGCCCTCCGTCTCGACTCGCACGATGGCCGATGAGCCCTCGCCGATCAGCTTCGCCGTGAGGTCGAACCGCTGCCTGACACGCGGGTGCTGATCGGCGTCCTCCAGGAAGACCGCGCTTAGGCGGCCCGCCTGGCGAGCTCCCTCCCATCCCGCGATCTCGTTGTGGTCGGCTTCCGGCAGGGGGGACGCGAACGCAAGCAGCTTCGCGTTCTCGTTGATCTGCGTCTTCCAGCGCACCGCGACCGGGGTCGTCAGATCGGCGCCGTAGATAACCGGGATCGAGCCGTCCAGACGCTCGGCGAGCTCGCCAGCGGTCTCGACGAGCGCCTCGCTTGCCTCACGCAGATGGGCCGCCGAGCTGTCGATCTCAGTGCGGATGCCCGCCGCTGCTCCCACCAGCGCGGCGACCTCCGCGGTCACGGTGAACATGTAGCCGACCGCAGAGCGGGGCTGAAGGCCGGCGGGAAGCCCGATCACGGGGACGCCGTCCCGCCGCGCGGCGGCCGCCAGCTCTCCGCCCGTGGTGGCGACGATGCGGGGAGCGCCAAGGGCTTCCGCCGCCTCGTAGCAGGCGATCGTCTCCTCCGTGCTCCCCGAGTAGCTCGAGCACAGCACGGCTTGGTTGGGCAGCGTGCACGACGGGAGCTCGTAGCCCCGCTCGGTGGTGAGCGGCCGGCTGAGCCGGTTGCCGAACGCCACCGCGGCCAGGTCGCTGCCGATCGCCGACCCACCCATCCCGCAGACGACGAGGCCGCCGGTCGCCTCGAACGGCTCCAGCCGCGCCGACTCCACGCGCCACAGCGCGTCGGGCAGGTGGTCGGGAAGCGCGAGAACGTCGTCGAGCTGGTTGGAGGCGTCCCGCTCGCGAAGCTCCGCGAGGGCGTCGGAGCCGTTCACGAGGCCACCTCGTCCGGTCCCAAACGAGCTCCCTCGGCGAGCTCGGCCCCGGCCTCGATCCGAGCTCCCTCCCCGACCACGGTGCCCGGGCGGATCCGCGCTGCCTCGCCGACTTCGACCCCCGGCGCCAGGATCGCGCCACGGACGCTGGCCCGCGGCCCGATCCGGCAATCGCTGAGCACCACGGCTTCGCGGACATCGGCCCGCTCGCCGATGCGGGTTCCCCGGCCGATCACCGCACGGCCCCCGACCGTGGCGCCTCGCTCGACCAACGCTCCGGCCTCCACCAGCGCAGGCGCCTCGACGCCGGCGCCGGGATCGACGCTGGCCTCCTCCTCCACCAAGAGGCCCGCTCCGTCGAGCCGCGCCCCGGCTGCCGTCTGCACACGCCGCTCGAGGATGTCCCAGGTCGCCCGCAGGTAGCGCTCGGGGGTCCCGATGTCCATCCAGTACCCATCGAGCCTGTGACCGTACAGGCCCCGGCCCACCAGGCGCGGGAAGATCTCGCGCTCGATCGAGATCATCCTGTGCGGCGGGATCTCCTCGATCACGCTTCGGTCCAGCACGTACGCACCGGCATTCACCTCGTCGGTGACGACCTGCTCGCGGGTCGGCTTCTCGACGAACTCCTGCACCTCCCCTCCGCGAGCGGTGGGCTCGGCGCCGGGGGCCATCGGCCCCTCGGCGCGGCGAACGAGGCCGTAGGAGCTGGGATCCGCGACCCGGGACAGCGCGATGGTCGCCGTCGCTCCGTACTGATCATGCGCTCGGATCAGCGCGCTGAGGTCCAGATCGGCGAGGAGGTCCCCGTTCAGGACCAGGAAGCGGTCGCCGAGCCCCACTCGCTCCTCGGCCAGCCGGACGGGGCCCGCCGTGCCGAGCGGCTCGGGCTCCTCGATGTAGCGGATCGCCGGTCCCTGGCCCTCCAGGTCCTCGAGCACCTCGCGCAACGGCCCGGCTCCGAAACCGCAGCACATCACCACCTCGCTGATCCCGTGCCCGGCGACCCAGTCGACCAGGTAGCGGATGAACGGCCGATCGACCAGGGGGAGCGCGGGCTTCGGCCTGGTGAGCGTCAGGGGACGCAGCCGCGTTCCCTCCCCGCCCACGAGGACGAGGGCCTGCATCAACGTCGGGGCGTGTGCTCGTCCCGCTCGGTGGCGCTCGCCGCGCCCCCGTTCGGCCGTCCGATCCCCTCGTAGACGAACCCAGCCGCGCGAAGCTTCCCGGGATCGAGGAAGTTGCGGCCGTCGACCAGCAACGGCTTCTCCATCCGCTTGGCCAACGCCTGCCAGTCCAGCTCGGCGAACTCGGGCCACTCGGTGACCAGGATCGCAGCGTGGGCTCCGTCCAGCGCCTCCTCCACGGAGTCGCACAGCTCGACTCGGGGGAGCAGCTCGCTCGCCGGCCGCTCGGCCACCGGGTCATACCCGCTGACGTCGGCGCCCTCGCCGTGTAGACGCGAGGCGAGCACGAGACTGGTCGCCTCGCGCATGTCGTCGGTGTCCGGCTTGAACGCCAGGCCCAGCAGCGCCACCTTCTTGCCCACCAGCGACCCCAGGTGCTTCTCCAGCTTCTTCATCACCCGCCGCTTCTGCAGCTCGTTGACCTCGATCACCGAGGTGAGGAGCTGGAAGTGGTACCCCGTGTTCCCGGCGAGCTGCTTCAGGGCGCTCACATCCTTGGGAAAACAGGAGCCGCCGTAGCCGATGCCCGCCCGCAGGAAGGCCGAGCCGATGCGCTGGTCGAGGCCCATCCCCCGAGCGACCTCGGTGACGTCGGCGCCGACCTCCTCGCAGACGTTGGCGATCTCGTTGACGAACGAGATCTTGGTGGCCAGGAAGGCATTCGAGGCCAGCTTGATCATCTCGGCCGAGGCGACGTCCGTGCGCACCATCTCCCCGCCGAGGGGGCGGTAGATGTCCTCCACCCCGTCGGCGGCCCACTCGTCCCCCGGGTCGGCGCCGATCACCACCCGGTCCGGATGGAGGAAGTCCTCAACCGCCGAGCCCTCCTTCAAAAACTCGGGGCACGACACATAAGCCAGGTCGGGGGCGTCGCGGCGGATCGCGTTGCCGGTCCCGGCCGGCACGGTGCTCTTCATCACCAGCGCGTGGTCCCCGTCGTCGCGGAGCTGGGCGACCACCGCCTGGACCCGCGAGAGGTCCGCGTCGCCCGAGTACGTCGGCGGCGTGTCCACGCAGCAGAACAGAAGCCGCGCCCCGTCCAGGACCTCCGCCATCTCGGTGGTGAAGCGCAGGCGCTCGCGGTTTCGCTCCAAGAGCTCCGCTAGTCCCAGCTCGTGGATGGGCACATCACCACGGCTCAGCGAGTCCACCTTGGCGGCATCGACGTCCATCGCGATGACGTCGTGGCCCAGGTCGGCGAAGCAGGTGGCCGTGACCAGGCCAACCCAGCCCACGCCGATCACGCCAATGGGCTCCCGTTCGCTCATCTCATTACCCGATCGTCGACCACCACTCGCGCCATCTCACCCTCTAACCCTCGAACTTGCGCATCGACTCGGCGATTCCCAGCATCTGGCCCGGCGTCAGCACGTTGAGCAGGGTGTTGTCGACCCAGAACGACCCCCGATCGGTCTTCCAGCCAACGAAGCGAAGTTGCTCGCCGTCCCACGACAGCAGATACTCCCGGCCGTCGATCGTCTTCGTTTCGCTGGGGTTGGCGAGAATGGGCGGGTCCCTCCAGTCCGTGCCGGACACCCCGTAGTACGCGGTGTAGCCGCTGGTCGGCATCGAGGCCACGAACTTGTAGCCGTGGTACACGTCGTTGCCTGGCCCGTCGATCGGGAACGCGCGCGAGTCGTCGGTCAGCGTCGAGTTCGGGGCGAGCTTCGTCGGGTAGTAGATGGGGAAGTCGACCATCGGCTTGCCGCTCTTGGTCTTGTCCCCTGCCAGGTTGGCCGCGTACTGGGCGCTGAGAGATGACGCGTCGATTAGCGGCGGCGGGGCCGGCGCCTGCTTGCCGTTCGACTTCTTCGACGTCTCATTCTTGGCGGATCCCCCTCCCCCCGCCTGCTGGGGCGCGGTCTGCGGAGGCGGCGGCACCTCGCCCTCGAACTTCTGCACCGCGTTCTTGATCGACTTCTCCGATGCGGTCACGTAGGCCGCGTTGGGGCCACCGAGGTTGGCCGGGAAGTGAACCTGGACGACCGGCGCGTTGCGGGCGGCGAGGAACAGCTTGCCGAGGCTGATCAGCGTCGTGTAGTCCTCGATGTCGGAGGTCACGTACTTCTTCAGGATGTCCTCGAGCTCCTTGCGATCGCCGAGCAGCTTCGACGGCGGCAGCTCCTGACGCGCCTCGCGCAGGAAGTCCTGCTGGCGGGCCGCCCGCACCAGGTCGTTGTCGTCGTGGCGGTAACGGACGTACTGCAGGGCGTTGTACCCGCACATTCGCTGATACCCCGCCGGGACGTCGATCTCCGCGTACTGCTCGGTTGGGCCGAGCCCGACGTTCGAGTGGTAGTAGTGGCGGTCGACGTCCACGTATACGCAGTCGATCGCGTTCACGGCCTCGGCGAACCCGCTGAAGTCCACGTTGACGACGTGGTTGACGTCCGTGATCCCCGTGAGCTGCTTGACGACCTTCAAGGTCAGCTTCGGCCCGCCGTAGCTGTAGGCCGCGTTGAACTTGTCGATCCCGTGGCCGGGGATGTTGACCTTCAAGTCGCGAGGAATGGACATGACCGTGATCTGGTCCGCCGCGACCCGCAGCAGGATCGTGGTGTCGGAGCGGGCGGACTCGTCGGTCGGGCGCTGATCCGAGCCGAGGATGAGAATCGTCTGCGGGTTGCCGGGATCGGCCACCTGGAGCTGGCTCCGCACCGAGGGGAGGCCGCCGAGCCCGCGGGCGAGGTCCTTGAACAAGACCAGGATGCTGACCGCCGTCGCCGTCGCCATCGCGACGACGATCAGAAGCGAGCCCGCCACGAAGCGGGGCCACAGCGGGCTCCGGGGCGCCCGCTCGGGCTCCTCGGCCTCGGCTGGCTCGGCCGTCGCCTGGGCGGGCGGCGGGGCCTGCGAGGCAGACGGACGCTGCTCGGCGGCGGGCGCCTCGTCGGCGGGCTCAGGCGGAGTGGCCGGCGGAGCCTGGGGTGGAGTGGCCGCCGGCGGAGGGCCGAGAGCGGCGCCAGTGGCCTGCTTGGCCACGTGCTGGGCCGTTCGGGCGCGGAGCCCGGCCAGAGCCGCCTCGCGCGCGGCCTCCCGGTCCGCGAGCGCCAGCGTGTCGGCCTCGACCGTGTCCTGACCCCCCGCGGGGCCGTTGCCGGTCGCCAGCCGGGCGGCCAATTCCTCCTCGTCGAGCTCCTCGGCGTCGAGCTCCTCTTCGAGCTCCCCCTCGAGGGCCTCGGCGGGTTCGCCTGCCGGGCGGACCTGTCCGTCGCCGGAGTCCGGGCGATCGTCCTTCGGCCCGGTGCCTCCACCCGCCCAGGTCGCGGGCGGCGGCCCCTGCGGATCGTCGTGCCCCTGGCTCAACCCGGGGCCCCGCCTGGATCGTCGCCGTCACCTCCAGCCGCGACCAGGGGCAGGCCCCGCGCGAAGTCCACGATCGCCTCGCGGTAGGCGGCAAGCGAGGGAAGCGAGACCCATTCCTCGGGACCGTGATGCCCCGCGCCCACAGGGCCGAACTCCACCGCCGGGATCCCCACTCGCTGGAAGGAGACCACGTCCGAGGCGCCGTCGCGCCCCACCACGTCCCGGACCTGCCCGTCGGTGTGCGGCGCCGCCGCGGCTCGCAGCGCCTGCACGTAGGGAAGCGCGGGATCCACCTGGACGGGCGGACGCTTGAAGGTCGAGATCACGCGAGCCCCGGAAAGCTCGCGAACCTCGCCCAGGATCTGGCTGGGGTCCTGCTCGGGGAGATAGCGCACGTCCACGTCAATGAAGCAGGTGTCGGGGACCTTGTTCAGGGCGTCGCCGCCGAGGATGCGTCCAAGGTTGATCGACGGGCGATCGAAGAGCTCTGAGCTCCGGCTTGCAAACGGTAGCGCCTCGATTTCACGGAACACCTCGTAGGCGCGCAGGATCGCGTTCTCGCCCAGCCACGGCGTGGCCCCGTGCGCCGCGTGGCCCGTGACCTCGATCCTCATCGCGAGCACGCCCTTCGCGGCGACCCCGACCTGCATGTCGGTGGGCTCTCCCGTGATCGCGAAGTCGCCCACGAACCCGGCCTCCACCAGGCGGTCCCCGCCGCGGTCGACCTCCTCCTCGGCCTCCTCGTCGGGAACGATCCCCAGCCGCACCCGCAGCTGCTCCTGGTCGCTGAGGTCCGCCAGCGCCAGCAGCAGGCACGCCAGCGCTCCCTTCATGTCGTAGGCGCCTCGCCCGAGGAGGCGCTCGCCCTCCAGGCGCGGAGTGAACTGCTCGGGGTGGCCGGGGACGACGTCCAGGTGCCCGTGGAGGAGCAGGGTCAGCTCGGCGTCCTCGGGGCCCACCTCGGCCACCGTCACGGGGAGGTTGCGCACCCCGATCTGCCGGGCGACGATGTCGCGCGACTCGAGCCAGCCCTTGACGAAGCCCGCGCACAGACGAATGCCCTCCGCGTTGGAGGTGTCGTACCCGATCAGCTCCTCGGTCAGCGCCCGCTCTTCCATCGTCTCGTGAGCAGTATGCAGTTCGCTGTCGGCGCCGGGTCGCGCCACGGGGCCCCCGGGTGGCGCGCTACCCACTCACCTGTTCTCGGCGATGTCGAGAAACGCCTCCAGCCTCTGCCGCTCCCGCTCGGCGCGCTCGGCGGTCGCCGAGCCCTCCTCTGCCTCCTCGACGCGGCGTCGCGCGTCGTCGAGGCGCTCTCGCAGCTCGCCGGCGTCCAGGTCTTCCGGCGGGATCGCCTCGGCGATCAGCACGCGCGCCTGATTGGCGAACACCTCCAGCCAGCCCTCGCCCTGGGCGTAGCGCCGCGTCTCCGATTCGGACAGGTGGAGCCGCAGCTCGCACGGCACCAGCCGGGCGACCATCGGGGCATGGCGGGCCAGGATCCCCACTTCACCCACCGCCGTGCGAGTCGAGAGCTGGACGAGCTCCCCGGCGAACACCTCGCCCTCGGGGGTCAGGACCTCCGCCTCGAGCTTGCCGCCTTCCGCCAAGCCGGATCAGGCCTCCCCGCCGTCGCCCTCCGAGTCGCCGCCCGGCCGGGCCTCCCCTCCCCGCGCGTCCTCGACCACCTGGTCGATCGTGCCCTTCATGTAGAACGCGCCTTCGGGCAGGTCGTCGTGCTTGCCTTCGAGGATCTCGCGGAAGCCGCGAACTGACTCCTCGACCGGCACGTAGACGCCCGGGCGGCCGGTGAACGCCTCGGCGACGAAGAACGGCTGGGACAGGAAGCGCTCGATCTTCCGGGCCCGCGAGACGGTCACCTTGTCCTCGTCGGAGAGCTCGTCGATTCCCAGGATCGCGATGATGTCCTGGAGCTCCTTGTAGCGCTGCAGGACCTCCTGGACCTCGGTGGCGGTGTTGTAGTGCTCCTCGCCCACCACCTCCGGCTTGAGGATGGTCGAGGTCGAATCCAGCGGGTCGACCGCAGGGTAGATGCCCTTCTCGGAGATCGCCCGCGAGAGCGTCGTCGTCGCGTTCAGGTGCGCGAACACCGATGCCGGAGCGGGGTCGGTGAGGTCGTCAGCGGGCACGTAGATCGCCTGAATCGAGGTCACCGAGCCCTGCTGGGTGGACGTGATCCGCTCCTGGAGCTCGCCCATCTCGGTCTCGAGCGTCGGCTGGTATCCCACCGCCGAGGGCATCCGCCCGAGCAGGGCCGAGACCTCGGAGCCCGCCTGGACGAAGCGGAAGATGTTGTCGATGAACAGCAGGACGTCCTGACCACCCGCCTCCCTGAAGTACTCGGCCATCGTCAGGCCCGAGAGCCCGACCCTGAGGCGCGCGCCGGGCGGCTCGTTCATCTGGCCGAAGACCATCATCGTCTTGTCGATCACCCCGGACTCCTGCATCTCCAGGTAGAGCTGGTTGCCCTCGCGGGTGCGCTCGCCGACGCCACAGAAGGCCGACAGGCCGCCGTGCTCCTTGGCGATGTTGTTGATCAGCTCCATGATGATCACGGTCTTGCCCACGCCCGCGCCCCCGAACAGCCCCACCTTGCCGCCCTTGGCGTAGGGCGCCAGCAGGTCGACGACCTTGATCCCGGTCTCGAGGATCTCCTGGGTGGGTGTGAGGTCCTCCGCCTCCGGCGCGGGCCGGTGGATCGGCCAGCGGTCGTCGCCCTCCACCGGCCCCTTCTCGTCGATCGGCTCGCCGAGCAGGTTGAAGATCCGCCCCAGGGTCTGCTCGCCGACCGGCACAGTGATCGGGCCCCCGGTGTTGACCACGCTGTCGCCGCGGCGCAGGCCGTCCGTGGAATCCATCGCCACCGCCCGCAGGCGGTCGTCCCCCAGGTGCTGCTGGACCTCCAGCACAAGGTCGATCGGCTGGCGACCGTCCCCCTCTGGCACCTCGACCTTCAGCGCGTTGTAGATCTGGGGCAACTCGCCGGGAAAGGCGACGTCGACGACGACGCCCATCACCTGCTCCACGCTGCCGACGCCGTTGCCCTCGGCCCTCGCTCCGTTTCCGTTTGCTTCAGCCATCCGCTCGCTTCCGTTCCCTTCAGCCATCGTCGCTCACCCAAGCGCTTCCGCGCCGGCCACCACTTCGAGGATCTCCTGCGTGATCTCGGCCTGGCGCACACGGTTCATCTCGAGCGTCAGGTCGCCGATCATCTCCTGCGCGTTCTCGGCCGCGTTTCGCATCGCGGTCATCCGCGCTCCGTGCTCGGAGGCGGCCGACTCCAGCAGCGCCCGGTACACGGACAGGGCGGCGTACTCCTCGAACAGCATCGGCAGCAGCTCCTCCGCCTCCGGCTCGTACAGCCACAGGGCGCGCTCGTGGGCCTCCGCCAGCTCCTCGTCGGCGGGCTTCTCCGGCTCGGGCACGCCCTCGCCGAAGACCTCTGCATGCTGTACGGGAAGCAGGGTCTGGCGCCGGACGTACTGCGTCAGGGGCGAGACGTACCGGTTGTAGATCAGCTCCACCTGGTCGAGCTCCTGGTCGATGTACGCCGAGATCAAGTCGGCGGCGATCTCCCGAGCGTTGACGAACGAGGGGCGATCGGTGAACCCCACGTAGGAGGAGCGCACGCTCTCGCCGCGGAACGACATGGTCGAGTTGCCGCGTCTGCCGACCACTGAGAAGGTGACGTCGGTCCCGTCGGATCCGAGCTCGCGCTTGAGCCGCAGGCCCTCGCGGATGATCTGGGTGTTGAAAGAGCCCGCGAGGCCGCGGTCGCCGGTGACCAGGAGGATGCCGACGCTCCGCACCTCCTCGCGCGCCTCCAGCAGCTCGATGCGCGGCATCGACCCGGCCGCCTCGGCGGCCTGGCGGGTCATCTTGCGGATCGCCTGGGCGTAGGGACGCATGGCGGCGATCCGCTGCTCGGCGCGCCGCAGCCGGGCGGCCGCGACCATCTCCATCGCCCGGGTGATCTTGTGGATGTTCTTGACGGAGCTGATCCGGTTCCTGACTTCCTGGCGGGTTGCTATGCCGTCACCTCCTCGGCCTCACGCTCGGCTTCGCCGGCGGATCCGTCGGCTTGGCCGCCGTCGCGCTCCGCCGTCTCCCCGTCGTCCTCCTCGCCCGCCGTCCGTGACGGCAGCCCGCGCTCCTCCTCGGACTTGATCCGGTCCGACTCCCCTTCCTCCAGCGGGACGCCCTCGGCGTCGAAGTCGGGCCCGAAGTCGTCGACCATCTCCGCGATCGCGTCGCCCAGCTCCCGCTCGTCGTCGTCCGAGAGCTCACCGGTGTCCATGATCCGGTCGATCAACTCCGACTTCTCGGACCGCAGCCGCGAGAGCAGGTCCTCGAGGAAGTCCTGGACCCGCTCGGTCTTGATCCGGTCCAGGTAGCCGCCGGTGCCCGCGTAAATCGAGGCCACCTGCTCCGCCATCGACAGGGGGCGGCGCTCCTTTTGGTTCAGCATCTCGACCAGGCGCTCGCCTCGCGCCAGCGTCCGCTGCGTCTCGGGGTCGAGCTCGGAGCCGAACTGCGCGAACGCCTCCAGCTCGCGGTACTGGGAGAGGTCGAGCTTCAGCTTGCCCGCGACCTTCTTCATCGCCTTTCGCTGCGCGTCTCCCCCCACCCGGGACACGGAGATGCCCACGTTGATGGCCGGCCGGTTTCCCTTGTAGAAGAGGTCGGACTCCAGGAAGATCTGCCCGTCGGTGATCGAGATGACGTTGGTGGGGATGTAGGCGGAGACGTCGTTCGCCTGCGTCTCGATGATCGGCAGGGCCGTCAGCGACCCGCCGCCGAGCTCGTCGCTCAGCCGCACCGCCCGCTCGAGCAGCCGCGAGTGCAGGTAGAAGACGTCGCCCGGATAGGCCTCCCTACCGGGCGGACGGCGCAGGAGCAGCGACATCTGGCGGTAGGCGAAGGCGTGCTTGGTCAGGTCGTCGTACACGCACAGCGCGTCCCTGCCGCCGTAGAGGAAGTGCTCACCCATCGCGCAGCCCGCGTAGGGGGCCATGTACTTGATCGGAGCCGCCTCGTCGGCGGGAGCGGCGACGATGATCGTGTTCTCCATCGCGCCGTGCTCCTCGAGCATCTCCATCACCTGGACGACGGTCGCCATCCGCTGGCCGATGGCGACGTAGATGCAGACCAGGTCCTGGTCGCGGTTGTTGATGATCGTGTCGATCGCCACCGAGGTCTTCCCGGTCTGGCGGTCGCCGATGATCAGCTCCCGCTGTCCCCGGCCGATCGGGATCATGCCGTCGATCGCCTTCAGACCCGTCTGGACCGGCGTGTTCACCGGTTGGCGCTGGACGACGCCCGGGGCCTTGAACTCGGCGGGCCGCGTCTCCTCGGTGTGGATCTCGCCCTTGTCGTCGAGCGGGCGCCCCAACGGGTCCACCATGCGGCCCAGCAGGGCCTCGCCGACGGGAATTTGAAGCAGCTTGCCCGTGCGCTTCACGGTGTCGCCCTCGACCACCTTGGCCCACTCGCCGAACAGCACGGCGCCGACGTTGTCCTGCTCGAGGTTCAGCGCCAGCCCGGTGACGTCGTGGGGCAGCTCGAGCATCTCCAGCGACATGCAGTTCTCGAGTCCGTGCACGCGAGCGATCCCGTCCGCCACCGAGAGGACCGTGCCTACCTCCGACAGGTCGGCCGCCTCCGCCTCCATCCCCTCGATTCGCTGGCGGAGGACCTTGGTTATCTCATCGGGCTTGATTTCCACGCGTTTCGCTCCTTTAGGCCGCCTGCGCGACTTCCTTTCGCAGCTTCTCCAGCTTGTTCCGCAAGCTGGCGTCGAGGACCATATTCCCGACCCGCAGCACCAGCCCGCCCAGGATTCGCTCGTCCACGGCGCTCTCGAGCTCGATCTTGCGGCCCGTCTGGCGCTCGACCTCGCCGCCGACCCGCTGGACGATCTCCGGGTCGAGCTCCACGGCGCTCGTCAACGTCACTTCTAGCAGCTTGTTCTCCTCGGCCCAGAGCTCGTCGAACCGTGCTCGGGCGCGAAAGATCACCGGCATGCGGTGCTTGTCGATCAGCAGCTCGCAGAAGTTCACGAGCTCGGGCTCCGCGCCGCTGATCGCCCGCCGAAGGCCATCGCGCTTCTCCTCGGACGAGAAGTAGGGGCTGAAGAAGAACACCTGCAGGTCGCGCTCTCGGTCGATCGCGTCCACGAGCTCGCCGAGCTGCTCGTGGATCCGGTCGAGCTTGCCGGTCTCCCTGGCGACCTCGAACAGGGCCTCGGCGTAGACGCGAGCGATCTCCTCCATCAGGAAGCCACTCCGCGGGCTCCTCGCCTGCGGCTCCGGAGCCGGCGGGTTGCAACGCCAGCCGGCTGGATCCGGGCATCTGTCCTGCACCGCGACTTCGTCGCTAGCCCAACCGAGGTCACCGGCTTCCCCCATTGGTCGGTTCGCCCGCCAGGGCGGAGAAGTCGACCTCGGCCAGGGCCTCGTCGATCAGGCGCTTGTGGTCCTCGGAGTCCAGGGACTTGCGAGTCACCTTCTCGGTCGCCAGGACCGTGAGATCGGCGACCTCCTTCCGGATCCGCTCCAGCGAGCGACGGGTCTCGACCTCGATGTCGCGGCGCGCGGCCGCCACGAGCTCCTCGCGTTTCTCCTTGCCCTCGGCGACCGCCTCGGCCGTCGCGGTCTCGGCCGCCTTGCGCGCTCGGGCCACGATGTCCTCGGCTTGCTCGCGCGCCTCCTTGAGACGCTGGCGATACTCGTCCAGGAGCTGGTCGGCTTCCTGGCGCTGGCGTTCGGCCGCCTCGATGCTCTCGCGGATCGCGTTCGCCCGCCGCTCGAGCGCTTCGCCGATCCTGGGCAGCGCGACCTTGCTCAGCACCCAGAGCGTGAACAGGAACAGGACCAGGGTCCAGATCATCAGCCCGAGTGCCGGGGAGACGAGGAAGCTGCCACCCTCGTCCCCTCCGCTTTCCGCGGCGAGGAGAAGGGTCGTAGCCATGTCGCCGAGCTGGGTCAAGGCCTAGAGGAAGAAGGCGATCAGGCCGAAGATGAACGTGTAGAACGCAACCGCCTCGGTGAGGGCGAAGCCAAGCCAGCGGATCGCCTGGAGCTCGTCCTTCATCTCCGGCTGCCGGGCCACCGACTCGATCTCCTTGCCGAAGATGATGCCGATGCCGATTCCGGCCCCGATCGAGCCGAGGCCGGCGCCCACCCCCAGGGCGATCGCCTTCCCGGCATCGGTGATGCCGGTGTCGGTGATGCCGTCGGAGGCTTGAGCAAGCGGTAGCAACAGTTCCATGGAAGGGCTCCTTTTCAGTGACTCTCGGCGGTCGCGCCGCCGATGTAGATCGCGGTGAGCATCGAGAAGATAAAAGCCTGCAAAGTGGCGATCAGACCAAGCTCCAGGACGAAGAACAGGAAGGCCAGCGGAAAGGTCAGCGCGCCCAGGGCCGCGAGGCCGAGCAGGACCGCCAGCCCGCCTCCCATGAACAGGAGGAGCAGGTGCCCGGCCAGGATGTTTGCAAACAGCCGGACGGACAGGGAGATCAGCCGCACGAAGTGCGAGATCACCTCGATCACGAAGATCAGGCCCTTGCCGATCGGGTTCATGTTCTCCAACCCGGGCGGCAGCCAGCTTCGGAAGTAGGGCAGAAAGCCCTTCGCCCTGATCCCCTCCACGTTGTAGCTGATCCAGACCACGATCGTCAGGGCCAGCGGCACCGAGATGTTCGCGGTGGCCGCGTAGATCGCGAACGTCGGCAGCTCGAGGCCGAAGATGTTGACCGTCTCGCCGGTGTTGGTCGGCAGGGGCAGATATCCGATCACGTTGGAGAACCAGATGAAGAAGAACAGCGTGGCGAGGAACGGAAACCACCTGGTCGCGAGCCGCTGATCCAGGTTGCTGCCCGTGATGTTGTTGCGGGTCAGGTCGTAAGCCAGCTCGACCGCGGTCTGCACCCGGTTGGGCTTCTGCTGCATCCGGCGTGAGATCCAGACCATGGCGACGATCGTCAGCGCGCTCGCCAGCAGCAGGTAGAAGACCGCTCGGTTGATGCTGAAGTCGATGCCGGCGATCTTGATGCTGAGCCACGGCTCGAGCTTGAACTCGTTCTGGGGCTTGAACTCCTCGTTCTTGCCCTCGTTGCCGAAGATCACGACCAGCAGCACGGCCACCAGGACGTAGCCGGCGATCCCCAGCAGCACCTTGGCGCGGGTGCTCATCGAGGGGAATCCGGGGACCCGAGCAGCCGAGCCGCGAACTGGCTCGCCAGGTAGACGGTGAACAGAGCCATGGAGAGGACCGCCGCGGCGAGCCCGGCCTCGCGCTCCCCGAGCCCCACCAGGAGCACCGCGAGCGCGATCAGCCACACGCGCCCCAGGGTGGCCGCGGACAGGATTCCCAGCGCGGCACGGCGGTCGCCGCGCTGATGTGCCCGCGTGGCGCGTCGCGAGGCGGCGATCTGGATCGCCCGCTGCACGACCCAAGCCCCGGCGGCCACCGCGTAGCCCGCCATCGGCCAGCCCGCGACCAGGAAGATTGGGAGCGCGAGCGCCAGCAAGACGAGGTCCAGGCTCCCGACGACGACGGAGCTCCGCCCCCCGCCCTCGAGCTCGCTAGATCCGCTTAAAGCGAGCGTAGACAAGCGAAAACCCCACCGCGACTCCGGCGAACAGGCCGACGAGGCCGGCCGGGACCGCAAGCCCGACGAGCGAGCCGAGGGCGAATCCCGCGCCCGCGCAGGCGACCATCGTCCCAATCAGGAGGGCTCCCGCGGTCACGGCATCCGCCCTGGTGGGTGGGCCGTCGGTCATCGGGGGTTTCGAACTCGGAACGCACTGTCGGCGTCGATCTGACTCCAGAGCAAGAGATAGCCGCGCAGGCCCGGCGGTAGCCGGTTCCCGGCGGCGCGCGTTCGAATATATCCGATCCCGCTGGATGCCCGGCGGCCTCGCGGGGCCTCAGCGCTGCTCGACCGCCTCGAATTCGCCGGTATCGGGGTCGATCGCCTCGAACTCCCCGGTGTCGGGGTTGACGGCGGTGAAGCTGCCCGTTTCGAGCTCGCGGGCGACGCCCGCGTCGACCTCCTCAGGCTCCGCCGCGGCGCCGCGCAGGCCCCCGAGCTGGCGCAGGCGAAAGCGGCGCAGCTTCAGGATCTCCAGCACCACCACCAGGTACACGCTGGCCGCCAGGGCGATGACGCTGCAAACCACCATCACCGCGGTCCACGCGGGGTTGAAGTGGCCGTGGTTGTCGCTGTAGGGGACGAAGCGCAGCGCCAGCGCCAGTCCGGCCAGGACCAAGGCCCAGCCGTACAGGTACAGGAGGGTGCGCCGCTGGGAGAACCCGATGTTCGCCATCCGGTGGTGAAAGTGCGTGCGGTCGGCCGCGTACACGGGCCGCCTGTACTTGAGGCGCTTGGCGACCACGAAGCCGCCGTCGAGTATCGGGACCGCGAGCACGATCAACGGGAAGAACAGGGCGACGACGGCGTTCGTCTTCAGCGCCCCCAGCACGGCGACCGTGGCCAGCAGGTACCCGAGCAGGTTGGAGCCGGTGTCTCCCATGAAGCTGGACGCGGGCGGAAAGCCCCGGCGCAGGAAGCCCAACGAGGCTCCCGCGGTGGCCGCCCCGACCACGCCCGCCCCCGAGCGGTCGAGCGACATCGCGATCACGGCGAAGGTCGCCGCCGAGATCACGCACACCCCCGCGGCCAGCCCGTCCACGCCGTCGATGAAGTTGATCACGTTCATCACGGCCACGAAGCCGAGCACGGTCAGGACGTGACCCAGCTTCACGGTCCCCAGCATCGGCACGTCCCGCACCAGCACCTCGTTGAGCTGGACCCCTCCGAAGAAGGGGAGCGTGAAGTCGTTCACCCAAACGCCGTTGAACACAGGGATCATGGCCGCCACCACCTGTCCCGCGAGCTTGAAGCCGGCCGGCACCTCGAACACGTCGTCGAGTACGCCGACGATGGCGATCAGCAGGGCGCCGGCGAGGATCGCCCGCGTCGGGGGCGCCCAGGGGAGGAACAAGACGCCGGCGACCAACACGCCGCACAGGATCGCCAGGCCGCCGAGCTTGGGCGTCGGCACCACGTGCAGGCTGCGCTCGCGCGGGTAGTCGATCACGTTCAGCCGCCGCGCCAGCCGCTCGGTCAGGGGCACCAGCAGCCACGCGATCGAGACGGCCACGAGGAACGCGAACAGGCCATCGATCGGGTCGGGTCTTCCGTGGACCAGCATCGGGGAGGATCCCGCGCGCGAGGGTATCCGACGGTGTGGCCGGCCCGCCCGAGCGACACGGGGCTCGGCAAGCGCGACCGGCTAGCGAACCGTCCCGAGGACGAGGTCGACGAGCAGGCCCGGATCTCGCCGGACGCGCTGTCCGCTGCCCGGCGCCCGCTTCGTCAGCGCCAGCGTCTCCGGATCCGTGAGTGGGCGCATCCGTCCCGAGCGGATCAGGGCCTCGTCGACGCCTCCTAGCCTGCCGGCGAAGGTGGTGTACACGGGGGTGCCGAGCGCCGCGGCCTCGCGATTCATCGTCCCGCCCGCCGAGACGACGAGATCGGCCAAGGCGACCAGGCTCTGCCCCTCCACCGCGCCGTCGGGAACGATCACCGACGGCAGGCCCATGGCGTTCACGTCGCTTCGCTGCGCATCTGTGCGCGGCAGCACCACCACCTGGACCCCGGCGTCGGCTCCCAGCCTGGCGAGAAGCCGCGGGAAGACCGGATTGGCCCGCCGGTGGTACAGGGACACGTCAGGCGGAGGGCGGACGACGACCACGACCCGGCGGCTGTCCGCCCCGAGCCGCTCGAGCGCCCCAGGATCCGGCTCGAAGTCCGCCAGGTAGTACTCCTCCTTCAAGCCAGGGTACTGGAACAGCTTCCCGGGCCCGGCTCCGAATCGGCGCAGTCGCTCCGGCGGCACGGCGTCCGGGAAGATCACCCTGGTGGCCAGCCGGCACGCGATCCGATGCTGCATCACCGCGTACTCGTAGTCGTGCATGTTGACCTCGGGGATGCCCAGCGACCGTGCCGCGATCGCGAGGTCGTATGACCCGTGGGCCAGCGCCAGGTCGAAGCCCCGGCCCTTCCCGAACCGGCGCATCATCGGGGTCCGCTGCCCCATGCGGGCGGCCTTACGGAGGCGTGAGGCGCCGCCGTGCCGGCCGATCGGGGTGTGCTCGATTCCGTGGAGCTTCAGGAGCCCCTGGGTCTGGCCGTAGTCGCGGGAGGTGACCTCAACCTCGTGCCCGGCCTCCTGAAGCCTGCTGATGATCGGCCGCAGCACGAGCACGTGCGCGGCCGCGCTCATGTCCACCCAGACCCTCATCCGACGCGCGAGGCTAGCGATCCTCCATGCGGCCGGCCGTAGGTATGCCAATACAGCACCGGCCCCCCGCCGAAGGCGCCACCGCGGTTCAAGTCGAGCAACGCCGCCGCCGCCTTCGCCGTGTAGACGGGCTCCAGGGCGACGTCGCACTTCGCGAAGAGCGCCGCGGCGCGGTCGCCGGCACTCGTCGGGTGCCCGTAGCCGGGCCCGAGCCATCCCCGCTCGACCCGTACGTCGGTAGGCGAGACGTCCACGTCTCCGACCTTCATGCCGTGCTTGGCGAGCAATCGCAGGGTTCGGCGCGCAAGCCGGCTGACGGTCCGCTCGTCCACCCTCACGAGGTCGTTAACCAATACGCAGACGAGGCGCGAGCGAAGGCCGGCCAGCTTCAGCCCCGCCAGCAGGCCGGCGGCAGTCCCCCCGCTGCCCAGTGCTACGACCACGTGCGAGGGCTCGGGAAGCGCGCCGGCGGCCACCTGCTCCGAGAGCTCGGAGGCCGCTTCCACGTATCCGACGCACCCGAGCGGGACCGAGCCCCCCGGCCGCAGGAAGTACGGCAGGTTCGCCGGGGGGCTGGCGTACCGGGCGATCAGCCAAGGCGCCAGGGCATAGGCGCGCTTCACGCCGCCGGGGACGTAAACCCTCGCCCCGCTGGCGCGGATTCGCTCGAGTTGCTCGCGGACGTGCTGGCTGTCGGGCTGGGGCACCAGGACCAGCACCGTTCGCATGCCAAGCTCCCTGGCGCACAGCGCCGTCGTCAGGCCGTGGTTGGTGCCCAGGGCGCCGCCGGTGAGGACCGTCCGCTTGCCGCGTCGTCGGGCGTCGGCCAGCAACCACTCGAGCTTTCGCGCCTTGTTGCCGCCGAAGACGCTGTACGCACCGTCGTCCTTGAGCCACACGGGCGCGTCACCCAGCTCCGCCAGGCCTGCGAGCTCGCGAACGGGGGTGGGCCCCTCGCCCAGGCTCACCCGCTCGAGGTCGAGCTCCAGCCGCATCCGCCTGAGCCTAGTCGCGGCTGCGCGCGCGTTTTGAGCCGGAAACCGTGCGCAGGCGCTACGCGGCGGTCGCCGCGAGCTGCGGATAGAGCGGATAGCGCTCCATGAGGGCGGCGGTGCGCTCGGACAGCTCGTCCTGCTCGTCATCGAAGCGATCCGAGAGCGCGACGCAGATCACCTTCGCGATCTCGCGCATGTCCTCCTCGACGAGGCCCCGCGTGGTCAGGGCGGGGGTGCCGATCCGCAACCCCGACGGGTTCATGGGGGGACGCTCGTCGAACGGGATCGCGTTGCGGTTGACGGTGATCCCCACCGCCTCCAGGCGGTTCTCGGCGGTCTTGCCGTCGAGCCCAGTCGGGCCCAGGTCGACCAGCACCAGGTGGACGTCGGTGCCGTCCGTCAGCACCGCCACTCCACCCGCGATGAGCTCGTCGGCGAACGCCTTCGCGTTGGCCACCGTCTGGCGCTGGCGCGCTCGGAAGGGCTCGGAGGCGGCGATGTGAAGGGCGACGGCCTTGGCGGCGATCACGTGCATCAGTGGGCCTCCCTGCTGGCCCGGGAAGACGGAGCGGTCGATGTCCTTCGCCAGCTCCTCGGTGCACAGGATCATGCCGCTGCGCGGGCCGCAGAGCGTCTTGTGGATCGTGGTCGTGACCACGTCGGCGTGGGGAACGGGGTTCGGGTGCTCGCCGGCGGCCACCAGCCCGGCGAAGTGAGCCATATCCACCATCAGCCGGGCGCCCACGTCGTCGGCGATGCGGCGGAAGGCGGGAAAGTCGAGGTGCCGGGGGTACGCGGACCAGCCGGCGACGATCACCTTCGGGCGGTGCTCATGCGCCAGCCTCTCGACCTCCTCCATGTCGCAGCGATAGTCCTCGCGGCGGACGTGGTAGGCGACGACGTCGTACAGCTTGCCCGACATGTTGAGCTTCATCCCGTGCGTCAGATGGCCGCCGTGATCGAGGGCCATTCCGAGGATCGTGTCGCCGGGGTCGAGCATCGCCATGTAGGCGGCGTTGTTCGCCTGCGCCCCGGCATGGGGCTGGACGTTGACGTGCTGGGCTCCGAAGAGCTCCGCGGCGCGGTCGATCGCGAGCTGCTCGGCAACGTCGACCTCCTCGCAGCCGCCGTAGTAGCGGCGGCCGGGATAGCCCTCCGCGTACTTGTTCGTCAGCACCGATCCCGTGGCCTCGAGCACCGCCTGCGGCACGAAGTTCTCCGAGGCGATCATCTCCAGGGTCGACTGCTGGCGGCGAGCTTCGCGGCGCAGCACCTCGGCGACAGCGGGGTCCACCTCGGCCAGCGGCGCAGTCTGAAAGTCCTCGGGAAGGGCCATCTGCGGCGACGATACCAGGGGGCACCGACCGGACCCCGGGCACCCGCAACCGGCTTCAGCGGCCGGTGAAAGAGGCAGCCATGACGCCGTTTGCGTATGCAACGCCGCGGATCAGCGTGGACCCTCGGGCTACCCTGATCGAGTGAGCTCGGACGACAACGTGGAGGTCATGCGCGCGGGGCTGGCAGCGTTTGGCGAAGGCGGCGTGGAGGCCCTCCTCCCCTACATCCACCCGGAGTTCGAGATGACGACGCCGCCCAACCTGGCCGCCGAGCCGGACACCTATCGCGGGCACGACGGCATGCGGCGTTACTTCGAGTCGTTCTACGACGCCATGGACGAGGTCAGCTTCGACGCCAGGGAGCTGATCCCGGCCGGCAACGCGGTGGTCATCCCGATGACGCTGCGCGCCCGCGGGCGCACGACCGCGATCGAGACCGAGCAGGCCGTGGTCACGACCTGGTGGCTGCGCGGCGGAAAGGCGATCCGGGTGGACATCTTCGCCACCCTCGACGAGGCACTCGCGGCAGCCGAAGCCAGACGGTGACGGCTCAGGCCGTGCCCAGTCGAGCCTCGAGCTCGGCGGCGCCGACGGCGCCTTCACGCAGGACCTCCCAGGAGCCAGCCGAGTCGAGCGCGGTCAGGTCGACCACGGTGGAGGGCTCGCCGCGCAGCACGCCTCCGTCGATCGCGAGATCGACCCCGGCCAGGATCTCGGGGTCCACGGCGTCGAAGCGGTCGGGCGCCGGCTCGCCGCTTCGGTTGGCGCTGGTTTGGAACATGGCGGCGCGAACGCCGCTCAGGGGACCCGCGATCAGCCTGACGCCGAGTCGCTCCGGATGGTCGCGGCCGGCGAGGGGATAGCGGCGCTCGGGATTGTCGACCACCAGGGTCACGGGACCCGGGAGCAGAGCTCCGACGGCGTCGCGCGTGCGAGGGCCGAGCGTCGCGATCAGCTCGCGCATCGCCAGGGGGGTGAAGAACATGACCGCCGATGGCTTTCGCTCGTCCCGTCCCTTCAGCGAATGGATGCGCTCGATGGCCGCTGCACTGGACGGGTCGCAGCCGAGCCCGTACAGGGTGTCGGCCGGGAACAGGGCAACCCCGCCGCGCTCGATGCAGCGCTCGAGCTCGCGACGGACGGCCTCGGCGCCGTCGCCGGCGATGGACAGCTCACGGGTCACAGACGGCCGAGCACCACGCGGGGGGCCCCGGCCAGGTCCTGGCGCCCCTCGACCTGCCGTAGGCCCAGGTCGACGAGCAGCTCGGCGACGGCGCCGGCCTGGTTCGCGCCGACCTCGAGGGCAAGGGCGGCTCCCGGGCGCATGGCTGCCAGGACCGCCGGGACGGTGGCCGCGATGGCCTCCACCCCGTCGGCCCCGGCCACCAGGGCATCGCGCGGCTCGTAGCGGGTGATCTCGGGGGCCAACCGGTCCCACTCGTCCTCGCGAACGTACGGAAGGTTCGCGAGCACGAGATCGAACTGACGGCCTTCCGGCACCGTGCCCCGCTCGAATGTGACCCTGCCGTCGATGCCGAGGCGCTCGGAGTTCTCGCGCGCCAGCTCGAGAGCGGCAGGTGAGGTGTCGGTGCCGGTCACCTCGCACTCGGGGAGCTCGTCGGCGACGGCCAGGGCGACGGCGCCCGAGCCGGTGCCCACGTCGAGCGCCGTTCGCGGCTCGACCTCCATGGCGATGTCCACCAGTAGCTCGGTTTCCGGCCGCGGGATCAGGGCCCGACGGTCGACCGCGAGCTCGAGCCGGCGAAAGCCCTTGCGGCCGACGATGTAGGCGACCGGCTCCCGACGCAGCCGGCGCCGGACCATCTCCCCGAAGCGTCGCGCCACTGCGGGATCCAGGCTCGCGTCCGGCCAGGCCGCGAGCGCGGCGCGGTCGGACCCGGTGGCCTCGGCCAGCATCACCTCGGCGTCGAAGCGAGGCGACTCCACCGACGCCGCCGACAGCGCGTCGGTCGCCGCCGCCAGCGCGTCCATCACGGATGCGGCCGCCGTCATGCCGTCAGGGCGCGAGCTCGCCCGCCTGGGCCTCGAGGCGCCGACGCTTCTCCTCGCCGGAGAGGGCGTCGGTGAACTCGCGCAAGTCGCCGGCCAGGACCTGGTCGAGGTTGTGTGACGTGACCTTCACTCGGTGATCCGTGACGCGGCCCTGTGGGAAGTTGTAGGTGCGGATCTTCTCGGAGCGCTCGCCGGATCCGACCTGCGAGCGGCGTTCCGAGGCGATCTCCGCCTGCTGCTCGGCGAGCTTTTGCTCGTAGAGCCGCGCCCGCAGGACGCGCATCGCCTTGTCGCGGTTCTGCAGCTGCGACTTCTCGTCCTGCATCGACACCGTGATCCCGGTCGGCTTGTGCGTCACGCGCACCGCGGAATCGGTGGTGTTGACGGACTGGCCGCCGGGCCCGGAGGACCGATAGACGTCCACCTGCAGGTCGCCCGGGTCGATCTGGACCTCCACCTCCTCGGCCTCGGGCAGGACCGCGACCGTGGCCGTGGAGGTGTGGATGCGCCCCTGCGACTCCGTCTTCGGCACGCGCTGGACCCGGTGCGTGCCGGCCTCGTACTTGAACACCGAGTACGCGCCGTCCCCCTTGACGGCGACCGTCACCTCCTTGAAGCCGCCGACCTCGGCCGGCGAGGCGGACAGGACCTCGGTCTCGAACCCCCGCTCCTCCGCGTAGCGGATCAGCATCTTGAACAGGTCGCCTGCGAACAGCGCCGCCTCGTCGCCTCCGGCGCCCGCCCGGATCTCGACCAGCACGTTCTTGTCGTCGTTGGGGTCGCGCTCGACCATCGCCAGCCGGATTCGCTCGGCCAGCTGATCGAGGCGGCCGGGCGCATCGGCCACGAGGCTTCGCAGCTCCGGATCGTCGCCGTCCTCTGCCAAGAGCTCCCGGGCGCCCTCGAGGTCGTCGCGGAGCTGGGCGTACTCGCGCGCGAGCTCGTGGGCCGGCTGGAGCTCGCGGTACTCGCGCCCGACCTCGGCATAGCGCTCCCGGTCCGCGATCACCGCCGGATCCGACATCTGGCGCTCCAGCTCTCCGAAGCGCTCCTCGATCTGATCAACGAGCTCCTCGATCATCGCTTGGAGTGTGACGGGTTGGATGTGGACGCTCGGGGCGACCATGGATCATCGAGGGGCGGCCCGAGGTGGTCGACTTTGCGACGACTATTCGGTCGTAACGTCGACCACCCCTGCCGACGTGCTCGGATTCGTGGTCGTCGAAGGCGCTGGGCCTACGCGACGATCTCGATCGGCTCGGCCTTCGCGGCCTGCTCGGGATTCTCGACGGCCAGCACCGCCTCGAGGGCGGCGATCGCCACCGCGAGCTGCTCGCGATCGGGGGTGCGGGTGGTCAGGTTCTGGAGCATCAAGCCCGGCCACATGACCGCGCGAACCCAGCGCTTTCGCCGATTGCGGCCGGCCCACTTGATCACCTCGTAGGAGATCCCGGCGATCAGCGGGATTCCCAGGATTCGCGAGGCGAGCAGCCAGTACCACGCCGGCAGGCCCAGCGGCGCGAAGACGAAGATCGCGACCACCATGACCACCAGCAGGAAGCTGGTCCCGCACCGCGGGTGAAGGCGCGAGTACCGCTCGGCGCGCTCCGGCGTCAGCCGGTCTCCGGCCTCGTAGCACGAGATCGTCTTGTGCTCGGCGCCGTGGTACTCGAACACCCGCCGCAGGTCCCGCAGCCGGCTGATGGCGACGATGTACCCGATGAAGATCGCGGTTCGCAGGACGCCCTCGACGAGCCAGAAGAGAAGCGACGAGCCGAGCTCGTCCTTGATCAGGCTCGTCGCGCCCACGGGGACGACGAAGAAGAGGCCGACCGCCAGGACCAACGAGAGGGCCACCGTCAAGCCCCACGCCCAGCCGCCGATGGGCTCGGGCTCCTTCCCGTCCTCGGGCTCGAGCTGCGCGTTGGCCGAGATGGACAGCGCGCGGAAGCCGATGCGGAGGGACTCGGCCAGCGCGACGACGCCCCGAATCACCGGCCATCGCAGGACAGGGTGGCGCTTGGCCCACGAGACGAGCGGCTCGGAGGTGACCTCGATCGACTCGTCGGGCTTTCGAACCGCCACCGCCCAGGTGGAGATGCCGCGCATCATCACCCCCTCGAGGACGGCCTGGCCGCCGACCGGCACGTCGCGCGCGGCCACCGGCAAGCCATCCGGCATGCGCGCCTCGGCGAGGCGCGGCCGGCCGTCCAACGCGGGAGCGCCGACCGCTGTCACGCTCAGCCGGCTAGCGCCTGCTCCGCGCGGCCCGTCGCTTGAAGCGTTCCACCCGGCCGCCGGTATCGACCAGCTTCTGCTTGCCGGTGTAGAACGGATGACAGGCCGAGCAGATCTCCACGTGCAGCTCCGGCTTCGTCGAACGGGTGTAGAACTCGTTGCCGCACGAGCACCGGACGTGGGCGAGCACGTAGTCCGGATGGATCTCGGCCTTCATCCTCACTGATACTAGCGACGGGCCATCGCGCTGCCCGCCGGCCAAACGACCCGCGCCGGGCTAGTGAGTCCCCCGCGCTTACTTGGAACGCGACCGGGTGCCCGAGCGCGAGCCGGCGCGGCCGCCGCGAGACCTGGCGCCGGCCCGGGTGCGGCTGGCGCCCGACTTCGAGCCGCCGCGGCCGGCACCGGACCTCGCGGTCGTGCGGCTGGTGCCGCCTCGCCGGCTGGCGCCCGACCGGCTCGACGCCTTGCGCCGCGACCCGCCCGACTGCGACCGACTCGTCCCGCGGGAGCCGGGGGCCTTGCCCCTCGCTCCGGCGACTCCCTTTTTCACCTGGTCGAGGTCCCGCTTGAGGGTCGTCCCGAGCTTGCCGGTGTCGCGGCGGGCATCGCGGACGAACTTCTGCACGCTCTTGTGGATGTCCTTGCTTCCCTTGCCCACGTCCTTGCGAAGCGCGACCAGCGCGTCCTGCGCGGTCTCCAGCGCCTTGTTGAGGCGCTTAAGAGCGGCCGGCTCGGCGGTGGAGTTGGTCCGCTTGCGGGCGGTCGTGCGCTTGCGGGAGGCGGTGCGGCGGGGTGTGGATTTCTTGGCAGCAGGCACGAGGCTCTCCTTGATCGCGGGCTTTCGACCGCGCGAGCCTACCGTGATCGGGCCGAGCGCGCTACGCCTCCAGGCATCGTCTCGGCGCCGGTCGCGTCGAGCACACCGACTGGTTCCGCTCTTCGAACGGGTGTGGGAGATGTCGTCGTTCGTGCTAGAAGAGCGCCACAGCCGTACGAGATCCCGCCACGATGCGACGGAGGCACGTTCATGTCCAAGGTCCTTTGCGTCCTTTACGACGATCCGGTGGACGGTTACCCGCCGGCCTATCCGCGACAGGAGATCCCGACGATCGAGCGCTACTACGACGGCCAAACGACGCCGACGCCGGAGAGCACCGACTTCCAGCCCGGGGAGCTGCTGGGCAGCGTCTCGGGCGAGCTGGGACTGCGCCCATTCCTCGAGGAGCGCGGGCACGAGCTGGTCGTCACCGCCGACAAGGATGGCCCGGACTCGGTGTTCGAGCGTGAGCTGCCGGAGGCCGAGGTGGTCATCTCACAGCCCTTCTGGCCCGCCTACCTGACCGCCGAGCGGATCGCCAAAGCGCGGAACCTGAAGCTGGCGGTCACGGCGGGCATCGGCTCGGACCACGTCGATCTGGAGGCCGCGATCGATGCGGGGATCACGGTCGCCGAGGTCACCTACTGCAACTCGATCTCGGTCTCCGAGCACGTGGTGATGATGATCCTGGCGCTGGTCCGCAACTACATCCCCTCCCACCAGGTGGTCGTGGACGGGGGCTGGAAGATCGCGGACTGCGCCGCGCGCTCGTACGACTTGGAGGGCATGCAGGTGGGCACGGTCGGGGCGGGACGAATCGGCTCGGCGGTGCTGCGGCGCTTGCGGCCGTTCGAGGTGGGCCTCCACTACACCGACCGCCACCGCCTTCCCGGCTCGACGGAGGAAGAGCTCGGCGTGACCTACCACCCGGAGCTCGAATCGCTGGTGGAAACGTGCGACGTCGTCACGATCAACGCCCCGCTTCACCCGGAAACCGAGCACCTGTTCGACGACGAGCTCCTCGCGAAGATGAAGCGCGGCGCCTACCTGGTCAACACCGCCCGCGGCAAGATCTGCGATCGCGACGCGGTGGTGCGGGCGCTCGAGAGCGGACGGCTCGCCGGCTACGCGGGCGACGTGTGGTTCCCGCAGCCGGCTCCGCGGGATCACCCCTGGCGCTCCATGCCGCGCCACGGGATGACTCCGCACGTCTCCGGGACCACGCTCTCCGCCCAGGCCCGCTACGCGGCCGGCACGCGCGAGATCCTCGAGTGCTTCTTCGACGGCCGGCCGCTGCGGGAGGAGTACCTGATCGTCGAAGGAGGAGCGCTGGCGGGCGCCGGGGCGCATTCCTACAGCCCCGGCGACGCGACGGAGGGATCGCAGGAGGCGGAGCGCTTCGGCGATGATGCTTGACTCCTGCTTTGAACCGCGCCGATGGAGGACCCATGGCCCAGCCGCCTGACGGCTTGCGAGAAGTCAGCGTCTCCCAGGGGACGCTCCGCTACCGGGACGCCGGCTCGGGGGAGCCGATCGTCTTCGTCCACGGGCTCCTCGTCGACGGGGCGCTCTGGCGCCAGGTGACGCCGACCCTGGAGCGAGAGTTTCGCTGCCTGGTGCCGGACCTGCCCCTGGGGTCGCATGCGATCCCGATGCACGCGGACGCCGACCTGTCTCCGCCGGGGGTGGCTCGCCTGGTCTCCGAGTTCCTCGCCGAGCTGAACCTTGACGGCGTGACCCTGGTCGGCAACGACACCGGTGGGGCCATCTGCCAGCTCGTGGCCGCGCACAACCCCGAGCGCCTGGCCCGGCTCGTCCTGACGCCTTGCGACGCCTACGAGAACTTTCTGCCGCCGGCGTTCCGGCCGCTCCAGTACGCGGCGCGCGTCCCGGGGCTGCTGACGGCCTTCGTGCAGGGCGCGCGCATCGGAGCGATCCGGCGCGGACCGCTCGGCTTCGGGCTGTTGATCAAGCGCCGACCGCTGGACGACGAGGTCCTGCGCAGCTACCTCGGCCCGTTCCTGGCGAACGGCGCCATACGTCGCGACGCCCTGAAGGTGCTGCGAGGGATCTCGAGCCGGCAGACGATCGAGGCCGCCGAGCGCCTGCGCAGCTTCGAGGCCCCCACCCTGATCGTCTGGGCCCCGGAGGACCGGTTCTTCAAGCTCCGCTACGCCGAGCGCCTGGCAGCCGAGATCCCGAATGCCCGCCTGGTGACGATCGAGGACTCGCTCACCTTCATGCCCGAGGACCAGCCGCAGCGCCTCGCCGACGCGATCGCCGGTTTCATCCGGGAGACTCCAGGGACGCCGAGCTGACGCGCCAGGCAAAGCTCGATCCCCTGGGCCTCCGACTCGGCGCCCCCAGGTGAAGGCCAAGCTCTACTCGCTGACCCTCTCCCACCCGGCCCGGGCCGCCCGGCTCATGCTGGAGCTGAAGGGCATCGACCACGAGGTGGTGGACCTGCTCCCGGGGACGCATCCGGTGCGGCTGCGCGCAGCCGGCTTTCCAGCCGGCACCGTTCCGGCGCTGAAGGTCGATGGCGAGCGCATTCAGGGCTCGCTGCGGATCTCGCGGTTCGCCGAGGAGCTCGTTCCCGAGCCGCCCCTGCTTCCAGATCCGGAGGTCGAGGAGGCCGAGGCGTGGGGAGAGGAGGTACTGCAGTCGATCCCGCGTCGGGTCTTCCGCTGGGGAACGGCCCGCTCGCATGAGCTTCGACGCTGGCTGGCGGAGCTCTCGGGGATTCCGGGCCCCGGCGTGGCCGCGGTCGTAAACGCGCCCGTGGCCCGCTACTTCGCGCGGCTCAGCGAGGCAAGCGACGAGCGGGTCGGGGCGGACCTCGCGGGGCTCCCGGCGATCCTGGATCGCGCGGACGGCTTGGTGGCCGCCGGCACCATCGGCGGCGCCTCCGTCAACGCCGCCGACTGCCAGATCGCGAGCACGATCCGCGTCCTGCTTGCCTACGAGGACCTCGAGCCGGTCCTCGGGGGTCGGCCCTGCGCCGAGCTCGCGATGCGACTGTTCCCGAGCTACCCGAGCCCGATCCCGCTGCGCCTGCCGCCGGCCTGGCTGCCCGCCCGCTGACCGTGGCCCCGCCGCGGCCGTGGGGGGCGGTTGGAGCCCTCAGGTCTCTTGATAGAGCGGCCCGTCGCCCCCCTCGGGGGGCGTCAGGCGCCCGCCCTTGGCGGTGATCGCGCCGCACTGCACGCAGTTGGAGGGGGTGATGGCGAGGTCGACGAGGCCGGCGCCGTTCTCGAGCTGCTCGTCCGGGATCTCGTAGACCTGCGCCGGGCACATCGACGCCCAAGTCTGAGCGACCTCGCGGGGGACCCGACGCTGGATCCGGATGTGGTTGGGCGCGTCGTCGCGGGTGGCATTGCCCGACGCGAACACCGAGGAGAGCTTGTCGAAGGTGTACTTGTTGTCGGCCTGCGGGTAGGCGGCGGCGGCGCCGTCGGCCTGCATCGGCTCGTCGGCGTCGGGGTGCTGGTGCCACCGCCCGCCCGGGAAGGCGCCCCGGGTGATCGTCATCAGGCTGGCCATGGCCCCGCCGACGAAGAACCCGCGCGAGAACGGCTGGCGCATGTTGCGAGAGCGGTAGAGGTCCTCGCCGATGACGCTATTTCGCACCCACGAGTCGTAGGCGTCGAAATTCACCGACCCCTGCTTCAAGGCGTCCACGATCGCCTCCGCCGCGTACATCCCGGCGTGCATCGCGTAGTGGATTCCCTTCAGCTCCGGCACGTTCACCATTCCCGCGCCGTCTCCGGCGATCACCATTCCGGGGACGGCGAGCTTGCGCGGAAGGGCCCAGTAGCCGCCCGAGGGGATCGTCTTCGCGCCCCAGCCCACTCGCTCCCCTCCCTCCAGGAGCTTGCGGACGAAGGGGTGGGTCTTCAGCTCCTGGAGCGCGTCGTGCACCGAGAAGGTGGCGTCCGTGTAGTCGAGGCCGACCACCAGCCCGATGCAGAGCTTGTCCTCCCCCATCGGGTAAATGAAGCTGCCCCCGAACTCGTTGAACTTGGCTCGCTTTCGCAGCGGCCAGCCCATCGTGTGGATGACCCGGTCGAGTGGCTTGGGCACCTGCCAGACCTCCTTCACCCCCAGCTCCCAACGCTGGGGCAACAGGCCCTCGAGGCCGAAGTAGTCGATCGCCGCCCCGGTCAGGTGCCCCTGCGTCCCCTCCGCCAGGACGGTGGCCTTCGCGACCACGTCGGAGCCCGGCTCGAAGTTCGCGAGCTGCTCGCCGTCGCGACCGCGGCCCTTGTCGCCGGACCGCACCCCCTTGACGATCCGGTCGGAGACCAGGAGCTTGTCGGCGGCGGTCTCGGTGAGCAGGTAGACGCCGGCCTCCTCGGCCTTCTCGCCGAGGAAGCGGCCGAGCCTGGCGATCGAGGTGACGTAGTTGCCGTGGTTTCGGAAGTTGGGCGGCATGGGCACCAGCGGCAGGGCCCGCTTGGAGGTCAGCAGGTAGACGGCGTCCTTGGTCACCTCCTGGTACACAGGCCACTCGGCGGGCTCGAGGTCCGGGAACAGCTCCCGCATCGCGGAGGGGCGCATGTTGGCCCCCGACAACAGGTGCGCGCCCGTGACCTTGCCCTTCTCGATCACGGCCACCGGCACCTCGCCCAGGCTCTCGGCGAGCTCCGGCTCGCCCTCGAGCAGCTGCATGACCTTGATCGCGCAGGCGAGCCCGGCCGGGCCGCCGCCGACGATCGCCACCCCGACCTCGATCGGCTCCTCGTCCGTGGGCTCGCTGACGAACTCCTCCGCCGGGTTCACCGGCGGCGGATACTCGGCGGGGGTGACCGGCATCGGCTAGCCGCCCTTCTTGGCCTTTACCGCCTCGGTCAGCTTGGGGAGGATCTTGTGGAGATCGCCGACCACCCCGAGGTCGCAGAACTCGAAGATCGGCGCGTTCGGGTCCTTGTTGATCGCCAGGATGTTCTCGGAGCTCTGCATCCCGACCTTGTGCTGGATCGCGCCCGAGATCCCGGCCGCCAGGTATAGCTTCGGGGCCACGGTCTTGCCCGTCTGGCCGATCTGGGCCGCGTACGGGTACCAGCCGGCATCGACGACCGCGCGGGTCGCGGCCACCGCTCCGCCGAGCGCGGAGGCCAGCTCCTCGGCGAGCTTGAAGTTCCCGGCCTCCCCCAGCCCGCGACCTCCGCCGACCAGGACCTCCGCGTCCTCGATGTTCACGTCCTCACCGCGCTGCTCTCCGCGGGTCACCATTCTCGCCTTCGTGGACCACGGCGACAGCTCGACGTCGACGTCCACGACCTCCGCGGACCCGCCGTCGCGCTCGACGGCGTCGAAGGCGTTGAGCCGCCCGATGATGATCCCCGGCTCGCCGACGTAGCCGACCTCGGCCACGGCGCTGTCCTGGAGCACCGGCCGCTCGGCGAGCAGCTTGCCCTCGGAGACCCTCACCTCGGTGACCTCCATGGTGACCCCCGCGTTCAACCTCGCGGTCAGCCCGGCGCCGATCTCGAATCCCAGCAGGCCACCCCCGAACAGGGCGTACGAGAAGCCCTCGTCCGCGATCACCTTGGCCATCACGTCCACGATCGGCTGGGCGAGCCCCTCCGGCGCCGACTTGCACCGGTAGACCTTGGTCGCGCCGTAGGCGCCCAGCGCCGCGCACCGGTCGTCGGGGACGTCGCCGACGACGGCGACCGAGGCCTGAGCGCCGAGCTCACCCGCGAGCCTGGCCGCCTCGGAGATCGCGCCGAGCGAGTTCTTGTTGAAGGTGCCCTCGTCGTCGTGGAGGGCGTAGACCAGAATGCCGGCCATCAGATCAGCTTCCTTTCGTCGAGCCAGGCGACGATCTTGTCGACGGTCTCGTTGGTGTCCTCGTCCTCGATGATCTCTCCGCTCTCCTTCTGCGGCGGCGGGTTCAGCGCCAGCACCTGCGTCCTGGACCCGGCTTCACCGACCCGGTCGGCCTCGATGCCGAGGTCCCCCGTGGCGTGTGTTTCGAGCGGCTTCTTCTTCGCCCCCATGATCGCCTTCAGGCTCGGATAGCGAGGCTCGTTGATCGCGTCCCCGACCGAGATCACCGCGGGCAGCTCGACCTCGACCGTGTCGTAGCCGTACTCGGCCTGGCGCTCGCACAAGAGCTTGCCATCGGCTACGTCGATCTTGATCACCTGGGTCAGCGACGGCATCTTCAGGTGGTCGGCCACCACCGCCCCGATCGTGTAGCACTCGCCATCGTCGGACTGCTGCCCGAGCAGCACCAGGTCGGGCTGCTCGCGCTCGAGGGCGCGAGCGAGGGCGTACCCGGTCGCGCACACGTCCGATCCGACCAGGGCTTGATCGGTCAGGTGAACGGAACGGTCAGCCCCGAGCGCGACCGCCTTGTGGAGCGCGCGGACCGCGGACTCCGGGCCCATGGTCACGGCGACGATCTCGTCCACCTGCGCGTTTCCCCCCTCGCGGATCTGCATCGCGGCCTCGATGCCATGGGTGTCGAAGGGGTTGAGGTTCTTCTCCCCGGACCGGTCGAGCCGCATCGTCGACGGGTCGATCCGCTTTTGGACGGCGGCGTCCGGGACCTCTTTGACCAGGCAACAGATCTTCAACTGCGTCCCTCCTTGACGGGGATGGCCGTGATGGCGCGGCGCATATTAGCGCGCTGACTGACCAGTCAATCAGCCCGGGGCGGCGAGCGTGCGCCGCTCCTCGATCGCACCTCGGATGAAGTCCACGATGCCGTCCGTGGAGGCGCCCGGGGTGAACACCTCCGCCACCCCTAGCCGCTTCAGCTCGGGGGCGTCCTCGGCCGGGATCGTGCCCCCCACGGTGATCACGACGTCCTCCACGCCCTGCTCCCGCAGGAGCTCGACAACCTTCGGCACCAGCGTCATGTGGGCACCGGACAGGATGGACAGCCCGACCGCGTCCGCGTCCTCCTGGATCACCGTGGCGGCGATCTGCTCGGGCGTCTGGTGAAGGCCGGTGTAGATCACCTCCATCCCGGCGTCGCGGAGCGCTCGCGCGATGATCTTGGCGCCCCGGTCGTGGCCGTCGAGCCCCGGCTTTGCGACCACGACGCGGATCTTGCGGCCGGCCTCCTGTCGGTTGGCGTCGCTCATCGCCGTGAGCGTAGACGAGCCAGGGCGGCCGCGCGGTCGAGCGCTCCGCCGCCTGGGCTCAGAAAACCGGCTGCTCGGTGTAGGTGCCGAACACTTCTTGGAGCGCCGCCACCATCTCGCCCTCCGAGGCGCGGGCTCGGGCGGCGTCCAGGAAGTACGGCATCAGGTTCGCGTCCGTGGCCGCCGCCCGCCTGAGCTCCGCCAGGGCCGCCTCGGCCCCTCCGGAGTCGCGCCGCGCACGGGTGGCCGACAGCCTGCCCGCCTGCTTGCGCTCGGCGGAGGGATCCGGGCGGTGGATCTCGAGGCCGTCCTCCGCGTCCACCTGGTAGCGGTTCACCCCGACCACGGTTCGCCTGCCCGAATCCACCTCCTGCTGGTGGCGGAAGGACGCATCGGCGATCTCGCGCTGCGGAAAGCCCCGCTTGATCGCCTCCACCATGCCCCCGAGCTCGTCGATCCGGGCGAAGTACTCATAGGCGGAGCGCTCCATCCGGTCCGTGAGGGCCTCGACGAAATAGGAGCCGCCGAGCGGGTCCACCGTGTTGATTACGCCCGTCTCGTGGGCGATCACCTGCTGGGTGCGCAGGGCGATCCGAACCGCCTCCTCGGTGGGCAGGGCGAGGGCCTCGTCGAAGGAGTTGGTGTGGAGCGATTGGGTCCCGCCCAGGACTCCGGCCAGCGCCTCGATCGCCGTGCGGACGATGTTGACCAGCGGCTGCTGGGCGGTCAGCGACACCCCCGCGGTCTGGGTGTGGAAGCGCATCCGCTGCGACTCCGGGCGCCGGGCGCCGTAGGTGTCGCTCATCTCGCGGGCCCAGATCCGCCGCGCCGCGCGGTACTTCGCGATCTCCTCGAAGAAGTCGATGTGGGCGTTGAAGAAGAACGAGAGGCGCGGCGCGAAAGCGTCGACGTCCAGCCCGCGCTCGATGCCCGCCTCGACGTAGGTGAACCCGTCCTTGAGCGTGAACGCGAGCTCCTGCTGAGCCGTCGATCCCGCCTCGCGGATGTGGTACCCGGAGATCGAGATCGGGTGCCACAGCGGCATCCGCTCGCTGCACCACTCGACCATGTCGGTCACCAGCCGCATCGCCGGCTCGATCGGGAAGCACCACTCCTTCTGGGCGATGTACTCCTTCAGGATGTCGGTCTGGATCGTTCCCCGGAGCGCCTCCGGGGGCACGCCCTGCTGCTCGGCGGTGCACACGTAGAGGGCCAGCAGGATCGCGGCCGGCGCGTTGATCGTCATCGAGGTCGTCACCCGGTCCAGCGGGATCCCGGCGAACAGGTCCACCATGTCGTCCAGGGTGTCGACGGCCACCCCCTCCACCCCCACCTCGCCGAGGCTGCGGGCGTGGTCGGAGTCCAGGCCCATCAGGGTGGGCATGTCGAAGGCGGTGGACAGGCCCGTCTGGCCGTGGTCGAGCAGGTAGCGAAAGCGCTCGTTCGTCTCCTCGGCGGTGCCGAACCCCGCGAACTGCCGCATCGTCCACAACCGCCCCCGGTACATGGAGGGATAGATCCCCCGTGTGTACGGAGGCTCTCCCGGATATCCGAGGTCGCGGTCCGCGTCCCACTCGGCCAGGTCGTCGGCGGTGTAGAGGGGGTCCACCGGCATGCCGGACAGCGTCTCGAAGGAGTCCTCCCGCTCGACCTGCTTGGAGTAGACCTCCCGCAACCACTCGCGGGTCCCTCGCCTGGCTCCGCCGACGGCCATGGGAACAGTCTAGGCGCGGCGCGGGCGCCCAGCCGGTCCGCGGCTCAGCGCCGCAGAACGGCGGGTCGCGAACGCCCGCGCCGCGGGGGCTGCCTGCGGCGGCTCGCGAGCAGGGTGCCGCTGGCGGCCGCCGCCACGGTCGCCGCGGCGATCGCCAGGCGCCGTCCCAGCTTCTCGAACCGCATCACCCGCCATCCCTCCCGGACGGCGATCTTCGCGAGCTCCGGATCCGGGTTGACCGCCACCGGCTCGCCGACCGCGCGCAGCATCGGCAGGTCGGAGGCCGAGTCCGAATACGCGAGGGACCCGTCGAGATCGATTCCGTGCTCCTCGGCGAAGCGCCTCATCGCCACGACCTTGCCCTCTCCGTAGACGAACGGCTCGACGATGCGGCCGGTGAGCCGCCCGTCCGCGTCGACCTCGTAGCGGGTGCCGATCCCGCCGTCCATCCCCAGCACCCGCGCCAGCATCTCGACCAGGCCGTTGCCGGCGGCGCTGACGATGAACGTGGGCCGGCCGGCATCCTGATGGAAGCGCACCTCCTCGAGCATCTTCGGGTAGATCCGCGGAAGCACCCCCGCCAGCAGGTCGGGGCCCAGGCGCTCGATGTCGCGCTCCGGGACCCCGGCCAAGAGCTCCTTCACCTGCGAGAGGACCTGCGCCGTCCGCGCATCCGTCGAGCCTCGCAAGCGAAAGCGAACGTGCTCGATCCCCCACCTGGCCAATCGCGCCCTGCCGACCATCCCCGATCGGTACGCGGCGCGCGCGAAGTGCATGCCGCTGGACCCCGCCATCAGCGTCCGGTCGAGGTCGAAGAACGCCGCCGACCGCCGATTCAAGAGCACAAGGGCGGCCGCGGGGACCCCACGCGCCTAACCCGCGACGCGGGCGGCCGACCTAGGAGCCATTCACCTCGAGGAGGATGGCGTCGCCCTGTCCGCCGCCACTGCAGATCGCCGCGCAGCCGAGGCCGCCACCGCGCCTGCGGAGCTCGTGGATGAGCGCGCCGACGATCCGGGCGCCAGAGGCGCCGATCGGGTGCCCCAGCGCGATCGCGCCGCCGTTCACGTTCACCTTCTCCTCGTCCACGCCGAGCATGCGCACCGAGTTGATCGCCACCGAGGCGAAGGCCTCGTTGATCTCCCACAGATCCACCTCCTGCGGCTCCTTCCCGGCCTTCTGGAGCGCCAGCTTGGCCGCCTTGGCGGGGGTCCTGGCCAGGTAGGGGAAGTCGTCGGCCACCGTCCCGTAGGAGAGGACCCGGGCCAGCGGCTGGCGGCCCTGGCGCCCGGCCCACTCCTCGGAGGCGACCACGACCGCGCCGGCGCCGTCGTTGACGCCCGGCGCGTTGCCCGCCGTGTGGGTGGCGTCCGGGCCGCCGATCGGCTTCAGCTTCGCCAGGACCTCGACGGTCGTGTCCGGGCGGATGGCCTCGTCGGCCTCCACCTGCTTCTCCTCCTTGCGCGACTTGACCGTGACGCCCACGATCTCCTCGGCCATCCGGCCCTCGTCGGTCGCCTTGGCGGCGAGCTGGTGCGAGCGAGCGGCCCACCGGTCCATGTCGACCCTGCTCAGCTCGAACTCGGCCGCGACCTCGCTGGCTTCGTCGATCATCTGCTTGTTCGTGAACGGGTTGGTGAGCCCGTCGTGGGTCATCGCGTCGATCGCCTGCACGTCACCCATGCGGAAGCCGAACCGGGCGCCGGGAAGCAGGTAGGGCGCGCCGCTCATGGACTCCATGCCGCCGGTGACGGCCACATCGAGGTCCCCGGCCCGGACAGCTTGGTCCGCGAGGCCGATGGTCCGCATTCCCGACGCGCAGACCTTGTTGATCGTCTCTGACGGGACCTCGCGCGGGATCCCGGCCTGAATCTGCGCCTGCCGGGAGGGGATCTGGCCCTGTCCCGCTTGGAGCACCTGCCCGAAGACCACCTGCTCGACCTCGTCGGGCGCGACCTCGGAGCGCTCCAGCGCCGCGGCGATCGCGGTCCCACCGAGCTCGATGGCGCTCTTGGAGGAGAGCGCTCCCCCCATCTTCGTGAACGGGGTGCGAGCGGTGCCGAGGATGACTGTCTGCGACATGGCCTTTCCTTGGTCGGGCGGCCGACGACGACCGCGAGGCTTTCGAGGGATCCTAGTGACCGCGTTTGCCGCCAGCGCCGTGAGGGACCGGTAGGGCGGCACTAGACTCGCCGACCATGCTGGCGGAGGTCACAGGGAAGCCGTTGGCCGAGGTGGACGCCGACCTCCACGCGATCGGCCTGTTCGACGGCGAGCGTTTGCCCGACCCCTACGCGCAGCGGCCCGGCGCCGACGACGTCAGGAGCGCGTTCCGCAAGCTCACCCTGCTGCGCGCCGAGGCGCCGCGACGGCTGTTGGTCGTGGGACTGGGCGCCCGCGGGGAGCTCGACGCGGAGCGGCTGCGGGTCGCGGCGGCCCTGGCGGTCTCCGAGGGTGTCCGCTACGAGGCGCGGACGATCGCCTGGGGCCTTCCCGAGCCACCCGGTGAGCGCCTCTCCCCACAGACCCAGGCGTCCGCGCTGGTGGAGGGGACGGTGCTGGCCACATTTCGCCTCGACCGCTTCAAGTCGCGTCGCCCCGACGAGGCCGAGCCCGCCAAGCTCGAGCGGCTCGTCGTCGCCGCCGAGGACGACCCCGAGAGCCTCATGGAGGCAACGCGGGCGGCGCAGGTGACGGCCGAGGCGGCCAATCGGGCCCGCGAGCTCCAGGGCCTGCCGTCGAACGTGGTGACGCCGAGCTACCTCGCCGACCGCGCCCGCGAGATCGCCTCGGCGCACGAACGGATCACCGTCGAGGTGACGGGCGGGGCCGAGATCGCCGAGCGTGGCCTCGGCGGGCTCGCCGCCGTCGCCCGCGGATCGGCGGAGGAGCCGCAGCTCATCTCGCTGCGCTACCGAGGCAGCGAGGAGGGCGCGCGTCTCGGGCTCGTCGGCAAGGCGGTGACCTTCGACACGGGCGGGATCTCGATCAAGCCGGCGGCGAAGATGGAGGACATGAAGATGGACATGTCCGGCGGCGCGGCCGTCCTGGAGGCGGTGGACGTGATCGCCGAGCTGGGGCTTGCCGTGGACCTCGTCGCCTGCGTTCCGGCCACCGAGAACATGCCAAGCGGAACGGCGACCAAGCCGGGGGACGTGATCACGCAGCTCAACGGCAAGACCGTGGAGGTGAACAACACCGACGCGGAGGGGCGCCTGATCCTGGCCGACGCGCTCACCTTCTGCGTCCGCGAGCTGGGCGCCGACCGCCTGGTCGACATCGCGACCCTGACCGGCTCGGTCCTGATCGCGTTGGGCTCCACCTACGCCGGGTTGATCTCGAACGACGACCGCTGGGCCGAGCAGGTGGCCGCGGCAGGACAGCGGACCGGGGAGCTCGTCTGGCGCCTGCCGCTCCACCCCGAGTACAAGGAGATGACCCGCGGTCAGAACGCCGACCTCGCCAACGTCTCGGCCAAGCGCAAGGCGGGGACCATCTATGCCGGCTCCTACCTGGAGGAGTTCGTCGACGGCAAGCCCTGGGCCCACTTGGACATCGCCGGGACGGCCTGGGACGTCGGCCGGGCGTACGTCGGGTCGGGACCCACCGGGTTCGGCGTCCGCCTGCTGGTTGCGCTCGCCCGTGACCTCGCGGCCTGAACAGGGCCGGTTTCGACCACCCTCAGCCTCGCCCGATTCCCAATCGCCCAAATTGGGGCTTCGTGGCCACTGCCGGGGCAATTCCGGCCGACGCCCGACGTAGAGTCGTCCCGGTGGCTGGACCCTTCCTTGGAGGTCCCATGAACACGAACAGGCCGGAGCGTCGGCGCCAGCCCTCGCGCCTCGCCATGCAGCTCGCCGACGCGTTCGCTCCCTGTGCGCAGTGGTCGGAGGTGCGCATCGAGCGCGGCGTCGGCGGGCGGCGCACCCGGGTCATCGTCGGCCCTCCCAGCACCGCGCCGAGCGGAGGATCCGCGACCCCGTTCGACTGGGCGATCGAAGCGCCCTGACAACCGCGCCCGCCGGCCGCCGCTCAGGCCGCGACGGGGGCTCCGGCGCTGGGCCAGGCTCGCTCAGGCTTCGAGGTCGGTCCCGGCCCTGTCCAGCAGCCGGCGAGCCGCCGTAGCGGGGTCGGTCTCGCGGCGGACGACGCTGTCGAGGAGCTCCTCCCATTCAGGGTCGTTTGCCGCGCGCTCCTCGAGCCCGCGGCGAAGCCGCGCCGCCGCGATACCCAGCACCTCGGCCCGAAGGTTCCGCGCCCGACGCTCGTCGAGAGACCCGGTCTCCTCGATGTGGCGCCGGTGGGAGTCGATTCGCTCCAGCAGCTCCGCGACCCCGGCCCCGTTCGCCGCCTCCGTCCTCACGACCGGGACCTTCCAGGTTCCCTGCGGGCCCAGCGACAGCACTGAGCGAACCTCGCGAACCATGGTGTCGGCGAGGGGGTGCTCGGCCTTGTTGACCACGATCACGTCGGGGATCTCCATCACGCCTGCCTTCAGCGCCTGGATCGAGTCGCCGGAGCCGGGCATCAGGGCCAGCACGATGGTGTCGGCGTGGTCGACGACGTCGACCTCCCCCTGCCCCACCCCTACCGTCTCCAGCAGGACGTCGTCCTTGCCCGAAGCATCCATCAGCAGGGCGGCCTGAAGCGACGCCTCGGCTAGGCCTCCCAGCGAGCCGCGGGTGGCCATCGAGCGAATGAACACGCCCGGGTCCAGGAAGTGGTCGGCGAGCCGGATCCGGTCTCCCAGCATCGCGCCCTGGGTGAAGGGGCTGGACGGGTCTATCGACAGCACCCCGACGTCGCGACCCGCCTTTCGCAGCTCCGCGGTCAGGGCGCCGATCAGCGTGCTCTTGCCGACGCCGGGCGGGCCGGTGACGCCGACCACCCGGGCCTTGCCGGTGCGCGGGAAGAGCTCGGCGACGAGGCGGTCGCCCTTGGGGTCGCGGTTCTCCACCAGGCTGATGGCCCTGGCGAGGGCGCGCTTGTCGCCGTCGACCAGGCGCTCGGCGAGGGAGTCGCCTGCCGATTTCGCCGCCTCGGGCATCGCGCGCCAGTCTAGGGCGCCCATCTAGAGTCACGCCCCCGTGCTTCGGCTGATCCGGTTCCTGGCCCGCAATCGCATGCTGACGCCCAGGTACGCGCGGCTCGCCCTGCGCTACGCGCGGCGCCGGCTGCTGACCACGGCAGGATGGCGCTGGCAGACCGACGGGCTCGTGTTCTTCGGCAAGGGGCTGCAGATCCAGGTCGGCCGCAGGGGCAGGGTCCGGTTCGGCCGCTTCGTGTGGATCGGTGACGGGACGAAGATCCGCTGCCACGAGGGTGAGGTCGTCATCGGCGCCAAGTCCGTGCTGGGCCAGGAGTGCACGATCTCGGCCTACAAGCACGTGCGGATCGGCGAACAGTGCGTGATCGCCGACCGCGCGATGTTCATCGACTTCGACCACGGCATCACCGAGGTCGAGCGCCCGATCAGGTTGCAGGGCATCTACAAGCGCGACGTGGACGTCGGCTCCAACGTCTGGATCGGCTACGGGGCCTGCATCCTGCGCGGCGTTACCGTGGGAGACAACGCGGTGATCGGCACCAACGCCGTGGTGGCGGCCGACGTGCCGGCGAACGCGGTGGTGGGCGGCGTTCCCGCGAAGGTGATCAGGATGCGCGAGGCGCCGAAGAGGCTGCGCTGGCCGCATCCGACGGCGTGATTCTCATGTCCGGGGCGAGCTCCGCGTACAGCGCCGCGGTGCGCTCGGCGACGTCGGCCCAATCGAAGCGCCGCAGGTGCTCGTAGGCCTCGGCCACCAGGCGACGCCCGAGCTCGTCGTCTGACAGCACTCGCGCTGCCACCTCGGCTAGCGCCTCCGGGTCGCGCGCGCGGAACCTCAAGCCGGCCTCCTCGTGCGGCACCACCTCGCGCAGCCCGCCCGTGTCAGCGACGATGCAGGGGCACCCTGACGCCATCGCCTCCAGGGCCACGAGCCCGAACGGCTCGTAGATGGAGGGCACGACGCACACGTCGGCGATCCGGTAGAGCGAGTGCAGGACGTCGTCGCCGATCCACCCCAGGAACGTCCCGTGGTCCATCAGTCCCAGCTCGACCGCCTGGCGGCGGAGCTCCTGCTCGTGAGTTCCGGAGCCGGCGACCAGGAAGCGGGTGCTGGGAACGCGCTCGATCAGGTCCGGCATCGCCTCGAGGGCGAGCTGGAAGCCCTTCTCGTACACGAGCCGCCCGATCAGCAAGACGAGGCGCTCGTCCGGCGACGCGAACTCCCGCCGTAGCCGGTCGAGCTCGGGCCCGTCGGGCGCTTGGAGGTCGTCGGGGTCGATCCCGTTCGGGATCACCGTCACCTTCTCGTCGGCGACCGAGAAGATGTCGGCGATCTGCTCGCGCATGTAGTACGAGCAGGCGATCACGCGGTCCGCGCGATTGGTGACCCACCGCTCGACGCCGTGGATGTACGACTGCGGGTGCTTGTCCACCCAGCCCTGGTGCCGGCCGTGCTCGGTGGCGTGGATCGTGGTCACGAGGGGCGCTCCGAACCGGCGCGCCAGGTGGTCGCAGGCGATCGCAACCAGCCAGTCGTGGCCGTGCACGATGCCGAACTCGTAGCGGTCGCCGAGCTCGACGCCGGCCGCCAGCATGTCGGCGTTCATCCGCTCCACCCAGGCGACGAACTCCCCCAGGTCCGTGGGTCGCTTGGGCTCCCGGACCCGATGGATGACGACGCCCGCCACCTCCTCCTCCGGCGGCGACTCCTCGCCGCCCCGCGTGAGCACGTGGATCTCCAGGCCTTGCTCGACCATCGCCTCCGACAGCTTCCTGACGTGGCGCGCCAGGCCGCCCTCGATCAGCGGCGGGTACTCCCAAGAGAGGATCAGCACCGGGGGCATCGCGGCGGGGATCGGCGGCGTCAGGGCTCGAGCAGCGGGGCCAGAGTGAGGTCGGGGGCCAGGTTTCGCATGCGTGGGTCCGGCGGCTCGGCGGAGTGTATGGCTTCCAAGGCGGCCTGAGCGTGCGCGGTGGAGCGCCGGTATGGATAATCCCCAGCCTGGCGGCGCTGGTCCAGGAACGCCCAGTCGCTGGCCTGGACCGCGAGCAGCTCGCGGGTGGCGCGGTGCGCGGCCGCCGGGCCGATGCCGCCCGAGCCGAGCGCCCGCAGCAGGCGAAGCTCCAAGCGCCGAGCGGCCCAGGCCAGGTCGGCGACCGCCGGCGAGTCCCAGGTTCGAAGGTCCTTCCCCTCTCCCCAGCTCGATTCCCGGAGCAGGCGCTCCTCGGGCCGGTGGCGGCCCAGGGCCTGGGGCAGCGTCACCAGGCGAACCCCGTGCTCGGGGGCCAGCCGGACCACCTCCTCCAGCCACTCCGCGCCCTCCGACCACCAGTGGCCCAGCAGCTCGGTGTCGACCGCGAAGACGACGAGCCCGGGCATGCGGCGCCTGTCCCGAAAGGCGCCCAGCCGCCCGGCGACGGCCCGCAGGAACGCCGCCGCGTGCTCACGCGCCCTGGCGCGCGCGGCACCGGGGTCGTAGGCGCCACCGCCGATCGCCCACAGCCGAACGCCCTCCATGGAGAGGCGGTGGAACTCGGCGTACCCGGCGTCGGACGGATAGCCGCTGGCCGACCAGACCAGCTCGACCGCCTCCCAGTCGAGGGTGAACGCCACCAGCCCCGAGTCCGCCCTGGCCGGAACCAGCGGCTCGAGCGGGTTCCGCGCGGGCTGGTGGCAGGGGAAGAAGCGCAGCCCCCGCTCGGCCAGGAGCGACTCGATCCCGGGCCGGTAGGCGCACTCGGGAAGCCAGAAGCCCTCGGCGGGTCCGAAGCGGCGAAAGTGCGAGCGCAGCCCCACGTCGATCTGCAGGCGCCGCATCGGGGCCGTCGCGACCAGCGGCAGCACGGCGTGCGTCGCGCAGGAGGGGAGCAGGGCGACGCTTCGCTCCCGGGCCGCTTCCCGAAAGGGGGCCAGCAGGTCGCCGTCCAGATCGTCGAGCAGCCCGAGCGCGTGGCGGTAGCGCTCGGCCTCTGCCTCGGCTGCCGAACGAAGCTCCGGCGACGCGGCGGACGCCTCGCGCTCCGCGGCCTCGAGCCGGTAGCGACGCAGGAACGAACGCATTCGCTCGGCGACGCCTTCGGCCTCGAGCTGATCGGCCAGCACCGGCGTGACGGTGACCGTCAGGTCGCGCGCGCGCTTCAACACCTCCAGGTAGGAGCGCGCCATCGCGTCGAAGAGCCACTCCTCGCCGAAGGGATAGGTCCCGAAGCCCTCGACGTAGGGCATGTGCGAGTGGAGGACGATCGCCAGGTCGCCCAGCTCGCCTCCGCCCGCCGCGTCCCCGCTAGGCACGGCACACGGCCAGGAAGTCGAGCGCCTGCTCGAGGTCCCCGCCCGAGCGCAGCTCGAAGTCCGACGCCGAGATCGCCGGCACGAACCGTCCGTAGAACGGCTTCGTGACCCGCAGCGCGCGGTGAACCCTGTCCCATCCGGCCCGCAGCGCCAGGTCGTGGACGCGCAGCTTGCCGGCGTGGAAGAGGCCCAGGACGTCGACGGACGAGAAGCGTGGCTCGAGCAGCGCGCTGTACTCGGCGAGCGTGTACTCCCTCAGATGCCACGGGTTGTCCGACTTCGGGGCGCCCGGGGGAGCGAGCGTGAGGCGGTTCGGAGTCGAGACGTAGAGCACCGGCGCAACCTCGCCGAGATGGTCCAAGAGCGCTTCGGGCTCAGGGACGTGCTCGATCGTCTGCAGAAAGATGATCGCGTCGCAGGCCTCCGCATAGCGCTCCACGAGTCCGCGCTCGAACCTCAGGTTTGCCAGGCGATAGCGCAGCCGCGCGTGATCGTGGGCCTCGGGATTCGCGTCGACTCCGACCACGGAGCTCGCCGTCCTCGCGAGCACCGCGGAGCCGTAACCCTCGCCGCAGGCGAGGTCGGCGACCCTCATCCCCGGCACCCGCTCGGCGATCCACTCGTAGACGGCCAGGTGGCGGCGAAACCAGTAGTTCTCCTCGGGCAGGTCCGGAAGGGTTCGCTCGCCGGTGAGCGCGAGCGGTGGCACGCCTGACGGCTGGTCTCGCTGAACCTGGTTCACGGCCGGCTAACCCTATGGGGGCCCTCAATAGAGTCACGGCCGATGCTCGCTTTCACGGCCGGCGCCGAGCGGATCAAGGACGCCAACGTCCGCTACCACGACGCGGCGGCGTCCGCATACGACGCCAAGTGGGGCATCGACTTCGGGCCGGTCGGCCAGCAGCAAGTCCGCGCGAAGCTCGCCAAGGCGCTTGGCGGCTTGCCGTCGCGGCCCTTCGCGAACGCCCTCGAGATCGGCTCGGGCACGGGCTACTTCTCCCTCAACCTGCTGCAGGCCCGGGTGATCGACCGGGTCGTGGCCACGGACATCTCGCCGGGCATGCTCGAGGAGCTGTCGCAGACCGCGGGCCGGCTCGGGCTCGACGTGGTCACCCGAGCCACCGACGCCGAGCGCCTGCCGTTCGGCGACGCCTCCTTCGACCTCGTCTGCGGCCACGCCGTGCTCCACCATCTCCCCGACCTCGAGGCGGCGCTGCGCGAGTTTCAGCGCGTCCTTCGGCCGGGTGGCACGCTGGCCTTCTGCGGCGAGCCGTCGCGCTTCGGCGACCACCTCGCCGCGGTGCCGAAGAGGGCCGGGCTGGCCGCGGCGCCGCTGTGGCGGCAGTTGATGGGAGCTTCGGCCCGAACGGACGGCGCCCACCACGAGCACGTTCACGAGCTCGAGCCCGAGGTGGACGTCCACGCGTTTGCCCCCTCCGCGCTCACCGCGATGCTGCGCGAGGCGGGCTTCGAGACGGTGCGGATCCGCGGCGAGGAGCTCCTCTCCAACCTGTTCGGCTGGACCGTGCGCACGCTGGAGGGAACCGCCGAGCCCGAAGAGGTCCCGGCCCGGTGGCGGATGCTCGCCTTTCGCTGCTACCTGGCGCTTCAGCGCGTCGACGCGAGCCTGCTCGAGCCGCGCCTGCCGCCGTCCCTGTTCTACAACCTGGTGCTGTCCGCCCGCCGGCCGGCGACTGGGTAGCCATGCCCGCCGGCGGGCCGGTCACGAACCCGCCGTCTGGGCCTGGCGGCGGACTCGGAACAGCGCCACCCTGTCGGGAAATCCCTTCAGCCGCCGCGTTCCGGCGAACGACCACCGGTAGCGGTCAGCGGCCGCGTCGTGGACCTCCTCGCTCGCCAGCACGCTCCCGGGACGGGCGATCGCCGTGATCCTGGCGGCAAGGTTGACCGGGCGCCCGTACCAGTCCCCCGCGCGCGCTACCGCGGGACCGGAGGCCAGGCCGGCCCTCAGCTGGGGGAAACCATCTCCCTCCGCATCTGCAGCCGCCACCAACGTCAACCCGGCATCGATCAGGGCGTCGGTGTCGAGGGAGACGAGCATCGCCGCGTCGCCGATCATCTTGACCAGGCGAACGGGAGCGAACGCCACCTCGGCGGCCATCTCCCCGAGTCGGCCCACGAGTGCTCCCAGATCCTCGGCATCGAGTCCCTCGCCGAGGCGAGTGAAGCCGACGAAATCTACGAAGCATGCGCTCAGGTGTTGCGACGCGGCCGGGCCGGTGGTGAGCTCGCCGCGATCGAAGACATCGCTTCGCAGCTGCTCTTTCAGATGGACATCGAACATGTAGCCCAGGGTCGGCGCCATCAACGGCCGCAGGGTCTCGGCGGCCCCCACGTAACGCCTCGCCACGTCGAGCTCGGTGTCTCCGCGACGTACCATCGCCCTGCCCACGAGGCCGCGACTCGCGGCACTGACCTGAGACATGGCGACGCCCATCGCCCGCGTCACCTCGAGCAGCTCATCCACGGGCAGGCCGGCGTCGACCAGCGACTTGACGCGCCGCGCGGCTTCCACGTCGGCCTCGGTGAACCCGGCCTCGCCTTCCTGGGGCATCGGGAGGCCGATCGCCTGCCTCAAGAACCGGAGCAGATCGAGATCGATCCCCACCAGCTCGGCGACCTCCCCTCCCGTGTAGCGAGGGCCGCCGCCTTCCAGCACGCGCTCAGCGGGCAGGAGCGCGAGCCGCTCCTCCTCGACCGCGTGCCTCAACTCCTCGAGCTCCACGCCCTGGGCTTCCAGCTCCCGCAGCAGATGAAGCCGCGCCTGACGCGCACGACCACGTATGCCCCTCAACAGGCCCTCGGCTTCGAAGTCAATTGGCAAGTCGCGATCCTCCGCCCGCCGTTCCCGATTGCCGGGAACGATGCCAGCCCGCGACACCGTCCGGGGCGGGCCGCACTAGACCACCGCGGTCGCGCCGCCGCGGCGCGGGTCGCCCCCGCCGCGCAGCTCTCCCGAGACGAGGTCCCTGGAGACGGCGTGGACGCCGCCGAAGAAGAGGTTTCGCCGAGCCCAGCGGATGACCTCCCGCCCGCGTGCCTCAAGCCTGGCGAGCGCCGCCTCGTCGATTCCCGGCTCGGCCTGGACGACTCCCGCCTCGAAGTGGAGCCGGGGGGCCTCAACCGCCTCCTGGACCTCCATCCCGTCGGCGACCAGCCGCGCGATCGTCTGGAGGATCGCGGAGCGGATCCTGTTGGAGCCTCCGCTGCCGAGACCCGCTTCGAGCTCTCCATCGCGGACCAGGACGGTGGGCGACATCATCGAGGGCATCCGGACCCCCGGCGGCAGGGTGTGAAAGCCGAAGGGGTTCAGGTCCTCCTCGCCGCACATGTTGTTCACGTGGATGCCGGTGCCGGGGACGATCAGCCCGGAGCCGGTGCCGTTCGAGCAGGTCACGCTGGCGCAGCGTCCGTCGCCGTCGACCGCCGTGATGTGGGTGGTCGAGCCCAGGCGGTCCGCCGGGCCGATGCCTCCTCGACCGGTCGAAGACAGGCGCGAGCGGGCGCGTTCGGCAGCGGAGTCGAGCCGCTGTGAGTCCAGGAATCGCTCCAGCCAGCCGTCCTCGTAGAGGCCGGAGTGGAACTCCCTGGTTCGGGCGGTCTGCGCCTCTTCCATCACCGCCACCAGCTCTTCCGCCCCGGCGGCCCCGAGGCGGTCCAGGAGGTCGAGGCCGAACGCGATCAGGATGCCTCCCGAGGAGGGCGGCGGGTTGGTCAGCACGTCGCGGCCGCGAAAGCGCCCGCGGGCCGGGTAGCGGGCGATGGGCTCATAAGAGGCCAGGTCGTCGGGCCCGAGGGTCCCGCCCCGGTCCACGATCCAGTCCGAGACCGCCCTGGCGATCTCGCCTCGGTAGAAGGGCTCCGGCCCTTCCGCCCCGTAGAGCTCGAGCGCGTCGCCGAGCTCCTCGAAGCGGAACAGGTCGCCCTCCTCGAGGCGGCGCTCGTCCGGAGCGTAGATCCGCCTTCCCTCGGCGGTGTGGGTGAGGATCGGCTCGAGGATCTTGACGATGAACGCCTGCTCGGCGTTCACCACCACGCCCTCGCGCGCCAGCATGGCGGCGGGACGGGCCAGATCCTCCATCGAGACGGAGCCGAAGCGCTCGAGGGCCTCCCAGAGTCCCGCAACCGTTCCCGGCACCCCGCAGGAAGCGGCGCCCACGTTGAATACCTGCGGCACCTCCTCGGTGAAGTAGACGGGAACCGGGTCCAGCTCCGAGCGGCGCTCGATCCCGTCCCTTCCCGGGACGGCGACGAAGAAGTCCAGCAGGACGTTCTCGTCGGGGGCGTGGACGAGCATGAAGCCACCGGCGCCGAGGCCGGTCAGCGGGCTCTCGACCACGAAGGAGGTCAGAACGGCCGCGACCGCGGCATCGACGGCGTTGCCGCCGTCGCGCAGCACCGTGGCCCCCGCCTCCGCCGTCAGCGGATGGCCGGCTGCCACCGCGCCGCGCCTGCTCATGGCGTCAGCAGGCTAGCGACCCGGAACGAACTCCGGAACTTCGATCGACATGTCGCGGGGGCGCGACTCGAAGCTCGGGGCGCTTCCCGGCCTGCGGTCGGCCGGGCGGCGGACGGCGGTGGTCGTAGTGCCCGCGGCGCGCAGCTCGGCACGGGCGCTGCCGTCGGCGCGCCGGCCGCGGCCGTCGAAGCGCGTCGCGATCACGGTCACCCAGAGCTGATCGGACAGGGTGTCGTCGACGTTGGCGCCGAAGATAATGTTGGCGTCGGGGTGCGCCGCCTCCTGGACCACCTTGGCCGCCTCGGAGACCTCGAGCAAACTCATGTCCGGCCCGCCGGTGATGGACAGCAGAATGGAGCGGGCGCCGTCGACCGAGGTCTCCAGCAGCGGCGACGAGACCGCGCGTTCCGCCGCCGAGACCGCGCGGTTCTCGCCGGTGCCCATGCCGATCCCGAGGAGGGCCTGGCCGGCGTCGCGCATGGTCGTCCGCACGTCCGCGAAGTCGAGGTTAATCAGGCCCGGCAGCGTGATCAGCTCGGAGATCCCCTGGACGCCCTGGCGCAGGACGTCGTCGGCCACCTGGAAGGCCTCGATCATGGTCGTGGTCCGGGCCAGCACTGACAGCAGCCGTTCGTTCGGGACCACGATCAGGGTGTCGACCTCGGCGCTCAGCGCCTCGATGCCGTCCTGCGCCTGCTTGGCGCGGCGGGTCCCCTCGAACCCGAACGGCTTGGTGACGATCCCCACGGTCAGCGCCCCGACGTCGCGAGCAAGCCGGGCGACCACCGGCGCGGCCCCGGTCCCGGTGCCCCCGCCGACGCCCGCCGTCACGAAGACCATGTCGGAGCCCTTCAGCAGTCGCTTGATCTTGTCCTGCTCCTCGAAGGCGGCCTTGTAGCCGAGCTCGGGGTTCGACCCGGTGCCGAGTCCGCGGGCGACGCCGCTGCCGAGGTGCACGGTGACGTCCGCAGTGGACTGCTGCAGGGACTGAAGGTCCGTGTTGACGGCCATGAACTCGACTCCCGGGATCTGAGTCTCGATCATCCGGTTGATCGCATTCACGCCGGCTCCCCCCACGCCGACCACGCGGATCACGGGGAGATGGGGCCGCGGGGGCCCGTGGTAGTCGCCGAGGCCGGGCTCGTCCCGGCCGTAGGTGGGGCCCTCGACCTCGCGAGCCTCGTCGGCGAAGATCCGGCTGAGGCGCTCGCTCGGCTCGCGGGGAGGCGGCATGTGCTCCTCGAGCCGGTAGGCGCGCACTCGCTCGGGGTCGGGTGGACGGGGGGCGCCCTCGGCGTCGTCGGCTCCCGCTTCCTCGGCGACCTGCGGCTGGGGCGGCTCCGGGGAGGGGATCGCCCGAGTCTCCTCCTCGCCCCGGGCCTCGCCCGGCGGGGAAAGGGCCTGCTCGTCGCGCTCGTCTTCGGTCGTAGAGCGAAACAGGTCCGCCAGCGGGCCCTCCCGCATGCTGGCCCGCTTAGGCCGCGCCATTCGTCAGGACCTCCTGTGCCAGCTCACGGTAGTAGTTGGCCGCGTTCCCCTTGGGGTCGTACTTCAGCACGCTCGAGCCCCGGACGGGGGCCTCCGCGAACTTGATCGCCTTCCGGATCCGCGACTTGAAGACCAGCTCGCCGAAGTTCTCCTCCAGGATCTCCACCGCCTCCTTGGCGTGGACGGTGCGCGAGTCGAGCATCGTCGGCAGGATGCCCTCGATCCTGACGCGCGGGTTCAGGTTCTCGCGGATCATCTCCATGGTGTTCTGAAGCTGCACCAGGCCCCTCATGGAGAGATATTCGCACTGAACGGGGACGATCACCTTGTCGGAGGCCGTCAGCGCGTTCACCGTGAGCAGACCCAGGCTCGGAGGCGTGTCGATGCAAACGAAGTCGTAGTCGTCGACCACGGCCGCGAGCGCCTTCTCGAGCGAGCGCTCCCGCCCGATCTGCATGCTCATCGCGATCTCGGCCCCGGCGAGGTCGATGGAGGCGACGGCGATGTCGATCTCCCGCTCCGCGATCACGTCCCGGATCGGGATGTGGTCCACGAGCACGTCGTACATGCTCACCTGCACCTTGTCGGGGTCGATCCCCTGGCTCATCGTCAGGTTTCCCTGCGGGTCCAGGTCGACGGCGAGCACGTCGTGGCCGGACTCGGCGAACGCCACGGCGAGGTTCAGCGTGGTGGTCGTCTTCGCGACGCCGCCCTTCTGGTTCGCGAACGAGATGATCTTGGCCCTGCGCTCCGACTCGTCCCCGATCGCGGCGCCTGGGAGCCTGCCGGAGCCCGGGCGGCGGCTGGGCGCCAGCGCCTCGCGAGCGCTGAGCCTCTCCTCGTCGCTGAACTCCGGCTCCGCCGGGTTGACCGGCGGTGAGGAGCGCTCGGGGGCCGGGGGCTCGGCGTCCTCCGCGGGCTGCTCGGCGGCCGGCTCGGCAGTCGGCTGGGGCGGCGCGGGATCCTCCGCCGCCGGCGGATCTGCCGCCGGCGCGGGCGTCACCTCCAGGACCGTGGTCTCGTCGGAGGGCGTGAATGCGACTTCGTCGAGCGGCACCATGCCCTCCCCCTCCAGGGGAAGGTCGCCGTTCCCTGACGCGGGCTCGCTCTCGGCGCGCCCGTTGGACTTGAATCCGCGGTTGAAGAAGCCCATTGGTCGCGCTTATTCGCACGGGATCGGGGGTTTCCTTCTCGTGAAGGGCATCCCCCGCCGCCCGCCCGGGGCCCGCGGACGTTTACGGGGGCCTTCGGCGGCGTATGTATGTTCCTGCGGTGACCGAACTGCTGGACAAGCGCCTGGTGATCGTCACCGGCAAGGGTGGGGTCGGGAAGTCCACCGTGTCGCTGGCGCTCGGGCTGGCCGCCGCGGCCGAAGGCCGGCGGACGATCGTCTGCGAGGTCTCCTCGCAGGAGCACACCTCGCGCGTCTTCCACCGGGCCGAGGTCGGGTTCCACGAGGTCGAGATGGTCGACAACCTGTGGACGATCTCGATCGACCCCGACGAGGCGATGCGCGAGTACGTGCTGCTCCAGCTCAAGGTGCGCGCGATGCGCGACCTGCTCTTCCGCTCCCGGATCTTCACCTATCTGGCCGCGGCCACCCCCGGACTTCGAGAGCTGGTCACGATCGGGAAGATCTGGGAGATCGCCCAGCCCAATCGCAAGGTGAAGAGGGGGCGCAACTACGACCTCGTGATCGTGGACGCCCCGGCCACGGCCCAGGGCGTGGCGTTCCTCCAGGCCCCCCGGACGTTCGCCAGCATCGCCCGGGTGGGGCCGATCAAGGCCCAGGCTGAGGCGCTCGAGGCCCTGATCGTGAACCACCGCAAGACCGGGGTGGCGATCGTCGCGCTGCCGGAGGAGATGCCCGTCAACGAGACAGTGGCGCTCGAGCGTCAGCTCACGGGCGAGCTCGACGTGGCGGTGGACCGCGTCTACATGAACGGGCTCTACCCCGAGCGATTCTCCAAGGACGACCTCGAGCGCCTGGACGAGGCGGCAGCGAAGGCCAACGGGCCGCTACGCGCCGCCCACCGGGCGGCGGTCAGCCAGAGCCGGCGCGCGGCTGCTCAGCGCGAGCAGCTTGCCCGACTGGCCGAGCTGGTCGGAACCCCCGTCCGTACGCTCCCCTTCGTGTTCAAGCCGACGCTCGGCGAGGCCGAGATCCACGGGCTCGCCGAGGCGGTGAGCTAGGAGGGCCGATGGCGGGGGTAGCGGAGCTGTTGGAGGGCAAGCGCGTCTGCATCTGCGCCGGGTCCGGCGGGGTCGGCAAGACCACGAGCTCGGCGGCCATCGCCGCCGGGATGGCGGCTCGCGGGAAGAAGGTCGCCGTGTTGACGATCGACCCCGCGAAGCGACTCGCGGACTCGCTGGGGTTGCCCGAGCTCGGAAACGAGGAGCGCCGCGTCGACCCGACCCTGTTCGCCGACGCGGGCGTCGAGACCAACGGCGGCGAGTTGTGGGCGATGATGCTCGACGCGAAGGCGACCTTCGACGAGCTCGTCCGCCGCCACGCCCCTGACGAGGAGACCCGCGACCGGATCCTCCAGAACCGCATCTACCAGCAGCTGTCGGCCGCTCTCGCCGGCTCGCAGGAGTACATGGCGATGGAGAAGCTGTTCGAGCTGCACGCGGAGGACCGCTACGACCTGCTCGTGCTCGACACGCCCCCCACCCGCAGCGCCCTCGACTTCCTCGACGCCCCCAAGCGGCTGATGCAGTTCATCGAGGGGCGCGCGCTTCAGGTGTTCATGCGCCCTACGGGGTTCGGGATGCGGGTCTTCGGCCGCGGCACCTCGATGATGTTCTCCATCCTGCGGCGGATCACCGGGGTCGAGGTGCTCGAAGACCTGTCGGAGTTCTTCCAGGCCTTCAGCGGGATGCTGGATGGCTTCCGTGAGCGGGCACGGCGGGTGAACGAGCTGCTCGCGAACCCCGAGACCTGCTTCCTGGTCGTCTGCGCGCCGCAGGGCGAGCCGGTGTCCGAGGCCGTGTACTTCCATCGCAAGCTGGTCGAGGCGAAGCTCCCGTTCGGCGGCGTGATCGTCAACCGGGTGCACTACGAGAGCGAGCTGCCCGAGTACGACCAGGAGTTCCCGGAGCGCCTGGCGCGGGCGCTGGGAGACGAGGACCTGGCCCGGCGCGCGCTTGAGAACTACGACGACTACCGCGGGCTGGCCGCCCGAGACCGGGCCAACATCGAGCGGCTGACGGCCGAGATGCGGGCCCGGGCCGTGATCCAGGTCCCCTACCTGGACACCGACGTGCACGACCTCCCCGGCCTGATGCAGATCAACGAGTACCTGTTCGCCGCCGGCCCTCGCGAGCGAACCGAGATCGCCGCGGCCTGAGCCCGTCCACCATGTGCCCGCGGGCAGCCCCCGACCCGGGCGCTGGGCCCGAGACCGGGGACCGTTCCTTGGGTGATCGGAGGAGGAAGGGTTGGCTCAGGAGACGCGAAGCTCGCGGCTCGGCGCCGCTCGGCGCCGGCGGTCGTAGCTCAGCTCGCGCACGTCCCACTCGGTCGTCTCGGGACGGGGAAACAGGTACGCGACTCGCTCTGCCGTGTCCGAGCGCTCCGGCTCGAGTCGGTTCGGGTCCTCGGCGGCCGCCTCGCGTGCGCCGACCACGGTCATGGGGCGCTCGGTGGGGGTGCCTGGACGATCTTCGATGGACTGGCTGGGGCGGATCACCTCGTCCTCCTGCGGCCGGGGGCGTGACTCGATCTTGATTCGACCCGATGGGTCCGGGACCTGCATGGGCGGCTCAGGGTCGCGAGCGTCCTCGTCCTCTCGCCAGTCCTCACGGATGTGCAGCCAGAGCTGGCCCAAGGCCGGCTTGGCGCGCTCCTGGGACGCCGCGGCGCGCTCCGCCACCACGCCCAGCGGGCGTGGCTGCTCGGCCGGCTGCGCGGGCGGCTCGGAAACCTCCTCCGGCGCGAAGACGTCCTCCGGCGCGACCGGCTCTGCGGGCAGCTTCGCGACCGGCGCTTCCTCGACCTTCTCGTCCTCGAGGTCGACCTCTTGGTGCTCCGTCGTCGGCAGCTCCCACTCCTCGACGCCGCCGCGCTGGTCCATGCCGCCCTCCCCGACCGCCAACCCGTCGGCGAGCAGGATCTCGTCGGCGGTCGCGCGCAGATCGCCGCCCAGATGCCCGCACGCCGCATCTCGCAGGATCGCCCGGGTCAGGTCCTCGATCCTGGCCGCGATCTCGGCGGCGGTCGGCCCGCCCTCGCTGCCCGGGGGCGGGTCGCCGCTCCACAGCTCGCGCTCCAGCGCCAGGCTGCGGTCCACGACGGCCTTGATCTCGTCGCGCAGCTCGGGCTCCACGCACAGAGCCGCGACCCGCATCGACAGGCCGAGGTCGGCGGGGCCGCCGCCTTCGAGCACGAACCGCAGCGCCAGCAGGTAGTCGTTCAGTGCCTCCAGCACGGAGCTTCGCTCGAGGCCGGCCTCGAACCGGGAGATCGCGCGGCTCAAGCCGCCAGACGGCCCCGGCGGCTTCCTTCCCGGACGCCCGAAGACCCCCGAGCGGTAGGCGAGGACACGCGAGAGCGTGGCGAGGTCCCCCAGGGCCTCCGCGTCGAGCCGGTACCCCCCGGGCCGCGGACGCGCGGCCCCGGTCGCGATCCGGCGCCAGCGGTCGGACCCGGATCTGGTCCAGGCGTACGGACCGAGCCCGACGCCGCCCGGCTTGAACAGCCGCAGGGCGGTGATCACCTGGCGAAACGCCTCCACGGCGCGAGCGCCGGCGTCCGCCTTCTCCTCGGGGTCCGCGTCGGCCACCCCACCGGCTCCCACGCGCGTCGCCGCCAGGAACGTGGGCTCCCAGCCGGCCGCACCGATCCCCTCGGCGGCGCGGGCCTCGGGCGGGACCTCAACGGTGTCGGCGCGAACTATGGTCGCGGTGGCCAGCTCGAGCCGCGCGATCGGCAGCTGAAGGCCCCGGATGGGAACCACGACCTCGATCTCGTCGTCGCCGGCTTCGCCCCCGGACTCCAGCTCGGCCACCGCTTGGTTCAGCCGGCCATCGTCCAGCGAGAAGTCCGTCGAGTCCATCCACAGGCGGCACAGAAACGCGGTGACCGCAAGCTCGGCGCGCCGGCGTCCCTCGGGCGGCGCTTCGATGCCGAGCTGCTCGAGGTAGGGGCCTGCGAGCTGCGCGGACTCGATCGCCGCGCACGCCGAGCCGAACGAGTCGAGCCGCAGGAGGGCGGCGGAATGGTCCCGGACGAAGCGTTCCGTGAGCGGCACGTAGCGGGGCAGAGGCGACCCGTTCCCGGGCTCCTCGACCTCGTAGGGGATCTCGTGCCCGGCATCAAGCAGCTCCCGGAAGCGCATCGCCGCGTCCCGCGCCACGGTCCGCAGGGCCTCTCGGGCGACCAGGTCACGCATGGCGGAACGGTTCGCCCGCCCCGGCGCCCCTCCTCTCCCTGCAGGATCGGTTGCAGGCCGGCGCTAAGCGGGGATCGGCTGGCGGGATCGGGACGACCGGCCGTCCAGCAGCCAGCGGCGCCCGTAGGCGCGCATGTCCTCGATCAGCGGCACCAGCGCGCGGCCCTTCTCCGTCAGCCGGTACTCGACCCGAGGCGGGACCTCGGGGTAGGTCCGCCGCTCGACGATCCCCTCCTCCTCGAGCGCACGAAGGCGCAGCGACAGCGTGCGCGGGCTGATGCCCCGCAGGGACTTCTCCAGCTCGCAGAAGCGCCGGCTGCCGTCGGCCAGGTCACGGATCACGAGAAGGGTCCACTTGCCGGAGATGATCTCCGCGCAACAACCGACTGGGCAAGGGGTCTCGCTCATCTCCTGGACCGCGCGGGGCCCTCGTTCGAAGCCCCGGCCTCGCAGGCGAGTATAGCTAATGCTTTACGAACTGAAGTGAGGGTTGCGAGCGTCGCCGTTTGCCGCCGGCGCCGCGCTGAGCTGCTCGATCCCGCTGGCACGCTGGCCCTGCGCCGCGAGCATCAGCTTGAAGTCGTGCGCGCTGGAGGCGACCTCGAGGGCGACCTCCTCACTGATCTCACCCGCGGCCACGTGCCCCAGCAACGCCTGGTCGAAGGTCTGCATCCCGTAGTAGGCGCCCTCCGAGATCACCTCCGTCACCCGGCCGGTCTCCTGCGGGTTGAGGATCAGGTCCTGGACGCGCCCCGTCACCACCATCACCTCGCAGACCGCGATGCGGCCGTTGCCGTCGATCCTGGGCACCAACCGCTGCGAAACGGCCCCTCGCAGGGTCGAGGCGAGCATGACGCGCGCCTGTCCCTGGAGGTGCGGGGGGAAGAAGTCGACGATCCGGTTGATCGTCTCGCTGGCGTCGAGCGTGTGAAGAGTCGACAGGACGAGGTGGCCGGTCTCGGCGGCCGCCAGCGCGGTCCGCACCGTCTCCTCGTCGCGCATCTCTCCGATCAGGATCACGTCGGGGTCCTGCCGCAGCACCCGGCGCATCGCCCTGGCGAAGCTCTCGGTGTCGTGACCCACCTCGCGCTGGTTGATGATCGACAGCTTGTCCCGGTGCAGGTACTCGATCGGGTCTTCGAGGGTCACCACGTGGCGCGACCGCGTGGAGTTGATGTGGTCGATCATCGTCGCCAGGGTGGTGGACTTCCCGGATCCGGTCGTGCCGGTGAGCAGGATGATCCCGCGGGGCTCCTCGGCCAGCTTGCGGATCACCTGCGGGAGCCCCAGGTCGTCGATCGTTCGCACCTGGAACGGGATCGCGCGGCAGGCGATCGAGACGTAGCCGCGCTGGCGAAAGGCGTTGACGCGGAAGCGCGACAGGCCACGAACCTCGTACGAGAAGTCCGCCTCGCCGTCGCGGGCGAACTCATCGAGCAGGCGCTCGTCGGCGAGAATGTGCTCCAGGGCGGCCTTGGCCTGCTCCTCGGTCAGCGGCTCGCTGCCCTCGATCGGCCGCAGGGCCCCGTGGACCCGCGCCATCGGCGGAGAGCCCACCTTGACGTGGAGGTCGGAGCCCTCCCGCTCGACCACGTAGCGAAGCGCAGCGTCGATGTCGAACGCCATCAGGACCTCTATCGGGCCCCTCGGCCGCACGCTTTAGAAAGGCGACGCCGGCCCGGCCCTGGGGCCGTCGGCCGGGGGCCGGGGGCCGTGGCCTACACCGAGATTTCGCGGCGGGCGCTGCGAACGGCGCCGATCGAGGTCCGCGCGGCCCTGGCGATCTCGCCCTCCGTGCGCTCGGGATCGCGGGCGATCTCGAACCTGACCAGCGCCTTGGAGCGAAGCTTGGCGCGGGCCTCGATGCCGACCTCGCCGGCGTCGGCCAGGGCCTCGTCGATCGCCCGCTCGCGCCGGCAGGCGAGGCAGTAGTGGCGGCCGTCCTCGTCCTGGACCCAGTTCGGCGGCGCGGATCCTTCGGCCAGGCCGTTGGTCCAGGTGCTCCTCATCTCACATCGGGCGCACGTCCACACTGCGGGACGGTCCCGGGTCGCCGTTGCGCTACTGCTGGGAATGGTGTCCTCCGATCTCTGTGGTTCGTAAAGCTTGCCTTGAGGGGCGGCTGGAACCGCCAGGCGGCCGAACATGGGCGCCGGCACCCTGGGCGCCGCCGGCCCTGCGGTCCCTCGCGGGGGCGGGCCCTACGCGACTTCGCGAAGCTTCTGAGCCTCGGCGAGGCTCTGGAGCTTCTTCAGCGACTGGTTCTCGATCTGGCGAATCCGCTCGCGCGTGACGTTGAAGGTCCGCCCAACCTCGTCCAGGGTGCGAGGGTGCTCGCCGCCGAGGCCGTACCGGAGCTCGAGCACTCGCCGCTCCCGGTAGGAGAGGTTCTCCAGCGCCTCCCGCAGCGCCTCCTTGGTCAACAGGTCGGCGGCACGCTCGAAGGGTGACTCGGCCTTCTCGTCGGCGATGAACTGGCCGAACTCCGATTCCTCCTCGTCGCCCACCGGCTTCTCCAGGGAGACCGGCGCCTGGGCGGAGCGCTTGATCTGATCGACCTCCTCGGGGTCGATCCCCGTGACCTCGGCGATCTCGTCCGGCGTCGGCTCGCGCCCGAGCTCGGTGACCAGCTTGCGCTCGGCGCGGCCGATCTTGTTCAGCTTCTCGACCACGTGGACGGGAATCCGGATCGTGCGCGCCTTGTCGGCGAGCGCGCGGGCGATCGCCTGCCGGATCCACCAAGTCGCGTAGGTGGAGAACTTGAACCCCTTGCGGTAGTCGAACTTCTCCGCCGCCCGCACCAGGCCCAGGGTCCCCTCCTGGATCAGGTCCAGGAACGGCAGGCCCTGGTTGCGGTAGTTCTTCGCGATCGAGACCACGAGGCGCAGGTTGGACTCGACCATCTTCTGCTTCGCGTCGAGGTCTCCGCGCTCGATCCGCTTCGCAAGCTCGACCTCTTCCTGCGCGGTGAGCAGCCGTACCTTGCCGATGTCCTTCAAGAAGAGCTGGAGGGAGTCGGTCGTCATGTCCGGCTTCAGGTCCAGCGCAGTCGCCTTGCGGCGCTTGCCCCGCTTGTCGGACTCGGTCTCGGCCGGAGCGGCGGCCTGCGCCGGATCGACGTCCTCGACCAGCTCGACTCCCTGCCGCTCGAGGTACGCGTAGAGCTCCTCGATGTCCGATTCGTCGAGGTCGACCTCCGACACGGCCGTCGCGACCTCGCCGTACGAGATCACCCCGTCCTGCTGCCCCCTGACGACGAGGCCCTTTACCTCATCAAGCTCTTGGATCTCCGCAACTAGCATTCGTTCCCGTCTCGTCTTCCTTTACTTACGGTTTCAAGTGTCCTTCGGCTGTGGTCCGGGGCCCGTCTGTTCCTATATCGGATACCCGGCTCGCTTCGCGAGACCCATCCGCGGCGCTCCCGCGGTGAAGCCCGAGATTGCGCGAAAAACGCGGGCCGGGACTCCGGTCCGCGCCCGCCCCCGGCCGAATGTCCATTCCCACTCCGAAGGCTCTCAAACGTCTGTTCGGATCTTAATCACTATATTTTGTGAAGTTACGGTTTTTGCCGTCACGACCGCGAAATCCGGCCCCGAGCATGCCGGAGCCGGGCCCGGGTCCGGGGTCCCCAGGTTAGGAACACCTCTGGCGCGCCGGAGTTACGAAACGTCCGCCTTCCGGCACACGTCCGTCAAGAACGCTGCAATATCCCCCAGGTGACCGACCAGCCTCCATTCCCGCCGGAGCCCCACGGCGAGGAGCGCCCGCCGGGCGCAGGGGAGGGCGTGTTCGGGCGGCTTCCGGGCACCCGCCCCGGGGTCCGCAGCCCGCGACGGCAAGCTTCGGGCGCCGAAACCGCCGCCGGGCGGAGCGAACGGCCGGGCGCCGAAGTGCGCCCCGCCGAGCAGCCAGAGCCCGCGACCGATTCAAGTCCGCGGGCCGCCGCCCCTCCGGCGGAGGATCGCTCCGAGCCCGCGGGTGGCCCGGCCGCAGCCGAGCGGGGGCCGGGCGCGGGCGCCGAGCGGAGCGGGGATAGGGAAAGCCCGGGCGAGGGAGGCGAGCACGGCGGGGTCGAGGAGCTCGCCTGGGGCGGCATCGCGGTGGCCGCCGAGGCGGCGACCCTCGGCGTGCGCCTGCTGAGCCGAGCCATGGACGCGGTGCGCAGGCCGCCCGACCGCGGGTGAGCCGCGCGGCTCGCGTGGACCCGGAGAGGCCTTGAGCGCCACCGCCAGGCCTTGGTCGCGCCGGATCGAGGCCGCCCGCGGCCACGGGCTCGCCCACTACCTGCGGGCCTTTTGGCACAGGGCCTACGAGGAGAACATCACCGGGCTGGCCGGGATGGTGGCCTACAACCTCGTCCTGGCGCTGTTCCCGTTCACGCTCCTGGTGTTGTTCGTCTTCGGCCGGGTCCTCCAGAGCGCCGACGTGGAGGCGAGCGTGCTGGCCGACCTTCAGCGCCTGTTCCCGGCAGTCGAGCTGAAGACCCTCAACAGCGCGCTGGACCGGATCAGGGAGAACTCGACCACCATCGGGGTCGCGGCGGCGGTCGGGGCGATCTGGATCGGAACCTCCTTCTGGGGGGCCATGGACACCGCTTTCTGCCGCATCTACCACGTCCAGTGCAGGGGCTGGCTGGAGCAGAAGCGCTTTGCGTTGGTGATGCTGCTCGTGGTGACCCTGTTCCTGGCCGCCAGCGTCGTGGTCCCGACGCTGGAAGGCGCGCTGGCGTCCGGCGCGAGCGATCTTCCCTTCGGGCTCTCCGACATCAAGGGAGTCGCCAAGGTGCTGCTGCTGCTGGCCGCCCTGGCGGCCACCTTCCTGCTCCTCTGCCTCATCTACTACCTGGTCCCGAAGGGGCACGTGCCATGGCCCGGCGTATGGCCCGGGGCGCTGTTCGTGACCCTCACCACGGGCATCGCGAACGCGGTCTATCCCTTCTACCTGGCGCAGGTCTCGAGCGTGGGGGAGATCGGTGGGACGATCGGCTTCGTCCTCGTCGCGCTCGTCTGGTTCTACCTGGTCAGCCTGGCGATCATGGCGGGAGCGGTGATCAACGCCCTGCGCTACGAGCTCCGCGACACGGGGACGATGAGGGTCGGGCAGGGCTAGCGGGACCGCCTCGCGGCGGCTCCCCCGGCTATCCGTAGCGCCCGCCCAGGGGGGCTCTGCCCCCTCGCCGCTTCGCGGCGGCTCCCCCGGCTAGCCGTAGCGCCCGCCCGTCACTTCCCTCAATTTGGGGCGGTCGTGGCGGGCCTGGACCTTGCGAACGGTCCCCGAGCGCGAGCGCATCACGAGCGATTCCGTGGTCGCGTGGCCGTCGCCGAGGTAGCGGACGCCCTGCAGGAGATCGCCGTCCGTAACGCCCGTGGCGGCGAAGAACACGTTGTCGGTGGCCACCAGCCGGTCGACGTCGAGCACCTCGTCGAGGTCGTAGCCGGCCTCCTGCGCCACCCGGCGTTCGTCGTCGTCGCGGGGCCACAGCCGGCCGAGGAGCTGGCCGCCGAGGCACTTGATCGCCCCGGCCGAGAGGACGCCCTCGGGCGTTCCCCCGATGCCCCACAGGAGGTCCACACCGGTGCCCTGCGAAACCGCCAGAAGGGCGGCGGCTACGTCGCCGTCGGTGATCAGGCGGATCCTGCCTCCCGCCGCGCGGATCTCCCGGACCGCGTCCTCGTGGCGGGGGCGGTCGAGCATGATCACCGTCACGTCGCCGACCTCTACCTTCCGGCGCTCGGCCACCCGCCTGACGACGTCCGGGAGGGGATCGTCGAGGCTCAGGCAGTCGGCGATCTCGGGGCCCCCGGCGATCTTCTCCATGTACACGCAGGGACCGGGGTCGAACATCGTGCCGCGATCCGAGAGCGCGATCACCGCCAGGGCCGCGGGCTGGCCCTGCGCCGTGAGCCGGGTGCCCTCCAGCGGGTCCACCGCGACGTCCACCTCGGGGGGGCTGCCGTCGCCGATCCGCTCGCCGTTGTAGAGCATTGGCGCCTCGTCCTTCTCGCCCTCGCCGATCACCACCAGCCCGTCCATCGGCACGGTGTCGAGCATCAGCCGCATCGCGTCGACCGCCGCCTGGTCCGCCTGCTCCTTGTCCCCGCGGCCCACCCACCGGGCGGCGGCCAGGGCCGCCGCCTCGGTCACGCGCACGAGCTCCAGGGCCAGATTGCGATCCGGGCGGGTGCCCGACCGCACGCTGTGCGAGATGACGCCTGTCTCGCCGGCGTCCACGCCGTCGTGGCTCAAACCGTGCCCGGGGCCTTGCGCTCGCGCTTCTGGCCCACCTGGGCTCGGAGGAAGCCCGTGGCCGCGATCGCGATCGCGGCCAGCAGCGCCAGCCAGTACCCGTAGTCGAGCCCGACGCCGAACGTGTCACCCGGCCGATCGATGATCCCGTTGTAGCCGATCAGGGTGATGGCGATGAATCCGGCGACCATGGTCAGCTCGCCCGGCGCCCACGACAGCCGGTGACCGCGGACGATGATCCAGGCCAGGATCAGCGGCGCCAGCGCTCCCAGGATCAGCAGCCAGCGCATGATCGGGAAGGTCTCGAAGCCGGTGCAGCTGTAGTCGTTGGTGCCGCAGATCCAGCCGTCCTGTGGCGCCCGCTCGGCGACGTGGGTGAGCGAGTACCAGGGCAGGAACAGGAGGCTGATCAGCAGCGCTCCTCCTCCGAACGCCCCCAGGAGGACCCGGTTGCGGTCCAGGCGCGAGAAATCCACGGCGCGAGCTTAACCGAGTCCAGAAGCCCCGCGTGGGAGCTGTCGGCCTGGCCGGGGAGGGCCCGCCGCGAGCCGGGGCGCGGGCGACGGAAGATCGAATAGGGTCGCGCCCGATGCGACGCTGGGGACTGACGCTCCCTCTCCCGAGCCTGCCGTTGCGTGAGCACGCCGAGCTCGTCCGCCGCGCCGAGCAGGCCGGCTACACCGACCTGTGGACCGGCGAGACGCAGGGCCCCGACGGGTTCACCCCGCTGGCGCTGGCGGCTGCCTGGACCCAGAAGGCGCGGCTCGGCACGGGCGTCGTCGGCGTGTTCACGAGGGGCCCGGCGCTCCTCGCGCAGCAGGCCGCCGCGCTGGCGGACGCCAGCCGCGGGAGGTTCGCGCTCGGCATCGGAGCCTCGTCGGACCGAATCGTCGAGGGCTGGAACGGGATCCCGTTCGAAAGGCCCCTGACCAAGGTGTCGCAGACGATCGACTTCCTGCGCACGGCCTTCGCCGGCGAGCGGACATCGACCGGGTTCAAGCTCGAGCAGCCGCCCGCCGAGCCGCCGCCGATCGTCGTCGCCGCGCTGCGCGGCAAGATGCTTCAACTGGCGGTCAAAAAGGGGGACGGGGCGTTCACGAACTTCCTGCCGCTGGGCGCGGTGCCCAGGGTCACCGAGCAGCTCGCCGGCGCCCCGGAGGGCTTCGAGCTCCTGTGCCGCTTCTTCTGCCTGGCCGGGGAGCGTGAGCAGGTGGAGCCCCTGGCGCGGTTCATGTTCGCCTCCTACGCGACCGTGCCCGTGTACGAGGCGTTCTTTCGATGGCTCGGCTACGGAGAGCGAATCGACGAGATGGCCGCCGCCTGGAAGGCCAAGGATCGCGAGGCCGCGGTGGCCGCCGCCCCCTGGGAGGTGATCGAGGACACGTTCGTATTCGGAGGACCCGAGGAGATGCGCGAGCGGCTCGCGGCCTTCGTCGACGCCGGGATCACGCTCCCCGTGCTGACCCCGATCGCGCCGCCCGACCGGCTGGGCGAGTTGATCGAGGCGCTGGCGCCCGGCGGTTAGTCAGCCGCTGCCGGCCGTGCCAGGCTGAGCGCGAACAGGCCCTCGGGGTCGGTCCACCAGCCGGCCATCTCGAGCCCGGCCTCGGCGTAGATCCCGGCCAGCCCGTCGCGCGCGAACTTGGTCGAGATCTCGGTCCGCATCTCCTCGCCACGCGCGAAGGCGACCTGAATCCCCAGCGAGGAGATCTCGATCATCTGGCGGGCCAGCGACCTGAGCCGTATGTCCACCCACAGGTTCTCCTGGTCCCAAAAGGCCACGTGCTCGAACGCGTCGGGATCGAAGTCGGCCCCGAGCTCGCGATTGAGCACCTCCAGCACGTTCTTGTTGAAGTCCGCGGTCACCCCGGCGGAGTCGTTGTAGGCGGCCTCGAGCATGGCCCGGGGCTTGATCAGGTCGGTGCCGAGAAGCAGGTGGTCCCGGGGCCCGAGCAGGTTCGCCACCCGGGCCAGGAAGCTGGCCCGCTGGGAGGGCTCGAAGTTCCCGATCGTGCCGCCGAGGAAGGCGATCATCCGTGGGCCGGCGAGCGGGATCCGCTCCAGGTCGCGCTCGAAGTCGCAAACCAGGCCGTGGACCCTGATCGCGTACTCGGCCGCGATTGCCTCGGCGGTTCCGCGCGTGATCTGCTCGGAGATGTCAACCGGAGCGTAGGCGCGCAGGCAGCCGGCGTCATCCATCGCGTCGAGCAGGACGCGCGTCTTGGCAGCCGAGCCGGAGCCCAGCTCGATCAAGGTCGTGGGGCAGTGGGCGGCGTCGCAGATCGCGCCCGCGTGGCGCTGGAGGATCGTCCGCTCGGCGCGGGTGGGGTAGTACTCGGGGACCTCGGTGATCCGCTCGAACAGGTCCGAGCCCCGCTCGTCGTAGAAGTAGCGGGGCGAGAGCTCCTTGAACGGCTTCGTGAGCCCCGCCCGCACGTCGGCGGCCATTCCGGAGAGCGGTCCCCCCGGGGGGAGATGGACGTCGACCCTCACGCGCTGGTCGGTGATTGTCGTGCCGAGCTGGTCCATCGGTCCTCCGGCCGTCGCCTACCTTCTTTACGAGCGTCTCACGTCGCCGGTTCAGCCGTCCCTGGCACAGCGCAGGCCGGCGAATATCTGGCGGCGCTCCGGCCGGTCCCAGTTGCGGAAGCTGGCGCGAATGACCTTGCGCCGGGTCGCCCACGAGCCGCCGCGAAGCACCTTGTGCTCGCTCCCGAAGAAGACCTCGGAGTACTCGCGGTACGGGAAAGCGCGAAAGCCGGGGTACGGCAGGAAGTCCGAGGAGGTCCACTCCCAGACGTCGCCGAGCATCTGGACCGCGCCGCAGTCCGAGGGAGCGTCCCCGTAGGCGCCCAGCGGGGCGCAGCCGAAGGCGAGCTGGTCGAGATTGGCGCGCTCGGGATCGGCGCCCTTGGCCGCGGCCTCCCACTCCTCCTCGCTCGGCAGCCGCTTGCCCGTCCAGCGGGCGAACGCTTCGGCCTCGTGCCAGGAGACGTGCACGACCGGCTGGTCGGGATCGAGCCGCTCGCGGTGTCCCATGGCGGCCCTGGTCCACCACCCCTCTCCGTCGCGCTCCCAGTACATCGGGGGCTCGGCTCCGGTGGCCTCCACGAACTCCGCGTAGGACCGGTTGGAGACCGGGACGCGGTCGATCCAGAAGGGCCGCAGCTCCACGGTGTGGCGCGGGCGCTCGTTGTCATAGGCGAAGCCGCGAGGCCCGGCCCCGATCTCGGCCACCCCGCCGTCCACCCGGACCATCTCGGGCCCCCACTCGGCCGGCGGTGGAGGGGATTCCACCTCGACGGGCTCGTAGCGCTCGGTCATCTGGATCAGCTGGAGCATGGTCTCGTTGTGCTGGTGCTCGTGGGCGAGCAGCATCTCGTAGACGAACCCGTCGGCAAGCAGGGGATGGTCCGGGGACTCCAGCTCGACCTCGTCGAGGACGTCGAGCGCGCGCTCGCGCACCTCGTCGAGGTAGGCGCGCAGCTCCTCACCGCGCAGGATCGGCAGCGCGCCGCGAATGCGCCGGGGGCTCTCGATCGCGTCGTAGTAGCGGCCCAGCTCGCCGTGCAGCGGCTCCCGCCCGCCAACGGTCTGGACCAGCCACAGCTCCTCGAAGTTGGCGATGTGGCCCAGGTCCCAGGCCAGCGGGCTGAGGATGGGCGAGTAAACCCGGTTCAGCTGCTCGTCGGACAGCGGCGAGACGAGCTGTAGGGTCCGTCGCCGCGCCTCGGCGAGACGCTCCGCGATCGCTTCCTTCTGGGGGGCCTCGACCGGGGCTGAGATGCGGACAGGCTAACGCCTGGTGGCATCCGCCGCCTTGGGTTTCGAGGGACCGCGGGGAGAGGCCTCGGAGGCCGGGTCACGGGATCGCTCCCCAGGCCGTAGAGTGCCGCGCCGATGAGGATCGAAGGGACGAGCGCATTGGTCGCCGGGGGCGCCTCCGGGCTGGGGGCCGCAACCTCCAGGGCCCTGCACGAGGCCGGCGCTGCCGTCGTGATCGCCGACCTGAACGCCGACAAGGGCGAGGCCCTGGCCGCCGAGCTGGGCGATGGGGTCAGCTTCGTCGAGGCCAACGTGATGGAGCCGGACGGCGTGAAGGCGGCGGTGGACGCCGCCGCCGCCGCCGGAGGATTGCGGATCTCGGTCTGCTGCGCGGGCATCGGCTGGGCGCAGCGCACGGCCGGGAAAAGCGGCCCCCACGACCTCGAGATCTTCCACAACGTGATCAAGGTGAACCTGCTCGGCACCTTCAACGTGCTGCGCCTGGCCGCGGCCGCGATGGTGGACAACGACCCCGACGACGGCGGCGAGCGCGGCGTCTGCGTGAACACGGCGTCGATCGCCGCCTTCGACGGGCAGATCGGCCAGGTCGCCTACGCGGCCTCCAAGGGCGGAATCGTCGGCCTCACCCTGCCGGCCGCCCGCGACCTGGCCGCCCGCGGGGTGCGGGTGGTGACGATCGCGCCCGGGACCTTCGACACTCCCCTCTTGGCGGCGCTTCCGGAGGAATCCCGCCAGGAGCTCGGCGCCCAGATCCCCTTCCCGAACCGGCTCGGCCGGCCAGAGGAGTTCGCCGCCCTGGCGCGCCACGTGGTCGAGAACCCGATGCTGAACGGCGAGACGATCCGCCTCGACGGCGCCCTGCGGATGCCGCCAAGGTAGGCGCTGGCGCCGGTACTCGTCCCGGTGATCGGGTGATCCGCGTTTTGCCCGGGGGCCCGACAAGACCTCACCCGGCGACGACTCCCTACGCGACCCGTCCGGTGGCGTCTACGTGCCTGGTCGCGGCCGCCCTACGTGCCTTCGTCCTCGGAGCCGCCTACGTGCCCTGATCCTCCGGGTCGAAGTAGACCGGCTTTCGCCACGGCGGGACGACCGAGAAGCGGGCCCGCCGGGCGGCTCGGCCCAGGGCCTCGATCGGGATCAGGCCGAGGTGCGCGGATGGGGTCCAGCGATCGTGTGAGGCGCTCCCGTCCTCGTCGACGTGCCCGGCATGGCTGCCGCCCGAGACGTAGAGGCGCCCGTGGGAGGGGCCCCAACCGGCCCGGTGCACGATGCCCGCGTCCGACAGCCAGCTCCCCGGCCCGCCGCGGTAGTTGTAGCCGTGGTGGGAGGTGGCCCGGGCGTCGGTTCCCGCGGGGCCGATCCGCACCTGAAAGCCCTCCCAGTCGTCTTCGTGGGAGCCCACGTCGCCTGGCAGGTCGCGGAGGCTGGTCGAGTCCTCGTAGTAGAGCCAGTACTGGAGATAGAGGTTCCCGGCGCGGTCGCCCGCGCAGTCGAGACCCCGACTTGCGCTGTCGGCCTGGGCCGCGGCGGTTCGGCAGTCGACGACGTGGGCGAAGGCCACCGCCGGCTGGCCGGTATCGGATCTCCAGACCGGGCCGGAGTCGGGCCCGTTCCCGCACCGCTCCCAGCGGCAGGAGCGAAAGTCCACGGGCAGTGCGGTCATCCCCCGTTCGTAGACGATCTCCGGTGCGTTGCCGGACACGGCGGCGGCCACCTCGGACCCGTACGCGGCGACCAGGGCGGCATCCGAGGAGCAGGCGCCGGAGAGATCGGCCGCGCACAGAAGCCGGGTGACGATCGCCCGCGCGAGGCCGCCGACCGGCGAGGTCCGGCCGAGAGCGGCGAGCGCCGCGACCAGCGCCACCGACACCAGTAGCAACAGGCCGACCCACTCGGCCGTGGCCTGCCCGCGCTCCCGCCGGGCTCGCCCATCGCTCACGAGCCGACGCTAGAAACCGAGCGCGCACGAGTGGCTCACCAACGGTGACCCCGTCCGCCCCCGAGTGCGCCGAGACTCGCGAGGGGAGCTCTATACGGCGGATCCGGAGGAGGGCCCCGCAGAGCCGCCACGCGAGAAGAATCGCGGCCGCGAGACCGCGGTCGGGCTCAAGGCCTGAGCTGGTAGACGTTCGTCCGCGAGCTGAAGTAGATCGGGCCGCCGTCGAGCGGGGTCTCCACCGAGATCACTCCGCCGGGGTGGTCGTAGAAGGGCGCGTAGGAGGCGATGTTGCGCCGATCGGGAGCCAGGCGGGCGCGGTAGATCACCCCGTTGACGTAGGCGCCGAAGAAGAGGTTCCCGGCGCCGGTGAGGCCGCATGCATCGCAGAACGCGGCGCCGGTCAGCGCCGGCGGGTTCTCGAAGAAGAGCCTCGGCAGCACCGGATTGGCGCCGTCGCGGTTGGTGTTTCGCGGCGCGGGCGGCGGCGTGCTGCAGGTCTGTGACGGGCCCCAGCCGAAGTTGGTCAGGCTCAGCCGGGGAACGAGGTTGACTTCGTCGTTGCAGTGCGGCCCGTTGTCCGTGGCCCACAGCCGCCCGCTCTGCGGGTCGAACGTGAACCCGAACGAGTTTCGGAAGCCGTACGCGATCACCGGGCTGCCCGCGCGGGGGTTGTCCGCCGGCACGGTCCCGTCGGAGTTCAATCGCAGGACCTTCCCGGCCTGGCTGTTCAGGTTCTGGGCGAGCGCCGGGTTGGCGTTGTCCCCGATCGTGACGTAGAGCTTTCCGTCCGGCCCGAACAGGATCCGGCCACCGTCGCGGCTGGCGGAGGTGGCCAGGGTCCGCACGACCGAGAACCCGCTTCCGTTCGCGTTGATCCGCAGGAGCTGGTTACGCGGGGTGCCGGCGACGACTCGCGTGACGAACGCCCACACCCGCCCGTCCGCCGGGTAGCTCGGATGCAGGGCGAGCCCCAGCAGGCCCTGGTCGCCGGTCGCCGCCACGTTCGGCACGGTGAAGAGCGGCGTCCGCGCCCCGGTGGTCGGGTTGAGCCAGCCGATGCGGCCCGTGTATCGCTCGCCGTAGAGGATGCGGCTGCCGTCGGGGGTCAGCGTGAAGGCCGCGGGGAAGTCGAGCGCGGTCGGCGACACCTGCCGGGCGCTCGCCCCGAGGGCGCTTGCGGGAACCGCGAGGACCGCGAGGGCGAGGGCGGCTGTCAGCCAAAGGCGCTTCATCGGGTGCGGCTCATTATCTACGGTGCCGCCGTAATCGTGTCGCACCCGAGGCGCCGAGAAATCCGCGCCGCGGCAGCCGGGAGCGCCGCCTTGGGGAAGGCGACGCTCCCCGAGGGTCGCCGTCCGAAAACCCAAGCGACCCCTCGGCTCCCGCCAGGCCGCCTGATTCGACGGCCACCCCGCCGCTCCTCTTGCCCGGCGCGGACGTCCGGGCCCTAATCTCGCGCCAGATCGGGCGACTGGTCGGGCTCCCCCACGTCGATTCGCTGCACCAGCCCCTCCCGAAAGCTCCATAGCTGTCCGAACGACATCGAGACGGGGGCGCCGCTTCCGCGGCCGATCCCCTCGAAGACGACGATCGCGTACGCGCGATCGCCCAGGTCCTGCACCCGCTCGACCCGGATGGACACCGTCTCCCAGGCGTCTCGCCAGATCTTCCAGAACTCTCGCCACCCCTCGTGGCCGCGATAGAGGGGGTCGAGGTCGAAGAACACGAGGGCCGGGCGGAACTCGAAGTCCTCGGTCATCATCTCGATGGTCGCGTCCAGGTCGCTGCGGTTCCACGCGTCGCAGGCGCGCAGCAGCAGATCCACGTTCTCCTGCGCCATCGCCGCCGAAGTATCTCGCCTTGGGCAGCCATCGACAGGTCCTGCCGGCCGCCGATCGGAGGTAGAGTCGGCCGATGGCAGAGCGTGATCCGGTCCGGCCCGAAGCCAGGCAAAGCTCTTGGCGGCCGTGGGCCCTGGGCATCGCGGTGCTGCTGGTGGTGATCCTGATCGCGCAGAACTCCCAGGAGGTGAAGGTCAAGTTCTTGTTCGTAGACACGACCACGCCGCTGATCTTCGCCCTGCTGATCGCCGCCCTGCTGGGGGTGGTGATCGGCTACGTGGCCCCGCTCGTCCGCCGCCATCGAAGCGGCGATTAGCCTCCCGGCCCACTCGCCCGGCCCGCAACGCGCCCGGCGGTCGGCCTTCGCCCCGCTAGAGGTTGTCGACCTCCGCGGCGATCTCCGCCGCGGCCTGCTTGGCGTCTGAAAACAGCATTGAGGTGTTCGGCTCGTAGAAGAGGTCGTTGTCGATTCCGGCGAAGCCCGGGCTCAGGGAGCGCTTGATCACGATCACCTCGTTGGCCTCGTTGACCTCGATGATCGGCATTCCCGCGATCGGGCTGTCCGGGTCGTTCTTCGCCGCCGGATTGGTGACGTCGTTGGCTCCGATCACGACGGCCACGTCCGTCTGGGGCATCTCCGGGTTGATCTCGTCCATCTCCTTGAGCTGCTCGTACGGCACGCCGGCGTCGGCCAGCAGGACGTTCATGTGCCCGGGCATGCGGCCGGCGACCGGGTGAATCGCGTAGGCGACCCGAACCCCGTGCTGAGCCAGCTCGTCCGCGAGCTCCTTCACGGCGTGCTGGGCCTGTGCGACCGCCATCCCGTAGCCGGGGACGAAGACGACGGAATCCGCGTAGGCGAGCTTGATCGCCGCGTCCTGCGCTCCGATCGAGGTGACGGGGCGCTCCTCCCCCGGCTTCGCTCCCGCCGCGACCGCCCCGAAGCCGGCGAACAGGAGGTTGCCGATCGAGCGGTTCATCGCCTGGCTCATGGCGATCGTCAGGATCGTCCCTGACGACCCCACGAGCGTGCCGGCGACGATCAGCGCCACGTTGTCCAGGGCAAACCCCGCCGCCGCCGCGGCCAACCCGGTGAACGCGTTCAACAGCGAGATCACCACCGGCATGTCCGCTCCGCCGATCGGCAGCACGAACATGTTGCCGAGGAGGGCGGCCCCGATCAGCACGGCGATGAACAGGCCCTGGGACGGGCTCGAGTCGTGGTCGATCGCCAGCGCGACGCAGCCGGCGACGATCGCCGCCAGGAGGATGCCGTTGACGACGTGCTGCGCGGGAAAGCGGATCGGCCGGCCCGAGATCAGCTCCTGAAGCTTGGCGAAGGCGACGTTCGAACCCCAAAACGACACCGAGCCCACCACGGCGCTGAACAGAATCGGCACCATCACGTCGAGCGGAATCCCCCCGCCCAGCTCGGTCTGGTGGCGGAACTCCGCCCACGAGATCAACGCCGCCGCCCCACCGCCGACGCCGTTGTACAGCGCGACCATCTGGGGCATCGCGGTCATCTGGACCCGGCGAGAGGCGACGGTGCCGACCAGCGTGCCGACGAGGATCCCGATCAGGATCAGGACGCCGTTTCCGACCACGTCCAGCGCCAGGGTGATGGCGACGGCGATCGCCATCCCCAAAGCGGCGATCAGGTTCCCGCGACGCGCCGTCGTGGGGTGGGTGCCCTCCCGGACGCCGAAGATGAACAGCGAGAAGGCGAGGATGTAGCACGCCGTCACGAAGTCGTTCGACGGCGAGAACGCCGCCGCCGGGAGCGGGAGGGTCACCCCGCCTCCTGGCCCTTCTCCGAGCGGCCCGCCCCGTTCGAGGAGGTGTCCGGGGCGGGCTCCCGCCGCGGCCGCCGGACGAACATGCCGAGCATCCGGTCGGTGACCATGAAGCCGCCGACGATGTTGATCGTGCCGAAGGCGATCGCGATCGTGCCGATCACCTTTTCCAGCGTGTCGTCGGCGGTGCCGATCACGATCAGCCCGCCGAGCATGACGATGCCGTGGATCGCGTTGGTCTGCGACATCAACGGCGTGTGCAGGGTCGTGGGCACCTTCGAGATCACCTCGAAGCCGACGAAGGCGGCCAGGACGAAGATCGTGATCTCGGTGATCAGGTCCATCGGCTCAGGCGGCGGCTCCGGCGGCCTCCCTGGCGCGCTCGTTCCTGATCTCGCCGCCGTGGGTGATGCAGGCCCCGGCGACGATCTCGTCGTCGAAGTCGAGGTTCAGCCGACCGTCGGCGATCAGCAGGTCGAGAAGGTTGCGGACGTTGTTCGCGTAGAGCTGTGACGCGTTGGTTGCCAGCGCGCTTGGCAGGTTCAAGGGGCTGAGCACCTTGACCCCGTTCTGCACCACGGCCTCCCCAGGTTTGGTCAGCTCGCAGTTGCCGCCGGACTCGCCGGCGAGATCCACGATCACCGAGCCGCGCGACATCCCCTTGGCGGCCTCCGCCGTGATCAGGATCGGCGCCCGGCGGCCGGGCACCTGCGCGGTCGTGATGATCACGTCCTGGCGACGTGCTGCCTCGGCGAGCGCCTGCCGGACCTGCTCGTTCTCCTCCTCGGTCAGCGGGCGGGCGTAGCCGCCCTCGGCCTCGGCGTCGGGGATGAAGTCGAGCTCGAGCGGGCGGCCGCCAAGACTCGCGATCTGCTCCCAGGCGGCACGACGGATGTCGAACCCCGTCACCACCGCCCCGAGCCTCTTCGCGGTGGCGATCGCCTGGAGGCCGGCGACGCCCGCGCCGAGGACCATCACCTTCGCCGGCGCCACGGTGCCCGCCGCTGTGGTCATCATGGGGAAGAACCGTCCCGCCTCGCGAGCGGCGAGCAGGGTGGCGGCGTAGCCGGCCACGTTCGCCTGCGAGGAGAGGGCGTCCATCGCCTGCGCGCGCGTGATCCGGGGAATCGCCTCCATCGCGAATGCCGTCACCCCCGCCGCCGCGAGCGCCGAGTTGGTCTCGCCGGAGGTCAGCGGGGCGAGGTGGCCGACCAGCACCTGGCCCTCCCGCAGGCGGCCGATCTCCTCGAGGGTGGGCACGGCCACCTTGACGACCACGTCCGCGCCCCAGGCCGCACCGGCGGAGCCGACCTCCGCCCCGGCCTCGGAGTACTCGGCGTCGTCGTGGCCCGATCCATCGCCCGCCGTCGACTCGACCTCGACCTCGAGGTCCTTCGCGGTCAGTGCCTTCGCCGCTTCGGGGACCAGCGCCACCCGGCGCTCGCCCTCGCGCGACTCTTTGGGCACGCCCACCTTCAAAGCGGCGAGAGACTATTCGACCGGCGGGAATCCCCGCCGGGTCAGGCGGGGGCCGCCACGCCCGCCAGCTCGGCCAGGCGCTCGACCGTGTGGCGGCGCTGCTCGGAGTCGGGGCTGATGGGCGAGACGATCAGCCTGTCCACCCCGGCCTGGACGTACTTGTCGAGCTGCTCGGCGACCTCCGCCTCGCTGCCGACCAGCGACGTCGCCGTGACGAGCTCGTCGGGGATCGCCTGGTAGGCCTCGTCGCGCTTGCCGTCCAGGAACAGCGCCTGGACCTCGTCGGCGGCGTCGCCGAACCCGAACCGGTGCGTGAGATCGACGTAGAAGTTGGTCTTTCGGCTTCCCATCCCCCCGAGGTAGAGCAGGAGGCCCGCCTTCACCACCGCCCGGGCGGCGTCGAGGTCCCCGTCGATCGCGACCTGGACGGTGGGCGAGATCTCGAGCTCCGAGCGATCACGTCCCCCCTTCGCCAGCCCGGCCTCGACGTGCTCTCCCCAGGCTTCCTGGAACGCCTCGGGGGAGCAGAAGATCGGGATCCAGCCATCGCAGATCTCGGCCGCCATCTCCACCGACTTGCGGCCGATCGCGCCCACGAAGATGGGGATCCGGTTGCGGACCGGGTGGAAGTTGAGCTTCAGCGCCTTGCCCTCGCCTCCCGGCAGCGGCAGCCGGAAGTGCTCGCCTTCGTACTCCAGCTTCCCCTCGCGCGCGACGATCTGGCGCACGATCTCGATGTACTCGCGGGTGCGGCCCCACGGCTTCGCGTAGGGGACGCCGTACCACCCCTCCGAGACCTGCGGGCCCGAGGGGCCGAAGCCGAAGATGAACCGGCCGCCCGACAGCGTGTCGATCGTGCACCCCGCCATCGCCGCGGCTGCCGGCGCCCGCGCCGGCACCTGCATGATCGCCCCGCCGAGCTGGATCGTCTCGGTCTGCGGGGCGAGCCACGCCAGCACGCTCACCACGTCGGAGCCGTACGACTCGGCCACCCACACCGAGTCGAAGCCGGCCCGCTCCGCGGTCCGCACGGCCTCGACCGCCTCCTCGCCCTGGGGGCCGATGCCGAAGTAGCCGAGGTTGAGCCCGAGCTTCAGCGCCATGCGAGCCGCTACCCGGCTACTCCACCAGCCCGGACGACTTCAGGTAGTCGTGGGCCACCTTGGAGGGCTGCTCCTTGTCGATGTCAACTCGGGCGTTCAGCTCCCGGATCACGTCCAGCGTCAGGTTCTGCTGCACCTGCTCGATCACCTTGGCGAAGTCCGGGCCCGCCTCGTCCACGACCTTCTGGCTGGTGATGAAGATCACGTTCCCGGCCGGGATCAGGCCCTGGTCGTCCTCCAGGACCGTGTACTTGTCGGAGTTCGCAAGCTGGGCGTCGCTCGTGAACAGGATCGAGATGTCGGCGTCGCCCTTGTCGAGCACCGTGTAGCGCAGGCCGATGTCGACCGGCGTGAACTTCTTGAACTGGAGGCCGTAGTTCTTCTCCAGCCCGGCCAGGCAGTCGATCCGCTCGCGACACTCGGGCGAGCCGGCGAGGACGAGGTCCTCCGACTTGCCCTGCAGGTCCGAGATCTTGGTCACCCCGAGGTCGTCCGCGGTGGAGGTCAGGGCGCCGACGGCGTTCGCGTCCGCGAACGGGGTCGGCTGGAAGGCGGTGAGGCCCTCCTTCTCCAGATCGGCCTTCGCCTGGCTGTATGCCTCCTGCGCGTCGGAGGGGATCTCGTCGGCGGGGACCTCGAAGAACGACCCCAGAGCGGTGGACGTGTACTCGGGATATCCCGAGATCTGGCCGTCCTTCAGGGCCTTCAGGGCGATGGTCTCGGAGCCCAGGTTGAGCTTCGTGTTCACGTCGTAGCCGGCCGCTTCGAGCCCTTGGGCGTAGATCTCTCCCAGGATGTACTCCTCGGTGAAGTTCTTGGACCCCACGGTGATCTCGACGCCGGAGTTGTCGGGGTTGCTCTGGATCAGCCCCGCGGAGGCGGAGGTCGAGTCGCCGTCGTCGTCGCTTCCGCAGGCGGCGATGCTCACCCCCACGACGATTGTCGCCAAAACCGCGAACGGTGCTCGCAGCCAGTGCTTCGTCCTCATCGCGGGGCCTCCCTCGGCATCGATTTGTCTCTCGAGTGCGCGTCCTGTGACGGACTCGGCGGATCCTATGCCCCCGCGCGGATCCGCTGCAGCCTCAGGCCGCGCGGGGTGACGAGGCGTTGCACTCCGGCGAGCGCCAACTCGATCGCGATCGCCAGCAGCGCGATCACGATCGCCCCCGCCACCACGCCGTCGTCACCGTAGACGTTTCGCCCGAGGACCAGGTCGCCGAGGGTCGAGAGACCGACGAACGAGGCGATCGTCGCGGTCGCGAAGATGTTGATCGCCGAGGTCCGCACGCCGCTCATGATCGTCGGTGCCGCGAGGGGCAGCTCGACGCGCGCGATGACCTGCGCGTCGCCCATGCCCATGCCCCTCGCCGCGTCCACCGCGGTGGGGTCGACCTGGCGCACGGCGACGAACGTGTTCGTGAGGATCGGCGGAACCCCGAGGATCATCAGGGCGATCGCCGCGTTGCCGAGCCCGATCCCGATCAGGGCCGCGAGCAGGAAGATGACGACGATCTCGGGCACCGCCCTGCCCGCGTTGCCCAAGCCGACCGCGAAGAACTCTCCTTTTCCCGAACTGCCCAGCACCAAGCCGATCGGAAGCGCGATGGCGAGCGCCATCGCCAGGGCCAGAGCGCTGACCTCGAGCTGCGTCCGCGCGAACTCCCAGACGTAATGCGGCCCGCCCACCTGCACGTGCCCCCCGGTGACGGCATCCCGCTCGTGGAGGATGAAGTCGAAGGCGCCCACGAAGGAGTGCAGGAACGCAACCGGGACCGTCATCGCAGCCTCGCCCGTCGCCACGGCATCACCAGACGCTGGACCAAGAGCAGCACGAGATCCAGCGCGATCGCCATCGCGATCGCGAGGACGCCCACCATGATGATGTTGGTCTTGAAGTTGAGCTGCTCGTACAACGGCTGCCCCAAACCCCCCGCGCCGGCCAGGAACGCGAGGGTGGCGATCGCCACGGTGGACACGGTCGCGATTCGCAGGCCTGCGACGATCTCCGGCACGGCGAGCGGCACCTCGACCCGCCACAGGAGCTGGCGCTCGGTCATCCCCATGCCCCGTCCCGCGTCCCTGGCGTCCCCGGGCACGTTGGCGAGCCCGGCGACCGCGTTGCGATAGATGATCTGGAGGGTGTAAGCCGAGAGCGCGATCACCGCCGTGTCCAGGCCGAAGCCCGTCACCGGCAGAAGCAGGAAGAAGAAGGCGATGCTCGGCACCGTGTACAGCACGCCGGTGAACCCGAGCACCGGCGGGGCCAGGACCCGGTAGCGGTGCGAGAGCAGCGCGAGGCCGAGGGCGATCGCAAACCCCACGGCGACAGAGATCAGGACGATCTCGAGCTGCCTGAAGAAGGGATCGACGTAGCGATCGAAGTTGTCGGCCGCCCACCCCGGGCAGAAGAGCCCGTTGCTGGCGACGCAACCGGTGTCGGTGTGCTCTTGGCAGAAGTCGGCCGGCAGGCCCGGGGCGCAGCCATTCCCCGCGGCGACCAGAGGCGACGCCTTGGCGGCGAGCGCGGCGGTCATGCCAACGGCCGCTCCGCCGCCGGGTGCTCTTCGGTCAGCGCCTCCGGAGAGGTCAGGAACTCGGAGATGATCTCCACCGAGAGCACCCCCGCGATCCGTCCGTCGGCGTCGACCACGGGCGCGTAGCGAGTCTCAGCCTGGAGCAGGTCCGACAGCGCGTCGCGCATCACGTCCTCCAGCTCGAGCACCGGATCCGGGCTCGTGTCGGGGGCCGCCGGCACCGTCTGACCGCGCAGGTCGTCCTCGGACAGCCAGCCGAGTGGGCGGCGATCCTGGTCCACCGCCAGCGCGTAGGGAACCTCGGCGCCGTCCAGCTTTGCGCGCACCTCGGAGGTCGCCTGACCGACGTGGGCGAGCGGCGCCTCCCACAAGTCGATGTCGGCCACCCGCATCAGCGCCAGGCGCTTCAGCGCTCTGTCCGCGCCGACGAAGTCTTCGACGAAGTCGTCCGCGGGCGCCATCAGGAGCTCGGCCGGGGTCGCGTACTGGGCCAGGCGGCCGCCCTGGCGAAGGATCGCGATCCGGTCGCCCATCTTGATCGCCTCGTCGACGTCGTGAGTGACGAAGAGGATCGTCTTGCGGACCTCGGCCTGCAGGCGCAGGAACTCGTTCTGGAGCCGTTCGCGGTTGATCGGGTCCACCGCGCCGAAGGGCTCGTCCATCAGCATCACGCCGGGGTCGGCGGCGAGCGCCCGGGCGACGCCAACCCGCTGTTGCTGGCCGCCGGAGAGCTGGGCGGGGTACCGATCACGTAGCCCGGGCTCGATGCGCACCAGCTCCATGAGCTCCTCGACCCGGGCGTTCACGCGGTCACTGCTCCAGCCGAGGAGGCTCGGAACGGTGGCGATGTTGTCCGCGATCGTGCGGTGAGGGAAGAGGCCGATCTGCTGGATCACGTAGCCGATCTCGCGTCGCAGCTGCGCCGGTGAGCGCTCCCGCACCGACGTGCCCCCAACCAGGATGTCCCCTTCGGTGATCTCGACCATCCGGTTCACCATGCGCATGGCCGTGGTCTTGCCCGATCCGGAGGGCCCGACGAGTACGCAGATCTCCCCCCCGGTGACCTCGAGATCAAGGTCCGCGAGGGCTGGCTCGGCAGCGCCGGGGTACCGCTTCGTGACTCCTCGGAAGGCGACCGACGGAACCCCCTCCGACCCGTTGCGAGTGTCTGGGGCCTCGACCGACACTGCTCGGGGCGATCCTAGCGACCCTGCTTCTGTATAGATGGACGCGAATGAGCGAGCGGGAGCACCCCCGCGGGCTGACCGGCGCCGAAGCGGCGAGGCGCCTGCGCGAGCTGGGCCCGCCGGAGCCGCCCGAGACCCGCTCGGTTGCCGGCATCGTCGCCGGAAACGTCTTCACGCTCTTCAACGCGATCATCGGCGCCTTCTTCGTCCTCATGCTGGCCCTGGGGCTGTTCGCCGACGCGCTGTTCGGGCTGATCGCGGTGGTCAACTCGGCGATCGGGATCCGCCAGGAGCTGAAGGCCAAGGAGACGCTCGACGAGCTGGCCCTGCTGGTCGCGCCGCGGGCGAAGGTGGTGCGTGACGGCGAGCTGGCCGAGCTGCGGGCCGAGGAGGTGGTCCCGGGCGACGTGATCAGGGTCGAGCCCGGCGACCAGGTTGTGGCCGACGGCAGCGTCGTCTCCACGCGCGGCCTGACGATGGACGAGTCGATCCTCACCGGGGAATCCGACGGAGTTCGCAAGCACGAGGGGGACCCGCTGCTGTCGGGCGCCTTCTGCCTGGCCGGCTCGGGCTATTACGGGGTGACCGCCGTCCGCGAGCAGAGCCACGCGGCGAAGGTCGCCGGCGAGGCGCGGGCCTTCCGCCACCCGCCCTCGCCTCTGCAGCTCGAGGTGAACCGGATCCTCACCGCGACCACGATCGTGATGGTCCCGCTGGCGATCCTGCTGCTCCTCGCCTTCTCGGTGCGCGACGTGGAGCTCCACGAGGCCGCTCAGACCGCAGCCGCGGGGCTCGTGACCCTGATCCCCGAGGGATTGGTCCTGCTGATGAGCGTCACCCTGGCGGTCGCCGCAGTCCGGCTGGCGCGCATGAACACCCTCGTCCAGCAGATGGCCGCCACCGAGTCCCTGGCGGCCGTCGACACGGTCTGCGTGGACAAGACCGGCACGCTCACCGACGGCACCCTGGACCTGGTCTCGGTCGAGGTGGCCGACAAGACGCAGCCCGCGCTTGCGCACGAGGCCCTGGGCCGCTTCGCCCACTCCACCGGTGAGCGAAACCGGACCCTCGAGACGATCGCCGACCGCTATCCCGGCGCCCCGGAGCCGGTGGTCGCCGAAGTCCCGTTCTCCTCGGCCTGGAAGTGGAGCGGGGTCACCCTGAACGGCCGCGGATCGAGCCGCAGCTACGTGATGGGCGCCCCGGACGTCCTCGAGCAGGCCGGCGCCCTTGAGCTGCCGCCGGCCCTCCAGCGAACCCTCGAGGAGCACACGTCCGCCGGGCGCCGGGTGGTGGCCTTCGGCGAGGCCGCCGCGCAGCTGCCCCCCGACCCGCGAAGCCAGCCGCCGCCGAAGCTCGAGGCCAGGGCGCTGGTGGTGCTCGAGGAGCAGCTTCGACCGGACGCGCCCGAGACGATCGAGTTCATGCGTCGCCAGCAAGTCGACCTGAAGCTGATCTCCGGCGATGCCCGCCAGACGGTGACCGCGGTCGCCCGCGCGGTCGGGGTCGGGGATGACGCCGAGGTGATCGAAGGGCCCGACCTGCCCGACGACAGGGCGGCGTTCGCCCTCGCCGCGGAGCGCAACACGATCTTCTGCCGGATCACCCCCGAGCAGAAGAAGGCCCTGGTCGCGGCCCTCAAGGACCGGGGGCGCTACGTCGCGATGATCGGCGACGGGGTGAACGACGTCCCGGCCCTGAAGCAGGCAAGGCTCGCCGTGGGGATGGGCTCGGGAAGCCAGATCACCAAGGGCATCGCGGACATCGTGCTGATGCGCGACGAGTTCTCGATGCTGCCCCGCGCGGTGGAGGAGGGCCGGCGAATCGCCCGCAACATCCACCGCCTCGGCCGCCTCTACGCCACCAAGAGCATCTACGCGGGGGTGCTGATCCTGTTCACCGCGATCTTCGGCGGCGCCTTTCCGTTCCTTCCTCGCCAGCTCACGATCGCCGCGCTCCTGACGATCGGCATTCCCTCGTTCGTGCTCGCCCTGGCCCCAAGCGAGGGCCCCCTGTACCGGGGGCGGCTGCTGCGGGCGCTGGCCGCGTTCGCCCTGCCCGCCGGGGTCGGGATCGCGGTCGGCTCGCTGCTGTCGTTCTTCATGGTGAACGGGATCTTCGCCGGGTCCCTCCCCGAGGGACGGACGGCCGCCACCACGACCCTGATCGTCCTGGGGCTCTGCTTCATCCTCCTGCTCGAACGAGGGCCGGGCCGCGAGCACATCACGATCCAGAGCTACATGCTGGCGCTGGTGGCGGGACTCGGGGCGCTCTACGCGCTCGCTCTCGCCGCCGGGCCCGTCCGCGAGTTCTTCGACCTCGAGCTGCTGTCGGCCGGCCAGTGGTTCTTGAGCCTGCTGTCCGTTGCGGTCGGACTGCTGGTCGCGGCGCTGGCGTGGCGGCTTCCCTACATCCAGTCGCTGGAGGTCCCTGAGGCCGAAGGGCCGGCCGAGGAACCACGAGCCGAGTACGCCGAACCGACCGCGGCGCCGCCCGCCGAGCCCGCGGCCTACCGCACCGGGCCCCCGGAGTGAGCGCCGCCCCCGCCGCACACGAGCCCGCCGCCGGTCCCGCCCCCGGGGGATCGAGACGGACCAAGATCGTCGCCACGATCGGCCCCGCCACGCGCACGGTCGAGACGATGGCGGAGCTGATCCGGGCGGGCGCCGACGTCTTTCGACTCAACTTCTCGCACGGCGGGCGCGAGGAGCACGCGGAGAACGTGAGCATGGCCCGCGAGGCATCGAAATTGGCCGGAGCCGAGGTGGGCCTCTTGGGCGACCTCCCGGGGCCCAAGATCCGGATCGACGAGGTCGAGGGCGGGACGGTCGACCTGCTGGCGGACTCGGACCTCTCGCTGACCACGAAGGAGCAGGTCGGAAGCGCCCGCAGCCTGCCCATTTCCTGGGAGGGGCTCCCGGCGGCGGTCTCCGAAGGGGACGAGATCTACCTGGCCGACGGACGCGTTCGCCTGCGGGTTCGCGCGGCGGGGCCGGAGGAGATCCATTGCAGGGTGGAGGTCCCCGGGCGAGTGTCGTCGCACCAGGGGGTGAACGTGCCCGGAGCGGAGATGCCGCTCCCGGCGGCCACCCGCGGCGACCTGGACTGGGTGGACTTCGCCGTCGAGCACGGCATCGACTTGCTGGCGGTCTCGTTCGTGCGCCGGGTCGAGGACCTCGATCCGGTCGAGGAGCGGGTCCGGGGCGCTGGAGCCGACATCCCACTGGTGGCCAAGATCGAGAACCCGCAGGGGGCGGTGGAGGCCGAGTCCATCGTCCGGGCGGCGGTCAGCGGGATCATGGTCGCCCGGGGCGACCTGGGCATCGAGGTGCCGATCGAGCGCGTCCCGGCGGTCCAGAAGCGACTGCTGGCCCTGGCGGGCCGCCACGCCCGCCCGTCGATCACCGCCACCCAGATGCTCGCCTCCATGGTCGCCTCGCCGCGCCCCACCAGGGCGGAGGTCTCCGACGTCGCCAACGCGATCTACCAGGGGACCGATGCCGTGATGCTGTCGGAGGAGACCGCTGTCGGCGAGCATCCGGTGGAGGCGGTCCGGGTGATGGACCGGATCGCCAGCGAGACCGAGCCCGACCTCCCCTACGGGGAGTGGCTCATGCACCGCGCCCAGTCAGAGCCATCGGACGTCGCGAACTCGGTCGCCCGTGCCGCCGTCGGCTCGACCTACACGCTGGGGCTCGCCGCCCTGGTCGTGCCGACCCGCAGCGGGCGCACTGCTCGCCTGGTCTCGGCCCACCGCCCGCGGCTCCCGGTCCTCGCCGTCTCGCAGCGAATCGAGACGGTGCGTCGCCTGAAGCTCCTGTTCGGCATCACCTCGGTCCTGGCCGAGGACTGGGGCAGCCTGCGGGCCCTGCTTGACGACTGCGCCAGCCTCGCGAAGCGAAACGGCGTCGCCCGCAGCGGCGACCTGATCGGGATCACGGCGGGCCTGCCCGAGCAGGAGCTCGGCACCAACCTGTTCGAGGTCCATCGGGTGCCGTAGCGAAGAAGGTCGGCGTCAGCCCGGCTCGGGGTGGGCGGCTTTTTCTACGGCCCCCGGGCAAAACCTCAACCACCGCTCCCTCTCGCCCCCCGCTGCGGCCGGGGGTGGTCGACGTTGCGACGAAATACCGGACGGAACGTCGACCACCCCGGAGAGCCGGAAGAGCTCAGCCCGCCCCGGCGAGCACGAGCTGCGTGACCACCAGGTTCGCCATCAGGCGCTCGCCGCGGTGCACGCGCACCTCGATCACGTGGGTGGTGCGGCCCGCGTGGAGGTGCTCGTCGCCACCGCCGAGCACCTCGATCACGTGGGTGGTGCGGCCCGCGTGG
>JBIOZP010000037.1:0-48966 GCA_044871225.1 Solirubrobacterales bacterium
CACGCGGGCCGGCGCCCAGCCGGTGGAGTACAACCTGCTGCTGACCGCCACGCTGTGCCTGCTCGCGTTTGGCGTCGTGATGGTGTTCAGCGCCAGCTCGACCACCTCGCTCCTGGGGGAGAGCGGCGACGGCGCCTACTACCTGAAGCGCACCCTGCTGTTCGGCGCCGGCGGCCTGCTGGTGATGCGCGTCATGTCGCTGCGCGGAGCGCGCCTGGTCAGGCCGATGACCTCGCTTCTGGTCGCGTTGGCGTTCGGAGGGCTGTTCGCGGTCCTGGTCCCGGGCGTCGGGGTGTCGGCGAACGGGGCACAGCGCTGGATCGGGACCGGCATGTTCCAGTTCCAGCCGTCGGAGTTCGCCAAGCTCGTCCTGGTCCTCTACGGGGCCCACCTGCTGGCCTCGCGTCCGACCGTGGTCCGCGACCTGCGAAGCCTGATGCCCTATCTGTCGCTGGTTGCGCTGGCGAGCCTGCTGATGATCGTCGAGCCCGACCTCGGCACGGCGATCGTCGTCTGCCTGGCCACCGCCGCCGTGCTCGTGGCGGCGGGGGTGAGCATGCGGCACCTGATGCTCCTGGCGGTGGGCGTCGGGGTGGTCGTACTGCTCGCGATCCTGGTCGAGCCCTACCGGATGCAGCGCCTGACGGGCTTCCTGCATCCAAGCGGCGACCCGGGCGGGGCGGGCTTTCAAGCGATCCAGGCGAAGATCGCGCTCGGCTCCGGCGGGATCTTCGGCGTGGGCCTCGGGCAGAGCCTGCAGAAGGCCTTCTACCTGCCGGAGGCCCATACGGACATGATTGCCGCGGTGGTCGGGGAGGAGCTCGGGCTCGCGGGCCTCTCGATGCTGATGGCGCTGTTCGGGCTGTTCGCGTACGCCGGCCTTCGAACCGCGCAGCGGGCCCGCGACCGCTACGGCAAGCTGCTCGCCGCGGGGCTCACCTCGATGGTCATCGTGCAGGCGATCGTCAACCTGTTCGCGGTCCTGGGGCTCGCCCCGCTCACGGGGGTGCCCCTGCCGTTCGTCTCCTACGGGAACTCGAGCCTGGTCGCGATGCTGGCGGCGACCGGGCTGCTGATGAACGTCGCGCGCGGGGACCAGGCCGCCTCGCGGGCGAGCGGCGCCAAGGGCGCTGCGAGACTGCGGGTGGTGGAGGGCGCCTCGGCGAGCACCCGGCGCGGCGCGAAGACCGCCACAGGAAGGAGCGTTTCGCGCGGTGCCAAGAGTCGTCATAGCCGCGGGGGGAACCGCGGGGCACGTAGTGCCAGCGCTCGCCGTCGCCGACGCGCTACGGGATAGCGGCACCGAGGTCTCGTTCCTCGGGACGCTGGACGGCCCCGAGTCCGAGCTGGTCCCGGCGGCCGGCTACGAGATCGACCACCTGCGGGTCCGCGGCTTGGACCGCAGGGCGCCGCTTCGCGCGCTCGGCGCCACGGCGCTGGCCGCGGCAGCGGTCCCGGCGGCCCGGGCAGCCGTGCGACGACGCCGTGCCGAGGCCGTGATGGGAGCGGGCGGGTACGTCGCCGGACCGGCTGGGCTCGCTGCCCTCGTGGAGCGCCTGCCGCTGGTGCTCGCCGAGTCCGATCGCCACCTCGGCCTCGCCAACCGCCTGCTCGCCGGCCGGGCCAGGCGAATCTGCCTGGCGTTTCCGATCGCGGGCCGCGAGGGGCCGCGCTACCTGGTTACCGGGCGCCCGGTCCCGGCGGCGGTCCTGCGGGGTGACCGCGAGCGGGCGCGGGCGCGCTTCGGGATCGACCCGGCCCGGCGCTGCCTGCTCGTGTTCGGTGGTAGCCAGGGCGCTCGCTCGATCAACCTGTGCGCGCTGGCGGCCTTCCTCGGCGACGGCGAGCCGCCGGTGGACCGCGACTTCCACGTCCTCCACATCACCGGCCGCCGCGATTACCCCGAGGCTCGGCGACACCTCGAGGCGGCGGGTGGCAACGGCAAATACACGCTGCTCGAGTACGAGCCGACCCTCGCGGACCCGCTGGCCGCCTGCGACCTGGTCCTGGCTCGCGCGGGCGGCTCGGTGTTCGAGCTCGCAGCCGCGGGAAGGCCGGCGATCCTGGTCCCCTACCCGCACGCCACCGCGCGCCACCAGCACGCGAACGCGGCCTGGATGGCGGAGGCCGGCGCTGCGCTCGTCTTGGAGGACTCCGAGCTCGACCCGGCGGCGCTGGTTCGAGCCGTAGCCGAGCTGTTCGAGGACCCGCCCCGGCTGGAGCGGATGGCCGCGGCCAGCCGGGCCCTGGCGCGCCCCGACGCGGCCACTCGGGTGGCGGCCGAGGTGCTGGCCGCCGTGGACGCACGGCCCGAGCCATCGACGACGTTTGGCGCGGGATGACCGACTGGGGACGACGCAAGCTCCACTTCGTCGCCATCGGCGGCGCGGGGATGAGCGCCCTGGCCCTGGTCTGCCACCGGCTCGGGGCGCGCGTCAGCGGGTCCGATCAGGCCGACAACTCCTACCTGGAGCGTCTGCGATCCGCGGGCCTCGAGCCCCGCGTGGGCCACGACGCCGACGCGGTGCCGCCGGACGCCGAGGTCGTGGTCTCCACCGCGGTCCCCGAGGAAAACCCGGAGCTCGCGCGTGCACGCGAGCGCGGCCAGCCGGTTCTGCATCGCGGCGAGCTCCTGGCGCAGGTCTGCGAGACGAGGAGGCTCCTGGCAGTGGCCGGAACGCACGGCAAGACGACCACCGCCGGGATGCTGGCTCACGCCCTGCGGGCGATCGGAGCCGACCCAAGCTTCCTGCTCGGCGGGGAGCTGCCGGGGGCGGGCGAGGGCGGCGCCGCGGCCAACGCCGGCTGGGGCGGGGGAGAGTGGGTGGTGGCCGAGGCCGACGAGTCGGACGGCAGCTTCCTGCGCCTTCGCCCCCAGGTGGCGGTGGTGACCAACGTCGAGCTCGACCACCACTCACGCTGGAGCTCGCGGGCCGAGCTGCTCGAGGCCTTCCGGCGTTTCTGCGAGCCGGCGCAGGGGCTCGCGCTGCCCGCCGGCGGCGGCCTCGAGGCCCTGGCGGGCGTCCAGCGGGTGGCCGGGTTCGACGTCGATCGTCCGGGCCCGGCGCTCGAGCTGGGGATCCCCGGACGCCACAACCTCCTCAACGCCCGCGCGGCCCTGGCGGCGCTGGAGCTTGCGGGCTTCGATCTCGACCGTGCCGCCCGCGCCCTGGCCTCGTTTCCGGGGATGCTGCGCCGCCTGGAGCTGAAGGGCCATCGAAACGGAGCCGCCGTCTACGACGACTACGCTCACCATCCGACCGAGGTGGCGGCTGCGCTCGAGGCGCTTCGCGGCCTCGCCCCGCGCCGCCTGATCGCCGTCTTCCAACCGCACCTCTACTCGCGCACCAAGGCGCTGGCGAGCCGATTCGGAGCCGCGCTCGCGGTTGCCGACGAGATCGGAGTGCTGGAGGTGTACCCGGCTCGCGAGCAGCCGGTCGGCGAGCTCGCCGGGGTCAGTGGGCTGGCGGTGGCCCGGGCGGCCGCCGAGCGCGCATCGGGCCGCCCGGTCTGGTGGCTGGTGGACACCGAGCGGGCCACCCGAGCGCTTCGTCCCCGGCTGGGGGAGGGCGACATGCTGGTCACGATCGGCGCGGGCGACGTCCACAAGGTCGCCGAGGCGCTCGTGGGGGAGGGCTCGTGACTCTGCCGCCCGGGGTCGAGCGCGACTATCCACTCGCCCGGTTGACCACCGTGCGCACCGGCGGGCCGGCAGACCTGTTCGCCCGCCCCGGCGACGAGGAGCAGCTCGCCCGCATGCTCGACTGGGCGGCCTCGGAGGGCATCCAGGTGGCGATCGTCGGCTCCGGATCCAACCTGCTGGTGGCCGACTCGGGGTTCCGCGGCCTGGTCGTGAAGCTCGACGGCGAGCTGAGCGCGGTCGAGCGCCGGGGAACCCGGATCGTGTGCGGGGGAGGCGCTCGCCTGCCCTCCGCGGCCGCGCAGGCAGCCCGCTGGGGGCTCTCGGGCCTGGAGTTCGGGATCAACATCCCCGGCACGGTGGGCGGCGCCGTGAAGATGAACGCCAACGCTTACGGCGGGCAGCTCGGCCGCATCCTCGAGTGGGTGAACGTGTGTTCCAGAGGAGCGGTCGAGCGGCGCCAGCCGGATGAGCTCGGCTTCGCGTACCGGCGTTCGAACCTGCGCTCGGACGAGATCGTCTCCAGGGCGTCGTTCCGGCTGGCCGAGGGGAACGTGGAGGAGATCAAGCGCACGATGGCCGAGATGCGCGGCAGGCGGCGCGAGGCGCAGCCCTCCGGGATCAAGACTTTCGGCTCGACCTTCAAGAACCCCGACGACCCCCGCGCCGAGGGGCGCACCGCCGGCCAGCTTCTGGAAGCCGCGGGCTGCCGCGGGCTGAAGGTTGGCGGGGCTCGCTTCTCGCCGAAGCACTCGAACTTCGTGGAGAACGCGGGGGATGCCACGACCGCCGACGTCGTGGCGCTGATCGCCGAGGGACGCCGCCGCGTCCACGAGCGAGTCGGCGTCTGGCTCGAGCCCGAGGTCCAGATCGTCGGCGACGTCGAGGGTGGCCTCGACCGCGGGCCCGCCGCCTGACGAGGGAATCCGAGCGCCGCGGGAAGGAGCCCGCCCCATGTGGGGCGAATCACCTATCTGTGAGCACCCCCGCCACGGCCGCCGGCAAGCGTCGCGCGCGGGCTCGCGCGGCCGGTGCCCGTTCGACCGGTCCCCCTCCGATCGCACGCAACGGGCAGCGCCGTGGAGGCGTGGCCCCATCGCGGAGAGGGCCACGGACACCGAGCCGTCGCAAGGCAAAGGGCCTGGCGCCCATCCGTTGGAACCTGGCAGCTGGGCGCGGGCGAACGCCCATCCCGTGGAGCCTGGCGGCCTGGCGCGGGCGCCTGTCGGCTCTGCTCACCGCGGCGCGCTCGGGCTCGTGGCGGCGGCGTGGAATCCTCGTCGCGGCCCTGGCGGCGACCGTGCTCCTGACCTATTTCGGCTGGTTTCGAAACTCCTCCCTGGTCGCTGTGAGCGACGTCCAGGTCCAGGGCGCCGGCGGGCCGGAGCGCGAGCGGATCGTGGCGGCCTTGACCCGGGCGGCGCGCGACATGACGACCCTTCACGTGGAGAGCGGGGCGCTCCGCGAGGCGGTGGCCGGCTTCCCGACGGTGGCGTCGGTGAGCGCCGACCCGAGCTTTCCGCACGGGCTCACGATCCAGGTGAGCGAGCGACAGCCGGTGCTGGTCGCGGGGCAGGGGGATGAGCAGGTGTCCGTGGCGGGCGACGGATGGCTGCTCCCCGGGGTGGACGGCAAGGATGGGCTGCCCCGCCTGGAGGTCGACTCGGTTCCGTCCTCGGGCCGGCTGACGGGTGAGCCCCTGTCGGAGGCCCGGGCGGTGGGCGCTGCGCCCGACGCCTTGCGGCCGCTGATCGAAGGCGTGGCGTACTCGGGCGACTACGGAATCGTGTTGACGATGAGGGGTGGGATGGAGCTGCGGTTCGGAGGCGGAGGCAGCCTCGACCGCAAGTGGGCGGCCGCCGCCGCCACCCTCGCCGATCCCGAGCTGACGAGCCTCTCCTACCTGGACGTGAGAGTCCCGGAGCGACCAGCCGTAGGGGGCGATACGGGCTAACGGCATCGGGTCACCCACGTTGCCGCAGGCTAAACCGAAGCCTGAGCCATCGTCCAGCCTCAAACCCTCGATTCTGAGTCGAGGGTTCTCCGGCTGCACGATTCCGTGCCGCTAACATGCCCCTGCGTTGACACGGAGCGCCGGATGCCTTACCTTCGCCTCAGGCTTGAGGCTGGAGCGGAGTCCGAAACTCTCAAGCATCGCTTTAGCCTCGGACGGCAGATGCCGGATCCAAGGAACACCCGGAAGTCCATGGTCGAGTCCTCCTACCTCGCAGTGATCAAGGTCGTCGGCGCCGGCGGCGGCGGCACGAACGCGGTCGCCCGGATGGTCGACGCGGGGCTCAAGGGCGTCGAGTTCATCGCGATCAACACCGACGTGCAGGCGCTTCAGGCCTGCGAGGCGGACATCAAGCTGTCCATCGGCCACCAGCTCACGAAGGGCTTGGGAGCGGGGGCCAACCCCGAGATCGGGGCGGGCGCCGCGGCGGAAAGCCGCGACGACATCAAGGAGGCGCTGAAGGGCGCCGACATGGTCTTCGTCACCGCCGGCGAGGGCGGGGGGACCGGGACCGGGGCTGCTCCCGTGATCGCCGAGATCGCCAAGGAGGAGATCGGGGCGCTCACCGTCGGGGTGATCACCAAGCCGTTCGAGTTCGAGGGCAGCCGCCGCATGCAGCAGGCCCTCGACGGGATCGACAAGCTGCGCGCCAAGTGCGACACGCTGATCATCGTTCCGAACGAGAAGCTCCTGCAGGTCGTGGAGCGACAGACCTCGGTCAGCGAGGCGTTCCGGATGGCCGACGACATCCTGCGCCAGGGCGTGCAGGGCATCACCGACCTGATCACGACCCCCGGCCAGATCAACCTCGACTTCGCCGACGTGCGCGCCGTGATGTCGGAGGCCGGCTCGGCGATGATGGGGGTGGGCTCGGCGTCGGGCGAGAATCGCGCCGCCGAGGCCGCGAAGGCGGCCGTCTCCTCGCCGCTGATGGAGGAGTCGATCGACGGGGCCACCGGCATGCTGCTCAACTTCACGGGCTCCGAGGACCTCAACCTGTTCGAGGTCCACGAGGCCGCCGACATCGTCGTCGCGACCGCCGACAAGGGGGCCAACATCATCTTCGGGACCGTCATCGACCCGTCGATGGACGACGAGGTCCGGGTGACGGTGATCGCGACCGGGTTCGAGGGCTTCGAGACCCTCGCCCGCCGCCCGATCCAGGTCCGTGACCGCGCTCGCCGGCGCGGGGTGAGCGGGCTGGGGGACCGCGAGCGCCGCGAGCTCCAGGTCTCCGAGGACGAGATCGACGTCCCATCCTTCCTCAAGGGCCGCTAGAAGCTTTACCCCCGACTTCGTCGCTAGCCCGGGCGGCTATAGCCTGGCGCGATGGCGACGAGCGATCTCAGACGGACCCCGCTGTACGAGGCCCACGTCGCCGCCGGCGCCCGGATCGTCCCCTTCGCGGGCTTCCAGATGCCGGTCTCCTACGAGGGCGTGCGCGCCGAGCACCTGGCCGTCCGGTCGGATTGCGGCGTCTTCGACGTCTCGCACATGGGCGAGATCGAGACCTCGGGACCCGAGGCGGAGGCGCTCCTGCAGCGCTTGCTGTCCAACGACGTCTCGCGCCTGGAGGAGGGAGGGGCGCAGTACTCGGTGCTCTGCCGCGAGGACGGCGGGATCCTGGACGACTTGTTCACCTACCGCTTGCCCGGCGGGCGCTTCCTGACGGTCACCAACGCCTCCAACCACGAGCGCGACCTCGCCTGGTTTCGCGACCACGCCGGCGAGTTCGACGCCCAGGTTCGCGACGCGCTGGACGACTACGCGATGCTCGCCGTCCAGGGACCCGCGGCGCGATCGATCGTGGAGGGGCTCGCGGACGGCGAGCTGCCTCCCCGCATGCACACGAAGACCGTGCCGGTAGCCGGCGCTCAGGCGCTGGTCTGCGGTACGGGCTACACGGGCGAGGACGGGGTCGAGCTCCTGGTGCCCCCGGCGAGCGCCGTCGCGACCTGGGAGGCGCTGACCGCGGCGGGGGCCACCCCGGCGGGGCTCGGCGCGCGCGACACGCTGCGACTCGAGGTCTGCTTCCACCTGTACGGAAACGACATGAACGAGCATCGCAACCCGATCGAGGCGGGGCTCGGGTGGTGCTGCAAGGAGGAGACGGGGTTCATCGGGTCGGACGCCGTCGCCGCCGCCCGCGAGCACGGCACCGAGCAGAAGCTGGCGCCGTTCGCGCTCACCGGCCCGGGGATCCCCCGGCAGGGGAACGCCGTCCTCGGCGGCGGGCACGAGGCCGGCGTCGTGACCAGCGGCACCCTCTCTCCGTCCCTCGAGCGCGGGATCGGGATGGCTTACGTCGCCAGCACGCTCGCGGAGCCGGGCACCGAGATCGAGATCGACGTGAGAGGCAAGCGACGGGCGGCGCGCATAGAGTCGAGGCCCCTGTACCGAAAGGAGACCTAGGCAGCCGATGGCAGAGGAGAGCTACCCCGACGACCTGCGGTACCACCGCGGGCACGACTGGGCCCGGATGGATGGCGAGCAGGCGACCTTCGGCGTCACCTGGTACGCGCAGGACGCCCTCGGCGAGGTCGTCTTCTACGAGCCCCCAGAGCTCGGCTCGCGGGCGAGCAAGGACCAGGCGTACGCCGAGGTGGAGTCGGTGAAGGCGGTATCGGAGGTGTACGCCCCGCTATCGGGCGAGATCGTGGCCGTCAACGAAGCCGTCTCAGAGCGGCCAGAGCTGATCAACGAGGACCCCTACGGCGAAGGCTGGCTGGTGCGGGTGAAGCTGTCGGACCCCTCCGAGACCGGCGAGCTGATGGACGCGGCGGCCTACCGGCAGATGCTGACCGAGGAGAGCTGAGCTCCTCCTCCCGTTAGGGAGCGGACCGCAGGCAGCCCCCCGGGTGGGTCCGGCGGGGCCGCCACTAGCATCCGGGGCGGAGTTGCTTTCGGCATGACCCGGTACACCTCAGCCACCGACGCCGATCGCGAGGCGATGCTTCGGGAGATCGGGATTGCTTCGATCGAGGAGCTGTTCGGCGAGATCCCCGCGGACCTGCGCCTGGGCCGCCCGCTGGCCCTGCCGTCGGGCCTCTCGGAGTCGGAGTGCTTCGATCACCTCTCGGCCCTGGCGGAGCGCAACGCGAGCGCGGAGGAGGAGATCTGCTTCCTGGGAGCCGGGATGTACGACCACTACTCGCCCGCGATCGTCGACGCGATCACCCAGCGCTCGGAGTTCCTGACTCCGTACACGCCCTACCAGCCGGAGGTCTCCCAGGGCGGACTGCAGGTGATGTTCGAGTTCCAGACCGCGATCTCCGAGCTCTGCGGGCTGCCGGTGGCGAACGCCTCCCTGTACGAGGGCCCCTCGTCGGTGGCGTCCGCCGCATATCTGGCGATCGGCGCCACCGGCCGGCGGCGGCTGGTGGTCTCGCGCGGCCTTCACCCTCACAGCCGCCAGACGCTTCGCACCTACGCGCGCGGGTTCGGCGCCGAGGTGGTCGAGGCGGGCCTCGACGCAGGCCTGACGGACCCGGACGAGCTGGCCGCGGCGATCGACGGCGACACGGCGGCGGTGTTCGTCCAGAACCCGAACTTCCTCGGTGGGGTGGAGGACCTGGAGACCCTGGCCGCGGCGGCCAGGGACGCCGGCGCGGTGACCGTCGCCTCGGTGGACGCGCTCACCCTCGGCGTGCTGCGCCCCCCCGGGGACTGCGGCGTGGACATCGCGGTCGGCGAGGGGCAGCCGCTCGGCGGGCGCCTGGACTTCGGAGGCCCATCGTTTGGGTTCTTTTGCGCCACCGAGGAGCACCTGCGCCGCATGCCGGGCAGGATCGCCGGCGAGACGGTGGACGCCGACGGGCGGCGCGGGTTCGTGCTCGCGCTCCAGACCCGCGAGCAGCACATCCGTCGCGAGAAGGCCACCCACAACATCTGCACCTCCCAGGCCCTGAACGCCCTGGGCGGCGTCGTCTACCTCGCCTGGCTGGGAAAGCGGGGGATCGTCGAGCTCGGCGAGCTCCTGGCGCGGCGAACGGCGTACGCGCGCGATCGGTTGAGCCAGGTGGAAGGCGTGGAACTGTTGCACGAGGCGCCGGTTGTCCGCGAGTTTGCAGTCAGCCTCTCGGCCCCCGTGGAGGAGGTGCTGGATCGGATCAGTGAGGACGGCATTGCCGCCGGTTATCCACTCGCCCGCGACTACCCGGAGCACCCGGATGGCCTTCTGGTCGCGATCACCGAGCGCCGCTCGCGTGAGGACATCGACCGGCTGGCCGACTCCCTCGAGCAGGCGGTTTCGGCGGCGAATGGCGACTTAGTGGCGGATAGCGCCACTAAGTCGCCAAGGCCGCAGGAGGTCGCGCGGTGAGCACACCCGCCCCCTCTGCCCCGCCAACGACGGCTGAGGTACCGACCCCTCAGCAAAGGGAGCGCGCCACCACGATCTTCGAGCGCTCGGTGCCCGGTCGTCGCGCGGCGACGCTGCCCCCGCTCGACGTCCCGGAGCGACCGCTCGACGAGCTCATCCCCCGTCAGCTCCTGCGCGAGCGCCCGCCCGAGCTGCCGGAGGTCTCCGAGCCCGAGATCGTCCGCCATTACAACCGCCTGTCGCGGCGCAACTTCGACCTCGATACGGGCCCGTACCCCCTCGGCTCCTGCACGATGAAGCACAACCCGCGGCTCAACGAGCGGGTCGCCGCGCTGCCCGGCCACGCGCGCCTGCACCCCGCTCAGGACCCCAAGCGCGCGCAGGGCGCCCTGGAGCTGATGTGGCGCTTGGAGCGGGCGCTGGCCGAGATCTGCGGGCTCGACCACGTCAGCCTGCAGCCCTCGGCTGGCTCGCACGGCGAGCTCGCCGGCCTCCTGATAACGCGCGCCTATCACGAAGATCGCGGCGAGCGCCGCCACAAGGTGCTGACTCCCGACACCGCTCACGGGACCAACCCCGCCTCGGTGACGATGGCCGGGTACGACGTGCTCAAGGTGGCGACTGACGACCGCGGGGGAGTCGACCTGGACGACCTGCGGTCGAAGGTGGACGCGGAGGTCGCCTGCCTGATGCTCACCAATCCGAACACCCTGGGCCTGTTCGACGAGAACATCGCGGAGATCACCCGGACCGTTCGCGAGGCCGGCGGAGTCCTCTACTACGACGGCGCCAATCTGAACGCGATCATGGGGCACACCCGGCCAGGCGACATGGGGTTCGACATCGTCCACGTCAACCTCCACAAGTCGTTCTCCCAGCCCCACGGCGGCGGCGGGCCGGGCGCGGGACCGATCGCGGTCTCGGACCGCATCGAGCCCTACCTGCCGGTGCCGCGCCTGGTGAGGAGCGGCGACGGGGACGGAGCGGCTCCCCGCTTCGACTTCGACCACGACCGCCCGAAGTCGATCGGGAGGCTGCGAGGGTTCGCCGGCAACTTCGGCGTCTTCGTGCGCTCCTACGCCTACATCCGAAGCCTCGGCGGCGACGGGCTCACGGAGGCGTCCGCGACCGCGGTGCTGAACGCCAACTACCTGCTCGCGCGCCTGCGCAAGGGGCGCGCCGGCAGGTTCCTGCCGGTGGCCTTCGACCGCCCCTGCATGCACGAGTTCGTCCTCTCGGGGGCGCCGGCGAAGCGCGACCTGAAGGTCAAGACACTCGACGTGGCGAAGCGCCTGCTCGACTACGGCTTTCACCCGCCGACGATCTACTTCCCCCTGCTGGTCGAGGAGGCGCTGATGTTCGAGCCCACCGAGACAGAGACCCGGGAGGGCCTCGACGCCCTTGCCGAGGCGATCGAGGAGATCCTCGCCGAGGCCGAGCGCGATCCGGAGATCCCGCGCAACGCGCCCTACACGACTCCGGTCCGCCGCCTGGACGAGGCCACCGCCAGCCGGCGGCCCGTGGTTCGCCAGCCGCTCTGATCGTCGCCCGCTGGGGGCGGGCGTCCCTCAGCCGACGGCGGGGACGGAGCTGGGGAGCTCCTGCTCGAGCTCCAGGACCGGCGCGAACAGGTCGCCGTGGGCTTCGATTCGCTCCAGCACGGCCGCGCCCTCGAAGCGCACCGATTCGGGGTCGCCGTCGTGCGCCAGGGCGTCGACTTCGTCCCAGCTCAGCGGAGTGGAAGCCCACGGGCGCTCGCGGCAGCGCAGCGAATAGACGGCGACGGTCGTCTTCGCGCGGTCGTTCTGGCTCCAATCCACGAGCACCTTCCCGTGGCGAAGCTCCTTCCTTTGGCGCGAGACCACGAGCTCCGGCTCGGCGCGCTCCAGGGCCCGCGCGACCGCGTGGGCGAAGCCCTTCGTGTGCTCGTAGCCAACCGGGGTGTTGAGCGGCACGTAGACCTGGAGGCCCTTCGAGCCGGAGGTCTTCGCGAAGGACTCGAGCCCGAGGTTCTCGAACAGCTCGCGCACCCGCAGCCCGACCTGCGAGCACTCGACGATCGTCGCCGGCGCCCCCGGGTCGAGGTCGAAGGCGATCACGGTGGGCGTCTCGGGATCCTCGGCCAGCGACAGCGAGGGATGTAGCTCCAGGGCGGCGAGCTGGGCGAGCCAGATCAGGGTCGCACGGTCGTCGCAGACGACGAAGTCGATTGTCCCCGCCGTTCCCATCTCGATCGGCGCCCTCTGCACCCACTCAGGCGTATGGGAGGGAGCTCGCTTCTCGAAGAACCGCTGCGAGTCGGTCCCGTCGGGAAACCGCACTCGGGTCAGCGGCCTGCCGGCCAGATGGGGGAGGATCGTCCCAGCCACACGCGCGTAGTAGTCGATCGCCTCGCCCTTCGTGAACCCGGCGTTCGGCCACAGCACCTTGTCGAGGTTGGTGAGCTCGAGCCGGCGCCCGTCTACCTCTACTTGGCGGCTTTGGCCTTGCTTCGCGATCGGGATTTGGCCTTCGAGCCCTTGGAGCCCGAGCCCGACTTCGTTTGCGTGGTCCGCCGTCGCCGCTTGTCGCCGTCGCGCTTGCCGTCGCTCTTCGAGTCGCCGGCGAGCGGCTCGCCCTGGATCGCGGCCAGGCTCTCCTCGAGGGCGGCCATCAGGTCGGGCGCCTTGGTGGGCTTCGGCTCCTCGGACACGGACTCGACGATCTCCTCGCCGCGCGCCTTTCGCTCGATCAGGGCCACGAGCTCCTCGCGGTACTCGTCGCGATACTTCCCCGGCTCGAAGTCGGTGCTCAGCGACTCGATCAGCTGCCGGGCCATCTCGATCTCGCGCTTGCCGATCTTCTGGCCGTTCTCGGGGACCACGTCGCCGAGCTCGTTGGGCGAGACGACCTCGTCGGCGAACCGCATCGTCGCCATCGTCAGGACCTTCCCCGTCGCCCGGATCGCGGCCAGGTTCTCCCGGTTTCGGAGCACGAACCTGGCGATCGCGACCTTGTTCGAGTCGGCCATCGCCTTGACCAGCAGGGCGTAGGGCTTCTCGGCTCCCTTGTCCGGCCCCAGGTAGTAGGGATGGTCGAAGTAGATGGGGTCGATCTCGTCGAGGTCGACGAAGTCCTGGATCTCGATCGCCCGTGTCTTCTTCGGGTCGAGCTCCTCCAGCTCCTCACGGGTCAAGACGACGTATTGCTCAGGCGCGATCTCGTAGCCCTTCACGATCTGCTCGTAGGGGACCTCCTTGCCGTCGCCCTCGGCGACCCGCTTGTGACGGATGCGCGACTTGTCGCTCTCGCGCAGCTCCCGAAAGCTCACCGACTTGCGCGACACCGCGCTGTAGAGCTTCACGGGCACGTTCAAGAGCCCGAAGCTGATCGATCCGCTCCAAATTGCCCTAGCCATGGCTCCTCAAGTTTCGCAAGTCGGCCTCGGTTCCTGGTTACCCGCGGGGGATCGCCACGAATCTTGCGCGCGCCGGGCCCGATAATCACGACTGATGCTCTTCGAGCTCGAGGGGGTGACGGTCGAGCGCGACGCCAAGGTCGCGCTCCAGGGCGTCACCGCCTCGCTGCCTAGGGGGGCGAGCTGCGTCGCCGGGCCGTCGGGAAGCGGCAAGTCGACCCTGCTACGGCTGTTGAACCGGCTCGCGGACCCGGTGGCGGGGAGCGTCCGCTACGAGGGAGTCGACGTGCGCGAGCGCGACCCGCTCGAGCTGCGGCGGGAGGTCTGCCTGGTTCCGCAGCTCCCGGCGCTGCTCGAGGGAACGGTGGAGGACAACGTCCGCTTCGCCGCCGGCCTCGCCGGCCGCGAGCCGGAGGTGTCGCGAGTGCTCGATCTGGCCGGCCTCGACGCTTCGTTCGCCGAGCGTCCCGCGAGCAAGCTCTCGGTTGGCGAGCAGCAGCGCGCGATGCTGGCCCGATCGCTGGCGCTCGAGCCACGCGTCCTGTTGCTGGACGAGCCGACCTCGGCCCTCGACGAGGTGGCCCGCGCCGCGGTGGAGGCGACGCTGCTCCACCTGCGCGAGCGGGTACGGGTCTCGACCGTACTCGTCACCCACGACCTGGACCAGGCTCGGCGCATGGCCGACTGGGTCGTGAGGCTCGACGAGGGACGGCTCGTCGCCCAGGGGCCGGCGAAGGAGCAGCTCGCAGTCTGAGTTGAGGGGGGCGGCCGTGCTCACCGCGCGACCTCCTGGGGCGTTGGCGACTTAGTGGCGCTATCCGCCACTAGGTCGCCATTCGCCGGGCGGAGACGGCCGGTCGCCCAGGGGCCGGCGAAGGAGCAGCTCGCGGCTTGAGTTGGCACCTGACGGGTTGGCTCCCCGCGCGTTGGAAGGGGAATGGAGGGTGAAGGGGGGGAGGTGGGCTCTGATTGAAGCTTCGAGCCGGACCGCCGATAATGGGAACCGATGTCCGTGAGCGAAACGGCCTGGGGCGTTCCCTGGGCGTCGCGGTGGGCGCCGCCGGGGATCCTCGGGGAGGCTCGCCTGGCGCGCCTTGCCGCCGGGGGCGACCGGCGCGCCTTCGCGACGATCTTCGAGCGCTATCACCAGGAGCTCTATCGCTACTGCCAGGCGCTCGTCCACGACCCCGACGACGCGCAGGACGCCCTGCAGAGCACGATGGCCAGCGCGCTGCGCGCCCTGCCGGGGGACGAACGCCAGATCGCCTTGCGGCCGTGGCTGTATCGCGTCGCGCACAACGAGGCGATCTCGATCCTTCGCCGCCGCACGGCCACGATCGATCCCGAATCGCTGCCCGAGGCGCAGGCCCCCGGCGTTCACGCCGAGGCCGAGACGCGCGAGCGGCTGCGCGATCTGGTGGTCGACCTCGATCAGCTTCCCGACAGGCAGCGGGGGGCGCTGGTGATGCGAGAGCTGAGCGGATTGAGCTACGGCGAGATCGGCGCGGCCCTAGGCGTCACCGAGGCTGCGGCCAGACAGGCGGTGTACGAGGCCAGGACGGCCCTGAAAGAGCTAGCCGTGGGGCGTGAGATGCAGTGTGAGAGCGCCCGGCGGGCGATCTCGGAGCGCGACGGCCGGCTGCTGCGAGGCCGACGCCTTCGCGCCCACCTTCGAGCCTGCGAGTCCTGCCGCGATTTCCGGCTTGGCATCTCGAAGCGCCGTTCCGACCTGCGGGCGCTCTGTCCACCTTTGCCGGGCGTGGCGGCCTCGGGCCTCCTCGCCGCCGTGCTGGGAGAGGCGGGCTCGGCCGGTGCCGGCGCGGCCGGCGGCGCCCTTGCCGGAGGGGGCGCCGGGGTGGCGGGTGGCACGGCACTCAGCGGCTCGGCCGCGGTCAAGGGCGCTTCGATCGCAGCCGCGGTCGTGATCGGCGCCGGGGCCGCGAACGTGACCGGCGTCGCGAAGCTTCCGCTGGTGGGCAAGCAGGACCCTTCGTCGCCCGCGGCCGCCCACGGAGGACCTGGCGGCCGCGACGCGGCCGGCGCCGCGGTGCACGGCGGCGGGCCGGGCGGCACCGCGCGGCACCCCCGACGCGCGACGGCGGCGGGCCACGGGGCGCGAGCAGACCAGCGGACCTCGGGCGAGGCAACCGGCGACGGCCACGCGGGCGGCCGGCCAGGCCGCGAATCGGCTGCACAGCCGAAGTCGCACGGGACGAGCGGAAGCCTGCCCGCCAGCTCGAATGGCAAGCCCCCCGGGCACTCGCAAGCGGGGGGCGCCCCCGGAGGCCCCGGGGGATCACCCGGAACGAAGTCGCCCCGGAGATCACCGGCCACGCCCCCCGGGCTCGCGAACGCCTCCGCCCACTCGCCGCTCCTTCCGGCCCAGGCTCAGGGAAAGCCCGGCTCGCCCCCGGGGCGAGACGGGGCGCCGGCGCCCAAGCGCTCCCGTGCACCGGATCAGCCAAAGCCCGGTACGCCCTGACAAACGCCTGCTCGCGCGCGTTTCTTCGCGAAGCGACCACCCCCAACGACGCCCGGACGGGCGCCAGGAGGACTCAGACGTGAAGCGAATGATGACGATCGGCTGCGGATGCCTTTGCGCGTCGCTGCTCGCCACCGCGGTGGCGACGGCGGGCAACCCGGCCAGCGACGGCCACGCGCGAAACCTGGCCGCGAAGCAGTGCGCTGCCGAAAAGAAGGCCGACCGCGCGGCATTCAGACAGCTCTACGGAAAGCACGCGATGCGCAACTGCATCAGGGGCACCTCGGACGAGACCAAGGCGGAGCTCAAGAACGCCGCCGCCGAGTGCCGGGCCGAGCGCGCGAACGACCCCGACGCGTTTCGCCAGGCCTGGGGCGCGAACCACAACGGCCGCAACGCGTTCGGCAAGTGCGTCTCGAAGACGGCCCGTGGCGAGGTCGCCGAGGACGTGGCCGAGTTCAAGAACGCGGCGCAGGAGTGCAGGGCCGACCGTAGGGACGACCCCGACGCGTTTCGCCAGGCCTGGGGCACGAACCACAACGGCCGCAACGCGCTCGGAAAGTGCGTGGCCTCGAAGGTGAAGCACGCCGACTAGGAGCCGGGCCCGCAGCTTTCGGCTGACGGGAAGTCCATCCCACGAACCGGGGCCGCCAAACGCCGGCGGCCCCGGTTTTTTCATGCGGGCGCCAGGCGCTGAACCTGCGCCGGGTGGAGCACGGACCAGGCGCTGGGCGCGGCGCGTGCGCGCCAGCCGAGCCGGCCGGATAATCCGCGCATGACCAGCTCCTCGATCCAGGTCACCCTGGGCGAGGTCGCGGCGACGCTGGTGCTGGTGGCGATCGCCGCGGCCGTCTCGCTGTGGAGGCGCGCCGACCTGGAGGAGGACATCGCGATCGCGGTGGTTCGCTCGTTCGTGCAGCTCACCGCGATCGGCTACGTGATCGACTTCATCTTCGACCAGGACAGCCTGTGGTTCTCCCTCGCGCTGATCGCGGTCATGGTCGTGTTCGGGGCGCTGCAGGCCCGCGCCCGCGCCAGACAGGTTCCCGACGCCTTCTGGGCGCTGCTGCTGGCGCTGGCGATCGCCGCGGCCACGACGCTCGGCCTCGTGGTGGCCCTGGGCGTGTTTCAGCCGCAGCCGCGGTACCTGGTGCCCGTCGGCGGGATGGTGGTCGGCAACTCGATGACCGCCGCGGCGGTGGCCCTCAACCGGCTGGGCGACGAGATCACGCGCCACGCGCGAGAGATCGAGGCCACGCTGGCCCTCGGCGCCACCTCCACCCAGGCGGCGGCCCCGATTGTTCGGCGGAGCCTGCGCTCGGGGATGATCGCCCTGATCGACTCGACCAAGACCACCGGGCTGATCTTCTTTCCCGGCACGATGGTGGGGATGCTGCTCGCCGGCGCCGACCCCACCGACGCCGTGCGCCTGCAGCTCATCCTGCTCTACACGCTGCTCGGCAGCGTCGCCCTGGCCGGCCTGATCGCGATCACGCTGGCCTACCGGAACTTCTTCACCGCCGCACACCAGCTACGCGAGCAGCCCGAGCCCTGAGCCGGGCCCCTGCTCCCCGGATGCGACACTCGCATCCGTGAGCCGCTCTCAGCGCCTGACGCTGGTCGCCACGATCCTCGCCTCCACCGTGGTCTTCCTGGACGCGACGGTGGTCAACGTGGCGCTGCCCGCCATGGAGCGCGACCTGGACATGGGCCTGGCGGGGCAGCAATGGGTCGTCGAGGCATACCTCCTGGCGCTCGTCTCCCTGATGCTGGTCGGCGGCTCGCTGGGCGACCACTTCGGACGGCGGCGGATCTTCTCGATCGGGTTGGTGGGCTTCGGCGCCGCCTCGATCATGTGCGCGCTCGCGCCCAGCACGGGGGCGCTGATCGCGTTTCGGGGAATCCAGGGGCTCGCCGGCGCCCTGCTCGTGCCCGGCTCGCTGGCGATCGTCACGGCCACGTTCGCGGGCGAGGCGAGAGGACGGGCGATCGGGACGTGGACCGCCTGGAGCGGCATCTCGACGGTCCTCGGGCCGGCCGCCGGGGGGTTCGTGACCGACACCCTGTCGTGGCGGTTCGTCTTCTGGATCAACGTCCCGTTGATCGTGGTCACGCTGCTCCTGACCCTCCACTCCGTCGCCGAGAGCCGCAACCCCGATGCTGTGAAGGGCTTCGACCTCCCCGGAGTCGTCCTCTCGGCACTCGGGCTCGGCGGGCCCGTGTTCGCCCTGATCGAGCAGCCGAGGTACGGCTGGGGGGACCCCCTGGTGCTGGTTCCGTTGCTGGCCGGGCTCGGGTGCTTCGCGGCGTTCCTGGTGCGCGAGGCCACGGCCAGGGCACCGATGCTGCCCCTGGCGCTGTTTCGCGCGCGGAACTTCGCCGCCGCCAATGCCGCCACCCTGGCGACCTACGCGGGGCTGATGGGCTCCTCCTTCTTCCTCACGCTCTACCTGCAGCAGGTCGGCGGCTACTCGGCGCTCGCCGCGGGGTTCGCCGGCGTGCCGATCTCGCTCATGCTGTTCTTCCTCTCGCCGCGCTTCGGGGCCTTCACAGCGCGAGTGGGCCCACGGCTGCCCATGGCCGCCGGCCCGACCATCGGCGGCTTGGGGCTCCTGCTGTTGCTCCGGATGGACGTCGATCCCTCGTATTTCGCCGAGGTGCTGCCCGCGCTGGTGGTGTTCGGGCTCGGGCTGGCGGCGACCGTGGCCCCCCTGACCACCACGGTGCTGAACTCGGTCGACGAGCGCAACGCGGGAATCGCGTCCGGGGTCAACAACGCCGTCTCGCGTGTCGCCGGGCTGCTGGCGATCGCGGTCCTGGGGGCGGTGATCTCGGCTCACTTCGCCGCCCGGCTCGACGACAGGCTGGCCGGGGACGCGCTGCAGGGCCAGGTCGCGGAGGTGGTCTCGTCGGCGAAGTCGCGCCCCCTCGCCGGACGCGACGAGGCCGAGCGCCTGGCAAGCTCGCAGCGCTCGTCGGTCGGCCGCGCGATCGAGGAGTCGTCGCGGGACGGCTTCCGCCTCGCGGTGGGGATCAGCGCACTCCTCATGTTCGCCGGCGGCCTGACCTCGGCGCTCTGGATTCGAGACCCGAAGCGCAAGCCCACGGCTCGCCCGCCGGCGCCCAGGGCGGCGACCGCGGGCGAGTGCGCCCGGGCCGGCGCCGGACGCGAGCCCGAGCCCGTGGCGGGAGCGCTGGAGCCGGCCCCCGGGGCGGCCGAGGCGCCCCTATAGTCCGCGCCCGGCGATGGCGCAGCGGAGGATCTTCAGCGGCATCCAGCCCACGGGCCGCAAGCACCTGGGGAACTACATCGGCGCGATCCGCCAGTACGTGGAGGGCCAGGAGCGCGGCCAGGGGATCTACTGCATCGTCGATCTGCACGCGATCACCGTGCCCCAGGACCCCGGCGAGCTTCGCGAGCGGTTCCACGACACGGCCGCGATCCTGATCGCCGCGGGCCTCGATCCCGAGCGTTGCATCCTGTTTCGCCAGTCCGACGTCCGGGAGCACACCGAGCTGTGCTGGCTCTTGGCGTCCGTGACCGCCTTCGGCGACCTCAACCGGATGACGCAGTTCAAGGAGAAGTCGGAGCAGCAGCGCGAGCTGGTCTCCGCCGGGCTCTTCTTCTATCCAGTCCTCCAGGCCGCCGACGTGTTGGCCTACCGCGCCGACGAGGTCCCGGTCGGCGACGACCAGCGCCAGCACATCGAGCTGATGCGCGACATCGCCGAGCGCTTCAACGCCCGGTTCGGCGACGTCCTGGTCGTTCCGGACGGCCGCTACCCGGAGGTCGGCGCCCGGATCATGAACCTTCAGGACCCCGAGACCCGGATGTCAACGACCTACGGCGCCGAGCAGGGGACCGTCTACATCGTCGACGACGAGGACGTCGTCCGCAAGAAGGTGCGCAGCGCCGTGACCGATTCGGGAGCCGAGGTTCGCCGCGGGCCGGAGAAGGCCGGGATCTCGAACCTGGTCGAGATCCTCTCCGTCGTCCGCAACGTCCCCCCCGAGCAGGTCGAAGCCGAGTTCGAGGGCTCCGGCTATGGCGACTTCAAGTCGGCGGTTGCCGAGGCCGTGGTGGACTATCTCGCTCCGTTGCGCGAGCGCTACACGGCCCTTCGCGAGGACACGCCTGCCCTGGAGGCCATCTTGGCCGACGGCGCCGAGAAGGCGCGGGCGATCGCCTCGGGCACCGTGCGCGACGTCCGCGAGGCGATGGGGATCGGGCCGGGATCGCCTTCGACGACCGCGGGAGCGCGGCGCTGAAGGGCGTTCGGGGCGAGTGGGAGATCTACGCGGTCGCGCCGGGCTGGCCGAGGCCGCCGCTACGGTAAGCCCGTGAGAGCCGCAGAGCTCGATCTCGACCTCGACGTCTTCGCCGGCCCCTTCGACCTGCTGATGGCGGTCGTGCTCCGGGAGGAGGTGAGCCTGGCCGAGGTGTCGCTGGGCGAGATCGTCGTGGCCTACCTGGAGCACCTGGAGAGCGCGGGCGAGCTCGACCTCGACGCGGCGACCGAGTTCCTGGTCCTGATCGCCTCTCTGCTGGAGCTCAAGTCCCGCCTCCTGCTGCCGGGCTCCGAGGAGGAGGGCGTGGAGCTGGGGCCCGAGGAGGCCGCCGACGAGCTCCTGGCGCGGATGCTCGAGTACCGCCGCTACCGGGGCGCGGCCGCGCACCTCGCCGAGCTATTCGCCGACGGCCGCCGCTACTTGTACCGTTCCGCGCCGCTGCCGCCGGAGCTGCGGCGCGCCTCCCTCGCCGCCGCGACCACGGTGTATGAGCCGCGACGGCTGGCCGAGGCGATCGGCGACCTGCTTCGGATTCCGCCGCAGCCCGACACCAGCCACATTCGGCCCACCGTCTCGCTTCAGCGGCGCCTGGCCCTCCTGCGGGAGCTGCTCTCACGAAGCGGCAGCTTCGACTTCGACGAGGCGTTCGCCGGCGAGGACCGCCTCACCCAGGCGGTGACCCTGTTCGCGCTCCTGGAGATGCACAAGCGCGGCGAGGCCACCTGGACCCAGCGGGACCTGTTCGGCCCGATCGAGGTCCAGGGCACGGGGTCGCCCGCGTGAGCGCGGAGCGGACCACCCCCGAGCTCGAGCGCGTGATCGAGGCGCTCCTGTTCCTGTCCCCCGAGCCGGTAACGGCCGCCGAGCTGGTCGAGGCCTGCGACGCCGGCGAGGCGGCGGTCGACCGCGCCCTCGACGCGCTCGAGGGCGCGCTCGCGGATGGGACCCGGGGGGTCGTCCTGCGTCGCGTGGGGGGCGGGTACACGCTGGCCGCCGACCCGGTGGCCGAGGAGGCGGCCCGGCGCCTGCTCTCCAGGCCGCGCACGCCGCCGCTGACCCAGGCCCAGGCCGAGACGCTGGCGATCGTCTCCTACCTGCAACCGGTCTCGCGTCCCGAGATCGCCCGGATCCGCGGCGTCTCCTCCGAGTCGGCGGTGGCGACCCTGGTCGAGCGGGGGCTGATCGAGGAATCGGGCCGCTCGCGCTTCGGCGCCGTCGTCTACCGCACGACGCCGCTGTTCGAGCGCCTGTTCGGCCTCGCCGGCCTCGACCAGCTGCCGGACCCCTCGAGTTTCGACCCGGATCCCGAGGACGAGCGCGAGCTTCGCGAGCGGCTGCTGAAGGCCGGCGAGCAGCGCTCGAGCTGACGGCGCTCCGCGGTGCGACTGGCCAGGTACCTGGCCCACTGCGGGGTTGCGTCGCGGCGCCGCGCCGAGGAGCTGATCGCGTCCGGGAAGGTCACCGTGGGCGGCCGGAGGGTCACCGACCCTGCCCGCGACGTGGACGCCTCGAGCGCGGTGGAGGTGGACGGCCGGCCGGTGATGCCTGAGCCGCGCGAGGTGTGGATGGTCAACAAGCCGGCCGGCGTCGTGTCGACCGCCCGCGAGCCGGGGCGCCGGCGCGCCGTGGTCGAGCTCGTCGAGTCGGAGCGCCGCCTGTACCCGGTCGGCCGGCTGGACGCCGACTCCACCGGCCTGATCCTGCTGACCAACGACGGCGAGCTCGCCAACCGCCTCACCCACCCGCGCTACGGGGTCAGGAGGACCTACCGCGTGCGGCTGCGAAAGGCCGCCACGGAGTCGCAGATACGCAGGTTGCGGAGCGGTGTTGAGCTCGAGGACGGGCTGACGGCCCCGGCCCGGGTGGGCAGGGTCTCCCCCCGGGTGCTGGAGATGACCCTCCGCGAGGGGCGAAACCGGCAGGTCCGGCGGATGGTCGAGGCGGTGGGCAACCAGGTCACGGGCCTGGCGCGGGTGCGGTTCGGCCCCCTCGCCCTCGGGGGGCTGGCGGAGGGCGAGGCCCGTCGCCTCACCCGTGCTCAGGTGCGGCGCCTCTGGAAAGATGCGCCCGCCGTGGAGAAGTCGAGTTGAGCGCCCCCGAGCGCATCTGGGCCGTGCGCGGGGCTGTCAAGGTCGAGCGCAACGACGTCGAGGCGATCCTCGCCGGAACCGAGGAGCTGATGGGCGAGCTGATGTCGCGCAACGACCTGGCGCCTGAGCGGATCGTGAGCTGCCTGTTCACGGCCACCGACGACCTGAACGCCGAGTTCCCGGCGGTGGCCGCAAGGCGGCTGGGGCTCGACGGCGTGCCGCTGCTGTGCGCGCGCGAGCTCGACGTGCCCGGCGCGATGCGCGGAGTGATCCGGGTTCTGGTCCACTACTACGGGCCCGGCGACCACGTCCCGGCCCACGCCTATCTGGGCGACGCCCAGGACCTGCGCTCCGACCTGCGCTCCGCGCAGTAACAATGAAGCGATGCCAGTGACCTTCGCCCAGAAGCTCGAGCGCCTGCCGCACTACGAAGCCGGCATGCACGAGGATGCCGCGCGCGAGGCGTTCGGGTCCGACGAGGTGGTGAAGCTCGCCTCGAACGAGTCGCCGTGGGGCCCGCATCCGGCCGTGATCGAGGCCGTGGCCGCGGCGGCGAAGGGCCTCAACCGCTACCCCGACCAGCACGCTCGCCGCCTTCGCCGGCGACTCGCCGAGCGCTTCGACACCGATCCCGCGCGGGTGGCGGTGGGAAACGGCTCGTGCGAGATCCTGCTCGCCGCGGCCGAGGCGCTCTGCGAGCCGGGCGACGAGATCCTCTTCGCCTGGCCTGCGTTCTCGATCTATCCCCACCTCGCCGCGCTCTCCGGAGCCCGCGAGATCCGCGTCCCGCTGGCCGACGGGTACGTGCACGACCTCGAGGCGATGCTCGCCGAGGTCACCGCCGCGACCAAGCTGGTCTGCGTCTGCAACCCGAACAACCCGACGGCGACCCACCTGCCCGCGGCGCAGGTCGCCGACTTCTGCTCCCAGGTCCCCGACCACGTCACGGTGGCGCTGGACGAGGCCTACGTCGAGTTCCAGGTGGACGACGATCCGGACGCCACCGTGGACCTGCTCTCCGAGTTCCCGAACCTGGTCGTCCTGCGCACGTTCAGCAAGGTCCACGGGCTCGCCGGCCTGCGCTGCGGATACGCCCTGGGCTCGGCGAAGTTCCGCGCCGCCGTGGACGCGGTGCGCCAGCCGTTCAGCGTCAACGAGCTGGCCCAGGCGGCGGGCGCCGAGGCGGTCCTGCACGGCGACGACGTCGCCGCGCGGGTCGAGCGCACGATCGTCGAGCGCCTGTTCGTCACGGAGGAGCTCGCCGAGCTGGGCTTCGAGCCTCCGGAGTCGCAGGCGAACTTCTGCTGGGTCCCGCTCGGCGAGCGCAACGAGGCCGAGGTCGTCCGGCTCCTGGGTGAGGACGGGATCGTCGTCCGCGGGGGCGAGGCCCTCGGGGGCCCGGGGCACATCCGGGTGACGTACGGGACCCGAGAGCAGAACCGGCGCTTCCTGGAGGCCTTTGAGCGCGCGGTCTGAGGCCGGTCGGGACCCGTCGGGCGATTCCTCCCAGCTTGCGAAATCCCGGGCGCCGTGGTACAAACGCCGGCGGTGAAGCGCTTCCGCACGCCGGCTCACTCGTTTGCCCCGCAGGGGCCGCGCCCGCGTGCCCGGTTCGCCGGCCAGCCCGCCGCGTATCGCCCTTGGCGATTTAGCTAGGCGTCCGGCCCGCCGTTGCCAGCAACGGCCCCCTAGCAGGAGACTTCCGCCGGACGCCGCAGCCGGGCCCCTACCCGGGGCCCCCCGACCGACGCAGACCCCCCAAAGACGGAGTTTGAAAGGCTTAGACAAATGATGATCGTGATGAAAGAGGGAGCGACCGAGGACCAGATCCAGCGGGTCGTCGACCGCGTGGAGTCGGTGGGATGCTCTTCCCACGTCTCCAGGGGCGATGTTCTGACGGTGATCGGCGCGATCGGGGACCGCGACCGGGTCGCGGCGCTGGGGCTCGAGGGAGCGGACGGGGTGGACCACCTGGTCCCGATCCTGAAGCCGTACAAGCTCGCCTCGGCACAGTTCCGCAAGGGCGAGCGAACCGTGATCGACGTGGACGGCCGCAAGGTCGGCGGCGACAACTTCGCCCTGATCGCCGGTCCGTGCACGGTGGAGAGCCGTGACCAGACCCTCGAGGTGGCGCGGACGGTCGCCGACCACGGGGCGTCCATGCTGCGCGGCGGCGCCTACAAGCCGCGGACCTCCCCCTACTCGTTCCAGGGGCTCGGCACCGAGGGGCTGCGACTGCTCCAGGAGGCCAAGGAGGAGACCGGCCTGCCGATCGTCACCGAGCTGATGGACGTCCGCGACGTGCCCGACGTGGCGGAGGTCGCCGACGTGATCCAGATCGGCGCCCGCAGCATGCAGAACTACACCCTGCTGTCGGAGGCGGGGCGCACCGGGATCCCGGTGCTGCTGAAGCGCGGCCTGTCGTCCACGCTCGAGGAGCTGCTGATGGCGGCGGAGTACGTGCTGAAGGAGGGAAACGAGCACGTGATCCTGTGCGAGCGGGGCATCCGGACCTTCGAGACGACCTACCGGTTCACGCTCGACCTGCTCGCGGTGCCGGCGCTTCGCGAGCTCACGCACCTGCCGGTGATCGTCGATCCCAGTCACGCAGCGGGCCGGCGCGACTGGGTGCAGCCGATGTCGCTGGCCGCGGCGGCCGCCGGGGCCGACGGCGTGATCGTCGAGGTCCACAGCGAGCCGGAGGAGGCCATCTGCGACGGTCCCCAGGCGGTGGCCACGGACAGCTTCGCGGACTACGCGGAGCGGCTGCGGGCGGTGGCCGAGGTGGCCGGCAAGGAGCTCGCCCGGGTCTGACGCACCTGGCCCGATGCGCATAGCGGTGCTGGGCGTCGGCCTGATCGGCGGCTCGATCGGGCTGGCGGCGCGGCACCGGCTCCAGGCCGAGGTGAGCGGCTTCGACCCGGACCCCGCGGCCCGCGCGCGGGCGCGGCGGGCCCACGCCATCGACCGGGAGTCGGCGTCGATCGCCGAAGCGGTCGAGGGCGCGGAGGTGGTCTTCTGCGCCGCGCCGGTGGGGGCCCTGCCTGCCCTGGTCACCGAGGCGCTCGAGGCCAGTAGGCGCGACGCGGTGGTCACCGACGTCGGCTCCACGAAGGGGGCGCTCGTGGAGAGGCTCGCTGGCGCCGCGCAGGAAGAGCGCTTCATCGGCGGCCATCCGCTCGCTGGGGCCGAGACCCCGGGGGTGGAGAACGCCCGCGCCGACCTTCTGGAGGGGGCGCGCTGGTACCTGACCCCGACCGAGCGCTCCAGCGGCCTCCTGTACGACCGCCTCCAGCGCACGGTCGCCGACCTCGGCGCCCGGCCGCAGGCGATCGACGCCGAAACCCACGACCGGCTGATGGCGACCGTCAGCCATCTCCCGCACGTGATCGCCAACGTGCTCGTGCAGCAGGCTGCCGCAGCCGCGGCCGAGGAGTCCGAGCGGCTGCCCGAGGTCGGCCCCAGCTTTCGCGACACGACCCGCGTCGCGGGCGCGAACCCGGCGATCTGGGAGGACATCTTCGCCACCAACCGCGAGGCGGTCGCCCGCGAGGTGGAAGGAGCGTCTCAGCGGCTGCGCGACGCCGCGGAGCTGATTCGCTCGGGCGACGCCGGGCGAGTGGGGGAGTGGCACGGCGCCGCCCGAGAGGACCGCCGGCGGCTGCTCGAGGCGGGGCTGGTCGGGGGCGAGCTGTACGAGCTGCGCCTGAGCGTCGAGAATCGGCCGGGCACGGTGGCCGAGCTGGCGCTGGCGCTCGGGCGCGCCGGCGTCAACATCGAGGACATGGCGCTGTCGCCGGCTCCGGACATGCGAACCGGTGCCGTCTCGCTGTGGGTCGCCGGGGAGGACGAGGCCGAGCGGGCTGCCGGGATCGTGCGCGGGCTGGGCCACAGCGTGTCCGTCTCGCGGTGATGAGATTCGCCCCGTCCGGGCCCCTCCGCGGCGCCCTGCGGCCTCCCCCGGACAAGTCGATCAGCCACCGGGCGGCCTTGATCGCCGCGATGGGCGAGGGGGCAACCACGATCGAGGGATACCTGGATGCGGCCGACACCCGGGCGACCCTCGAAGCCGTGCGCCGGCTCGGTGCCGGCGTCGAGCCGGCCGGCGGCGAGCGCGCCGGCGCTCTCGATTTGACGATCGACGGCATCGGCCTGCGCGGGCCCGGGGAGCGCTGGGGAGGGGAGGAGCAGGCGATCGACGTCGGCAACGCCGGGACCCTGCTGCGGCTGCTCCCGGGCTGGCTCGCCGGGCAGCGCGCCGGGGCGTGGGCCCTCGACGGCGACGAGTCGATTCGCCGGCGGCCGGTGGACCGGGTGGCCGAGCCCTTGACGCTGATGGGGGCCGAGGTGTCGTGCCGGGACGGCCGCCTGCCCCCGGTGCGGGTGGGCGGCTCCGAGCTCCACGGCATCTCCTACCGCCTGCCGGTGGCGAGCGCCCAGGTGAAGTCGTGCGTGATGATCGCGGGCCTCTTGGCCACGGGCGAGACCCGGGTGGTCGAGCCCGCCGCCACTCGCGACCACACCGAGCGCCTGCTTGCCGCCGCGGGCGCGGAGGTGGACGTGGCGGGCCTGCGGAGCGCCGCCTCGCTGCGCGGCGGCCCGGCCACTCGGGTCACCGTTCGCCCTGCCCAGCGGCTCGCGTTGGGGCGGGTCGCGGTGCCGGGCGACTTCTCCTCGGCGGCCTTCCTGGTCGTGGCGGCGGCGATCGTCTCGGGGAGTCGCGTGGAGCTCGAGGGCGTCGGGCTCAACCCGACGAGGGTCGGCTTGCTCGGGATCCTGAACAGAATGGGCGCGGCGGTCGAGGTCCGTGAGGATCCGACCGGGGAGGGCGCGGAGCCGCTGGGGACGATCGCGGCCCGGCACGGCCCGCTTGCAGCCACCCGTGTCCACGGCGACGAGGTGCCCCAGGCGATCGACGAGCTGCCGCTGGTCGCGCTCGCGGGATGCTTCGCCGACGGCCGGACGGTGGTCTCTGGCGCCGCCGAGCTTCGGCACAAGGAGTCCGATCGGATCGCCGCCGTGGTCGAGGGGCTACGGGGGATCGGGGCGCGGGTCGAGGCTCTCGAGGACGGCTTCGCGGTCGAAGGGACGGGCGGGCTGCGTGGCGGGCGGCTCGACGCCCGGGGCGATCACCGCCTGGCGATGCTGGGGGCCGTCGCGGGACTGGCCTCGCGCGAGGGCGTCGAGGTGGCCGGCGCCGACGCGATGGCGGTCAGCTATCCGCGCTTCGCGGCTGACCTGCGCTCGCTTCTCCGTCCGTAGAGCCGTGGCGGCGGCTTGGGTGGCCCTCGCCCGGCCAGGGCGAGAGCAGCAGGAGCAACCGTGCATCCTCGGTTGCGCGAACCTCGTGCCGCTCCTTGGGCTCGAACTCCGCCAACAGGCCGGGCCCGCCGCTAGCGGCCTCGCCGCCGGCGCCGTCGACCTCGATCCGTCCGGAGACCACCACCAGCCAAGCGCGCTCGTGGACCTGGTGCTCCTGGAGCCGCTCGCCCGCGGGAAGGTTGATCACGATCGCTCGTCCCTCCTGCTCGGATCCGAGGACCGACGGGTTGTGCGGTTCCACGTCCAGCGTCGAGATGTCCCAGGTCCGCATCGTTCCTTCCCTCGTGGTCGTTTCCAGGCCTTGTGGCGAGCCGCGTTCGCCCTGGCCGACGGGGCCAACTCTATCCTCAGCGCCATGGTGATCGCCATCGACGGTCCGGCGGGGGCGGGCAAGTCCACGGTCGCGCGCGCCGTCGCCGGCGCGCTCGGCCTCACCTACCTCGACTCGGGCGCGATGTACCGCTCGGTCGCGCTGGCCGCCCTGCGGTCCGGGGCGGACCTCGACGACGGCGCGGCGCTCGCCGGACTGGCTCGAGAGGCCGACATCGAGCTCGCGGACGGCCGGGTCGAGCTGAACGGCCAGGACGTCAGCGAGGACATCCGCGCCGGTGAGGTCGCCGCAGCGGCGTCGCGGGTCTCGGTGCACGCCCAGGTCCGGGAAGCGATGGTCGAGCGACAACGGGCGCTGATCGCCCACGGGGACTACGTCGCCGAGGGCCGCGACATCGGGACCGTCGTCAGCCCCGACGCCGCGCTCAAGGTCTTCCTGACCGCCAGCGACGTCGAGCGCGCCAGGCGCCGGGCCGCGGAGACCGGCGAGCGCCCCTCCGACGTGCTCGCCGCTCAGGCCGTCCGCGATGCTCGGGACCGCGAGCGCGAGCATGGCGCGCTTCGCGCCGCCGACGACGCGGTCCGCATCGACACCACCGACCTGGATCCGGAAGAGATCGCCGAGCGGGTGGTCAGGCTCGCCCGCGCCCGCGGCCTCGCGCCGAAGGCTGGCCGATGGAGGCGCAAGCGGTGACGCCCCGTGTCCCGAAGGTGGCCGTGGTCGGCTTTCCCAACGTCGGCAAGTCCACGCTCGTCAACCGGCTGGCGGGCGGGCGGGAGGCCGTCGTCCACCGGGAGCCGGGCGTCACCCGCGACCGCAAGTCGCTGGAGGGCGAGTGGAACGGGTGCCGGTTCGAGCTGGTGGATACCGGCGGCGTGGACCTGGAGGCGGAGGACTCGCTGTCGGTCGCGGTGCAGCGCCAGGCGCGCGAGGCGATCGCCGACGCCGACGCCGTGGCGCTGGTCGTCGACGCTCGCGCGGGCCTGCGCCAGGGCGACGCCGAGGTCGCCGACATCCTGCGGCGCGGCGATGCCCCGGTGGTGGTGGTCGCCAACAAGGTCGACGAGCCGGGCGACGCGTATCTGGGGGCCGAATTCCACCGCCTCGGGCTGGGCGAGCCCATGCCCGTGTCCGCGGCCCACGGCCACGGCACGGGGGACCTGCTGGACCGGCTGGTCGAGCTCGCCCGCCGGGACGGCGGTGAGGTCTCCGAGGAACCGGACGAGGACGCCGCGGTTCGAGTCGCCGTGATCGGGCGGCCGAACGTCGGGAAGTCTTCCCTGGTCAACGCCTTCCTCGGCACCGAACGGGTGATCGTCTCCGAGCTGGCCGGCACTACCCGCGACGCGATCGACACGGAGCTCGCGTTCGACCAGCGCCGCCTGGTCCTGGTGGACACGGCGGGGCTTCGGCGCCGCACCAAGGTCGCCGGGACGGTCGCCTACTACGCGCAACTGCGCTCCGAGCGCGCCGCCGAGCGCGCGGACGTGGCCCTGGTGGTGTGCGACGCCTCTGAGGGCGTCACCTCGGAGGACCTCCGCGTGGCCCAGCTCGCGATGCGCTCCGGCTGCGCCACGGTGGTGGCCCTCAACAAGTGGGACATCGGCGAGACCGATCTCGAGGACGCGACCGCGCGGCTCGAGAAGCGGCTTCGGCTCCGTCCGCCGGTCGTCACCTGCTCGGCGCTCGCCGGCCGCAACGTCCCCAAGCTCCTCGAGCGCTCGATCGCGCTCGCCGACCAGCGAGCCTCGCGGATCCCCACGCCGGAGCTGAACCGCTTCGTGGCGGACGTGGTCGCCACCACGCCGCCGCCGGCGAAGCGGGGCCGGAGGCTGCGCCTTCTGTACGCCGCTCAGATCGAGCGCCGCCCGCCGCGGTTCGCGATCCAGGTCAACGACCGGCGGCTGATCAGCCGTGAGTGGGCGTTTCACCTCGAGAACCGCTTGCGCCAGGCCTACGGCCTCGAGGGCGTCCCGCTGGTGATCGACTTCGTCCCCCGCTCGCGGCGCGCCCGCCGGCGCTCACCCGAGATTCAAGAACAGGCGATATAAGACCCGCCCGTGCCTCGGTTCCCTCGCCCGCGCCTGCCGCGGCCCAGCCTTCCCCGACCACGGCGCCCGAGGATCCCCCGGCCCCGGTGGCCGGGGATGCCGCGACTGCCGCGGCCGGACGCCTCCTGGCTGCGGACCGCCGGCTACGCCGTGGAGGACTTCGCCTACGCGGCGGGACGGGTCCCGGCTGCGGTCTCCGACGGCGCGCAGGAGTTCTGGTTCAGCCTCTCGAGCACGGCCAGGGTGCGCCTCGCCGTCGCGGTGGGGGCGGCGGTGGCGATCGCGGTGGCCTGGGCGGCGGCGGTGCCGGCGCTCGGCTGCTCGGCGCCGGGGGGTGAGCGCTGCCCGCCGGACGACGATGCGATCCACCTGGTGCCCGACGACGCGCTGGCATACGTGCACCTGAACGTCGACCCCGACACCGAGCAGTACGCGGATGCCGCCGAGGTGGCCGACCGGATGGGGGGCCTCGCCTCACAGGTCATTCGCGTGGTCGAGCCCGAGCTCTTCGGGGCCGGGACCGGAACGTCCGACTTCGAGCACGAGATCGAGCCGTGGTTCGGCGGCGAGGCGGCAATCGCCCTGCTTCCGGGGGGCGGCGGGCGGGGCGATGCGGTTCAGCTCCTCGAGGCCGACGACGAGAAGGGGGCACGCGAGTTCGCCGCGAAGATGGCCTCCGGCGAGGCCCGCTCGACGACCTACGAGGACGTGCCGCTGAGCGTGGACCGCCGGGGGGTCGCGACGGCGGTGGACGCCGGCTTTCTCGTGATCGGTCGCGCCGGTGCCGTCCGCGAGGTGATCGACACGGAGGCCGGGCAGAACGGCGCCGGCTCGCTGGCCGACGACCGGGACGCCGGCGCCGCGCGTGACGCCCTCCCCGACGAGCGGCTCGCCGACGGCTACCTGTCGCCCGACGGGATCGCCGATCTGGTGGCACGCTCCGGCGGGCCGCTGGCCGACATCGCGCCGCTCGTCAACCCCGACGCCAGCTCGGGGGTCGCCGTGGCGCTGGTCGCCGGCGACGACGGGTTCGGCTTGGCGATCCGCTCGCGGCTCGATCCCGAGCGCGCGAAGAAGGACCCGGGCTTCTTCGCAGCCTTCCCTGCGTTCTCACCCTCCCTCACCGACTCGCTGCCCGCAAGCTCGCTCGGGTACCTGGGGATCGGCGATCCCGGCGAGGTGATGACGTCACTGCTCGAGCAGGCCGGGTCGGAGGCTCCCGGGCTCGCCGAGGCGGTCGGGGCGCTGGTCAAGCAGGTCCGAAAGCTCGGCAACGTGGACCTCGAGCGCGACCTGCTGCCCTCGCTGGGCGGCGAGGGCGCACTGGCGCTGCAGCCGGCTCCCGGCGGCGAAGGGGACGGCGACGAGCAGGCGGCAGCGCCCCCGAAGGGGGTGCCGTTCGTCGAGTTCGTCGCCGACGACGTGGACTCCGAGCGGGCGGAGGACGCGCTCGCCCGCCTGCAGGCCCCGATCCTGGACGCGCTGTCTCCGGCGAAGGGCCTGGAGGCCCCGGCCTTCGAGCAGCACCAGGTGGGCGACGTCACCGCGCACAGCGTGCGGCTGTCCGGGGCCGTCGACCTCACCTACGCCCTCGCGGGATCGACCCTGGTGGTGGCCACCGACCGGGCAGCCGTCGAGCAGGCCGTGAGTAGGGAAGGAGGACTGGACGGCGCCGACCGCTTCCAGGCGGCGACCGACGGCTTTCCGGGGGAACCGTCGCTGCTCGGCTACCTGGACCTGGGGGGCCTGACCTCTCTGGGCGAGCAGGCGGGGCTGGCCGAGGACCCCGCCTACGCGACGTTCGCGCCGGACATCGCGAGCCTGGAGGCGCTCGGGCTGGCGGTCGAGTCGAGCTCGAGCGAGCTGTCCACCGATGCGCGCCTGGTCGTCGGCGACGACGCCGGGGGCGCGCCGTCGGGCGACTAGAGCGGGAGGTCTTGGGGAGCCCGCAGAGGGCGCCGGACGGCGATCGTCTCGCGCCCGTTCGGTACAGTCGCCGCCTAGCCGATGGCCATCGAGTCTCTCACCGAGCGCGAGTACCTGTTCACGTCCGAGTCCGTCACCGAGGGCCACCCGGACAAGATCTGCGACCAGATCTCCGACGGCGTGCTCGACGCCGTGATCGGCGCCGACCCCAACGCCCGGGTCGCGTGCGAGTGCCTGGTGAACACGGGGCTGGTCGTGGTCGCCGGGGAGATCAGCACCGACACGTACGTGGACATCCCCCGGATCGCCCGCGAGACTCTGCGCCGGATCGGGTACAACCGCGCCAAGTACGGGTTCGACGCCGAGACCTGCTCGGTGATCACGGCCATCGACGAGCAATCGCCCGACATCGCGCAGGGCGTGGAGACGGCCTACGAGGCCCGAACCGACCCGAACGACGAGGACGAGCTCGACCGGATCGGCGCGGGCGACCAGGGAATGATGTTCGGCTACGCCTCCCGCGAGACGCGGGCCCTGATGCCGATGCCGATCCAGATCGCCCACACGCTGGCGCATCGGCTCAGCGAGGTTCGCAAGGCCGAGGTCGTGCCCTACCTGCGCCCCGACGGCAAGACCCAGGTGACCGTCCGCTACGAGGACGATCGCCCGGTGGAGGTCGTGAAGCTCCTGATCTCCACCCAGCACAAGCCCGGCATCGACGGCGAGACCCTGATCAAGCCCGACCTGTGGGAGCACGTCGTCGAGCCGGTGCTCCACGAGGAGTACAAGGAGCTGTTCACCGACAAGGAGCTCTACGAGAGCTTCCTCGTCAACCCGACCGGGAAGTTCGAGATCGGGGGTCCCCAGGGAGACTGCGGGCTCACCGGGCGCAAGGTGATCGTCGACACCTACGGCGGTGCGGCCCGCCACGGAGGCGGAGCCTTCTCGGGCAAGGACCCGTCCAAGGTGGACCGCTCCGGCGCCTACGCCGCGCGGCACGTGGCCAAGAACGTGGTCGCGGCCGGCCTCGCGGAGCGCTGCGAGGTGCAGGTGGCGTACGCGATCGGCGTTGCCCACCCGGTGTCGCTGATGGTCGAGACGTTCGGCACCGGGAAGCTGGCGGACCCCGAGCTGATCAGGATCGTCGGCGAAGAGTTCGATCTTCGCCCGGGCGCCATCGTCCGCGACCTGAACCTGCGCCGGCCGATCTTCCAGAAGACCGCCGCCTACGGTCACTTCGGGCGCACCGAGCACGACTTCACCTGGGAGCGCACCGAGCGGGTCGAGGCCCTTCGCAAGGCCGCCGGCCTCGAGCAGGCGGGCGCCGAGGCGGGCGCGACCGCCGACGTCTCCTCCGGCTAGCTGTCCCGGGGGACCTGGGTCGGGGCGGTGGGCTCGTCGCCCAATCCCGCGGGATGGGTCGCGTGGGTGGCCCGATCGACCCGCTCGACGACCTCGTCGGGATTGGCGACCCCGGCGAATATGAAGTTGTAGTCGTCCCCCGCCGCGGTGTCGAAGTCCACGTCGCCGACCTGGAGCATGCGCTGCACCAGCGATTGGTTGTAGTTGACGTTCTGCACGCGCTCCAGGCGGGTCTCCTGGATCTCGCGGGAGACGATCCCCCGCTTGATGTGCAGGCGGCGAGTCGTGATCGTGTAGTCGACCGTGATCCGCTTGACGAACCCCGCCAGGACGACGATCGCCACCCCGACCAGCGCCACCAGCGTGACCAGGCCGGCATCGGTCCCGTCGCCGGCCACGGCGGTGGCGATGGCGACCGCGAAGGCGGCGATCAGGACTACGAACAGGCCCTTGATGTAGAAGGCGATGATCGATCGCCAGGAGGGGTGGCCCTGGAACATCACCTGCTCCCCGGGTGCGAGCTTCGGAGCCACGGGACGAAGCATATGCGGGCGCATATGGCCGCGGAGCCCGCGGCGCTCGCCGTCCGCCTCGGCGCCTAGGTTGAGAGCGATGGCGATCGCCAAGGTCGAGCCGCTGACCACCTCCAGGGCCCTGCGGGGCCCGTTCGATTACCGGTTGCCCGACCGCCTGGCCCAGGTGGGGGTCGGCAGCGTCCTGGTGGTGCCATTCGGCCGTCGCCGGGTGATCGGGGTCGTGGTGGACGTGGCCGAATCCAGCGACCTGCCGCCGGAACGGCTGGTCGAGCCCATCGAGGCGCTGGCTGCCGGAGCCAGGCCCGAGCTGGTTCGCCTGGGGCTGCGGGTGGCGCACCAGTACTGCTCGACGCCGGCACGGGGGCTCGAGCTGGTGCTGCCCCCGGGGGTCGGGCGCGCGGGCGACGGCCCGGCGCCGAGGCTCGAGGTGCGCGCGGCGGCCACCCCGGCCGGCAGGGCGGCGCTCGCGGACGGGACGCGCCTGGGCTCGCGCCAGCGGGCTGCCCTGCAGGCGCTTGCCGACTTTTCCGAGAGCGACGGGGAGGTCCCGTCGTCCGAGCTCGACCCGCAGGGGCGCATCGACCACCGCACGCTGAAGCGGCTCGAGGACCGGGGGCTGGTGCGGCTGGGGTCGGCTCGCAGCTTCCGCCGCCCGCAGGTGGCGGCGGTGGGGGCGCGGTCGCGGCGGCCCCCGCTCTCGGCCGAGCAGGGCGACGCCCTGGGCGCGATCGTGGGCGCGATGGACGGGGCATCCCCGCGCGAGCTCCTGCTGCACGGGGTCACGGGCTCGGGGAAGACCGAGGTGTACCTGGCGGCCACCGAGGCGGCCCTCGAGCGGGGCAGGGGCGCCATCGTGCTGGTTCCGGAGATCGGGCTGACCCCGCAGACCGTGTCGCGGTTCGCGGAGCGCTTCAAGAATCGGGTCGCGCTCCTCCATTCCCGGTTGGCGGCCGGGGAGCGCCGCGACGAGTGGGAGCGCCTGCACTCCGGCGAGGCGCTGGTCTGCGTCGGTCCGCGCTCGGCCATCTTCGCGCCGGTTCGAGACCTGGGCCTCGTGGTGGTGGACGAGGAGCACGACGCCTCCTACAAGCAGGAATCCGATCCTCGCTACGACGCGCGGGCGGTCGCCCGCCACCGCGCGGCGGAAGCCGGAGCCGCGCTGGTGGCCGGCACCGCCACCCCCAGGCCCGAGAGCTGGCTCGCGCTCAGCAGGGTCCAGTTGCCCCGCCGGGTGGACGGAGCCGAGCTTCCTGCGGTCGAGGTGCTCGACGCGCGGCTCGAGGCGGGTGGGGCCCCTAGGTCCCGCCGTGCCGCGGAAGCCGCGATCCACCCGCGCGTGACCGAGGCGCTGCTCGAGGTTCGCGAGGCGCGCGCCAAGGCGATCGTGCTGCTGAACCGGCGGGGCTGGTCGCGGTTTTTGTCCTGCCGTTCCTGCGGGCACGCCTGGTCCTGTCCCCACTGCGACGTGGCGCTCGTGCTTCACCGGCACGAGGACCGGTTGCGCTGCCATCACTGCGGCCACTCGGAGGGCCTGTCCGGCTCGTGCCCTCAGTGCGGCTCGGTGACCCTGGCCCGCCACGGGGTGGGGACCGAGCGCCTGGCCTCGCTGCTGGACCAGGCCGTCGCGCCGCTGCCGGTCTTCCGCCTCGACTCGGACAGCGCCGCGAGGGCCGGCGGCCATCTGGACGTGCTGCGGCGCTTCGGGGACGCCGAGGCCGGGCTCTTGGTGGGAACCCAGATGGTCGCGAAGGGGCACGACTTCCCCGACGTCGTGCTGAGCGTGGTGCTGGACGCCGACGCAACGCTGCGCTTTCCCGACTTTCGAGCCGAGGAGCGCACCTTCGCCCTGGTCTCACAGCTCGCCGGCCGCAGCGGGCGGAGCGAGCGGGGCGGGCGGGTCCTGGTCCAGACGCTGGCGCCCGAGGCACCTTCGATCCGGCACGCGGCCGCCCACGACGCCGAGGGCTTCCTGGCCGGCGAGCTCGAGCGGCGCCGGGCGCTTCGCTACCCGCCGTTCTCGCACCTGGTCCGGGTCGAGCTGGCCTCCCCCGAGCCCGTCCGCGTGGAGGCCGTGGCGGCCAAGGCCCGGGAGGCGCTGGCCGGCGCGATCCCACCGGACACGGAGCTGCTGGGGCCGGCGCCGCGCTTTCGCGTGCGCGCCCGGCATCGGAGGCAGTTGCTGTTGAAGTCGCAGCGCCGCGACGAGACGGTGGCCGCCGTCCGCGAGGTGGTCGAGGGCCTGGCGGCGACGCGAGAGCTCCGCGGCGTCTCGGTCAGCGTCGACGTGGACCCGCAGTGAGCGACCCCCACGCCTCGCCTAGACTCGATTCGATGAGCGATTCCTCGGATGCGACGACGGTTCGCGAGCAGGAGCCGGTGAGCCCGGAGGGGCCCGCCGACGACGCGCTGGGCGAGCTCGACGACGCCGCCCGCGAGCGCCGCGCCAGCGCGCTGGCCAACGTGCGCCAGTTCGGCGACCCGGTGCTCAGGTCACGGGCCTCAGAGGTGACGAGCTTCGGGCCGGAGCTCGAGCGCGAGGCCGAGGGGATGATCTCGATCATGCGCGACGCCCTGGGGGTCGGTCTGGCGGCGACCCAGCTCGGGGTGATGCATCGGCTGTTGGTCTTTCAGGCGGGGGCGGATGCGACCCCGACGGCGGTCGTCAACCCCGAGCTGGAATGGCTGTCGGAGGCGATGGCGACGGCGGAGGAGGGGTGCCTCAGCCTGCCGGGGATCGCGGTCGACGTCGAGCGCCCGCTGCACGCGCGAGTCCGCGGCCGAGACGTCCGCGGCGAGGAGCTTCTGATCGAGGCCTCCGGCCTGGAGGCCCGCGTCCTGCAGCACGAGATCGACCACCTCGACGGAGTGCTGATCCTCGACCGCACGCAGCGCGAGCAGCGAAAGGCCGCGCTTCGCGCGCTTCGGGAGGGGGAGTCCTACAGCCCGACGCCTCCCGAGGATGGTGAGGCCGGGGAGCGCGAGCCCATGGAGGAGGGCGGGGCTTCCGGGGAAGCTTGAGGGTCGCCTACCTCGGGACCTCCGAGTTCGCGGTCGCGATCCTGCGGAGACTGGCGAGCTCGCGGCATCGCCCGGTGCTGGTCGTCGCTCCGCCTGATCGTCCCAAGGGACGGGGCCGCAGCCTCACCCCGCCACCGGCCGCCGCCGCCGCCGCGGAGCTGGGCCTCGACCTGCATCAGACCGATCGCGTCGATGGCGAGGAGTCGGTCGAGCGCCTGCGCGAAAGCGGCGCGGAGATCGGGGTGGTGTGCGCGTTCGGCCAGCTCATCCGCGAGCCGGTGCTCTCCGAGTGGGAGCTCCTCAACGTCCATCCCTCGCTGATCCCCCGGTGGCGGGGGGCCGCCCCGATCGAGCGCGCGATCATGGCGGGCGACGCGCAGACGGGGGTCACGATCATGCGGGTCGAGGCCCGCCTCGACGCGGGCCCCGCCGCGCTCGCCGAGCGCGCGCCGATCGAGCCCGAAGACGACTACGGGACGCTCTCGGCGCGCCTCGCCGAGATCGGCGGCGAGCTGGTCGTCACGGCGTTGGATCTGCGAGCCGAGGGGGACCTGGAGCTCACTCCCCAGGACGAATCGCGGGTGACCTACGCCGCGAAGATCGACCCCTCCGAGCGCCGCCTTGACCCCGGGCGCTCCGCGGCGGAGCTGGAGCGCACCGTGCGCGCGCTGACGCCGCATATCGGCGCCTACCTCGGTCTGGAGGGGGATCAGCGGTTGGGGGTGCGGAGCGCGGCGGTCGGGAAGGGCGACCTCGCCACCGGGCACCTGGCGGCCGCGGAGGATGCGGTGCTCCTGGGATGCGCCGAGGGGACGCTTCGCATCCTCGTCGTGCAGCCGCCGGGGAAGCGGCCGATGAGCGCCGAGGCCTTCCTGCGGGGCCACTCGCTGCCGCGCCTTGCCGGGTGAGGGGAAATGCCGGCGTGAGCGTGACCGCGCCGCGCCGCGCCGCCTTCGAGGTGCTGCGCCGCACCTTCGAGCACCAGGCCTGGGCGGACCGGGTGCTCCGCTCCGCGGCCCGCCGCCACGGCCTCGCCGGGCGCGAGCGGGCGGCGGCGCGACAGCTCGCCTACGGCGCCGTTCAAAGACGTGGCACGTGCGACCACCTGATCGAGCTGCTTGCCGGCCGGCCGGTCACCGAGCTCGACGCTCCCGCCGTGGCGGCGCTGCGGCTGGGGCTGTTCGAGCTGCTGTTCGCGGAGGCGACGCCCGACCACGCCGCGGTCGACCAGGCGGTGGAGCTGGCGAAGGGAGGCGGCGGCGGGCGCCGCAAGGCGGCCGCCGGGCTCGTCAACGCGATCCTGCGCCGGGCGGCTCGCGAGCGGCCCAACCTCCTGGGTTCGCTCGATGACGCGACCCCCGCCGGGGCCGCGATCGCCCACTCCTATCCCGAGTGGCTCGCGCGGATGTGGTGGGAGGAGCTGGGCCCCGCAGATGCGCGCTCGCTGATGGCGGCGATGAATGCCGCGGCCGAGACCTCCCTTCGCGTGAACACGATCAAGGCCCAGCCGGACCGGTTGCGGGCCGAGCTGGAGAACGCGGGCGAGCCTGTGGAGAGGCCGGCGGCGCGGGGCCTCTTGGCTCAGCCGGAAGCCCTGATCGTTCGCGGGGCGTTGGGCGAGTCGACCCGCCGGAGCCTCGAGCGGGGCGAGCTGGTCGGGCAATCGCGCGGCTCGCAGGCCGTGGTGGCGGCCCTCGACCCGCAGCCCTCCGAGCGGGTCCTCGACCTCTGCGCCGCCCCCGGGATCAAGGCCACGGGGATCGCGGCGCGGATGGGGAACCGCGGCGAGGTCGTCGCCGTGGAGATCGATCCCGGACGGGCTCGCGAGCTGCGCGAGCTCTGCGCGCGCCTCGGCGTCGAGTGCGTGCGGGTGCTGGAGGGCGACGCCCGGAGCGCCGACGTGGGCGGTGGCTACGATCGGGTCCTCGTGGACCCGCCCTGCTCGGATCTCGGCACCCTCGCCTCGAGGCCGGACGCGCGGTGGCGCAAGTCCCCGGAGCAGATCGAGCGCCTGGCTGCGCTCCAGGGGCGGATCCTGGCTCGCGCGTCCGCCGCCGTTCGCCCGGGCGGGCGGCTCGTGTACGCGACCTGCACCGTCTCGCGGCGCGAGAACGAGGACCGCGTGCGGGACCTGCTGAGCGAGGATCGCTCAATGCATCCTGACGGCCTCGACGAGGCACATCCCGGGCTGGCGTCGGGAGAGCCGGGGTGCGTGTCCATTCGCCCCGACCGTGACGGCACCGACGGGTTCTTCATCGCTCGCCTGAGGAGAGCGCTGACGCGGTGAGCGCGGGCGGAGGAGGCACGACCCTGGAGCGCCCCGGGTGCCCGGGGTGTGGGGAGCCCTGGCTGCGGCCCACCCAGCTTCCGGGTCGCTACCGCTGCGTGTATTGCCTGCAGCGCTACGAGCTGGTCTCCCAGTGCCCGAGCTGCGGCGAGCACCAGACGATCGTGCGCATGAGCTCCTCCGAGGACATGCGCTGCCAGCATTGCGGCCACTCCATGCTGCGAGCCGTCTGATGGGCGACCTGTTCGCCACGCGGCGCGTGGCGCCCTCGATCCTCTCCGCGGACTTCTCACGCCTCGGGAGTCAGGTCGCCGAGGTGATGGATGCCGGCGCGCGGCTAATCCACGTCGATGTCATGGACGGCCACTTCGTGCCGCCGATCACCATCGGCCCGCTGGTGGCGGGGGCGATCGCCGACCAGGTGCACCAGGCCGGCGGCGCCCTCGACGTCCACCTGATGATCGAGCGGCCCGCCCAGCAGGTCGCCGAGTTCGCCCGCGCGGGGGCCGACTGCATCACGTTCCACTTCGAGGCCGACCCGCACGTCCACCGCACGCTGGGGGCGATCCGGGAGGCCGGGTGCCTGGCGGGAGTGGCGCTGAATCCCGGCACTGCCGCCGAGTCGGTCGGCGAGCTGAGCGACGCGGCGGACGTCGTCCTGTGCATGTCGGTGAACCCGGGCTGGGGCGGGCAGCCGTTCATCGCTTCGGCGCCGGACAAGCTCGCGAGGCTGCGCCGGATCGCTCCCGGCTCGCGGATCGAGGTGGACGGCGGCATCGACGCCGACACGGTGGGGCCAACCGCCGAGGCCGGAGCGACCCTGTTCGTCGCCGGCTCGGCGATCTTCGGCGACCCCGATCCCGCCGCGGCCTACCGGCGGATCGCCGAGGCGGCCGGCGCGGAGTAGGTCAGCTCGCTTCGTCCGCCGCGGCCAGCCTCGCCTCGAGCTCCTGCGGGGAGCCCGGGCGGACGACGTCGCGCGGATGGACGCGCGGGCGACGGTAGAGCAGGTACAGCAGCCCGCACAGGAGCGCGGCGGCGCCCGCGAAGCCCACTTCGACACGACGGAACTCGTCGAGCACCGGGAGCAGGTTCCAGGCGATGAAGGCAACCGCGCACGTGGCCCAGCAGGCCGCGGCGCGGCGGGCCTGCCCCTGGGCCAGGGCGGCCTGGTTCAGGGTGCCGGAGGAGAGGTAGAACCCCATCCCGAGGGTCACCAGCAGGAGCCCAGTACGGTCATAGCTGAACTTCTTGCCGAAGGCCAGGTGCATGAGCTCGGGGCCGATCGCCAAGACCACGAGCCCGACGGCGCCCGCGAAGGCCCCGATCGCGGCGATCGTGACCCGCACCGACAGGCGAAAGGCCTCCGCGTCCTTTGCCGAGGCGCTCGAGCGAAGCCGAGTCAGGTGCGGCAGCAGGCTGGTCGCCACAGCCTGGAACAGGACCAGGGGCGCGCGCGCGACCATCAGCACGTTGAAGATGAAGCCCGCGGCCGCGGCGCCCTCCGAAGCACGGACCAGGAGCGGCCCGGCGTTCAGCAGGGTCTGCTCGCTGACCATGATCACAAGCACTGCCGCCGCGAACCCGCCGCCGGCGGCCAGCGTGAATCGGCCCTGGCCCTCCTCCGCCGCGGGAGCGCCTCGGCTCCGGACCCCGGCTCGGGCCGCGAACGCCAACGGGACGACCGCGAGGCTCAGCAGGGGGGCCGCGACGATCCCCAGCGCCACGGCCGTCTGGCCGTCGGCGATTCCCACGGCGACGGCGAGGGCGAACGAGAACCGCGCCGTCGACTCCGCGAGCAGCAGCGCCCCGTAAAGCGCGAAGCGCCGGCTGCCGGCCAGAAAGCCGCGGGCGAAGAAGCTCGCGCCGAAGGCGAGCACGGCCGCGACCAGGATCCAGTAGAGGGTCTCGTTGCCGGACAGCAGGTGGTCCTCGAGGGGCGTCCGCAACGCCACGGCGGCGACCGCGAAGGCGAGGGCGACCGCGAGCTGGATCGTCGCCGCCACCCGCATGGGCTGGCCGATCGGCTGTCCGTGGGCTTGGCGCTCGGCGATCGTCCGCGACAGAAGCTGCTCGACGGGCCTGAAGAGCACCGAGATGGTCACGAACACCGCCGACCACAGAACGACGATCTCGCCGTAGGCGACCTTATCGAGGATGTGCGAGGCGAGCGAGAAGTAGAGGTAGGTGAGCAGTCCCGCGGCGCCGACCCCCACCGAGAGCAACCCCGCCGCGCGTCCGAAGCGCCTCGCCTCCACCGCCGCTGCCTCGCGCTCCATGGGTGGGGCACCTTAATTGCCGCTCGCGTCGGCACAGCGTCGCCGCGCCGGCGGGGAAGGGCACGGGCCTCAGGGGCGCAACGCCACCCCGCCGCTCGGGCAGGGCTCGCGGCGGCGTACAATCGGTTGACTGACCAGTCAATCATGCCGGCTGTCCTCACAGAGCGCGATCGGGCCCACCTGCGAAGGGCGCTCGTGTTGGCCGAAGCCGGGCGCGGCCAGGTCAGCCCGAACCCCCTCGTGGGCGCCGTCTTGGTGCGTGACGGAATCCTGATCGGCGAGGGGTTCCATGCCGAGCTCGGCGGCGTTCATGCCGAGGTCGCCGCGCTCCAGGACTGCCGCGCCGGCGGGCACGACCCCTCCGGGGCGACCCTCTACGTGACCCTGGAGCCGTGTGCGCACCGCGGACGACAGCCTCCCTGCACCGCGGCGATCCTCGGGGCGGGAATCGGGCGCGTGGTGATCGCGTCCGAGGACCCCAGCGAGAAGGCGAGCGGCCGGGGGCCCGGCATCCTGCGCGACGAGGGGGTCGCCGTCGAGCTCGCCACGGGGGACGAGGCGGCCGCGGCGCGGCTGCTCAACCAGGCGTTTCGAAAGCACTCCCGCACCGGCCGGCCGCTCGTGCTCTTGAAGTCGGCGGTCAGCCTCGACGGGCGGGTGGCGAGCAGAAGCGGCGACTCGAGGTGGATCTCCGACGAGCCCAGCCGGGCTCTTGTCCACCGCTGGCGGGCCGAGCACGACGCGGTCTGCGTCGGCATCGGGACCGCCCTGGCGGACGATCCGCTGCTGACCGCTCGCGGCCTGGAACGGACGGGGGTGCGCTCCCCGCGTCAGCCGCTCCGGGTGGTCTTCGACTCGCGCGCCCGCCTGAGCCCGGGCTCGCGCCTCGTTTTCTCCATCCCCGAGGCGCCGCTGCTCGTCTTCGCCTCGCCGGCCGCGCCACCGGAGCGCTGCCGGGCGCTGAAGGACGCCGGCGCCGAGGTGGTCGTGTGCGACGGCGACCCGCCGGCCCGGGTGGCGGCCGGGCTGAGCGAGCTGGGCCGCCGGGGGATCACGTCGGTGCTGCTCGAGGGCGGGCCCACCCTGGCGGGCTCGTTCCTCGACGCCGGTGAGGTCGACCAGCTGCGGCTGTTCGTCGCGCCGGTCGTGCTCGGTGGAGGCGGCGCCAAGCCGCTGCTCGGCGGAGAGGGAGCGGCGACGATCGCCGATGCGGTCCCGGCGCTGGCGATGGACTGGGAGCGCTCGGGCCGCGACCTGCTGGTCTCCGCGCGCCTCAGGGAGTGGTGAGCGGTGTTCACCGGGATCGTCAAGGAGATCGGCGCCGTGGACGCCCTGCACCGCGGCGGGGACGGGGCCCGGCTGCGCATCTCGGCGCAGCTCGCGGGTGAGCTCGAGCCGGGCGACTCGGTGGCGGTGAACGGCGCCTGCCTGACGGTGGTCGGCTCGTCGGGGAGCGCGTTCGAGGCGGAGGTCATGAACCAGACCCTGGCGCTCACCACGCTCGGCGAAGCGGTGCCGGGCGCCAAGGTCAACCTCGAGCCGCCCCTGCGCGCGGGGGACCCGCTGGGAGGCCACCTCGTGCAAGGGCACGTGGACGGGACGGGGGAGGTCGCGTCCGTTGAAGGCGATGGCTTCGCGCGCCGGGTCGAAGTGGCCGTGCCCCAGGAGCTGCGGAGGTTCGTCGTCGAGCGCGGCTCGATCGCCGTCGACGGGGTGAGCCTGACCGTGGCCGGCCTCACCGACGGGGGATTCGAGGTCTCGCTGATCCCCGAGACCCTGCAGCGCACCACGCTCGGCGAGACGGCAGCGGGGGGGCGCGTGAACCTCGAGGTGGACGTGATCGCGCGCTACGCCGAGCGCCTCGTGCAAGGCTTCAAGACGGAAGGGAGCGTGACGGGATGAATGAACGAACAACCCGGTGGGACTCCACGGCGGCGGACGAGGAGATCGTCCGGCCGTTCTCCTCCATCGAGCAGGCGATCGAGGACATCCGAAGCGGCCGGATGGTGGTCGTGTGTGACGACGAGAATCGCGAGAACGAAGGCGACCTGACGCTCGCCGCGCAGTTCGCCACCCCCGAGGCGATCAACTTCATGGCCACTTACGGCCGGGGGCTCATCTGCCTGGCGCTGACGCCGGAGCGCTGCGATCAGCTCGGCCTCGACCTGATGGCGGCCAAGAACGAGTCCGCGTTCCGCACCAACTTCACCGTCTCGATCGAGGCTGCCTCCGGGGTCACGACCGGGATCTCGGCTCACGATCGAGCCCACACGATCCAGGTGGCGATCGACCCCAACACGAAGCCGGACGGCTTGGTGCAGCCGGGCCACGTGTTTCCGTTGAAGGCGAAGGACGGCGGCGTGCTGGAGCGAGCCGGCCAGACCGAGGCCGCGGTTGACCTGGCCCGGCTCGCCGGCGTCATCCCGGCCGGCGTCATCTGCGAGATCATGAACGAGGACGGGACCATGGCCCGGGTGCCGGACCTGGTCGGCTACTGCGAGCGCCACGGGCTGCGGATGATCACTGTCGCCGACCTGATCGCCTACCGGCGGCGGACCGAGAAGCTGGTCGAGCGGGTGGTGGCGACCCGGCTGCCGACGGCGTTCGGCGAGTTCACCGCGGTGGGCTACCGGTCGCTGATCGACGACAAGCATCATCTCGCGATGGTCAAGGGCGACGTGCGCGGGCGCCAGGACGTGCTGGTGCGCGTCCACTCCGAGTGCCTGACCGGTGACGTCTTCCACTCGCTGCGATGCGACTGCGGAGAGCAGCTCGACGCGGCGCTGGCGATGATCGAGCGGGAGGGGGCGGGGGTGCTGCTCTACCTCTCGCAGGAGGGGCGAGGGATCGGCCTGCTCAACAAGCTCCGCGCTTACAAGCTCCAGGAGGACGGCTGGGACACCGTTGACGCGAACCTGAAGCTGGGGCTCCCGGCCGACCTGCGCGACTACGGCATCGGGGCGCAGATCCTCGTCGACCTGGGCCTGACGAGCATCCGCATCCTGACCAACAACCCGCGCAAGATCCACGGCCTGGAGGGGTACGGCCTCTCGGTTGCCGACCAGGTGGCGATCCAGGCCGTCCCCAATCGCCACAACCAGGAGTACCTGCGAACGAAGCGCGAGCGCCTCGGCCACACGCTCCACCACCAGGGACTGCCGCTCGACGAGGAGATGATCCACGAGGAGCATCGCAACGAGGTCGAGCGAGGGGCTCTGGGCGCGAAGGAGTCCGAGCCCGAGGATGGATGACGGGCACGACGCGTTCTCGGGCGCCGAGCGCGAGCAGCTCGGCGCCCGCGAGTTCGCGATCTGCGTCGGGACCTTCTACGAGGAGATCGCCGAGCGCCTGGTGAACGGCGCCGTGGAGGGGTTCGCGGCGGGAGGCGTGAGCCCGGCGTCCGTGCACACGTACGAGGTTCCCGGCGCGTTCGAGGTCCCGCTTGCGGCCCGGTGGTGCGCGGGCTCCGGCAGGTTCGCGGGAGTCGCGTGCCTGGGAGCCGTGATCAGGGGGGAGACCGACCACTACGACTACGTCTGCGCCGAGTCCGCGCGGGGCGTGCAGCAGGTCCAGCTCGAGACGGGCGTCCCGTGCGCCTTCGGGGTGATCACCTGCGAGACGATGGAGCAGGCGCTGGCGCGCTCGGGCGGCGACAAGCGCGATCAGGGACGGCACGCGGCGCAGACGGTGATGCGGATGGCGCTCCTTCGCGAGTCCCTCGCCTAGCGCCAGCGCCTCGCTACCATCCACCGTCGCCATGGCCAAGGTCTGCTTCAGTTGCGGCAAGGGTCCCGCGTTCGGGAACTCCCGCAGCCATTCGATGGTGGCTACCCGCCGGCGCTTCAACCCCAACCTGCAGAAGGTCAGGATCCAGGACGGCGCCCGCAGCCGCCGCGTCTACGTCTGCACCCGCTGCCTGAAGTCGAACAAGGTCACCAAGGCGGCCTGACCCGGCTTCGCATAGGGTCGCCCCGACCGGCAAACGGAAGGGGGAAACATGTTCAAGAAGTTCGGGATCCTCGCCCTCGGCGCAGGTCTGGCAATCGCGGCGTCGTCCGCGATGAGCTGGGGAGGAAGCAACGCGAAGCTCCCCGCCAAGACGGAGGGCTTCGAGCCGATGCGCGGTCACGCCGTCTCGGCCCCGTCCACGAAGGTGGCCGCGAAGAGGGCGAAGAAGCCGCGGCTGAGGTACTTCGAGACCAACGACTTCACGATCTCCGCAGGCGGACGCGACGACTCGTTCATGAAGTGCCCGCGGAGATACAAGGTGATCGACGGCTACTTCGGCAGTAACGGCCTCATCTTCGCCGACTACTCCGCCGTGGGCCCGACGATTCGCCGATGGGACTTCGGTCTGGCCAACGTCACCGATAGCTCTGGCCGGGCATTCCTGGGAATCATCTGCATAAAGGGCACCCGCTAGATCTGACGCCCCCCGCGGGGGGATAATCCGGGCCGATGGCCGCGACGTCCATCGAGCGCTTCCGCCGGGTGGTCGAGGCCGCGTACTCGCAGCTCGAGCAGCGCCGCCAGGAGGTCAACGACCTGAACGTGTTCCCGGTCGCGGACGGAGACACGGGGGACAACATGGCCCTGACGATGCGGGCCGTGATGAGCGAGCTCGACCGCCTCGACGGCCAGCCGATCGACCTGCACTCGCGCGACGCGGTCGTCCACGCCGTCGCGCGGGCGGCGCTGATGGGAGCGCGCGGCAACTCGGGCGTGATCCTGAGCCAGATCGTCCGCGGCGCCGCCGAGGAGCTGGCCAGCCGCCCAGGCGAGTTGGTGGATCCGGTCCTGGTGGCGGCGGCGTTCGCGAGCGCCGCGGACGCCGCCTACGAGTCGGTGCGCGATCCCGCCGAGGGGACGATGCTGACCGTGATCCGCGAGATGGCCCACGCGGTTTCCCAGCACCTGGCGCACATGGACCGCCAGCGCCTGTCCCCCGAGGCCGGCGACGCGGAGCAGGACGAGCTCCTGGCCGAGGTCCTGGCGGTGGCTGCGAGGGCGGGAGAGGAGGCGGTGGAGCGCACGCCCGAGCAGCTCGACGTGCTCGCCGAGGCGGGGGTGGTCGACGCCGGGGCGCACGGCCTGGTGGTGATCCTGGCCGGAATCGTCGGGGGCTTGCGAGGGGAGGCGGACGCGCCCCCCGAGGTGGCGCACCGACAGCCACCCAGGAAGACCCGGCCCCATCACTACGACAGCCAGTTCCGGTACTGCACGAACTTCATCGTCACCGGGAACCGGCTCGACCCGCGCTCGTTCGTCAGGCGCCTCGAGGAGATCGGGGACTCGGTCCTGGTGGTCGGCGACGAGGCGACCCTGAAGGTCCACGTGCATACCGACCAGCCCGATGGCGCGGTGGCGGTCTTCGAGGGCGCGGGTGAGGTCCAGCGCCTGGACGTCGGCGACATGCGCGAGGGGATCGCCGAGCGGGAGCGGCGCCTGGCGCCCGGCCGCACCGGGGTCGTCGCGGTGGCGGCCGGCGACGGGCTGAAGGCGATGTTCCAGAACCTGGGCGCGCACGTGGTTGATGGCGGGGCGACGCTGAATCCGTCCACCTACGAGATCCTCGCCGGGATCCACGACGTCCCGGCCGACGAGGTCCTGGTGCTTCCCAACTCCCCGAACGTGATCCTGGCCGCCCAGGAGGCGGCGAAGCTGTCGGAGAAGCCTGCTCGCGTGATCGCCACTGCGTCCCAGCAGGCCGCGATCGCGACCCTGGTGGCTTTCGATCCCGAGGGCGACGCCGCCGGCAACGTTGAGCGGCTGGAGGCGGCGCTGGCGGAGGTCCGGTGGGGAGCGGTCGCGCCCGCCGCCCGGGCGGACTCGCAGGGAAGGTTCGTCCGCGGCGACGCGGTCGGGTTCGTGGGCGATCAGGTGGTCGCCTGGGGAGGCGCCGGGTCCACGCTCGCGGCCACCGTGGCGGAGCTGGCCGAGGGCGTCGAGATCGTCACGCTCTTCGAGGGCCAGGACGCCCCGATTCCGCTGGACGAGCTGCCGGTCGGGCTCCCCGGCGAGGTCGAGCTGGAGCTGCACCGGGGCGGCCAGCCGCACTACTGGTGGCTGATCGCCGCCCAGTGAGCGGGCTCGAGCCCGGCGGCGAGAAGGGAGTAGCGTGCCGGTGGTGCCAAAGCCAGTCTTGTGGCACATCCGGATCTCGCACTACAGCGAGAAGGCGCGCTGGGCCCTTGCGTACAAGGGGGTCGAGCACGAGCGCCGCGCGCCCCCTCCTGGCGTCCACATGCTGGTCGCCCTGTGGCTGACCCGTGGCGCCGAGAAGACCTTCCCCGTGCTCCAGCTCGACGGCAGGACGGTGGGCGACTCGACGGCGATCATCGCCGCGCTGGAGGAGCGCTTTCCGGAGCCTTCCCTGTATCCGGACGACCCCGTTGAGCGCCGGCGCGCCCTGGACCTCGAGGAGTATTTCGACGAGGAGCTCGGTCCCCACATCCGGCTGCTTGCCTGGCACGAGGCGACGCGCGATCCGGCGATGCTCGCCGACACGACGGCTCCCGACGTCCCCGCCCCGCTGCGGCGCCTCCGCGGAGCCTCCGCCGCGACGGCGCGGTACGCCTCGGCGTTCGTCGGGGTGCGCTACGGGGTGAAGTCCGAGCAGGCGGCCGACCGCGCGCGCCAGCGCGTGGTCGCGGCCCTGGACCGGCTGGAGTCCGAGCTGGGCGGCTCCGAGTACCTGGTGGGCGACCGGTTCACGGTGGCGGACCTGACCGCGGCGGCCCTCTTCTACCCCCTGGTCCTGCCCCCCGAGGGGCCCCGCCTGGGCACCGCGCCGGCGGGCTTCGAGCGCTATCGCGCCCCGCTGAAGGAGCGCACGGGCTACCGGTGGGTCGAGGAGATGTTCAAACGCCACCGAACCCGGGCACCCGTCCTCACCGCCGCCTGAACGAGCACAGCGGCCGGCGCCGCCCCCGCCCCCGGCCGTCGCATCGTCCGGGCGCCCTAGCCTTGGCGGCATGAGCGCGAGTCCGGCCACGATCGCCGCGCCTGACCAGGTCGCGGGCCGCGCCCTCGGGACCGGCCACCCAATGAGCGTCCAGGACCTTCGGGCGGTCCCCCTGCGCTCGGTTCCCCGTCCCAGCCGCCTGGAGGCGCCGCTCACCGCGCTTCGGGGCGCGGGGCCGAAGCTGGCGGCCGCGGCCGGCGAGATGGGGATCCAGACGGTGGGGGACATGCTGGCGCACGTCCCGCACTCCTACCGCGACCGCGCGGCGCCGCGTGAGCTGGTGGAGAGCGGCACCGGCATCGACTGGGCAATGGCCGAGCATTTGGCGTTCGGCACCCTGCTGCGCGAAGGCTTCCCGGTGCGCCTGTCGGGCCAGGACAGCGAGCGCGGCACCTTCTCACAGCGTCATGCGGTGCTGATCGACCAGGAGACGGAGCGCCACTACACGCCGCTGAAATACGTGTCGCCCGACCAAGCGCGCTTCGAGGTTATCAACTCGATGCTGTCGGAGGAGGCGGTGCTGGCTTTCGAGTACGGGTACACCCTGGCCGAGCCCAACGCTCTCGTCATGTGGGAGGCGCAGTTCGGCGACTTCGCCAACGGCGCCCAGGTCATCATCGACCAGTTCATCACCCCGTCCGAGACGAAATGGGGCC
>JBIOZP010000038.1:0-13103 GCA_044871225.1 Solirubrobacterales bacterium
GAGTGAGGCTGCTCGCCCTCCTGACCCGCAAGCGTCACAGCGACGCCACTGGCTTTCATCCCGCCGATCCCCGAGCCCGCGTACCAGGCCTGCTCGTGCAGGGCGACATGCCCGAAGCGCGCCCGAAGCGCCCGGGCGAGGTCCCCCTGGGGCCCTTCGGCCGGCAGCGACGCGAGCAGCAGGCCGTTCGGGCTCATCGCCCGTTCGATCCCGTCGAGCACCGCTTCGGGCTCCGGCGCCCCCTCGAGGACATCGAAGCAGGTCACGAGGTCGAAGCGCCGCTCGCGGTACGGGAGAGCCATCGGCTCTTCCACCTCGAAGGAAGCCACCTCGCCGAACTCGCGCCGAGCTGCCTCGACGGCCTCCGGGGAGGGGTCAACGCCGACCACCGGCCCCGCGCCGGCCGCGCTCAGGACGCTCGTGCCGACGCCGTCGCGACAGCCGACGTCGAGCGTCACCCGGCCACGGGCCGCCTGCGAAGCCCACAGGTAGCGGGCCCCCCGCTCGACGCGATTCAGCGTCTCCGCGTGCTCTGCCGGAAGCATCGGCGGATGAAATCACGCGGGGGCGTGCGTCCGCTCAGGGGGCGCCCGTTCCGTCCCGCGGCGGCGCGCTCGCGCAGCCGGCGGCGGCGCCGCAGCCGCCTGGCGAAGGTGCTGCGCCCGCCGGGCGGAGCCGGGGCAGCGGCGAGGAGCTCGGCGGGAAAGGGGTGGGCCGGTCTGGCGCGGCGCAGCCCCTGGACCCGTCCGCGGATTCCGTCGACGTTTCGGTCGATGACCGCCTGGCCGAGGCAGATCGCCCCGTCCGCCATCAGGGCCTGCACAGCGCGCCGCGGGCTCCCGAGGACGCCCCACTTGCGCAACACGTACCCGCGGCCGAAGCCGGTCAGGTAGTTCTTTCGCCGAGAGCCCGATCCCAGCGTCGTCGAGTGGTCGTGGATGCCCGTGGCGCCCGGTGCCAGCGCGCATCTTGCGCCCTCCAGGCGCATCCGCAGGACGAGGTCCACGTCCTCCCAGTAGGCGAACAGGTTCTCGTCGAAGCCCCCGGCGGCCAGGAACGCCTGGCGGTCGAAGGCGGCCGCCGCGCCCGAGGGCCCGATCGGGTCCGGCACACCCCGCTCGAGGCACGCGACGGGCTCGCCGTTCAGATAATCGAAGACCAGCAGCGTGCCGTCGAGCTGCATGCCGGCGGTGTCGATCGTCACCGGGTCGCCCGACTCCCTCATCACCCCCGCCACCATCGTCACCCCCGCCGCCGGGTCCAGTGGCGCCACGATCGCGTCCACGTAGCCTGGGTCGCACACGCTGTCGTCGTTCAGGAGCACGATTGCCTCGCTGTCCGCCTCGCGAGCGGCGAGGTTCACCGCCGCCGAGTACCCGATGTTTCGCTCCAGGCGGATCACGTCCACCCCGGATGCTCGTGAGCCGAGGGCCGCCACGTCTGAGTCCTTGGAGTCGTTGTCCACGATCACGATCGCCACTCCGTCGGCCCGCTCGCGAAGGGAGTCGAGGAGCTTCGCCAGCCGTGGGCCGCCGGCGACGGTCGGGACGATGACGGTGGCCGTGCTCACCCGCTGGAGGCCGCGTCGGTCCGCGAGGCGACGGTGACCACGCTGCCGCCACGTTGCGCGAGCCCGGCGCCGAGCTCGAGGGCGATCGCGACCGGGACCAGCAGGGGTCCGGCCAGCGCGGTCACCGCGAGGTCACGCACAGCGCCGGATCCGGAGTCGAGGTCGCGCTTCAGCACCCGGAAGGCGACGTCGCGCTCGCGGGTGAGCCGGTTGAGCAGGGTCTGCCACATCCCGAGTGGATTCTGCTCCACGACGACGTGCGCCATCCGGTCCACTCGAAAGCCGGTGCGCTCACACAGGCGCCGCAGCCCCGCCGCCGTGAAGTGGGTGCGGTGCCGAGGCACGTCCTGGTGAAACCAGCGATCGCCGCCGATCCGCGCCTGAAGGCTGGCGAGGTTGGGGCAGGCGACCACGAGCCGGCCGCCGGGCCGAACCCACTGCCCGACTCTCCTCACGGCCGCTATCGGGTCGTCCAGGTGCTCGAGCACGTGCCAGGCAATCGCGCAGTCGAGGCTCTGCGGTTCCAGGTCCACCTCCTCGAGCGTCGCCCGCTCCACCGGGGCGTCACGGGCCTTGGCCGCGACGACGGCGCGCTTGGACGGCTCGATCCCCCTGGCCGCGAGCCCCGCCGCGTTCAGTCGCACGACGAAGCTGCCGTCGCCGGCGCCCACCTCCAAGACCCGAGCCCCCCGGGGCAGGCCCGCGACGAAGCGAAGCTTGTCGCGCTCGACCAGGGCGCGAAGGGGGTCGAGCAGGCGATTCAGCGCCGGCCGCGCGGCTGCATAGGTCCCTCCCTCATACAGGGCGGGCGGCGGGACGGCTTCCGCCGGGACCTCGGTATGCGCCGTGCCGCACGCAAGGCAACGGGTCAGCGCGTAGCGCTGGCGACCCGCGAGGTGCGGGTCGGACGCGGTGGCGGCCCTCCAGGGCGCCAGCTCTCCCCCGCAGGCCGGGCAACGCTCGCCCACCGAGGTCCGGGGCTCGGCGGAAGCGGCCCTGGCCGCGGCCCTAATAGGCGCCGTCGCCGCGCAGGACCACCGGAAGCGTCTGCATCAGGATCCGGAGGTCGCGGGCGAGCGACACGTTCTCCACGTAGTCGAACTCGACCGCCAGGCGCTCGGCGAAGTCCAGGTCCCCGCGCCCGAAGACCTGCATCGGCCCGGTCATCCCCGGCTTCACCTGAAGGCGGAACCGGTGCTCGGGGCTGTATCGCTCGACCAGCTCGACCTGCTCCGGGCGCGGCCCCACGATGCTCATCTCGCCGCGAAGCACGTTGAAGAGCTGCGGCAGCTCGTCGAGGCTGAACCGGCGGAGCACCCGCCCGACGCGGGTCACCCGCGGGTCGGCCTGCAGCTTGAACATCGGGTCGGGCAGCTCGTCCAGGACGACGACGTCCGAGAGCGCATTTTCGGCGTCGGCCACCATCGTCCGGAGCTTGATCATCCGGAACGGGACTCCACGCCGGCCGGCGCGCATCTGCGTGAAGAACACAGGGCCGCGGCTGTCGAGCTTGATCGCCAGGGCCATCAGCGGGAACAGCGGCGCCAGCACCGCGAGGGCACCCGCCGAGACCACCAGGTCGAAGCAGCGCTTCAGGAGCTGGGTCGAGCGCGGCAAATCCCGGGTGTCGTACTCCAGGACCGGGAGCTCCGCGACCTCCGATAGGCGCGGCGAGGCGCCCGCCCGCCCGCGAAGGGGAGAGACGACGCTCAGCTTCACCTGCTCCTCGCGGCAGATCCCCGCCAGCTCGCCGATGAACTCGGGGTCCATGCGCTCCCAGGCGACCAGCACCCGATCCAAGCCGGCGACCATCTCGCGCATGGAGACCGCGATCTCGCGGGGCGAGGACCCATTCTCCCCGCCCAGGGAGAAGCTGCGGCTCTCCACCAGGACCAGGTGCATGTCGGGAAAGAGCTCCAGCTTTCGCCGCGCCGCCCTGGCGAGCTCGCCGTCACCGATCACCGCCGTGTACTCCGGCGGGGTCGTGCGGCGCCACAGCCAGCGCATCGACCCGCGCATCAGCACGGCCGCGAGGGTCCCGGCGATCCAGGCGCCGGCCACCGCCGTGAAGCTCACCTCGCCGGCGGGAGTGAGGGGCAACAGCAGCCCCAGGGCAGCGACGCAGGCCGCCACCCAGGCCGCGATCGCGGACAGCTCGTCCACGGTCAGATGCCGGATCGAGCGCTGGTCGCGGTCGTAGAGGCCGAAGAGCTTGGCGATCAGGACCCACCCGGGAAGGAGCGCCAGCGCCCACATCGCCCGCGGGGCCGAGCCGACCAGCAGCAGGCTGGCGACGACACCAGCCGACAGGTCGGCCATGGCCAGCATCCGCCGGCGCCGCTGGTCGCGCCAGAAACGGTCCGCGCCGGGGCGCCGCTGCGGAAGCAGGACGGCGGATTCGGAGGCCGATGGAGCAGGGGCGAGTGCCGGCCGCGCGATCGCTCGCTGGGCCACGCTCTCCCCACGTTCCTGTACCCGCTCAGTCGAGCTCACGGCTCGCAATCCCCTAGCGTCGTCTCCCCCAACGCCCACCTGATCCCAAAAGTACCCAACTGGATGAGGCCAGCATATTCAAATCCGCGCATCGTGGCGAAAGCGCAACGGAACATGTACCGGCGATTTGGTATGTCGCCTCGGCCTCGGAGGGCCCGGCCGAGACCGAGAATCTGGGCATTGGCGGCACCCCGAGACATGGCCCTCGGTAGCCTTTCGCGTCTCGTATGGAACGCGCGGAGAGAGGCGGGGCGAGCGTGGCGACGCTGCGGGAGGAGCCCAAGCGGATGAGCGGACGGGCGGCGGTCATCGGCGGGCTCGTCGTGGCGACGGCGGTCGTCATCGGCATGTCGATCTCACTGCTGGGGGGGAGCGGAAGCTCCGGGGACCAGACGGGCGCGGCGGTCCCGCAGCAGAGCTTCTTTGCGATCGCGCAGGGCATCAGCCGCTTCGACGACAGCGACCTGCAGCTGATGCAGGCGACCGGTGTCGGGATGGAGCGCTTCCTGCTCGACTGGGCGCTGGTCGAGCCGGAGCAGGGAGAAACCGACTGGCCGGACGACGAGATCGGGGCCCTGGCCTCGCATGGCATCCGAACGATGCCGTTCGTGTGGGGCACGCCGCACTGGCTCGCGGACACCACCAACGAGCCCCCCATCAACACGCCGGAGCAGGAGAAGGCATGGCAGGACTGGCTGAAGGCCGCGGTTGAACGCTACGGACCGGGCGGCAGCTACTGGTCGGGGGACTACCGCGACAAGTACGGAGCCAACGCGAAGCCCCAACCGATCCGGGCCTGGCAGATCTGGAACGAGCCGAATTTGCAGAAGTTCTTCGTCCCCAGCAAGAACCTCGACGAGTCCGCCCCGCAGTACGCCAGGCTGCTCGAGATCTCTCACGACGCGATCAAGAGCGAGGACCCCAAGGCCCAGATCGTTCTGCCGGGCCTGCCGGGCTACGGAGACGTGACCGCCTGGGACTTCCTCGATCGCCTCTATCGCGAGCCCGGGGCCAAGGACAACTTCGACGCCGTGGCGCTGCACCCCTACTCGCCTGGGATCGACGGGCTGCAGCGGCAGATCGTCCGGATGCGCAAGGCGATGACGGAGAACGGAGACGGGCAGACGCCGCTTTGGTTCACCGAGCTGGGGTGGGGCTCGGGCCCTCCGGACCGCTTCAAGCTCAACAAGGGACAGCCGGGCCAGGCGCGGCTGCTCGACGAGTCCTTCAAGCTGATCGAGAAGCATCGCGAGGATTGGAACGTGGAGCGGGTCTTCTGGTTCGACTGGCGCGACCCGGCTGCCCAGTCGAAGGTGGGCGGATGCAGCTTTTGCGTCACCTCGGGACTGCTCAGCGCAAACCACCAGCCCAAGCCGGCCTACCAGGTCTTCAAGAGCTACGCCAGCTCCCCGTGAGTCCGCGCATGCAGGCTGGTTGATGGTCTACGCTGCTCCGATGGGTCAGATGAGCCGCGGGCGCCGAGCCGGTTGACCCCCGAGCTACGGCGTTCGTTTCGGAATCCATCGAGGCAGCGGGAGCATCATTGAAACGGTCTTTGCACCTCCAGTTGTGGAGCTGGAACTACGAGCCCGAGCCGACGGCCATGGGGCCGATCGCGGCCCGCTGGGCGGAGACCATGCGCGATCGCGGCCATCGCGTCGAGGTGATCACCGCCCACCCCCACTACCCCGGCCCGCTGTGGGGACGCCACGCCCGTCCCTATCGCGAAACGCGCAACGGCATCCCCGTCCTGCGCCTGCCGCTGGTGATCGGCCATCGCACGACTGCGGCGCGGATCCTCGAGGAGGCGACCTACGCGACGTCGGCGGCGGTCGCCGCGGCGATCAGCTCGCGGCCCGACGCGGCGGTGGCCGTGTCGCCCTCCTTCCTGGGCCTGTTTCCCGTGCTGGCCAGCGCCCGGCTTCGGAGCTTTCCCTGGGTCCTGTGGCTCGAGGACATCCTTCCCGACGCCGCCGCCACCACCGGCCTGATGCGAGAGGGGCTCGCCTTTCGCGCCGCCCAGCGCCTGGAGCGGTTCGTCTACCGCTCGGCGGCTCGAATCGTGGTCATCTCTAACGCCTTCCGCGAGAACCTGCTCGCCAAGGGGGTGCCGCCGTGGAAGGTGACCCACATCTACAACCCCTACTCGCGCGGCCTGCCCGGGCCTCCCTCCCACAACGGGACCGACCCGGCGCGCATCCTGTACATGGGCAACATGGGCTTCTCGCAGAACCTCCCCGCGCTCGTGCGCGCCTTCGAGCACTCCCCGGACATCGGGGAAGAGGCCAGGCTGATCCTGGCGGGCACGGGTGAGCTGGCCCTGCAGACGGCGGCCGAGATCCGCTCCCAGCGTGTGGAGATGCCCGGCCTGCTCCTCGACGAGCTCGAGGAGGAGATGCGACGGGCCACCGTCGGGCTCGTCCCCCAGCGGCCCGACGTGGACGAGTTCAACCTGCCATCGAAGCTCATGAACCTGATGTCGCGCGGGGTTCCCGTGCTGGCAAGCGTCAACCCCCACTCCGAGGTCGCCCGGATCGTCCGCGAGTCGGGGGCCGGCTGGGTCGTCGACGCGTCCCAGCCGGAGGCGTTTCCGAGCACGCTTCGCGAGATCCTCGAGGACCGCGCCGAGCTCGACCGCCGCGGCCAGGCGGGACTGGAGTTCGCGCGCCAGAACTTCAGCCCAGAGGCAGTCGCAAGCCGGTTCGAGGACGTGCTCTACGGGGTGACCTCGACGGAGGGCGCGCGGGAAGACGGTGAGCGGTGAGCGTCGCCGTGATCACGGGGTCCACCGGCTTGGTCGGCTCCGAGGCGGCGAGCTACTTCGGCGACCTCGGCATGGACGTCGTGGGCATCGACAACGACATGCGCAAGGTCTTCTTCGGCTCCGAGGCCTCCACGAACTGGAACCGGGAGCGGCTCGAGGGCTCCCTGGGCGCCCGCTACGCCCACCACGCGGTCGACATCCGGGACCGCCAGCGGGTGGACGAGATCTTCGGCCGGCACGGCAAGGCGATCGAGCTCGTGATCCACGCCGCCGCGCAGCCGTCGCACGACTGGGCGGCAAAGGAGCCCGTGACCGACTTCGACATCAACGCCGTGGGGACCTTGAACGTGCTGGAGGCGACCCGGGCCCACGCTCCGGACGCGGTGTTCATCTTCACCTCCACCAACAAGGTCTATGGGGACCTGCCGAACTCGTTGCCGTTCAACGAGCTCGAGACTCGCTGGGAGATCGACCCCGATCACACCTACGCGGAAGGAATCCGCGAGGACATGTCCATCGACCGCTGCCTGCACAGCCTGTTCGGCGCGTCCAAGGTCGCGGCCGACGTCCTGGTGCAGGAATACGGGCGCTACTTCGGCATGGCGACGGCCTGCTTTCGAGGCGGAACCCTCACCGGGCCCTACCACTCGGCCGCTGAGCTCCACGGCTTTTTGGCCTACGTGATGCGCTGCGCGATGACGGGCACCCCGTACACCGTCTTCGGCCACAAGGGCAAGCAGGTCCGCGATGCGATCCACAGCCTCGACCTGATCCGCGCCTTCGACGCCTTCTTCCGCAACCCGCGCGTGGCCGAGGTCTACAACATCGGCGGCGGCAGGTTCAGCAACGCCTCGGTGCTCGAGGCCATCCGGCTCAGCGAGGAGATCGCCGGCGAGAAGATCGAGTGGAACTACCGCGACGAGAGCCGCGTCGGCGACCACATCTGGTGGATCGGCGACAACGGCCGCTTCCAGTCGCACTACCCGGACTGGAACCTCGAATACGACGTCGGCCGCATCCTCGAGGAGATCCACGAGCGGAACGCCGACCGCTGGACGCGTCCCGCCGCCGCCGCGCGGCGCTGAGCCGAGCTCAGTCGCCCGCGGACCGCTCGGCGACCTCGAACGCCCGGATGTGGGCCTCGGCGGACGCCTCGACGCTGAATCGCTCGCTGGCCCAACGACGTCCCTCACCGCCCAGCTCGGCCCGGGCGGACGGCGACCCGACCAGCCCGGCGGTGGCCCGCGCCAGCGCCTCCGGATTCCCGGGCGGCACCAGCACGCCTCCGTGCTCGAGCGCCTCGGCCACGCTGCCAACCCGGGTGGCGACGACCGGGAGCCCGAGGGCCATCGCCTCCCCCACCACGGTGGGGAGGCCTTCCGATCGCGACTTGGAGGAGAGCCAGAACACGTCGAAGGCCTGAGCGAGCTCGGCCACCCGCTGGCCGGGATCGCGCAGGATCAGGTCGACGCCGGGCTCGAGGCCCAGGCTCCGGCCCATGTCCAGGAGCTCGTCCGCGTACCCGTGCCGGTGCCCGTGGCCCGAGCCGAGGATCGCGAACCGGGTCTCCGGGTGGTCCCGCTTCACGATCGCGGCGGCGCGAATCAGGGTCGGATGGTCCTTCATCGGGCTCAGGTTGCCGACCGTCCCGACCACGGTTCCGCCGGCGTCGAGGCCCAGCTCCTCCCGCGCTCGGGCCCGGACCCCCGGGTCGGCGCGAAACAGGTCCAGGTCCACGGGCGGGAAGAAGAGCACGAGGCGCTCGCCCAGCGCCTCGGCTCCCGGATGTGCGCGCGCCACGGTGGCGCCGGTGCACATCACGGCGCCGGCAAGTCTCGTGACCAGGGGCATCACGGCGCGCCTCAGCGCCGGAGGCGGGTAGGTGTCGAGGATCTGCCACACCACCGGCACCCCCTCGAGCCTGCCGGCGATCGCGCCGTGTGGGTTGACGAGCCCGCCGATCATCACCAGGTCGATGCCCTGGTCCCTGATCTGCCGGCGCAGGAAGCGAACCTGGGGCCCGAAGCCCGCGGCGAAGCGCAGGTGAAGTCGCGGGTCCGGGCTCGCCCGCAGCCGTCCCAGCGGAGCGGCCAGCGTTTGGATGCCGGCCTCCCGCAGCCGCTCGGCGGCGTTTCCCGGCTCGTCGGGGAGCACCACGACCGTCTCCCAGCCGCGAGCCCGCAGCGCCGGCGCCAGCCTCAGGGCCTGGTTGTGTGGACCGCCGAAGACCGGATAGTGGATGACGAAGAGGCAGCGCCTCATCTCTCGAAGACGAAGTCCCCCTGCTCCCAGCGGCGCTCGTGGGCGGCCGAGATCGTGCCTCCGACGAGGCGAAAGCCCCGTTCGTCGAGAAAGTTGCGGACCTCGTCGAACAGGGCCTGGCCGGAGTAGAACTGAACGAACGAGCACTCCGTGAGCACGGTGTCGACCGACGCGAGCACCTCTTCGGCCCCCCGCAGCGCCTCGAGCTCGAAGCCCTGCACGTCGAGCTTCAGCAGCACCGGCCTCGCCAGCTCGACTCCCTCCAGGAGCCGATCGAGCGGCTCGACCTCGACGCTCTCGCGGCCCACCGTGTCCGTCCCCGGAAACCGGTCGAGCTGTCGGGTCGTCGCGGGTAAGAGCGAGGACGAGTCGTCGGCGCGCGAGACGTTGATGCGAGCGCTCCCGGGCGCCGCCCCGGCCGCGGCGGCGAACACGTGGACGCGCGCGTTGCCGTCGAAGAGTCGCTCCAGCCGGGCGCGCGGCTCGGGCAGCGGCTCGAGCGAGTAGACCTCGGCACTCGGAAAGCGCACCCGCGCGTACAGCGCGAACTGCCCCTTGTTCGCGCCGACGTCGATCACGGTCCGGTAGTCGCCGCGCAGGGGCAGCGCGTCGTGCTCGACCGACGCGGCGACCCCGGCGCGAAGGGCGCGGCGCCAGGCCGGGACTCGGATCAGCCGCGCCGCCTTCGACAGCTTTCGGGCTGCCTCTTTGGGCCTCAGGTCCAGATCGGGCTCCCTATGAGACGCTCGCGCTTCCGTCGGCTCCGGGCCGATCGCCGTAGCCCAACCTCCGCGGCAGGTCGTCGGTCACCCGTGCGAAGAGATCCTCGTCTCTGGGCGAGAACGTTCGGGCCCAATCGCCGGATTCGGCGGTCCGCACGAACAGGATGTCCTGGCGCTTTTGCTGCTCGTGGAAGCGCGAGCGCCGCTCCTGCTCGCGCATCCGGTCAGCGCTGTACCTGTTCACCGCCTCCTCGGCCCGCTCGCGCTCGACCGGCGCTCCCAGGAACTCCATCGCCCTCGAGACGTTCACGACCGGGTCCCGGAGCAGGTCCTCGTACCTCAGGACCAGCAGCGAGCCGTCGCCGTTCAACGGGCTGGCGAGCCACGACTCGACGTGCTCGTGCCATGGGCCGTACCCGTCGACGCCGCCGTCCAGGAAGAGCTTCAAGAAGGGGCCGAACTCCCCCTCGTACATCCCCCGGCGGATGAGCGTGTAGTAGTAGGAGACCGCCACGTCGCGCCCGTCGCGCACCAGGTAGATGGCCCTGCGATAGAAGCGCTTTCGCGGGCCCGCGTAGGGCTCGTGGCTCTTGATCAGCCGCCCTCCTCCCGGAAGCACCTCCGGGGTGCCCCGGTGAGACCCCACGTCGGCGATGATCACCGAATCGCGGTCGAAGTCAGCCGCGGCGTCGCGGCCGCTCAGCAGGTCGGCGAGCATGAACCTCACCCACGTGTTTCCCGACTTCGGATAGGAGACGAGGAAGACGTCGCGCGGCGACACGCTTGCGTGGCGGTAGACGACGGGCAGCAGCCGCAGGTGGCGCTGATGCCGCAGGCGCGGGATGCGAGACCTCATCCCAGGCCCCCTCCGCGGGGCGCCGAACAGGGCGCCGAAAGCCCTCGGCCAGCCGGACCGGTTCCCCGCACGACCCCAGAGTTCACCGCGTAAGGTTAGCCCCGTGTCCGCCACGGAGCAGGGGAATCGCGGCGCCGAACCGGACGCGGCGGCGCCGGGCTCCCGTGGGTCGCGGGAGAGACTGGGGCGCGACGCTGGACTGGCGATCGCGACCGGCCTCGCGATCCAGACGGTGCTGGTCGTCACCGGCCCCCTGCTGGCGCGGATGCTGGGGCCGGATGGGCGCGGACACCTGGCCGCCCTGATCCTGTGGCCCATGGTGATCACGCAGCTCGGGAACCTGGGGATCCCCTCGGCGCTCACCTACTCCATCGCCCGCGACTCCTCCACGTCCCGGGCGCTGGCGCGGCTTGGGCTCTCGTTCGCGCTGCCGCAGGCGGCGATCCTGATCGGCCTCCAGGCGCTGTGGCTGCTGCTGATCCTGAACGGTGACCCGCAGCAGGTCCAGGACGCGGGGTGGCTGACGCTCGGGCTCGTCCCGGCGATGCTCGCGCAGCAGTACGGGCTGGCCCTGCTACAGGGGCATCTGAGGCTGCGGCTCTTCAACGGACTTCGCCTGCTGCCGTGGCTGCTGTACGCGGTGGGAGTGGCCGCCCTGTTCGTGGGAGGGACGGACTCCATCGTCCCGATCGTGGCCGTGCTCCTGGCGGGGTTCGCGGTCAGCGGCAGTGCCTGCCTGTTCGCCGGGCTGCGCCTGTGCCGCGGCCGCGAGCCCGCCGGCGTCGGCCGGCGGTTTCTCGCCTCGTTCGGCCTGCGCGGCCTGCTGTCCAGCTTCTCGGCGGTGGACGTCCTGCGCCCCGACCAGGTGGTGCTGGCGCTGTTCCTGTCGCCTTCTGCGCTCGGCCTATATGTAGTGGGCCTGGCATTCACGAACCTTCCCTACTTCATCGCCAAGAGCGTCGGCCTGATCACCTTCCCGTGGGTCGCGGCCGAGGCAGAGAAGGGAACGGCAAGACGAACCATGTGGTCGCTGTTCTGGCTCACCACCAGCATCGCCGTACTGATCGTGGCGGTGCTATGCGCCACCGCCCACTGGCTGGTCCCCTTCTTCTTCGGAGGCGAGTTCGACGACGCGGTGTCGGTCGCCTACATAGTGCTTCCCGGGACCATCTTCCTGAGCGCCCGCCGGGTGCTCTCGGAGGGCCTCAAGGGGCGGGGGCACCCGCTCGCCGGAACGCTGGGCGAGCTGCTGTCGCTGGCCTGGGTCGCCGCCGCGCTGGCGGCCTTCGTTCCCCTGTGGGGGATCTACGGGGCCGCGGTCGCCCTGGCCAGCTCCTACGTGGTCAGCCTGCTCCTCTTGGTCGCGATCGCCGGGCGTCACGGCGAGCTCGAGTCGGCGGGCCGCTCGCTCGTCTCGCTGCCCCACGATCTGGTCGGCGCGGTCAGGCGCCGCGCGCCTTCGATCAAGGGCGGGCTTCGGGAGCGCGACCGCCCGGCCCGCGTCTCCTAGCGGTGCCCCGGTTGCGCTCCCCGCTTGCCCTCGTGCTCCTGGCCGTGCTCGCCGCCGCCACCCTCCAGGGCTGCTCGGCCAGCGACAGCCCCGAGGGGCCGCCGTTCGAGTCCAGGAATATCCAGCACGCGCGGTCGCTGCTGATCAGCGACAGCGACATCGAGGAGATCGGCGCCTCCACGCCCTACGGGACGGTGCTGGCGTGGTGGCAGGCGCTCCAGCGCGAGGACGTGGACACGGTGAGGGGAAGCTACGCGCGACCGATCACGAAGAAGGAGGCGAAGCGCCAGATCCAACGTTTTCGCCCGCGGTTCTCCCAGCCGCTGAACGCCGAGGTCGAGGAGGGACATGACGACGCCAGCGTGAGCGTCGTGGTTCGAGCGGCGACCCGCGACGAGGATGCGCCGGGGGTGGTCGCGATCACGGACTTCTCGGCCGACTTCCGCCTGCTGCGCCGGAGCGGCGAGTGGAAGCTGCGCGCGGGCACCTACCGCCACTACCTGCACAGCCGCAAGGCCAGGTTCACACCGGGGCCGACGGGGTGACCGGCCCCCCAGGGCGGGGAGAGCCGAAGTCGGGCGAGCGCCGGGTCCTGGCGAGCGCCGAGGCCGGGCGACGGCCCGAGGCGGGCTGGGTGGGAAGGCAGATTGGAGCGCCGGCTCCGACGCTTATGACTTTCGACGTCTATAGGACGTTCAAAGTCATAAGGGTTGGGTGTCAGGTCCGCGATCGTCACCACCCTGGCGATCCGACCCCACTCCCCTACGGGCCGACGTCCCGGCAGCCCTCACGGGCTAAGCCCCCTCACCGGGCCAAGAACGGGGCCCGGGGGTTGAGCTCGCGGGCCCGCTCCAGGGCCTGGTTGGCGCCCTTGACGTCGCCGAGCTTGACCATCAGGCGGGCGCGCACGAACCAAAGCTGCCAGT
>JBIOZP010000039.1:0-7446 GCA_044871225.1 Solirubrobacterales bacterium
GGCGGCGCTGCCGCGCACGATCTCCTCATGCGCCTTGGTCAGCTCGCGGCACACCGCCACCTCGCGGTCCGGATCCAGCTCGGCGAGCACGGCCAGGGTGGCCGGGAGGCGGCGCGGGGACTCGAACGCGACCAACGTCGAGGCGTGGCCGCCGGTCGTCGAGGAGCCGGCGAGCACCTCGCGCAGCTCGCCCTTCTTGCGGGGCAGGAAGCCGTGGAAGTGCCACTCGTCCGCGGGCAGCCCGGACGCCACCAGCGCCGTGATCGCGGCCGACGGGCCGGGCAGCACCTCCACCGGCAGCCCGTCCGCCACGCAGGCCTGCACGAGCACGTAACCCGGATCCGACACGAGCGGCATTCCGGCGTCTGAGACCAGCGCCACCACGGCGCCCTCGCGCATCCGGCCCACGAGCTCGGCCGACCGCGAGCGCTCGTTGTGCTCGTGGTAGGAGACAAGCCGCGCCTTCACCCCGTAGCGGTCGAGCAGCACGCGCGTCCGCCGCGTGTCCTCGCACGCCACGACGTCCGCCTCGCGCAGCGCGGACAGCACTCGCAGCGTGATGTCCTCCAGGTTCCCGATCGGCGTCGGGCAGACCACGAGCCGCCCGCTCATCGGACGCCCTCGGCGGTCGCCGGCCGGCTTTCGCGCACGCCGAACCCGCCCCTCATGACAGCGACTCGAGCGCCATCAAAGCGGCGCCCATCATCCCCGCCTCGTCGCCGTAGTGGGCGGGCAGGACCCGCAGGCCCTCGACCGCCGGCGGCAGCGCGTGCGCCGCGATCACCGCGCGGGCCGGGTCCAGAATCAGGTCGCCTCCGCGAGCCGCGCCGCCGCCGATCACGATCACCTCCGGGTTGAACGTGTTCACCAGCCCGACCAGCCCGAAGCCGAGCCGCTCGCCGATGACCGCCAGGACCTCGCGGCAGAGCTCGTCGCCCGCGTGTGCGAGCTCGGTCACGATCCCGCCGTCGATCTCCATCTCGGCTGCGAGTCGCCGTCCCAGCGCCGAGTCGGGATTCGCCTCCGCCACGCGGCGCCCCGCGCGGCCGATCTCGTTCCCCGACACGAGCGCCTCGAAGCAGCCGATCCCCGGACAGCCGCCGGGGCACGCGGGGCCGTGCAGCTTCAGGACCGTGTGCCCCATCTCCGCCCCCAGCCCCCTCGCGCCTCGGTAGACGGCGCCGTTCAGCCACAGCCCGCCGCCGATCCCGGTCCCGAGCGAGATCATCACCGCGTGCCGGGTGCCGGTCGCGGCGCCGTTCCGAGCCTCGGCGAGCATCGACGCGTTCCCGTCGTTGTCCACCAGCACGGGCAGGCCGAGACGCTCGCTCATCAGATCCCTGAACGGCACGCCGTCGAGCGGCAGGTGGTTCGACCAGCGCGACACGCCCGCCTCCCACTCGACCAGCGCGGGGATCCCGAAGCCGATCGCCTCGACGTCCGGAGAGGCCGCGCGAACCTCCTCCACGGCCTCGGTGAAGATGTCGAGCGTCTCCTGCCGATCCGCTCCCCGCCAGGTGCGATGGACCCGGTGGTGGACCACCATTTGGTCGTCCACAACGCCTCCGAGAAGCTTCGTACCTCCGGCGTCGATACCGATTACGCGCCTCGGTGGCATGGCCGGTAGATATACAGAGGGGGGTGAACAACCCGACGCCCGGTCCTCCGGAGTACAAGGTCTACCGCGCGCGGCGCCGTCCGCGGGCCGGCGGCGGCGACCTCGACGCGCTCCGCAAGCGGCTGTCGCGCCACCGCGGTGACGACGGTCAGCCGCGCACGCCGCGGGACAAGACGCCCATCACCGCCGGGCGCGTTTTCAAGTGGCTCGCCATCGCCGTCGGCGCGTGGCTGGCGCTCTCGCTCGTCCTGTTCCTGATCAGCGCGCAGACGCGCCCGGGCGTGTCCGACGAGACCGAGCGCGCGCTCTCCAGCAAGGGCAACCTGTTCAGCGGGAGCAACATCCTGGTGCTCGGGTCAGACGTGCGAACGGGCGACTCGATCGACAAGACCCAGTCGGGGCCCGGCCGATCGGACACGATCATGCTCGTGCACGCCGCGTTCGGCAGCGTGCGCAAGCTGTCGATTCCGCGCGACGTCGAGGTGAACATCCCCGGCCACGGGATCAACAAGGTCAACGCGGCCTACGCGCTCGGCGGCCCGGCGCTCACCATCGACACGATCGAGCAGTTCCTCGGCCACGGCCTTCAGGTGAACCATGTGGTCGAGGTCGACTTCAAGGAGTTCCCGAACTTCATCGACGCCCTCGGCGGGATCACGGTCCACAACAAGACGCGCATCTGCTCGCCGCCGTTCGACAACTTCTGGAAGGGCATCCACTTCAAGAAGGGCGACATCGAGCTGAACGGCCGGCGCGCGCTGGGCTACGCGCGCGTGCGGAAGAACAGCTGCGCTCCCGCTGAGGACGACCGCGACCGCGCGCGCCGCCAGCAGCAGGTCCTCGCTGCGATCGGCTCGCAGGCCAAGTCGCCGTCCACGTTCTTCCGCCTGCCCTGGGTCAGCTGGAACGCGCCCCGGACGCTCAAGACGGACATGAACGGGCCTCAGCTGATGATGCTCTTCGGCGACATGGCCACGGGCAACTCGAGCGACACCGAGGTGCTCGAGGCGAGCTGCTGCAACAACGGCAGCAACCTGTTCGTCTCCGAGGGCTCGAAGGCGGACGCCGTGAACAAGCTGCTGAAGGGGGACTAGCCGCTTTCCGGGCGGGGTTAGCCGGTCCCGGAGCCGGCCGACTTCGAGGCCGGCTTGCTGCTCGAGTCCTTCGAGCCAGAGCCGGAGCCGGACCCAGAACCAGAGCCCGAGTCCGACGAGCCCGAGCTCGAATCCGACTTCTTGGATGAGTCGGACGACGACTCGGCCTTGCCCTCCGCGCCCGCCCCTGACTTCTTCTTGCCGTAGTCGGTGTTGTAGAAGCCCGAGCCCTTGAAGTGGACGGCGACCGGGTGGAAGACCCGCTGGACCGGGGTCCCGTGCTCCTCGCAGACCTCGATCGGGTCATCCGTCATGCGCTGCATCACCTCGAACGTGTGGCCCTGTTCGCAGCGATACTCGTAAATGGGCATGGCACTCCCAGTATATGAGTGCCGAATTTCCGCGCAGCGTCGCCACACGACCACGAAACCGCGTAGCAACACGGCCTCCGACCTCGATGGTCGCACCACAAGGTTGAGGCACGACAAGGCCGTCGGTTGGCCCCTGTCCCCTATCTGGGTTCGGTGGTCCGCGCCCTCACTCGCAACTGAAAGGCCCCCTCGAACTCGGCAAATCCCCTCTGGGCCTCGTCGCGGCCACGGTAGACCTCCCGGCCGATGGAGGTCCCGGGAGGAACCTGCCACTCGATTTCGGGGTCACGGGCCTCAAGCGTGGTCTCATAATCGGCGCGGTCAAACGCGCTAAGCAGCGTACGCACGAGCTCGACGTTGCCCTGCGATATCGCCCGCCCAGTATCCCGCTGGCGGGGATCGCGTGACCGGCACGCCAAAGTTAAAGGGAGCGGGTCTCGCCGCTACCGCTTTTCGTCCATAGGGAGAGTCGTGACTTCACGCAACGCACTCTCGCTTCTGCCTCGAACGAGCAGCCGGGCGTGCCACCGGCGCGGGTGATGCCCGATCGGAAATGGCGTCACAAACCGACCCCTAGCCGCGAGATAGAGAGCACAGCCCGCCACGAAAGGACTCGCAATGCGCCGGCTCGCCACAGCCATCATGGCCTGCTCCATCTGTCTCGCCGCGAGCCCGTCAGCCGATGCGACGGTGCTCGATCAAGGGAGGTTCTCTAGCTTCGAGGTCTTCCCAGAGACGGTCACCGACCTCCCTTGCCTTGAGGGAACCGAATTTCTCGGCACCGGCACCGAGTCCATTAGCGGACACTTCGTCGACTCTTCCGAGGGCTTCCACTTCGAGCAGATCGAAAAGCACACCGCGCGGCTAGTTCCCGTAGGCGACGGCCTCACGTACGTCGAGCGGGGCAACGTCGACAAGATCGTCTTCAATGGCCCCCCGCTCGGCGGAGGCGGCGTGATCAACTTCACGCGCGTTAACAACGACGCGTTCGTCGCGATCGACGACGATGGCCACATCGTCGCGCGGGCGAGCATTCGAATTCACGAGCTCGAGCGCTTCACCGGAATCGACACTGACGGTGACGGCTCGGCCAACCGCGTGACCGTCGACTTCTCCCGCTCACGCTTTAGCTGCCCGTAGGGGTGCGTTGGCTGAGCGAGGCGAAGCACTAAATCGCGCTCCTGGTACCAACCGAATAGACACGTAGGTCGGCAGCGTCCCACCGTTATCGGATCCACTGGGCGGGAATCCTGAGCCGTGCTTGGCGGTGTAGCGGCTTACAAGGGGCCGTGCGCGAAACACCGAAGGTGATACAGCGCTCCGTCCCTGTACTCGGTGCGATCGTTGATGCCGATATACACCCCACACGCCGGGCACTCGCCCGGCCGGGGCCTGCCCACCGGGTTGTGCCAGCGAGCGTTGAGAAGTTCGATCCGGCCGCGCCTCCCTTCACGCAGCCAACGGCCGAGCGTGGTCCCTCCAACCATCAGCGGGTTGTCGATGGGGCGTCTTCGTGGTGGGTCGTGTGGATGCTCATCCACAGGGGCCTCAGCTTCCGCGTCCTCGGTCCGGGTGAAAACCACGAGAAGGGTGAGGAGGCGGTTGGATACCCCGCAGGCAGCTAGGTGCAGCGTACCGCGGATCGCCAACATGTCATTCGCGGCGAGTCGAGCAGGAACGCCGCGAAGAGCCAGGCGTTGTAAGCCAGCCACTCTTGAGTTGCTGCGACCGCTGACCGCCGCTTGCGCTTTCCATGCGACTCGACACTGCGCCGCCAGGTCCCCCGGGCAACGCGGTCACTGCTCCTATCACGTGATCTGGGAAGCGGCCGGCCAGCCTGATCACCGCCGAGTCCGAGTGCCGCTTCCCCCATGGATGCGGGCGCGCGCTGCGGGCCCAGCAGGACTGTCGGTGCTCGTCCCAGGCAGGCGGCTCGTGGGCGTTGCGGCGGGCGGGTCTACGGCAGCGCGATCATGCCCAGTCGTCGAGCAGCTTCACGGCCGTCTCCACGCCGCGGGTGAGGAGCTGGTCGGAGAGGTCGCGGTCTGTCAGCGCTCTGGCGAGTTGCAGGGTGCCGATCATCATTCCGAAGATCGTGAGCGCATCGGTTCGAGCCGCCTCGGCGTCTGTCGGGTCGAGGCGGGTCGCGATGTCGTCTACGACGCCCATCAGTTCATTGGTGAAGACCTCTCTGGTGGCGGCCGGGCGGCGGACGATCTCGTCGAGCAGCGCAGCCGACGGGCAGCCGTCGGCGCACTGGTCGCGGTGCTGCGGGGACAGATAAGAGCGGATGAACGCTTCGAGTCCCGCGCGATCGGAGGGCTGGGCGTCGAAGCTGTGGCGTTGGGCGCGCAGCTGGTCGGCGAGCACGTGCGCGACCAGATCCTCCTTCGAGGCGAAGTGGGCGTAGAAGGCGCCGTTGGTCAGCCCGGCGTCGGACATCAGGGTCGCCACGCCGGTGCCGTCGATGCCGTCTTGTTTGAAACGCCGCCCGGCGGCTTCGAGGATGCGTTGCCGCGTGGCCTGCTTGTGGTGCTTGCCGTAGCGCATCCCCAACCTCTCCGAGCCCGTTCTTCAGTGTGATCGAACTCACACCATTGCATTACGATCGTACTATAGCATTATGTTCGTAATTCAAAGCGAGCAGAGGAGTGGATCAAATGCAAGCGACGACGGTCGACACACCGGCGGGTGCGGCTTTGAAGACGACGTGGCAGAACGCGGCGACGCAGACCATCGACGCCGGCGGCGTGGAGTTCGCCTACCGCCAGCTCGGCCCGAGCACGGGCGTGCCGGTGCTGTTCCTGACCCACCTGGCCGCGGTCCTTGACAGCTGGGACCCCCGAGTCGTCGACGGTATCGCCGCGCAGCGTCGGGTCATCACCTTCGACAACCGAGGTGTCGGTGCCTCCAGTGGGTCCACGCCGACGACGATCGAGGAGATGGCGCGGGACGCCGTCAGCTTCATCCGTGCGCTCGGCTTCGATCAGGTCGACCTCTTCGGGTTCTCGATGGGCGGCATGATCGCCCAGGTGATCGCGCAGGAGGAGCCACAGCTCGTGCGCAAGATGATCCTCGCCGGCACTGGCCCTGCCGGCGGCGAAGGCATCGACAAGGTGACCCGGATCTCCTATCTCGATATCGCGCGAGGACTGCTCACCCGCCAGGACCCCAAGCAGTTCCTCTTCTTCACCAGGACTCCGAACGGGCGCCGAGCCGGGAAGGAGTTCCTGGCACGGTTGGAGGAACGTACGAACGACCGCGACAAGGCCATCTCCGTACGCTCATTCCGCGCCCAGCTCAAGGCCATCCACCGATGGGGTCAACAGCAGCCCGCCGAGCTCGCGAGCATCCACCAGCCGGTGCTCGTCATGAACGGTGAGAGCGACAGGATGGTGCCCAGCAAGAACACCGTCGCCCTCGACCGACGACTCCCGAACAGCCGGCTCGTCCTCTATACCGACGCCGGGCACGGCGGCGTGTTCCAGTTCCACGAGGACTTCGTCAAGCGGGCTCTCGAGTTCCTCTGAGAGGGAGAACGGTCATGAAGGCATTCGTCGTCGAGCAGTACGGCAAGGACGGACTGCGCGCCGCCGACGTACCCGAGCCCAAGGTCGGCGACGGTGACGTGCTGGTCAAGGTGAGCGCCGCCAGCATCAACCCGCTGGACAAGATGGTCCGCGACGGCGAGTTCAAGCGGCTCCTGAAGTACCGGACCCCGTTCGTGCTCGGCCACGACGTCGCGGGGGTCGTGATCAGGGTCGGCTCGGCCGTACGCGACTTCAAGGTCGGCGACGAGGTCTACGCCCGGCCCCGCGACCTGCGGATCGGGACCTTCGCGGAGTACATCGCGGTCGACCAGGACGACCTCGCACCCAAGCCAGACTCGCTCACCCTGCACGAGGCGGCCGCGGTGCCGCTGGTGTCACTGGCCGCCTGGCAGGCCCTCGTCGACCGCGCCCAACTAAGGTCCGGCCAGAAGGTCCTGGTCCACGCCGGCTCCGGCGGCCTGGGCTCGACCGTCATCCAGCTCGCCAAGCACCTCGGCGCCACGGTGGCGACGACCGCGAGCGGCGAGAACACGGAGCTGGTGCGCAGCCTCGGCGCGGACGTCGTCGTGGACTACACGAAGCAGGACTTCGCCGACGTCGTCTCCGGCTACGACGTCGTGCTCGACTCGCTCGGCGGTGAAAACCTCGAGAAGTCCCTCACCGTCATCAAGCCCGGCGGACAGGCGATCAGCGTCGCCGGTCCGCCGGACCCCGGATTCGCGAAACAGCTCGGGGCGCCGAAGTTCATCGGCGTCGTCATGAGGCTGCTGAGCCGAAAGGTCCGCAAGCAGGCCCGCAAGCTGGACGTGGGC
>JBIOZP010000040.1:0-4828 GCA_044871225.1 Solirubrobacterales bacterium
GGAGCCTAGCCCTGGCCGCGGCTACACTCGTCTGCGCAGCTCAGGGGCGTAGCTCAACTGGCAGAGCACCGGTCTCCAAAACCGGGGGTTGCAGGTTCGAGTCCTGCCGCCCCTGCTGGCCCAACTAGGCGGAAAGCGGCACCAGAACAGGCGTTGCGGCCCATCTGCCCCCTCGTCCGAACTTCCGCTCCCGGGGGCCTGAGGGGGCAGGAAACTGGCGCGCACTGGCGCGCGGCGGGCGCGCACTCGACCCCACGGAGCCGGGACGATTTGCGGGGATCGTCGTCGATTCGAATCACATGACTCGCTCGGCGCCTGAAGCCCCTCGCAGCCCGCGTAACGGTCGACCTCCGTCTCGGACAGGTTCTCCACGGATAGACGATCCAGGTGCCGGTGAGGACGGTCGCCCAGGCGACGAGCGCCATCGCGGAGATGCCCCAGCTGGTAGTGGCACTTTGGATTTGGTGTCGCGAAGTGACGATCCGTACTTACTACGGAAGCCATGAGGGCACGCGGTGGGAGACTGAACTCTTCGAGAGGAGGCACCCGATGATCCGCAACATGGGATCGTACGATCGTGGTGTTCGAGCCTTCGTCCTAGCGCCGCTCGCCGTCGTGCTGGCTTTCGTTGTCGGCGCAGGGGCTCTGGCTGGAGTGATCCTGTTCGTCGTCGCAGGAATCATGCTGGCGACAGCGGCGATCGGGTTCTGCCCGAACTACGTCTGGCTCGGTATCACCACTTACCCGCGCGGCGTCCGCCGCATTGGCCATCACATTCGCCACGGCCATACGTAAAGCATCGCGCTTGCGGCATCCGTGACTGAGGAGGAGATAGAAGATGAGGAGGTTGGTGATGGGCGCTGCGCTCGCGGGCGGCGCGGTGCTTGCGGTGCGCAGGTTCGCCCCGAAGTTGCACACGCGAATGCTCGCGGCCTGCCAGGGGATGTTCGAGCAGATGCCCGATGACTTCCCGCCGAAGAGGGTGATGGGCGGCGTTGAGGAGGTCCGCGCCAACACGACGCGGATACTCGAAATCCTTGAGGAGCGGCAGACGAAGACGACGAGGCTGGAGGAGGAGCCTTCGCGGACGACGGCGGAGGAAGCCGAGGTGGTACCGGCCTGAGACGCCGCACAGCCTCCATCAGGAAGGCGACTCGAAGTGACGATCGGGATCCACCGGCGACCCAAAGGAGACGCTGAAGCGCCGTCCCTAGCAGGCGCCGCTGTAGCGGGTCTGCTGGCGACCTACGGCATGGATGTCGCCGGGCGCAGGATTGTCGCGCCCGCCTTGAGGAGAGGGCCTAGCGGCGGCCTCGGGCGCTGGATTGGACACATGTTCCGAGGCCGGTTCACGCATACGGACATCAGCCAGGCAGAGCCCATCCCGCACGAAGCAGGCATGGGTATGGCCGCGCACTACACGATCGGGCTTCTACTCGGCGCGGGCTACGCGCTGCTTCTGCGAGTACCGCAGGCACGGCAGAGCTCGTTGCCCCGCGCGACCGCATACGGCGCAGCGACCACCGTGCTCCCGTGGTTTTGGATGTTTCCGGCTCGCGGCCAGGGCGTCATGGGACTCCGCGACCGCGATCTGCGGGTCCCAGCATTCGCGTTCTGCACTCACGTCGCGTATGGCTTCGGCTTGGGCGTCGCATTGCGGCAGGGCAGCAAAGGAGGCCACTAGTGGGGGCGGTGCACAGCGCAGCCCCCACCCGCGGAGAGGAGGTGGAAGGTGAACCTCGCATTGGCAGTACCTCTCGCTGATAGCTGGGGGATGCACGGCGACGTCGGTGCCGGGTGGATGATCCTGATGATGTTCGTGATGGTGCTCTTCTGGGCAGCGGTCATCTTCGGGATCGTCTGGCTCGTGCGCGGTCGCCCCGATGGATGGCGCGAGGCCCGGAAGGAGACGCCGACCGAGATCCTGGAACGGCGATTCGCCGAGGGCGGGATGTCCGTCGAGGAGTACCGCGAGCGGCGGGAGGTGATCAGCGGCGGCACGTCCTGATCCGGGGACGCCGAATCGCCCCACTCGGGCGCGACCTCGGATCCGGCGCAATCGTCGAACCCCGCGCGACCGAGACGCTTCACTAGCGCGGCTCTCTGCGCCTCTCTGACGCCGAGGCCCCCGTCCAGGGATCAGATTGGACGAGGGCCTCAGGCGCGGATCAGGACGTGACGGCTTCGGCAACCGACGCACGACCTGGCTTCGCGTCCGACGGCTCAGCCTTGATCTCAAGGCCGAGGTAACTGGCGCGCGGCTGGCGCGCGGCCCGCGGATGCCGCATGAACAGTGCGCTTCGCCGCGCGCTCAGGTCTCGGCAACCTGGGGCTTCAGCACAGGCGTCTCGCGACTCGCCGCTCCGGACTTCCGCAAAGACCGTCCGAGACCGCATAGAACCGGCGCGCACAAGGGCGCGGCCCTTGTCGTCGCCCAGCACGGGCTCGGAGAGCGAGGGCTCGGTCAGCGTCCGGGTTGACTCCGACCGTCGACCGCTGACAATCAGCGGAGGGGAAGTAACTGGGGGACGAATCCCGTTAGCGCGGGCCGCGCAACTAGGAGCGCCGGGGCGAAGAGCCCGCGCTCCCCCAGCCTTCGCCACGCGCCTCTCGCTCGACGCCGGGCGCGTGCAAGCGGGAGGGGGCCAACGGAGAGAAAGGGCGCCGATCGGGCCAGACCGACCGGCGACCTTCCCCTTGCCTTCCCTCCACACCCGACGTTCTTCGTGCCCGGATACCCAGCAGGCGCCCGGCGAGAAACGCCTTGCGCCGAGAATCACTCGGACGGGTGAGCGCAGGCGCTACTCGACCTCCGGTGCACGAGGTTCACGGCATGTTCCCTGGCCCGCCCGGCGCGAGCCCGACGAACGCGGCGACCGCGGTGCCGACGGCCTCGATCGGCCTCGCTCCCGACGACACGGCCCTCCGGTAGGCGCTGGCAGCGAGCGGCAGCCTCTTCTTCGCGACCTTCACGACCAGGGCGAGAACTGCCAGGCGGACGAGTCTTCTCACGGCTCCTCCTCGGATCGCGGCGGCCTCTGCACGCTACGAGGGTACCGTCGGTGGGCCACGGGTCGCCCCTGCCCCCGTGGAGCTCGGTTCGCGAAGCACCCGCAACGCCGACTCGCGCGGGGGACACTCGGTCGCGGCATGACCGCGGCGCACGCGTCGCCCAACGTGCGTGGATGAACGTGGCGCCACGGGTGCTGACCACCGCGAGGAGCACGCTCGCCGCGAAGCCGACCGAGGCCGACCTGCCCCGCGTCGCCGGAGCCGCGGCCCTCTTCGCTGCAGTTCCCTCTGCCCTCGTCACGCTCGCGCAGCAGGGGGGCGTGCGTGCCTACGTCCCGGTGCTCGCGCTGATCGTCCTCGTGACCCTCGGGGTCTTCGCCTGGGGCGTGCCCGCGGCCCTCGACCTCGACGAGCAAGGGCCGAGTGTTGTCGCCCTCGGGCTCGCCGGTCTCGCGCTCCTGACCGTCCCCCTCTTCTGGACCGGCCTACCCGCGCTCCTCGGCGCTGGAGCGATCGCCCTCGGGCGCATGTGCGACGACGAGCCCGAGAGCCGACGCCTGGCCCAGGCCGCGACTCGTGTCGGCGCGGCCTCGATCGTCCTCTATCTGCTGCTCGTCGTCGTCGACGTGCTCGGCTGACCTCCGCACACAACGCGGGACGGTCGCGCAGTCGCGACCAGGCAGGAGTCCCTTCGTGCGGCGGTGCTCGGGAGCGTCACGCGCTTCGGCGTCCCGCGCCGAGACCAGGCGCGAATCGCCTTCGGCGAGGCCCCGAGCGCCCGGATCCCTCACCGGCCGGGTCGCCGTGCCACATGAACCACGACGGGAGCAGCGCTGCCTGCAGCAGGATGTCCCCGAGGTAGACGCGGGACACGCGTGCGCACGCGTAGGCATCGGCGGCCGCGAACACCGCGGCCTGACCACCAGCCAGGATCTTCGCGTCCGAGGTCGGACCACCGCGGACCGCGCGGTGCAGCAGCGTCACCCCGCACAGTGCGGCGAGGCCGCCGACGGTGCGGACGAGCCAGAAGTCCGTTTTCGGCCCTGTCACGCGCTCGAAGCTCCGGCGATGGACGATCGGCCAGGCACCGGTCGCCACGAGATAGGTGGCGTGCAGCGCGGAGAGGCCGCGTGCGACCTGCATCCGTCCGCGTTACCCCGCCGCCGAAGAACGGTAAACGAGGTTGACCCCGAGCGCCGCCGAGGCGGCAGTCGAACCGTTTCCGCGCGCGGTTTGGCGCTGATGGCCCGGGGTACCAGCGACTGGGGGATGCCCGCCGGCGGTCTGGCCCGTCACGCGGTGTCCCCCATTCGCGAATCGCGCCGTTTTCGTCCAAGTGCGGGCGGGTATCTCAGGCTCATGCCGCGCGCCATCTGGTCCGGGAGCATCGCCTTCGGCCTCGTCAACGCGCCCGTGCAGATGTACAGCGCGATCGAGGAGCACGATCTCGAGCTTCACCTCGTCCACGAGAAGGACGGCTCGCGCATCGGCTACCAGAAGGTGTGCAAGGAGGAAGGTCGCGAGGTCCCCTCCGACGAGATCGTCAAGGCCTACGAGGTCGACGACGGAGAGCTCGTGTACCTGACCGACGAGGACTTCGAGGCGGCCGAGGAGGAGAGCTATCGCGCGATCGAGATCCTCGACTTCGTGCCGCACGAGCAGATCGACCCGATCGCGTTCCAGCGTACGTACTACCTGGGGCCGGCCGAGGGCGCCGAGAAGGTGTACTCGCTCCTCGTGCGCGCGCTCGAGGACGCGGAGTTGTCCGGGATCGCGCGCTACGTCTTCCGCGACCGCGAGCAGCTCGGCTGCTTGC
>JBIOZP010000041.1:0-3975 GCA_044871225.1 Solirubrobacterales bacterium
GCGCGGTGCACCTTCTCGATGTTCTCGGTCACCCCGGGCTCGTCGGCGGCGCACTTCAGGAACGCCGCCTTGATGCCGGTGTCCTGGATCCCCTGCTCGATGTCGTGCACGAACAGGTCGGCCATCGTGTCGGCGTCGCGGGTGACGAAGAACATCGGCAGGTACTCGTAGGTGTAGATGCCGGTGCAGGGGACCACCTGCACGCCTGTCGCCTCCGACACGCGGCGGGAGAACTCGACGTCGCGCCCCCCGAGCATGCCGGTGGGCTCGCAGATCGTGTTGCCGCCTCGGTCGGCCACGGCGCGCGCGTTCTCGACCGCCACGTCGAAGAGCTCGTCGGGTCCGCACGCTCGCGGCGGGTCCACCGGCACCACCGACCCCACGTGAGGCCACCAGGTCGCGACCGCCTCGTCCCGGTAGATCAGGTGCTCGTGGACGAGGGTGGTGCCGAGCTGCTCAGCGTCGACCGGGCCGGTGACGGTCTCGACGGTCGCCATCAGGTGCGCGGAAGTCTATGGCGGCGGGCAGGGCGGGGGAGCCCGCAGGCGGCTAGCCTCAGGACATGCCGCCCGCCTGGTTGATCTCGATGGTCATCCTGGTCGCTTGCCTGATGGCATCGATGGTGATCGCCCTGGTCAAGCTGATCTGAGGATGTGACCGTGTTCGCCGGCCTGCCCCCGGCCGGCACTTGCCGAGGCGAGCGGTGCGGATAGGATGCCCGCGATGTTCAAGCGCATCGTGGTAGGCACCGATGGCTCCGACTCGGCGACCGAGGCGGTTCGCAAGGCGATCGGCCTCGCGAAGCTGTCCGGCGCGGGTCTCGACCTGGTCGCCGCCTTCGAGCCGGTCTCGCAGAGCCGCCTGCGCGAGGAGCGCGGCGAGGTGCCGGGCGACGTCCAGTACGCGATGAACCCCCGTGAGGACGTCAACGTGGTCCTCGAGAGCGCCGCCGGCATGGCGAAGCAGGAGGGCGTGGAGGCGACTCCCTACCCGCGGGAGGGCGATCCGGCCGACGCTATCCTCGACGTCGCAGAGGAGACGGGCGCTGACCTGATCGTGGTCGGGAACAAGGGGATGAGCGGCGCCAAGCGTTTCCTGCTCGGCAGCGTGCCGAACAAGGTCTCCCACCACGCTCCCTGCGGGGTCTACATCGTCCGAACGACCTGAGCCGCGGTCGCGCCGGCCTGTCCGGGCGTGGCTGCATCGTCGATCCCTAAACACGGACCGCCGGTCGAAGTTGCCGATACTTGCTTGCGGATGGCTCCGGATGGACGCTTCTTCGATCGGGACCGCCACTACATGGAGCTGGCGCTTCGCGAGGCCGCGCAAGCCGCGAGCCACGACGACGTGCCGATCGGGGCGGTGGTCGCCCGCAGGGACGAGGTGCTGGCCGCTGCGGGGAACGAGCGCGAGTTGCGGGGTGATCCCACCGCTCACGCCGAGGTCCTCGCGATGCGCCAGGCGGCGCGGAAGCTGGGGGGCTGGCGGCTTCCGGACTCGGTCCTCTACGTGACGCTCGAGCCGTGCGCGATGTGCGCGGGGGCGATCGTGCTGGCTCGCGTGCCGCGGGTCGTTTACGCGGCGCCGGACCCCAAGGCCGGCGCGGCGGGCAGCGTCCTCGACATCCTGGGCGAGCCTCGTCTCAACCACCGCCCGCAGGTGGACGGGGGCCTGCTCGCGGACGAGGCGGCGGGCCTGCTGGAGTCGTTCTTCGCCTCGCGGCGCTAGCCCGTTCGCTCCCGCAGCGGCTCCGAGTAGCTGACCGGGTACGGCTCCGGTTCCTGAGGAGGCGCTTGCCGGCGCAGGCGCTCGGGCAGCGCGGCGAGCTGGGCCGCCGAGCGCTCGCGAATCCGCTCCAGCGACTCGCGGCGCACGGGCTCGCCCTCGCGCATGGCCGGGACCAGCAGCGGCTCACCCTCGAGCTCTTCGTCGGCGGCCGCGATCACGTCGTCCAGCATGACCCCGTCCCCATACCGGCGAAAGACCTGCTTGGGGCCCGGAACCGTCGCCTTGTCGGGTGAGTGCTTCCAGACGCCCTGCCACCCGTCACCGTGCCGGTGGGCCACGAGCTTGTAGACGCCGTTCACCACCGGCGAGTCGCGGCTCGTGCCGAGGTCGGTGCCCACTCCCCAGAGGTCGATCGGCGCCTTGGCCGCCACCAGGTCGGCGATGCGCTTCTCGTCGAGATCGCCGCTGGCGGCGATCTTGGCCTCGTCCATTCCCGCCTCGTCCAGGAGCCGGCGCGCCAACTTCGAGAGGGCCAGCAGGTCGCCGGAGTCGAGCCGGATCCCGGCCAGCCCGATTCCCGTCTCGCGCGCCGCTTCGATCGCGTTGCGGACTCCGTCGAGGGTGTCGTAGGTGTCGACCAGCAGCACGGCGGTCGCGGGGAAGTCCTCCAGGAAGGCGCGAAAGGCGGCCTGCTCGCTCTCGAACGAGAGCACGTAGGAATGGGCCATCGTGCCCACCGGGCGCAGGCCGTAGCGCATCGCCGCGGCGACGTTCGAGGTGCCGCCGCAGCCGGCCACCGCCGCCGAGCGGGCCACCTTCATCGCGGCGTCGGCCCCGTGGTCGCGCCGCGGCGAGAAGTCGATCACCCGCTCGCCGGCGCCTGGCTCTCCGCCGCCCGCCGCCAGCACGATGCGGGCTGCCTTTGTGGCGATCATGGTCTGGAAGTTGACCTGGTTCAAGAGCAACGTTTCCAGGAGCTGAGCCTCGATCCGCGGCGCCGTCACCCTGATCAGGGGCTCGTTGGCGAAGCACACCGTCCCCTCGGGCATCGCGTCCAGATCGCCCGAGAACCGGAACCCGGCGAGGTACTCGATGAAGTCCTCGCCGAAGGCGCGGAGGGATCGCAGGTAGTCGAGCTCGGTCCGGCCGAAGCGAAGCTCGCGGATCAACTCCAGCGCCGGCCCGAGGCCCGCCGCGAGGAGCCAGTCGCGGTTGGGCGGCAGCTTGCGGGCGAACAGCTCGAAGATCGCCGGCTCGTTCATGCCGTGGCGGTGGTAGCTGGCCGCCATCGTCAGCTCGTAGTGGTCGGTCAGCAGCGCCACCTGGGCGGGGCTCAGCAGGCCGGGGTCGTTGGGATCGCCGCCGCGCGTGCTGGGCTCGTGCTCGCTGCTCGCTGACATCGAGCGCAAGCCTATGGACCACACCGCCGCCTCTGCCGCGATTAGCCTGCCGGTGATGGTCGCCACAGACCTGCGGCCGCGTTCGGGCGGCTACCCTCGTGGGACCGACGAGTTCACGCGCGTGCTCGCGTTCAGCGACGCCGTGTTCGCGATCGCCATGACGCTGCTGGTGGTTGGGATCACCGTCCCGACTCTGGCCGACGGGGACAGCATCCACGACCTCGCCGACGCGCTCAACGACCTGACGTCCAACTTCGTCAGCTTCTTCATCAGCTTCGCGGTGATCGGGCGCTACTGGGCGGCCCACCACCGGTTCTTCGCCCTGTTGGCCCGGGTGGACGGCAGGCTGATCGGGATCAACCTCGTCTACCTGGCCTTCGTCGCCTTCCTGCCGTTTCCAACGGCGCTACTGGGAACGTACTTCGAGAACCCGCTGTCCGTGGCCATCTACGCGGTCGCGGTCGCGCTGATCAGCGGACTCGAGGTCGTGCTCTTCCATCATGCGCACCGGAATGGGCTCCTGAGCCAGCGGATGCCGCAGGAGGTCTTCCGCTGGGGTGTCGTCCAGTCCACCCTGCCGGTGGCCTATTTCCTGCTCTCAGTACCGGTGGCCTTCCTCAGCACGACCGCGGCGGTGTGCTTTTGGTTCCTGGGGCTTCCGATCGGGATCGTCTCCAACCGCCGCAAGCCGGCCGAAGTGGGGCGCTACTACTGAGCTTTCCAGCCATCCGGGGCGCTCGGCCCGTCCGCTCGACGGCCCTCTAGGAGAGCGCTCCGAGCAGGAGCACCAGCGCCACCGTGGCGGCGATCACCCCGATCAGACCTCCGGCCAGCCAGGCCACGAGGC
>JBIOZP010000042.1:0-2188 GCA_044871225.1 Solirubrobacterales bacterium
CGATATCTGCTCCGATATCAGATCATGACGCCAGATCCCCAGAGCGACACCGTCGCCGAGCTCGTTCTGAAAGCGCTCGACAGCCTCACAGCCGGCGAGCGGCGGCAAGTGCTCTCGGCACTGATCCAAAGCGGGCTATCGCCTGCACCGACTTCGTTTCCAGTCCCGGCCATGACGCCTCCGTTGTCCGTCGCGGAAGGGTTCTTCAGTCCCGGAGCGCGCATCTCAGCCGGCGGACCGCCAGCCGTGCTCCCGGTTCGCTTGCCCCAGGACCAACTGGAGCAACTCAGGACCTGGTGCGCGGATCATGGGTTCTCAATGGCCGTCGTGATCCGCGGACTCGTCGAGCGATTCTTGGAAGGCCAGAGGCCGCCGTCATAGCGGCACACGCCTCGCGGCGACCGCGACGACCGTGAAGCTTCGCAGCGGCAGCGCGTTCGCGCTCGAGTCGCCCGGCGCGACACGGACGGTGAGCTCATCGGCCACGATCCCCACGCGCCGGCCCGATCTCACGCCGACGGACGATCTTGCCCGCTGCCGTCCCACGGCCGCGAGCTCCGAGGAGCCCGGGATGTACGCCGAAGCTGCCGTCGACGGCAGCAAAGCGACCTTCTGGGCGCCGACCGCGAGCAGCGCCGACCTCACCGTCGACCTCGGCACCATCACGCGTCTCGAGCGTCGTGACCACATGGACCGACACGCCGCCCGCGAGCTCACGCATCCTGACCTCCGCGGGCGGCACCACATGGACCGAGGCCCACCTCGACTCGACGGGCAAGCTCAACGATCCAGTCGACGCGCGCCACGTGCGCGTAGAGGTCACGAGCGCCGGCACAACGCACCCCGGAATGCCCGAGCTGGAAGTCCGCTAGGCGAGAGAGAAGCGGAGTCACTCAGGCGCTAAGGAGCGCGCCCTGTTGCTCCCCTGGCGACTGATGGGAAATGGCTTGCCCGACAACCCCGACTCCGCCAACATCCAGGCTGGGTGCCGAACTAATCGAGTCTGATGGGGAATCGGTTGCCGGGCAGGTGCGACCGCGTGAGAATGCCCTCGGGTGCCCGACTAATCTCGCCCCCGTCGCGGACCTCGCCCCCTCCGCGGAAGCACAAACCGGCCCAGGGGCGAGCGCCAGCCTGCCGATTCCATCCGGCCGAGGGTGGCCAGCCGGTCCATGACAACTAATCGAGTCTGGCGCGGCCCTCGCCCCCGCCGCGGACGTTCCAGCAGCCCAGGGGCCGGACCGCGCCTGCCATTTCATCCGCCCGCGGGTGGCCCAGCGGCGATGACACCTGATACGCAACCGTCCGCGAGGAGAACGCCTCCGCCGCCCAGCCCGGTGCCGTGCTGATCAACCCGTTCGAAGTGCCTGATCGCGACGTGACGCGTTCCTGGCCGCCTGGGAGGCCGCTCGCGACGCATGGGCTACCTCGGCACGCGGCTGTATCGCAGCCTGGCGCGGAACACGCGGTTTGGCTTCGTGAACGTCGTACGGTGGCGCAGTCCCCAGGACTTCCAGGCGGCGCTGCAGCGGCCCGATTCCACCAGGCGGCTACGGCGATGCGCTATCGAGCCCACCCCGCACATACGGGGTGGTGGCCAGCTAGCGTCGCGCCACAGCCCAGGGGTCCGGCGTTGAGGTCGGCCAACTGTGGCTGGTCGCTGTGCGGGCCACTGCCCGCGACGGGGTGTCTCGATAGGTCAGGCGGCCGGGGCGGGACGGCCCGCAGCGGGCGCCTCGGGCCTCGCGGGGGTCGCGCCCGGCGTGCGCGCCCGCCACAGCGCGACGGTCAGCGCTCCGAGTCCCACGACCGTCGCCGCGAGCCCGACGAGGCCGCCCGCGACGGGGACGAGGGCCAGCAGGCGCAGGATCCCCCAGCCGGACAGTAGCGACAGCCAGGGGGAGGTCGACCGGTTGCGGAGCATGCGGCGCCCGAGGACCCAGGCGCTTGTCGCGTACGCGAGGAGCAGCACGGGGATCGCGGCCAGCAGCAGCGCGATGCCGAACGGGATACCTACGAGCGTGACGAGCGCCAGGATCGCCAGCAGCGGCACGCCGATCGCGATCGCAACGCCCCAGCCGATCGTGGCGCCGAGGTGCTCGCGCACCGCCCGCTCAGCGGCATAGAGCCCGCCCGGTGCCAGCCACACGAGGAGCGCGCCGACGATCAGCGTCGACACCGACACCGC
>JBIOZP010000043.1:0-7781 GCA_044871225.1 Solirubrobacterales bacterium
ACCGACGCCAAGCTCGCACGCAGCGCCGGCGTCGCTCCCATACCCGTCAGCTCCGGCAAGACCAACCGCCACCGCCTTGACCGCGGCGGCAACCGCCAGATCAACGCGACCATCCATCGCATCGCTACCACCCGCCTGCGCTGCCACCCCGAAACCAAGGACTACATCGCGCGCAAACGCGCCGAGGGCAAGAGCACCAAGGAAGCCATCCGCTGCCTCAAGCGCCACCTCACGCGCCGCCTCTGGCACCTGCTGCAGACCACCGGCCCCACCCCGAATCAGACGATCACACCATCAATTTCTTGACATAGGAGCAGCGAAAGCAGTAGCCGGCGTTGCGAGCGGCAGCGGACCCGTCAGTGACTTCTACAAGTCGAGGGCGTCAGCCGATTCGGTGAGAGCTTCGAGCATGGGCTTGGCGAGTCGATGTTGTCCGCCTGGTGGGAGGAGGGCGTAGACGTTGCGTGCGGGGGATCGGCCGTCGATTGGGCGCAGTTCTGCGAGCTCGAAGGCGTCGGCGAGCAGTTGGGCGGCGAGCGTGACGGCGAGGCCGCGGGTGATGAGCGCGCGGATGGCGAGCTGGTCGCGGGTGATGGAGATCAGTCGTGGTTCGAAGCCGGCGGTGCGGCGGGCTCGGACGATGATGCCGTCGGGGAAGGCGGCGACCCAGTCGTCGTCGGCGACGTCGGCGAGGCGGACGCGGTCTTGGCCGGCGAGGCGGTGGCCGCGGGGCAGGGCGACGAGGAAGTCCTCGCGTAGCAGCTCGTGGCGTCTGAGGCCCTCGTGGTGGTCGGGGGCGCGCGCGGCGTCCTGAAAGCCGACGGCCGGGTGCAGCTCCCCGGACCGCACGCAGGCCGGCAGTTCGTCGGAGCGGCCTTCGGCGACGGTGACGAGCGCGCCCGCGTGGTGCTGGCGCACTCGTTGGAGCGCGGCGGGCACGAGCCCGGCCAGCGCGCTGGGAACGGCGCCGATGCGCAGGTGCGCGTGCTGGTGCGCAAGATCTCGTCGAGCTGGGTTTCGGCGAGGGCGAAGCGCTCGGCGATGGGCGTCGGCGTGGACGAGGAGCGCTTCGCCGGCGACAGTCGGCCGCGGGCCGCCGGGGCCACGCTCCAGCAGCTTGCCGCCCATCTCGCGTTCCAGCTGGGCGACCTGGTAGGAGACCGACGGCTGGGTGAGCGACAGCGTTTGGGCGGCGCGGGAGAACGAGCGCTCGCGCGCGACTTGGCGGAACGTGAGCACGCGACGCAGGGCGATCGGAGCTCTCGGGTCGCGATCCGTCCGGCGGACTTCTCGTGAAGCGCCTTCGGTCGCTCGTGGTCAGCGGCCTGGGTCCTCGAGCGCGAAGACGTGCCATCCCCACGGCGCGAGCGCCACGAACAGCCCGGGATCGCGCAGCTCGTCGCCGTCCCGCTCGAAGGTCTCGCCGCCGAGGATCGGCGCCATCCGCCACGACCGTCCCCGGAGCTCCGGCCAGGGCAGCGCCACGCGCCCCTGCGACGCGCCGTCGGAGAGGTTCACCACAACCACATGTCGTCGCGGGCCATCTCGCCAACACCAGCTCAGGAGGTTCCGGCAGGACTGGTTGTCCGGCCAGCCGGTGGGGTCGAGCGCGCGCCACTCACCCGCTCTCAGCCGGCTCCGGCTAACCGCAGCGATCAGGTCGAGGTGGAACCGGCGCAGCTTGGGGTTGCCCGGCTCGGAGGGGCGCCGCGCCAGAAAGACCGGCAGCCGCACCTGGCGGCCGTCGAACTGTCCCTCGTGCCACAACGTGGCGCCGGGCAGCGTCGCAAGCGCGACGGCCGCTGCGCATTCGCGCTCGGGAGGCTGCAGCGTCGACGCCGCGCGCGGCTCGTCGTGGTTCTCGAGAAAGCGGACGAGCCGCCGCTGAAAGGCCGGGTGGGCGCCGAGGTGCGCGCGCACCGACGGGGCGCTTCCGTCCAGGAGCCGGTCGTAGAGCGTCTTGTCATAGCAGAGGTCGAAGCCCTGCTGCTGCAACGCCCAGTCGAGCTCGCCGTACACCTCGGCCGCGAACAGCATCTCCGGGTGACGGTCGCGGACGAGGCCGAGGACGTCCGGCCAGAACTCCTCGGCCGGCGGGGAGCCCACCAGCTCGCCCCACGTCCTCCCGAACACGTCGTTGACGACCAGCATGGCCATGTCGCAGCGGACGCCGTCGCACTGGTCGCCGATCGCGCGGAGCGTGTCCGTGGTGAGCCGGCGCATCGTGGGGCTGAACGCATCGAGCTGGACGACATCCGGCCACGGCGGCCGGTAGGGGTCGCCGCCGCGAGCGAAGTGGTGACCGTGGCTCTCGATGACTGCGTTCGGCGCCCGCGCGGCGTGGTCGGCGGTGCCCCTGACGAACGCGTCGGGCTGCTCACGCAACCAGGGATGGTCAGGTGCCGTGTGGTTTGGCACGTAGTCGAGCAGCAGCCGGACGTTGCGGCGAGCCAGCGTCGCGCGGGCGGCGGCGAGCGCCTCGGGCCCGCCCAAGCGCTCATCGGCGACGTAGCGGCGCACGCAGTAGGGCGAGCCGATCACGTCCTCTGGCCGGAGGTCGGGCAGCGCGTCCGAGAGCGACCGCCGCACGCCTTCGTCGGCCATCGCGATGCGGCGTCCGGCCTCGCTGCGCTCCCAGACGCCCATGAGCCAAACGGCGTCGACCCCGGGAACGGTCAGCTCGTCCCAGGCCTCGTCCGGGACGTCGCGAAGCGTCATCCGCCGTCCGTAGCGCCGAGTCAGCTCGCCCAACCAGACCCAGGTGTTGACTTCGTAGATCACTGGCTGGGCGGGCCATCGCGTCACGCCGTCACCGTCGCCCCTCTCTGGCCCTTCCGCCGCCGCGCGACCTCGACAGGGATACCCTACGCGAGCCGCTCGAGCTCGAGCAGCTGGATCTGATACGGCTGCAGCCCGATGCCGATCCCCTGATCGAGAAGTTCCTGACCGTGCAGCGCTCGGCGCCACAACGGGCGCTGCGGGTCGACGCCGATCAGATCGCGCACCTGGTAGAAGGATCCGGGCGCCTGCGCTAGCCAGCTGCGCACCCCGCTGCCGACGTCGAACGTCGCCGTCACCCAGTTCTGACGGTCCAGGTTGTTGAACATCATGAGCGGCACGTCGCCGGCTTCGCCGCTGGAGCGGGCACACGCGAGGATCCGCGGCGCGTCCCCGCCGCCGACCGTGCCGAGCCGTTCCCGTTGGGTGCCGCGCAGCGCCCGGTGGTTCTTCTTCAGCTGGCCTCCGCGGGCGATCCAGTACGCGAGGGTCTGGTTGGCCTGAGGCAGCTGGCCGAGGCGTAGCTGCCACAGGGTCGGGATCCCGCCCTTGGCCTTGAACCGCAGCTTCTCGGCCTCGGCGTACTCATCGCCCGCGAGCATCGTCATCGGGCCGCCCATGAACTGCATCGTGAGCACCGCGTTGCCGTAGGCGAGCAGGTCCCCCGCGAAGAAGTTCGAGCCCCTCACCTCGTCATGGTTGCCGGTGCCGACGAACTCGGTGGTGAAGTACGGATCGTTGTACAAGCTCCACAGTCCCTCTACGTCCTGATGCGTCAGGAAGTGCAGCAATCCCTCGTAACCCTTTGACTGCACGATGTCCCCGACGCGGGCGGAGTAGTCCTTCCGATCGTGATCCTCGTGCACGAGCAAGAGATACGCGTCGTCACCGCGAGCTTCTCGGACCTTCATCTCGACCCACGGCAGCGTCTGCTCGAAGAAGTAGTAGGGCATGCCAAGGGAGTGGTCGAGGCGAAAGCCGTCCACGCCGAGCTCGGTGGCCGCCCACCGCATCACCCGTCCGATATACCCGAGCACGCGGTAGTTCTGGTCCGTCTTCGGGTACCAGATGTGCTGGCCGGCGTGCCCGCCGTGATTGAGGTGCTTGGTGTCGGACCACACGCCGTACCAGTCCGGCGAGTAGGTCTCGTAGACACTGGCCGCCCCGAAGGGGTTGTAGGTGCCGTCGGGATACCGCGCGGCGTACATCTGAGGCAGCATCCACTCGGCGTAGTTCTTCACCGTCTCGTCCACGTTCGGCGACCCCAGCCGCGCGTTCACCTCGGCGAGCTGCGACGCGTTGACCGCCGTCTGCTGGTAGTCGCGGCGGCGGACCTGGATGCCGCCGCCGTTCTCGAAGGAGTCGCGGAAGATGAAGTTGTGACCGACGTGGTTGGGCGCGATCCCGAAGATCACCTTCATGCCCAGCTCGTGGGCCCGGTCCACGAAACGCTTCATCACCGCGTTGGCCAGCTCGTGCTGGCGATCCAGATCCCACGCCGGTACGACGCGCGCCTCGCGCGACAGCTCCGGATCGATCGAGAACCAGTCGGTGCTCGCGTAGTCGCTGCCCGCGTCGTCGACGGCGGGCAGGCCGTCCCACAGGTCGATCCGGTAGGGCACCTGGACCCAGATGCAGTCGACCCCGTCCGCTGCGAGCTTGGTCAGGTTGTACCAGCCCGTTCCGTCCTCGAGCATGTCGTCGATCGTCGAGATGTCAGTGCTGTCGGAGCGGGCGTTCGCCTTGTCCAGCGGGACCTGGCGGACGAACAGGCCCTGCACGTCGGGCGACGACACCCGGAAGACCAGGCGGTTGTTGAGATTCCACTGGTCCCGCGGCGGGTCTGGAGCCGCATGGTCCTGTGCCCAGTGCTGCGCCCCCTGGCTGACGAGATAGGCGGTCGCGACGAACGTGCCGACCGTGGCCGGGGCGAGGGTGGCCTCGAAGGCGCGCTGGTGCCCGTCCGACGGCGTGACCGGGTGCATCGGGACAGCGCCGAAGGAGCTCGGGTCGTGCGATCCGTAGTTCGTCCAGACGAAGGCCTCCGCATCGGCCAGCTCGTCCGGCGAGCTGGCCGACGCTCCCAGGCCCACGGTGAGCGCCTGCCCGGGACGCAGCTCGAGACGGGTGGTGCCCAGGCGAACCTGAGCAGTGCCGAAACCGATTCTCGTGATCACGACAATCCCCTCCCAGTGGTGCACATCAGCGAATGGCCTCGATCGGTTGGACGAGCCCGCCGTTCCATGGCGGCCCTAGGCACTCGTCAGAGGTCGACGTGGACCCAGCGTGCGATCGACGGCACGCCCGCGTCGTCGGTGACGGACAGCATGTAGCGCCCCGGCGGCGCGAGGTTGGCCTCACTCGTCATGGTGGCCTGCAGCGTCGTCGCGCCGGTGACGGTGAAGGGCATGTCGACGAGGCGCTGGTCGCTGTCCAGGCAGTGCGTCGCGGTGCCGGCGCGAATCAGATTCACCCATTTCACGTTCGCCGTCGAGTCGCAGGTGAGCGTGACGACATCTCCGTACCCCACGGTGTCGGGAGCGTCGTTGATGACCGGGCGCGGCCCGCGGAACAGGTAGGGCGGATGGTAGCGCTCGAGGCGGTACTCCTCGTCGCCCCTGGCAGGGTTCGAGCCGGCCGTGATGACGGTGCCGTCGGGCAGCAGGGTGGCCACGGAGTGGTAGAGCCGGAGCACCCGCGCGTGGGCGCCGACCGTCCAGGTCTCCGTCTCCGGGTCAAAGATCTCGGCCGCCGGTGTGGCCATTTCGCGTGACTCTTCGAGTCGGCTGCCACCGACGACGAGCACCGTGCGGTCGGGCAGGAGGACGGAGACGTGGTGCATGCGCGCCTCGTGCAGCGGGGCCGTGGGCCGGTACGCCACCGGATTGGCGTCCGTGTCGACGATGTTGACGTTGTCGATCGCCTCCATCGCGTGGTGACCACCCGCCAGCGGCGCACCGCCGCCGATCAGCATGACGCGTTGGTCCTGGGCCGGCGGCAGGAGCACGCTGCCGCCCTGGTTGCGGTGAGCTTGCTCCTCGTGCGTGGCCAGCCCGGGCACCTCGGTGAAGGCGTGTGATCCCAGGTCGATGAAGCACGGGTTCAGGCCCTCGTTGCCGCCGTAGTCGGCGCCGCTGAAGAACAGCCTGCCGTCCCGGAGCAGGAACAGCTGCGCGTACAGCGGTACCCGCCGCGTGCACTCCGGCGGCGTCGCCGACCACGTCCGCTGGTCGGGCAGCGCGCTCCAGCCGACGCCGTCGGCGTAGATCTCGGGGACGAGGTTCAGCAGGCCGTCCTCACCGAGCCCCGAAAACGCGACTATCCGTCCGTCGCCCAAGGTGACCAGGGTCGGGTACCAGCGCCCGCCCGCCATGCCCTGCACCGGCGTCCAGGTGTCGGTCTCCGGCGCGAAGACGTAGGCGTCCCTCAGCCCGAAGAACGGGTGGCCGAAGTCGTACTCCTTGGTCCCGCCGGCCACGAGCAGCCGTCCATCGGAGAGGAAGGCGTGCCCGCAGCAGAAGAAGTCGGCGGGCACCCCCGCCGGGGTCACGGTCCCGTCCTGCTCGTTCCAGCGCACGCCGCGGTTGGGCGTGCCGATGTTCGGCGGGTTGTTGCTCGATCCGGAGAACAGGTACACCTCGCCCGTGTGCAGGGCTGCGGCATGGATCGCCAGAACCTGCGAGTTCTCCCGCTGCAGGCGCCAGACGCCCTTCGTCGGCGCGTCGTCCAGGTCGAGCACCAGATCGAAGACTCGGTAGAAGCCGGCGTTGCCCCCTGGCGGCGCGTCGATCAGGCCGACCACCAACTCGGGTCGAGCGCCCCCGCCGACGTCGACCAGGGCCGCGCCCGCGCCGGCGTTCTCCCAGAAGCGCCAGTCCGGCAGGGCCGTCCAGGGCCCCCAACCGCCAGTCACCGCTCCGTCTGCGTCGAGCGCCCAGCCGATCTGGTAATAGCCGCCGTTCTGCTCCGGCGGGTTGTCGATCTGGAAGACCAGCAGCTCGGGCCGGCCGTCGCCATCGAGGTCAGCGAGCGCGATGCCGGCGCCCGAGTTCTCCCACGAGAACCAGTCCACGGCCCTCCATGGCCCCCAGCCATCCGTAACGCCGGTGACAGCGAGGTCGCGCCCGACCCGGTAGTAGCCGACGTTCGCGCCGACCGGGTTGTCGACCTGGAATACGACGAGGTCCGGGTGGCCGCTCCCGTCGAGGTCGGCCAGCGCGACCCCGGCGCCCGAGTTCTGCCACGGGAACCAGTCCGGCACCTCGGTCCACGGCCCCCAGCCCCCGGTGACCCCAGCGGCGGCGTCCAGCGCGCGCCCGATCCGGTAGTAGCCCTTGTTCTGGCCCTCCGGGTTGTCGATCATGAAGACGATCAGCTCGGGCCGGCCGTCCCCGTCCAGGTCTGCGATCGCGATATCGCCGTCCTGGTTCTCGTACGAGAACCAGTCCGGCACCTCCATCCACGGACCCCAGCCACCGGTGACACCAGCGGCACCGTCGAGCGCGCGCCCGATCCGGTAGTAGCCCTTGTTCTGGCCCTCCGGGTTGTCAATCTGGAAGACGATCAGGTCGGGCCGGCCGTCCCCGTCCAGGTCCGCCACCGCCGTGCCGCAGCCCTGGTTCTCATCAGGAAACCAGTCCGGAACCTCGACGAAGCCAGTCGCCATGAACGCTCCCTTCGCACGGTTGAAGAAACACGCCTTGCATCAGCGCTGCCGGCAACCATCTCACGCCGTCGGGCGGCGCGGCACCTCATCCTGCCCGTCAGGCAGAGGATCTGGCCTCCTCACGCGCCTCGCTCGGTCCCCATATCAAGGAAATGAGACGGTTTGGGGGGCGTCCGACTTCCTGTGTTATCAGGATGAGAGCCGTCGCTCAGCTCGAGGAGAAGTTGATCAACTGGTTGACGGTCGTTCCGACGGACACGAGGTCGTTGCCGAGCGCGGTGTCGATGTGGAAGGAGTCCAGCGCCGGATCGGAGAAGCGGGTCGTGACGATGGCGGC
>JBIOZP010000044.1:0-8912 GCA_044871225.1 Solirubrobacterales bacterium
GGCAGCTCGCGCAGCGAATCGGTCAGATCGTTGGTGTTCCCCGGACGGTTGATCGCCTGCCGGAGGTCGTGGAACACGGGGACCGAGCGCTCGGCGACCGGGCGCAGCTTGCGCAGGAACGGGGCCAAGTCCTTGGTGGCGGGCTTGGCATCGTTGACGAGCGGTGTGACGTCGTCGAGCGCCGCTCGGAGGTTCACGAAGGTCGTGTTCGCCTGACGCATGGTCGGCGGCAGACGCTGGAGCGACTCGTCGAGGGCGGCGTTCTGGCTGGCGATCGCGCCCAGGAACTCGTTCGCGTTCTGAGTCAGGGCCGAGAGGTCGTCGCGGCGATCGCCGATCGCGCCCAGCGCCTTGGAGCCCTGCACCAGGAACTGGCTGAACGCGCGGCTGTCGCTGGTCAGCTCGGTGAACAGGCGCCTGGTGGCCGAGAGGCCGGGCGCGAAGTACTTGTAGGTCTCGCGCGCCCCATGCGCGTGGCCGTCGTAGACAGCCGCGGACCCCTGGATCACGTCGCGAAGGGCGAGACGGGTCCGGGGAGTGAAGGTGTTGAAGAGCTGGTCGAGGTCCACGGGCGAGGTTGTCTTGTCCCCGCCCAGCGTCGCACCGTCATCCAGCTCGGGCATGTTGTTGGGCCCCGGCGTGATCGAGACGTAGCGGTTCGCGATGCCCGACAGCGAGGTGGCGCGGATGACGGCGGTGGTCCCTTCGTGAAGCGCCTCATCGACGGAGATCGTGACCTCGGCCTGCCCGTCGTCGGTCAGCTTGACGTCGTCGACACTCCCGACCTTCTGGCCCGCGACCAGCACTTCGTTGCCGCTCACGAGCTGGCCGCCGTTCTGGAACAGCAGGTGGTACTTGCGACCGGAGCTGCCGCCGAACAGGATGATCAGCACCAGCACGAATCCGGCGAGGAGGGCCACGCCGGCGATCGCCCGGGCCAGCCATGGCCGCCCGGAGCTCACGGGCTGCAGTTCGGCACGGGCCACCTGTTCGGGGCTATGCCCCTCCTCCTGATCCAACTAGGGGAGCGCTCCTGCTCGTGAACGCGGGAGTCATCCTCTCCTTCCCGGCCGCTCCAGGCGCAGCCACTACTTCTCTCCTCGCCCAGATCCTATCTACCCGGACGCCCCGGCAGGGCCGGTTCCATTCAGCTAGATGTCCAGTAAACCACCCTGCTATTCACGAGGGTCGCGGCCGGTGAGGCCGCGGTAAAGATCATTCGCCCCGGTGCCGGTCAGGGCCGCGACCACGGAGGCGGCGGCTCGCGGGCGCGCACCGGCCTGCACCAGGCGGCGCAGGGCGTCGACGGCGAAGGCGATGTCGGGGGCCGTCGCGTTGGTCGCCGCGGGACCGACCACGACCACGATCTCGCCCTTCACCTCGTCGCGGAAACGGCGAGCCAACTCCCCCAGCGTGCCCCGGGCCACCTCCTCATGGAGCTTCGTCAGCTCCCGGCATACCGCCGCCTCGCGATTGGGGGCCAGCGCGGCCAGCGCGGCGAGCGAGGCCGGCAACCGCCGCGGGGACTCGAACGCGACCACGGTCTCGGCCGAGCGCAGCACCCGCTCGAGCTCTCCAGCGCGGCGCGGGAGGAAACCCTCGAAGCGCCAGCGGGCGACGGGCAGCCCCGAGGCGACAAGCGCAGTCGTCACCGCCGAGGGCCCGGGCACCACCTCAACCTCCAGGTCGCGGTCGATGCAGGTGCGGATCAGGCGGTAGCCAGGATCGGAGATCGCGGGCATCCCCGCGTCCGAGACGAGCACGACCCTGGCCCCCCGCTCGATCTGCTGTGCGATCTGGATTGCTCGCTCGGCCTCGTTTCCCTCGTGGTTGGAGACCATCCGCGGGCGCGGTATGTCCAGCTTCTCGTAGAGCAACCCGGTTCGGCGGGTGTCCTCGCAGGCCACCAGATCGGCGTCGCCCAGCGCTCGGCGCGCGCGAGGGCTGAGGTCCTGGAGGTTCCCGATCGGGGTCGCGCAGACGGTCAACCGTCCCGCCACTACGTCACTCCCGTTCCTCGAGGGCCATCGTCGCCGCCCCGATCATGCCGGCGTCGGGGCCGAGCTCGGCGAGCGCCACCCTGGTCTTGCTCATCGGAGGCAGGGCGCGGGCCGCCAGCTCGCGGCGTGCGGGGTCGGCCAGCAGCTCCCCCGCCCGGCTCGCCCCGCCGCCGATCACGATCACGTCGGGGTCGAAGATGTTCGCGTAGCTGGAGAACGCGACTCCAAGCCGGCGACCGACGAGCTCCAGGACTCCCTTCGCCGTCGGGTCGCCGTCCAGAGCGGCATCGGTGACCAGTCTGCCGTCCACCTCGTCGCCTCCCGCGAGCGCTCGGCCGAGCGCCGAGTCGGGGGCGGCCTTCGCCGCCGCGAGGCCCTCGCGGGCGATCGCGGTGCCGGACGCCAGCGCCTCCACGCAGCCGCGATTGGGGCAGTTGCCCTGGCATCGCGGCCCGTCGGCGTCGATGACGGTGTGACCCAGCTCGGCCCCGGCGCCCGTTGAGCCCCGGTAGAGGCGCCCCTCCAGGACCAGCCCTCCGCCGATCCCGGTGCCGACCGTGAGCATGACGGCGTTGCGAGCGCCGCGGGCAACGCCGAACCGGTGCTCGGCGAGCATCGCCACGTTGGCGTCGTTATCCACGGCAACCGGTAGGCCAAGCCGCTGCGACATCAGGTCACGAACCGGGACGTCGGCGAGCTCGAGGTTTACGGCGAGCACCGCGACTCCGCGCCGGCGGTCGATCGTGCAGGGGATCCCGAGCCCCGCCGCGACCACCTCGGGGTGCGCGTCCCGCGCCGCACGCATCTCCCGCTCGAGCATCGCCAACAGTTCGTCCTGGCCAAGACCGTGGCTCGGCACGGTGGAGCGATAGAGCACCCGGCATTCGGAGTCGACGACGCCGACCAGCGCCTTCGTCCCCCCCAGATCGACGCCGATCGCCTCCACCAGCTCAACCGAAGGCCCCGCCGAACGTGGGAACGGAGTCCCGGTCGGGAGGGATTCGGACCATGCGGGAGTATTACCCGCTCATGTCGCTAAACGGCGAGCAGGGCCGTCCCAACGGGGACGAGGGCCGGCCCGAGCCGCCCGAGTACAAGGTCTACCGGTCGCGCCCAGGCCTGTTGAGCGGCCTGCGAGCCCCGGATCTCACCGCGCTGCGAGAGCGCTTGAGCGGCAAGGGAGGCGGCGGACCTCGGCTCCCGGCCTCCAAGCGGGAGCCTGCCGAACGCCGGCCGCCCGCCGAGCGACCCTGGTGGCGGGGCGCCCTGAAGTGGGTCGGGATCGCGGCCCTGGTCTGGCTGGTGCTGAGCTTCCTGGCCTTCGCCGTCTCCTCGCAGATCCAGAAGTGGAAGCTCTCCGACATGGGCAACACGCTCGACGGCAACCCGTTCCTCGCCGTCAGCCCCCAGACCATCCTCGTCCTGGGCACCGACATTCGCTCGGGCCAGTTCGCCGGCCCGGACGAGGCGGCATCGAAGAGCTGCCTGAAGGCGGCCGGGAGCGGCAAGGCGCCGCCCGACCACTGCACGCCCTACCGCTCGGACACGATCATGCTGATCCGCGCGGGTGGCGGGTCGTTTCGAAAGCTGTCGATCCCCCGCGACACCCTGGCCGACATCCCCGGGCTGGGCGAGGAGAAGATCAACTCCGCGTACGCGAACGGCGGCGCGAAGCTGACCATTCGCACGATCGAGCGGTTCCTCGGCATCAACGTCGACCAGGTCGCGATCATCGACTTCGACGGCTTTCGCAAGTTCATCGACACGATCGGCGGAGTCAAGGTCGACCTCGACACCGACGTCTGCTCGACCGTCTCGGGCGGCGCCTTCAACCTGAAGCTGGACAAGGGTGAGCACACGCTGAACGGCTTTCAGGCGATCACGCTGGCCCGCACCCGCGAGAACAGCTGCGGGTCGGGCGACTTCACCGGGACCGACATCGAGCGCGCCCAGTTCCAGCAGCAGATCCTGGACGGGATCAAGGGCCGGCTGACCGATCCCCTCCGGCTCCCCTACAACTTCGTCAAGGGGCCGATCATCGGCTGGAACGCTCCCAAGGCGATGGAGTCCAGCATGGGCGCGTGGACGATGCCGCAGCTCGTCTTCGCGGCGGCGATCGGCTTCAGCGGCGGCACCGACGTGCTCGAGCCAGCCTCGACCACGGCCGCCGGCAACCTGGTGATCCCGCAGGACGAGTGCGAGCGGGCGGTGAAGAAGTTCCTCGGCGGGGACCCGCCGCACAACCCCGCCTGCTCCCCGCCGGCCTAGTCCCCCGTCCGCCGGAACCGTCTCCCGGGCCGGGCTGGCCCGGTGCTCTCCTCAGTCCTCGCTCTTCGCCGAGGAGGTCTCGGCTTTGTCCTTCTGGGGCTTCGAGTCCTTGGAGGCCGAGGAGTCCTTGCCCCCATCGCCCGACGCCTTGGCGCTCGCCTTGCGGGCGTAGTCGGTGGTGTAGAAGCCGGAGCCCTTGAAGTGGACGGCGACCGGGTGGAAAACCCGTTCCACCGGCGCGCCGCATTGCTCGCATTCGGTCACGGGCGCGTCGGTGATCGCCTGGATCACCTCGAACTGGTGCCCGTTGGAGCAGCGGTACTCGTAGATCGGCATCGCGAAGCGATTATCGCAGCCGCCCCGGGGCCTCCCTGGCAGTTCGCCGTCATGAGTGCCGCCGCGCGGGATACGACACCGATCGGTGGCGAGATCTCTATAGTCCGCGGCGCTCCTGGCAGATCGACGAGGAGGAGACTCGATGGGCTTCGTGCGGCGCGTGTGGATCCCGTTCTTGGTGGTCACCGCGGCATGCCTCACGGCGGCGCCCGCCGCCAACGCCGCCTTCGGCTTCCAGGGCCTGTCGGCATCCCCGGCGAACACAAACGCCGGGGCGAACAGCGACTTCAACGTCCACATCGGGTTCACGTCGCCCACCGACGACGTCAAGGACCTGATCGTCGCCCTGCCGCCCGGCCTCGTGGGTGATCCGACGGCGACACCCCTCTGCACGATGGCCCAGCTCCAGGCCGATAGCTGCCCGACCGGCAGCCAGGTCGGGACCGTGACCACCAGCGCGGATGCGCACCTCCTGAATCCGCTGCCCCTGACCGTGCCGATGACCGTCGACGGCTCGCTGTACAACGTTGAGCCCGCGGCAGGGCAGCCGGCGCGGTTCGGCATCGTGCTGCGCCCCGTCGGCTCGGCGCCACTGCCGCTGCTCGACAAGATCGTCCAGGTGTCCGACGTCCAGCTTCGAAAGAGCGATTTCGGGCTGAACACGGTTCTCAGCGACATCCCGAACGTCGCGCATGCCGCGGGCGGCGCGAGCGTGCCCATCGACATCACCGCGATCGACATCCACCTGAACGGAACCGTCGGCGGCCAGGGTTTCATGCGCAACCCGACCTCCTGCGGCACCAAGACCACGAGGTTCATCGCCGACTCCCACACCAACCCAAGCCGGAAGGTGTTCGGGCAGGCAACGTTCACCTCCGCCAACTGCGCCGCGCTGCCCTTCTCCCCCACCTTCAAGGCATCGGTCGGAGCGGCCGGTTTCACCCAGGCCAACAGGCAGCCGCCGGTGAAGACGCAGATCCTCCAGGACGCCGGTGAGGCAGGGTTGAAGGATGCCCAGGTGCTGGTTCCTCAGAGCCTCAATCCGGATCCGGGCCCGCTTGCCAACCCCTGCCCGCTGGCGACGTTCCGTACCAACGCCTGGACCTGCCCGACGCAGTCGATCGTCGGGTTCGCGCGGGCGATCTCTCCGCTGCTGAGCGCAGAGGAAACGGGAGCGGTCGTGATCGTTCCCGGCGCGCGGCCCGGTGACCTGCCGCGGCTGGGGGTGGACCTGCGGGGGCCGCTCAACATCCAGCTCTTCGGCGAGTTCGTCTTCGCGCAGGCCGGTATCGGGCAGGTATTCCACGGTCTCCCCGACATCCCGATCTCCAACTTCGTCCTTCAGTTCAAGCGAAACGGATTGCTGGGCAACAGCAGAGACATCTGCCAGCCGCCTCGGCTGATCTTCCAGACCGCGTTCACGGGCTGGAACGGCGCGACCCGTAGCGGCAACGTCGCAGCAAGCGTTCAGGGCTGCCCCGCTTGACATAGATCACACGCGCCCGGCAACCCGGGAGTGCCCGCACAGCGATCGGGGCGTCGGGCGGGAGGGCGCAGGCCCTACTTCCTGCGCGGCTCGACCAGGGTGACGCCGGTGGAGTGCCAGACGACCCAGATTGCCAGGTGGCGCCCGGCGCGGATCGGGGCTGTGACCAGGTTGACCATCGTCTGACGGGGCACCTCACATGCTCGAGAGTGGATCGGCCGGAAAAAGTTCCGCGGCCTACCGCAGTTTGCGCCCGCATGCCGCCCTTCATTACCTCGCCGGGGTGAGGTGGGCGCGCGTCCCGGTGATCATCTAGCCTCGACGCCGCCGATGGCGGACTCAACCGAGACCCGGCCTGCCGTGACCACCCTCGACGAGGTGGTCGCGCTGTGCAAGCGGCGCGGATTCATCTTCCAGTCCTCGGAGATCTACGGCGGGCTGGGGTCCACCTACGACTACGGCCACTACGGCGTCCTGCTGAAGAACAACGTCAAGAGCGAATGGTGGCGGGCCGTGGTGCAGGAGCGCGACGACATGGTGGGGCTCGACGCGGCGATCCTGATGCACCCTCGGACCTGGGAGGCCTCCGGACACCTGGAGGGGTTCACCGACCCGATGGTGGACTGCCGCACCTGCAAGCTGCGCTTTCGGGCCGACAAGCTGGAGGACGCGGCCTGCGGGCGAAAGCCCTCGAAGCACCCCGGCGAGACCGAGGAGTGCGATCTCACCGACCCGCGCCAGTTCAACTTGATGTTCGAGACCTTCATGGGGCCGGTGCGCGACGACGCCGCTCGCGTCTTCCTGCGCCCCGAGACGGCGCAGGGCATCTTCGTGAACTTCAAGAACGTGCTCCAGTTCGCCCGCAAGAAGCCACCGTTTGGCATCGCCCAGATCGGTAAGGCCTTTCGCAACGAGATCACCCCGGGCAACTTCATCTTCCGCACCCGGGAGTTCGAGATGATGGAGATTGAGTACTTCGTTCCGCCCGACCAGGCCGGCGAGTGGCACGAGCGGTGGATGGACGACCGGATGCGCTGGCACACCGACCTCGGCTTGCGGCCGGACCATCTGCGGCTTCGAAAGCACGGGCCCGACGAGCTCTCGCACTACTCATCCGCCACCTCTGACATCGAGTACCTGTTCCCGATGGGCTGGTCCGAGCTGGAGGGGATCGCCAACCGGGGCGACTTCGACCTCTCACGGCACGCCGAGTTCTCGGGCGAGAAGCTCGAGTACTTCGACCAGGAGAAGGGCGAGGCCTACGTTCCCTACGTGATCGAGCCCTCGCTGGGGGTAGACCGCTCGCTGCTCTCGTTCGTGGTCGACGCCTACGACACCGAGGAGGTCGAGGGCCGGAAGCGCACGGTGCTGCGGCTGCATCCCAGGCTGGCGCCGGTCAAGGCCGCGGTGCTGCCCCTGGTGTCCAAGGACGGGATGCCGCAGAAGGCCCGGGCGATCTACGAGGACGTCCGCCGCCGCGTGCCGGCCGAGTACGACGAGGGCGGCTCGATCGGCCGCCGCTACCGCCGCCAGGACGAGATCGGCACCCCGTGGGGGATCACCGTGGACGGCCAGACGATGGAGGACGACACGGTCACCCTGCGCGACCGCGACAGCCTCGAGCAGGAGCGCGTCCCGGCCGCCGACCTGGCCGACCGCCTGGCCGCCAAGCTCGCCGAGCCGTGGACGAGCCCGAAGGCCGGCAGGTAGGGCCGGAACGCCCCGCGCACGCTAGTTCTCGATCCGTATGAGCTTGGGGGTTCTATGTGCCCCAAACCTCATAGGCATCAGGAGCCGAGCAGGATTTGGATGTCGTTGGCGAGTCCATCGGGATCGTCGTCCAATTGGCGCCACGTGATCCGAACCACGCGCCATCCGGCGGCCATGAGAGCCCGGTCACGGGAACGATCGCGCTCGAAGGCCGCCGTGGTGCCGTGGAACGCTCGTCCGTCAAGCTCAACGATCAACCCTTCCCGGCGCCACACGCAATCGACCTCGACGAACCGGCTGCGGACGGCGATCGGAGCATTCATCTCAGGCGTGGGCAGGCCGTGGTCCGCGATGAATCTGAGAAACCGCTCTTCGAGCTCGCTCCCGGTCAGCGTGGTTCCGAGCCGATTTCGGGCCAGGATCTCCCGAAGCTTGGGCCCGCCATGTCGACGGGGGTAGCGGGCCAGCAGGACGGGCAGCGAGAGCCGGTCCGTATGGCGCTTGACTTCCGCTTCCTCCATTGCCAGCTCGACTTCCCGTCCGCTCAAGATGGCAGCGAGGTCGAGCAAGGTCCGGGGGACGGTGGTGACGGGAATGGCGCAAACGGACGTGACCTCGTCCGGCGGGAGGCTCGACACGTGCCAGGCGATGCCACAACGCTGTGATCTCGAGCTTGGGATCGTCACGTCGACATCACCTCCACGCCACGACCGAATCCGCCACAGGGCCGCCGCGGCTCGATGGCTGAGAACGGCGCTCGATCCTCCGGCCAATACCGCGGCGCTCCAGTGTGCAGACGGGGGAAGGAGACCATGACCGACCGCATAGACACCGCGGTGAAGTGGCAACAGACGGCCAATCCGCTTCCGGTGCCTGATGACGTCGGAACTGACGCCCGCAGCCAGCAGCTGGTCGCGTCCGACGACGCCATGCTGGCGCTCCGCGAATCCACGGATCACGAGATCCGGATGCTCACGAGGTTTTCGGCGTACACGACCCCCAAGCTCATAAGCGTCGGCCACGGGCGCAGGTTCGCTGCCCTCGCTGCCCATTTGATGCGCGGAGCGTCGAGCAATGGCAGCGAGGAGGATGCGAAACGGTCGCGAATCGAT
>JBIOZP010000045.1:0-2311 GCA_044871225.1 Solirubrobacterales bacterium
GAGAAGTTCCAGGTCGCGCTCGGCGCCGAGCTCTTCGACGCCATGGAGGCGTCCTACGAGCGCGAAGGCGCCACGACGCTCGAGGCGCCGATCCCGCTGGAGGTCGACCGCGTCAAGGCCCGCTTCAGCGCCTGGTACGAGCTCTTCCCCCGCTCCTGGGGCGGCCTGAAGGCCGTCGAGGGCCGCGTCCCGGAGATCGCCGAGCTCGGCTTCGACGTGCTGTACCTGCTGCCGTTTCACCCGATCGGGCGCAAGAACCGCAAGGGCCGCAACAACTCGCTGGTCGCCGGGCCGGACGATCCGGGCTCGCCGTACGCGATCGGCGCCGCCGAGGGCGGGCACTTCGACGTGCACCCCGACCTGGGCACGCAGCAGGACGTCCGCGACCTGTGCGCCACGGCGCATCGGCACGGGATGGACGTCGCGCTCGACATCGCGCTCAACGCCTCCGCCGACCACCCGTGGCTGACCGAGCACCCGGAGTGGTTCCAGCAGCGCCCGGACGGCACGCTCAAGTACGCCGAGAACCCGCCCAAGCGCTACCAGGACATCTACAACTTCAACTGGGACACGCCGGAGTGGGAGGCGCTCTGGCAGGCGTGGCTGGACGTCTTCCTGCACTGGGTGGACGCCGGGATCAAGTGCTACCGGGTCGACAACCCGCACACGAAGCCGTTCCCGTTCTGGGAGTGGCTGATCGCCGAGGTCCACAAGGTCGACCGCGACGTGGTCTTCCTGGCCGAGGCGTTCACGCGCCGCAGCGTGATGCGCGAGCTGGCCAAGCTCGGCTTCACGCAGTCCTACACGTACTTCACGTGGAAGAACTCGCGCCACGAGATGGTCGAGTACTTCGACGAGCTCGCCTGGGGCGAGGAGCGCGAGTACTTCCGTCCGAACTTCTTCCCGGTCACCCCCGACATCCTGCACGCCTACCTGCAGCACGGCGGCCCGCCGGCGTTCGTCGCCCGGCTCGTGCTGGCCGCGACGCTGAGCCCCAGCTACGGCATCTACAGCGGGTTCGAGAGCTTCGAGAACGTGCCGGTGCGCGAGGGCTCGGAGGAGTACCTGGACTCCGAGAAGTACGAGATCCGCGAGCGCGACCTCGACGGGCCGCTGCTGCCGATGATCCGGCGGCTGAACGAGATCCGCCACGACAACCCGGCCCTCCAGCACCTCTCGAACATCTTCTGGCTCGGGGCCGCCAACGACCAGATCCTGGCGTACGCGAAGATGCAGCCCGGCAACACGGTCATCTGCGCCGTCAACCTGGACCCGCACAACGCCCAGGTCGGCAGCGTCACGATCCCCGCCAACCTCGGGACGGCGCCGGTGTTCGTGGTCGAGGACCTGATGACCGGCGCGCACTATGACTGGCGGATCGGGCCCAACTACGTGCGGCTGGACCCGCACGGCGAGCAGACGCACATCCTGAAGGTGCTCTGAACAGATGGCCGCCGGCACGCGCAACGACCCCGGGCACTGGTTCGAGGCCCAGCCCCTCTGGTTCAAGACCGCGGTCTTCTATGAGATCCACACGCGCGCGTTCTTCGACGCCAACGGCGACGGCTCGGGCGACTTCCGCGGCCTGACGGAGAAGCTCGACTATCTCCAGTGGCTGGGCGTGGACTGCATCTGGCTGCTGCCGTTCTTCAAGTCGCCGCTGCGCGACGGCGGCTACGACATCGCCGACTTCTTCCAGATCCAGCCCGACTACGGGACGGTGGACGACGTCCGCGACTTCATCGAGGCCGCCCACCAGCGCGGGATCCGCGTGATCGCCGACCTCGTGATGAACCACACGTCGAGCGACCACCCCTGGTTCCAGGAGGCGCGCTCCTCGGCGGACAACCCCAAGCGCGACTGGTACGTCTGGTCGGACACGACGGACCGCTACACCGAAGCGCGGATCATCTTCACCGACACCGAGACCTCGAACTGGACGTGGGACGACCAGGCCGGGGCCTACTTCTGGCACCGCTTCTTCAGCCACCAGCCCGACCTCAACTTCGACAACCCCGAGGTCCAGGAGGCGATGCTCGAGGTCCTGCGCTTCTGGCTGGACCTCGGCATGGACGGCTTCCGCCTCGACGCCGTGCCGTACCTGTACGAGCGCGAGGGCACGAACGGCGAGAACCTCCCGGAGACGCACGACTACCTGAAGCGGGTGCGCGCGGAGATCGACGCCAAGTACCCGGACCGCGTGCTGCTCGCCGAGGCCAACCAGTGGCCGGCCGACGTCGTCGAGTACTTCGGCGCCGGCGACGAGTGCCACATGGCGTTCCACTTCCCCGTGATGCCGCGCATGTTCATG
>JBIOZP010000046.1:0-4762 GCA_044871225.1 Solirubrobacterales bacterium
CCGCCGTTGAGGACGTTCATCATCGGGACGGGCAGGGTCGTGGCGTCGGCGCCTCCCAGGAACCGGTACAGGGGCTCGCCCGCCTCGGCCGCGGCCGCTCGGGCGGCCGCCAGCGAGACGCCGAGGATCGCGTTGGCGCCGAGCCGGGACTTGTTCGGCGTGGCGTCGAGGTCGATCAGCGTCCGGTCGATGGCGCCCTGCTCGGTGGCGCGGGCGCCCACCAGCGCCTCGGAGATGTCGCGGTTGACGTTCGCCACCGCCTGCGCGACACCCTTGCCGTTCCAGGCCTGGCCGCCGTCGCGAAGCTCCGTGGCCTCGAACTCGCCGGTCGAGGCGCCGGAGGGAACCGCGGCTCGCCCCAGGGCGCCGGAGTCGAGGGTCACCTCGACCTCGACCGTGGGGTTTCCCCGGGAGTCCAGGATCTGGCGGGCGTGGATGCGCTCGATTGTGGGCACGGGTCGCGAAGTCTCCCAGGCTCAGCTCTCTTGACTCTCCAGCCGATCGCGAAACCGGTGCGCGGCCGCCCGCAACGCCAGCTCCGGGTCGATCCGAAGGCGCCGCGAGACGTCGACCAGCGAGAACAGCGCCTCGCCGATCCACCTCTCGCTTGCCTCGCGGGTGGCGGGGTCGGCGATCCTGCCCTCGGGCTCGGCGCCCTCCAGCCCGGCTGAGGCGGCGCGCCGCTGGAGCTTTCGCGCATGCAGCAGAGCCGGCAGGTTCTCGGGCACGTCCGCGAACGGCTCGCCCGCGCCCCTCCCCTCCTCTTCGCGCTTGATCCGGTCCCAATTCACCAAGACCTCGCGCGCCGATGCCGCCTCCGCCTCGCCGAATACGTGGGGATGGCGGCGGATCAGCTTCTGCGTCATGCCCTCGGCCACCTCGGCGAGGCTGCCGGCGCCTCGCTCCTCGAGCAGAAGCGCCAGGAAGTAGACCTGGAACAGCACGTCCCCCAGCTCGTCCACGAGCTTCGCGTCGTCACCCGACTCGACCGCGTCGGCGAGCTCGTATGCCTCCTCCACGGTGTGCGGGACGATCGAGCGCTCGTCCTGCTCGCGGTCCCATGGGCACTCGCGGCGAAGCCGGCGGGTGATCTCGTCGAGCCGGCGCAGCTCCGCGAGCGCGTCGCCTGCCACCGGTGCGGGACTAGGGTGCCGCGCCCTGCGGGACCGCGCCCGGCGGCAGCGGCGCACCGCCCGGGCCGATGACGCCGGACTGGGCGGAGGGCGGCTGCTGGGGTCCCTGCGGAAGCGCCGGGGCCGGCTGTCCGGGGAACACCGTGGCCTGACCGGGCGAGACCGCCGGACTGGATGTCACGGGCGGCGCTCCCTTGGCCTGCTGGACCGGCGGCGTGAAGTTGTCGCACTGCTGGACCAGGTAGTCGTCGGCGCAGACCGTCCGGGCGGTCCACTTCGCGGTGAAGTCCTGCTGGAAGTCCTGGGCGATCTGCTGCTGGGCTCCCTGCGCGAGCTGCTGCTCGATCTGCTTGCTGGCCTGGTCCAGCGGGGTGGTCTTGGCGGGAGTGATCTTGTCGACCTGGATCAGGTAGAAGCTGTCCTGCACCTTGATGGGGCCGATGAGCTGCTTCTCGGGGGCCGAGAAGATCTGCGATTCGAGCGCCGGGTCGTCCTCGCCCTTGGCGACCCCCGGACGAAGGCCACCGGTGGCCTTCGTCGCCTTGTCGGTGGAGAACTGCGACGCGGCCTTCTCCCAGTTCTTGGGGGAGTCGTCCTTCTCAAGCAGCGACTTGGCCTGCTGGACCTTCGCCTCGTCCTGGTTGACGACCTGGCGGACGTCGCGGGTCTCCGGCTGCTCGAACTGGACCTTGTTGAACTCGTAGTAGTCCGAGATCTGGGAGTCCGAGATGCTCGGCGGGGAGTCCTGGGGGATCACCTGCGACTGGATCTGGTTTCCGAGCAACTGGAGCTCGACCTGCTGGCGGGCCTCCTCCGGTGTCAGCTTGGCCTGCTGGAGGGTCTGCTGGAAGCCCTTCTCGCCGCCGAGTTGCTTCTTGATCTGCTGCAGGCGGTTGTTGATCTCGCTGTCGGAGAGGCTGATCCCCCGGTCCTCCGCCTCACCGCGAACCCAGCGCCCCAAGATCAGGTTCGACATCGTCTGGTCTCGCAGGGAGGCGTACTGGGGGCTGGACGGGTCGGGAACCTTCTTCTGCCCTGAGCTGGCGGCGGTCTGGGTGAGAGACCTTTGGAACTCCGAGAGCGGGATGTGCCCGTCCGGAGCGTCCTCGACCACGGCCACGTCGTCTGAGGGGACGCTCGGATCGCCGATCCCCTGGGCGATCGCCACGACCACGAAGAAGGCGACCAGGAAGACCGCCAGAACGGCGGCGACCACGATGCGCTTGTCGGAGGCTCGGGCGCGCAAGAGGTCGGGAGCATAACGGCCCTGCATTACGCGCCCCTAAGCGGCAGTGTGAGATGGGTGGCGCCCTTGGCAAGCCCTCCAGTTGTCGTGACAAATGTCATGTCAACTGGAGGGCGCCGCAACCCCCTTACCCGCGGCTTCGCCCCACGTGGTTGGCTCGCCTTCCGACGGCGCATGGCCAGCGGTCGCGTTTCCCTACGGTGCTCACTGACCCCTGGGCCGTTCAGGCGGCGATGGGCTCGGTGGAGGACTCGGCGAGCCGCTCGGCCAGGCCCAGCACCGCGGCTAGGCGGTCGTCCGGGTCGCCGGGTACGCGAACCGACAGCGTCTTCACGCGCGACTCGTACATTGCCTCGGGCACCTGCTCCCGCAGGCGGCGCACCGCACCGGCGTCGAGCTCCAGCGGCGTCACCGACAGGCGCTCGCCGCGGAACTCCACGGTGCGCGCGCCGAGGCGCCCCAGCTCGATCCGCCCCCGCTGGAGCTCGAGCAGGTTCTCGACCGGCGCGGGCAGGGGGCCGAACCGGTCTCGCAGCTCGTCGCGAAGCGCCCGCAGCTCGCCGGCCTCTCGCGCCCCGGCCACCCGGCGGTGCACGTCGATCTTCGCCGCCTCGAACGGGATGTACTCGGGCGGTAGGTAGGCGTCGACGTCCACGTCGAGCCTTACCGGCGCCTCCACGGCGCCGTCGCCCGCCGCGCGGAGCTCCTCCACCGCATCGTCGAGCAGCGACACGTAGAGCTCGAACCCCACGGCGGCCACGTGACCGGACTGCTCTTCGCCGAGCAGGTCGCCGGCCCCGCGCAGCTCCAGGTCGCGCATCGCGATCGCGAACCCGGAGCCCAGCTCGGTGTAGTCGGACAGGGTGGCGAGGCGGGCCGCCGCTTCGGGGCTCAGCGCCTCGGCGGACGGATACAGCAGGTAGGCGTAGGCGCGCTCGCGCGATCGCCCCACCCGCCCGCGGATCTGGTAGGCCTGCGCCAGGCCGAGCTCGTCGGCGCGCTCGACGATCAGCGTGTTCGCCTGCGGGATGTCGAGGCCCGACTCGATGATCGTCGTGGCCACCAGGCAGTCGGCCTCCCCGCGCAGGAACTCGAGCATGGTCCGCTCGAGCTCGCGCTCGTCCATCTGGCCGTGCGCCTCCGCGAAGCTGGCCCCGGGACACATGACCCGGAGCTGCTCCGTCACCTCGTGCAGGGTGTCGATCCTGTTGTGGAGGAAGAAGGCCTGGCCGCCGCGACCGACCTCCCGCTCGATCGCCCGGCGGACGAGCTCCTCGTCGTAGGGGCCGACGTAGGTGCGGATCGGCCGCCGGCCCTCCGGCGGCGTCTCGATCACCGAGATGTCGCGTAGCCCCGCGAGGCTCATCTGGAGGGTCCGGGGGATGGGCGTCGCCGACATGGACAGCACGTCCACCTTGAGCTTCAGCTGGCGAAGCAGGTCCTTTTGGCGAACCCCGAAGCGTTGCTCCTCGTCCACGATCAGCAGGCCCAGGTCGTCGGCACGGACGTCCCGCGAGAGGAGCCGATGGGTGCCGATCAGGATGTCCACCTTGCCGTCGGCGAAGCGGGCCAGCGTCTGGCGGATCTCGGCGGGCCGGCGAAGGCGCGACACCATGTCCACCTCGATCGGGAAGTCGGCCAGCCGCTCGCGGAAGGTGCCCAGGTGCTGCTGCGCGAGGATCGTCGTCGGCACCAGCATCATCACCTGCTTGCCGTTCGCCGCCGCCTTCTGGGCTGCCCGGAGCGCGACCTCGGTCTTGCCGTAGCCGACGTCGCCGCAGATCAGGCGGTCCATGGGCTGCTCGGCCTCCATGTCGGCCTTCACGGCCTCGATCGCCTCGAGCTGGTCGGCGGTCTCGCGGTAAGGAAACGAGCGCTCCAGGGCGAGCTGCCATTCGCCGTCTGGCGGGAACGCGTAGCCGCGGCGGGCCCGTCGCTCCGCGTAGAGGTTCAGCAGCTCCCCGGCGAGCTCTCTGGCCGCGCGGCGCGCCCGCGTCTTGACGCCCTCCCAGCGCTTGGATCCCAGCGCCGAGAGCTGCGGCGCCTCGCCGCCGGTGCCGACGTAGCGGGTGATCTTCGCGAGCTGGTCGGTGGGGGCGAAGACGCGGTCCTCGCCCCGGTACTCGAGCTCCAGGTAGTCGCGGGTGACGCCCGCCACCGTCTTGGTCTCGAAGCCGGCGAACCGGGCGATCCCGTGGTCCTCGTGGACCACGTAGTCGCCCAACCGCAGGTCGGTGAAGGTCGCCAGCCGCCCGCGCGAGGGCGCCGCCGCTGCCTGGCGCCGGTGCACCAGCCGCCGGAAGGGGATCACCGCCAGCTTCAGCTCCGGCGCCACGAACCCCTCCGACAGGCCCGCCTCGGCGAAGGCGAGCTCGCCCTCACC
>JBIOZP010000047.1:0-40454 GCA_044871225.1 Solirubrobacterales bacterium
CCGTGATGACGGAATCGTGATGGCCACTCGGCTGCTCGACGACTGTCGGATACCCCACAAGGCAGCCGCCGACCGATGGCTGAGAACGGCGCGTGGACCCGCGGCGAGAACAGCGGCGAGCCACCGCGCTTTGGTTGACAACGCGCGATGACCAACCGCGTACACACCGCGATAGAGGCAACGAAGGCGCCCAGCTCGGACGCGGTGACCGATTGCCTGTCGCGACAAGCCGGCCGCCATGAGCTGGCGGCGGGACACGATTCCGTGTTGCCGGTCAGCCAACCGACCGATCACGACATCGGGCCGGGCCGACGCATCTTCCGGACGCTTATGACTTTCGACCCCTACAGGACGTCCAAAGTCATAAGCGTCGCCCACGGGCGCAGGTTCGCTGCCCTCGCTGCCCATTTGATGCGCGGAGCGTCGAGCAATGGCAGCGAGGAGGATGCGAAACGGTCGCGAATCGATTCGCGGGCTTGGCGTCCCCGGTGGGCGCTTCCGCCGGGCGGCGGCGGGTAGTATCGAAGTGAGGCGGCGCAACGGATGCCGCCGTCAAGCGTCCCTGCGGACGAGCGGGTCAAAGCGCGCGAGCCACAGCGGTGCACGCGCCTCATAGGGTCTTCGCCGGGCGCGCCCGGCCACCGGTGGCGAGGCGCCTCTCCGGCGGGGTGAGGAGAGTCAGATGAGCAAGCCGGTTGGCCGAGGCCACGTCGCCCGAGGGGCCAGCCTCCTCTTGCTCTTCGTAGCTGCGTGGCTCGGCGTTCCCGGAGGCGTCGGCGTCGCGGCGGCCGAGAACGTCTCGCAGGCGAGCTTCGAGTTCAGCCCCAGCGGGGTTCCTCGGACCACCTATACGGGAGGGACGATCGAGGTCCACACCGGCACGGTCTTCGAGAACCCCGGGACGAAGTCGCTCGGCGGTTTCCCGCGCCGGGTGCAGATCTTCTTCGACGATGACTTCAACTTCTCCGCGGCGGGAGTTCCGTCGTGCACGACCTCATTCGGCGGGAGCACGACCCTGGCCCAGGCCATGTCTGCCTGCGGCAACGCTCGAGTCGGCACGGGTGAGGCCTCGACGGCGCCGTCATCGAACTTCCCTGGATGCGTCCTGCTGTTCAACGGGGCCGAACAGGCAGGACGCCCAACCCTGGTGCTGTTCACGCGCGTGACGCTGGTGCCCAACGCGACCGCGGATTGCGCCAACCCGGCAACGAACAGCTCGGGCACCACGAGCGTCACGTTCGCCGGGTTCTTGAGAAGGAATCCCGCAGGAATGCCGGCCGACTACGCGGGCGGCAGCACGCTCGACGTCCCGAACCTCGACCTGGCACCCCTCCCCCTTGACGATTTCACCGCCACCGTCCGGCGAGGCAATTACGTGAGCGCCCGCTGTCACGACGACGACCGGGAGTGGAACACGCGCACGACGTTCACGTACAGCGGTTCCTCAGAATCGCCGGACACGATCAACGCCTCGCAGGCTTGCGAGGTGCGCGGCGGGGGGAACGGCGGCAACGGCGGCAACGGCGGCAACGGCGGCGGTGATGGCGGCAACGGAGGGAACGGCGGCGGTGATGGCGGCAACGGAGGGAACGGCGGCAACGGGGGCAACGGAGGCAACGGCGGCGGGAACGGGGGGAACGGCGGCGGCAACGGCGGAGGAAACGGAGGCAACGGAGGCGACGGCGGGACCGGCGCCGGAGGCGGCGGAGGGCCGGTTCCCAGCGGCACCGCCTCGGCGACGGGCTCGGGCGGCGGGTTCGGAGGGGGATCCCTCCCCTTCACCGGCCTGGCCGTGGGAACGCTCGCGCTCGTTGCCATGGGGCTCCTGGGCGCCGGCTTCGGCCTTCGACGCAGGGTTTCGCGCTAGGTCTGCACCCGTGCCGGGCGGCTCGGCTGCCGACTTGGCGGAGAGTGAGATGAGTCACGGAGCAACTGGCCGGACTCCGCGGCTTGCACTAAGCTCAGGACCGTGTCATCGATCGGTGACGAATAAGGGCCCGCGTGGACCGGGGCGACAGACGCATTGACGGGAGCGGAGGCTTGAGATGAGCGTGGCGCAGAAGGACGGGATCGAGCAGCGGTCGTTCGCCGACCAGATCTCCTACGAGGACCTCTACCAGCGCTGGGAGGAGGGGAACTGGAAGGCCAGCGAGATCGACTTCTCGGAGGACCGCAATGGCTGGGAGGCCCTGAGTGAGATCCAGCGCAAGTCGGCGCTGTGGACCTACTCGATGTTCTTCTACGGCGAGGACTCCGTCACCGACAACCTGTCTCCCTACATCGACGCCGCGCCGCTGGAGGAGCAGAAGTACTTCCTTGCCACCCAGCAGGTCGACGAGGCTCGCCACTCGGTGTTCTTTCACCGCTTCTTCAAGGAGGTGATCGGCGCCGGGGAGTCCATCGGCGCGACGCTCGCCTCCACGGAGCCCCAGCTCGGGTGGGGGTACCGGAACGTTTTCGACCGCCTTGACCGGATGGGCGAGGAGCTCCGCAAGGACCGCTCGCTGCCGAAGTTCGCCCAGGCCATCGCCCTCTACCACATGGTCGTCGAGGCAGCCCTGGCGCAACCGGGTCAGCACTTCATCGAGGACTACTTCAACAAGGCCGGCACGATGCCCGGATTCAGCGACGGGATGCACAACGTGTCTCGCGACGAGCAGCGCCACATCGGCTTCGGGGTGAAGACCCTCGCCGACTGCTTTCGCCGGAGCGAGGAGTGCAAGGCCGCCGTGGTCGAGATCCTGCGCGAGGTCCTGCCCTGGTCCATGTCGGTGTTCGTGCCGCCGAACTGGGACCTGGAGTACACGCGCTGCTACGGCTTCGAGCTGGAGGACATCTATGCCTTCGGCATGCGCTCAGTGGAGACGAAGTGGAAGGCGGCGGGCTACCCGATCGAGGAAATGCCCAACGACGTGTTCCCGCTCGACACCTCGCGACCATACGCCGAGCGCGCCCAGCGGGCGATCGCCCTGCTTCGCGCCGGAGTTGTCGGCGAGCCGGTGGCGAATCCGGACTCCTCCCCCGAGGTCCAGGAGCTGCTGTTCGACATCATCGCCCGCTCGGCCAACGGCGACGCGGTGAACGGCCAGCCGGTGACGATCCAGTGGCGGTTCAGCGACGCGGCGCCCTGGTACGTGCGGATTCACAACGGCTCGTCCGAGGCGGTCCAGGGCGAGGCGCCGGACCCGAGCCTGACGCTGGAGACGTCGTGGCGGGACTTCCTGGAAGTCTCTAGCTACGGCGGCGATGCGCGCCGCGCGCTCCTGCGCCGAAAGCTTCGCCCCCACGGCTCGATGCGAGTGCTGTGGAAGATGCCGCGGATCTTTCCCGGCTGAGCGCCGGGCGCTAGTCCGCCGCGATCAGGAATCGCGCCACTGCCGCGCCCGTGTCCACGCTCTGCGAGTAGTCGCGGTCCGGGTCGGTCAGGCGCTGGAGGGCCCCGCCGTCGGCGGCGGCGAACATGTACGTGACCACGGCCTGGGCGTCGAAGCGCAGCGAGAGGACCCCCTCGGACTCCTTCTTGCGGAGCTCGTCGGCCACGTGGTCACGGGCGCCCCGGTAGAGCTCGGCGAGCTCGGCCTGGATCTCCGGGTTCTGCCGCCCCGCGGTGAAGAGCTCGTACAGGATCACGTAGAAGCCGGGGTCCTCCTGGAGCATCTGCTCGGCGCCCGTCACCAGCACCGCCACCACGTCGTCCACCGTCTTCGCCGCGGCCAGCGGGGCGTCCAGCATGCCGATGCGCATCTCCGCGTCCCTGCGCAGGACCTCGATCAGCAGGCGCTCCTTGGTCCCGAAGTAGTAGTGGAGGAGGCCGCGGCTGACTCCCGCCCGGCGGGAGACGTGCTCGAAGGTAGCGCCGGCGATCCCCCGCTCGGCGACACAGGCGCGCATCGCGTCCACGATGCGCTGCACCTTCTCCCCGCTCAGGGGCCGCTCGTCCGAGTCGGGTCGCGCCTGCGCGGTCCTCGACTCCACCGGCGCTCCCCTACCGAAGCTCGACCGGCGGGTTGTGGCCCGGGATCACGATCGCCGGATCCAGGTCGCGGATTCGCCGCCACTGCTCCAGCAGCTCCTCGCGCTCCGGACCGAAGTCCTCGGGCAGGTCCATGCGGTCGAAGTACTCCGGCAGCGGGCCGACGCAGTCTGAGGCGATCACGACGAGCCCGTCGTCGGTGTCCACCAGCAGGGAGATCAGCCCATCCGAGTGGCCGGGAGTCCGCAGCCAGCGGATCCCGGGCTCGATCTCGCCCTCCTCCCCGTCCACGACCTCCAGCCTCACCATCTCGAGCATCCCGGCGACGATCTGCGCGTAGGGGGCCTCGGTCTCCAGTCGGTGAACGTAGACCTTGCGCTGGGGCCAGGCGGCGAGCCCCTCCGCGTGGTCGAAGTGGAGGTGAGTGAGGATCACGTCCTCGATCGCGGCGGGGTCGACCCCAAGGGCGCCCAGGGCGCCGAACACGGGGCCGCCCTGCATGATCAGCCCGGGGTCCACCAGGTAGTCGCGCTCGCCGCGGATCAGCAGCGTGTTCGGGAACGCCACCATGCCGGTCGGGCGGCCCTCCCGCTGGAAGTCCTTGTAGCGGCGAAACCCGTCCGCCGAGTCGGCCAGCGCCGCCACCTCGGCCTCGCCGCCGTCGAGGGCGAACACGTACCTCTGGGCAGGGACCAGCAGATGGACCTCCGCCGGCATTCGCTCAGAAGAAAGTCGGCGCGGGGATCAGCCCGTGGCCGAGCCCGCGGCCTGAGAGCTGGTGGTGGAGCTGTACTCGAACTCCTCCTCGGCGCCGAACAGCCGGTCGAGGACCGTCTTGCGAAGGTCCTCGTTGAGGGCGATCGCCAGCGCCCCGGCGACCAGGGCCAGCATGATGACCCTTCCCCAGCGGCGCTTCTTGGTCTTGCCGCGAAGCCGGTCGGAGGCCTCGCGCAGGGACTCGGCGGCGGAACGCAGGTCGCGCTGGACCTTCTTGTCCTCGGTGACCGCGCGCACGGGGCCCTTGCCGTTCGACATCCGCTGGTACGCGTGGCGGGCAGCCTCGAAGGCCTCCTTCACGCTGCTGCGCAGCTCCTCGTCCTCGATCACGCGCCGCACATAGGGATTCGAGCCGGCCGACTGTGCCGCCTGGCGCGCTTTGTCCGCCTTGCTGCTCTTTGCCATCGCCAACTCTCCTCCGTCAGGTTCCTACGTCAGCGGCAGAGCATATACCCGCAACTGCGGGCTCTAAAGCGCGACCTCTAGCGCCTTCTCGATCCGGTCCACGAACACGAACTCCAGGCCCTTGCGCTCGTGCTCGGGGATCTCGTTGACGTCGCCTTCGTTTCGCTCCGGGACCACGATCCGCTTGATCCCCGCTCGCTGGGCGGCCAGCGACTTCTCCTTCAGCCCCCCCACCGGGAGCACCTGCCCCGTGAGCGTGATCTCGCCAGTCATCGCGACGTCCGCGTCCACCGGCTTGGCGCGGACGAGCGACGCCAGCGCCACCGCCATCGCCACCCCCGCGGAGGGACCGTCCTTCGGCACCGCCCCGGCGGGAACGTGGATGTGGATGTCGTGCTCGGCGAACCAGTCGTCGGGGAGGTCGGGCGCCAGCCGCTTGGCGTGGCCGCGCACCCACGACAGCGCGGCCTGCGCGGACTCCCGCATCACCTCGCCGAGCTGGCCGGTGATCGTCAGCTTTCCCGATCCGGCCATCGCGGTCGCCTCGACGAAGAGCACCTCGCCGCCCACCGGAGTCCAGGCGAGCCCTGTGGCCACCCCGGGATTCCTGGTGCGCCGGCGCTGCTCGGCGAAGAACCGCCGTCTGCCCAGGAGCTCGCGCGCGCGCTTCGCGGAGACCACGACCTTGCCCTTGACCTTGCCCTCGGCGACCTCTCGGGCGATCTTGCGGCACACGCTGCCGATCTCGCGCTCGAGGTTGCGGACGCCCGCCTCGCGCGTGTACTCCTCGATGATCGCCCGCAGCGACGAGTCGGCGAACGAGACCCGCCCGCGCTGGAGCCCGTTCTGCTCGATCTGGCGCGGCACCAGGTAGCGCTTGGCGATGTGGAGCTTCTCGTCCAGCGTGTAGCCGGAGAGCTGGATCACCTCCATCCGGTCCTGCAGCGGGGTCGGCACGGTGTCGAGCGTGTTCGCCGTGGTGATGAACATCACCTCGGAGAGGTCGAACTCGAGATCGAGGTAGTGGTCGCGGAAGCTGTCGTTCTGCGAGGGATCGAGGACCTCGAGCATCGCGCTCGCGGGATCGCCTCGGAAGTCCGCGCCCATCTTGTCGATCTCGTCGATCATGAACACGGGATTTCGCGACGCGGCGTCGCGCAGGGCCCTGACGATCGTCCCCGGCATCGCCCCGATGTAGGTGCGGCGGTGCCCGCGGATCTCGGCCTCGTCGCGCACCCCGCCCACCGAGATGCGCTCGAACTCGCGGCCCAGGGCCCGAGCGATCGACCTGCCGAGGCTCGTCTTGCCGACGCCCGGCGGCCCGACGAAGCACAGGATCGGCCCCTGGACGGCCGAGCCGGACTGCTCCTCATCCGAGTTCCGGGAGGCGGCGGACTCCTGAGCCAGCTTTCGCACGGCCAGGTACTCCAGGATGCGGTCCTTGACCTTCTCGAGGTCGTAGTGGTCGGCGTCGAGGACCTCCCGCGCGTGGGCGATGTCGAGGTTGTCCTCCGTCCTGGTGTTCCACGGCAGCTCGACCAGCCACTCGAGGTAGGTGCGGATCACCCCGTACTCCGCGGCGGCGGGCGGCAGGCGCTCGAGCCGCCCCAGCTCGCGGTCGGCCTGCTTGCGCGCGCCCTCCGGCAGGTCGGCCGCCTCGATCCGCTCGCGCAGCTCGTTGACCTCGGCCTGCTGGTCGTCCGCCTCCCCCAGCTCCTGCTGGATCGCCTTCATCTGCTCGCGCAGGTAGTACTCGCGCTGGCCCTTGTCGATCTCGGACTGGACCTGCGACTGGATCTTCGAGCCCAGCTGGATCACCTCCAGCTCGCGCGCCAGGATCTCCGAGAGGCGCCGCAGCCGCCGGCCCACGTCGACCTCCTCCAGCAGCGCCTGCTTCTCCTCGGTCGAGATCCGCAGGGCACCGGCGATCAGGTGGGCCAGAGCCGATGGATCGTCCACGTTGGTGACCGCGAGCTGCAGCTCCTCGGGCAGGTACGGGATCTGCTCGATGATCTCGGTGAAGGTCCGCTGGACGTTGCGGGTCAGGGCGTCGAGCTCGGGCGTCGGCTCCACCATGTCGGGCAACGGCTTCACCTGGGCGACCAGGTAGGGATCCTCGGTGACGTAGTCGGTCAGCCTGATGCGCTCTGTCCCCTGGACCAGGATCCGGATCGTCCCGTCCGGGATCTTCAGCATCCGGGCGACGACCCCCGCGACCCCGACGTCGTAGAGCTGGGCGGGGCCCGGCTGCTCGATTGAAGCGTCGCGCGAGGCGACCAGCGCCAGCGTCCGCTCGCCCGAGAGCACGTCGTTGACGAGCCGGATCGAGCGCTCCTGCCCCACCGCCAGCGGGGTCAGAGTGTCGGGATACGGGACCATCTCCTTCAGCGGCAGCACCGGCAGCGCGGAAGGCAGGGGCTGGGCTTGGCGCTCGAGGACGGCCGCCTCCACGTCCGGGTTCTCGACCACCTCGATGGTCGGGTGGCCGTCTTCCTGCACGGTCATTCCCCGGTCTCGATCGGCACGCGGCGACTGGCCCGCCCGCTCGAGCGAAGCGGCAGCTCGACTCGCAGGACGCCGTCGTCGTAGGTTGCCCGGGCCTCTTCGGCGACCACGTCGGCGTTCAGCTCCACGACCCGGCGGAAGGGGCCCGCCTCGATCTCGAGCTGCTGGTAGACGCGGCCCTCGGTCTCCTGCACCGGGCGCTCCCCGCGGATCACCAGCTCTCGTCCCACGACCTCCAGGCTCACCGTGTCAAGGCTGACTCCGGCCAGCTCGGCCTTGACCACGGCCCGCGGCGGGCCCCCGCAGTAGTACACGTCCACCCGAGGAGAGAACCCGGTCTGCGGGCGGCCGGACAGCCACCCTCCCTCACCCCAGACGTCGCTGAAGAGCTCGTCCATCTCGCGGCGCATGCGCTCGAAATTGACCAGCAGGTCGCGGTCGCGTGCCATCGCTCCTACCTTAGCTCGCCGCGCCTGGGCGACCCGTGCGCCGAGTGGTCGTTTTCACAGCCCTGGGCTGTTAGACGACCACTGGTCGGATCGAGGTGTGGGACCGCCCTGGTGGCCCGGCCCTAGACCTCGTAGACGGCCCCTTCGCGGGCCACCTCGACCGAGCCGCCGAAGGCCTCCGATCCCTGCTCGCGGGCCCAATCGGAGTCGAGCTCGTCGGAGATGTGGGTGAGGACGACCCGGCCGGCGCCCGCCCGCCGCGCGTGGTCGCCGGCCTCGCCCGGAGTCATGTGGCCGCGGTCCCCGGTCCGCTCCGGTCGCGGCAGCGTCGCCTCGACGAGCAGCAGGTCGGTGTCGCGGGCGATCTCCACCAGCTCCTCCCCGGGGCGGCAGTCGGCACCGTACGTGAACCGTCCCGCCCCGTTCGAGGACGTGAAGTCGATCGCGTAGGTGGTCGTGAAGTGGGGGACCTCCTGAAAGCGCGCTCGCAGCGAGCCGACCTCCACGGTGGAGCCCGCGTCGTACTCCTCCAGCCTGAACGCGTTCTCGATCAGGTCCTCCTTCCCCCAGGCGCCGACCACCTGGCGGAAGCATCGCCGGGCTCCCTTTGGGGCGATCAGTCGCGGGCGGGCAGGGTCGTCGGTCCCGGGATAGCCGCCGACCGGAACCGGCTGCTGGCGGGGCGCATAGGTGAGCGCGTACGCGTACGGGACCAGGTCGAGGAAGTGGTCAGCGTGGAGGTGGGAGATCAGGACGGCGTCGAGCTCGGTGTAGTCGCGAAACAGCCGCAGCTTCGAGAACACGCCGTTGCCGCAGTCGAGCAGCAGTGCGGTGTCCCCATCCTCGACCAGGTACCCGCTGCACGCACCTCCGGCGTCCTCCCACGACGGCGACTTCCCGAGCACCGTGATCCGCATCGTGACGATCAACTCTAGTCCCGCAGTCGTGCGAGCGAGAGCGGGCGCCCGCGGTGCAAGGCCGTGCCCGGGACGGACGGCGACGATCCCCGGGTCGCTGCGGGAGCCGGCGATATCTTCCGGGCATCAGCCAGGCTTGCCAACGATGCGGCGCCTCGGCGGGCGACGAGGCCCGATTCTGCGCCTCGTGCGGGGCGCCTCTCCGGGGACTGGAGGGTGCCGAGCGCAAGCTCGCGACCATGGTGTTCGCCGACCTCGTTGGCTCGACCGAGCTGGCCGCGAGCCTCGACCCCGAGGCGCTTCGCCGCCGCCTCGGACCCTTCTTCGAGATCGCCCGCGCGACGCTCGAGGAGCACGGCGGCACGGTGGAGAAGTTCGTAGGCGACGCCGTGCTGGCCGTGTTCGGCGTCCCGCGCACCCACGGTGACGACCCGGACCGGGCGGTTGCCGCTGCGCTGGCGCTCGTCGAGCGCATCTCCCACAGCGGCGACGGCTTGGCCGTGCGCGTGGGAGTGGAGACCGGGGAGGTCCTGGCGCTGGACTCCGGCGGCGACCTCTCGGTCACCGGGGAGGCGGTCAACGCGGCGGCGCGCCTGCAGGGAGCCGCAGCCGAGAACGAGGTCCTGGTCGGGGGGCGGGCGGCTCGCTCGTGCCGCCAGGCCCGGCTGGAGCCTCGTGGCGAGGTCGAGGTGAAGGGCTTTCCGAGGCCGCTTGCTGTCTGGCAGGCGGTGGCCGCGCGAGAGCCCGGGCGACGCCGGGAGACGCCCTTCATCGGCCGAGAGGAGGACGTGGACCTGCTGACGCTCATCTACCGGCGGGCCGTTCGGGAGCGACTGCCGGAGCTGGTCGCGATCACCGGCGATGCCGGCATCGGCAAGACTCGCCTGGCGACGGAGCTGATCGCCTCACTGCGCCAGGCGAACCCCGCACCCGAGGTCCTGGTGGGGCGAAACCCCCCGTACGGCCGCGGGATCGCCTTCTGGGCGCTGGAGGAGATCCTGCGCTCCGCGGCGGGAGCATCCGCCGACGACCCCGTCGCGGAGGTGCGCGCGGCGCTCGCCCGCCGCCTGCGCGCGGCAGGCGCCGACGACGCCGACCAGCTCGCCGCCGCCCTGTCCACCGCCCTGGGGGGCGATGAGCGCGACGGGGACGTCGAGGACGAGCTGAAGCGGGCCTGGCGCCGGATGGTCGCGTTGCTGGCGGAGGAGCGGCCGCTGGTGATCGGAATCGACGATGCGCACTGGGCCGACGATGGGCTCCTGGACCTGATCGAGGAGGCGGCCTTCAGCGTCGAGGGAGCCCCGCTGGTGATCCTGTGCACGAGCCGTCCAGAGCTGCTCGAGCGCCGCCCCGGATTCGGGCGGGGGGCTCGGAACGTGACTCAGATCGAGCTGCGGCCCCTGCCACGCGACGCAACCGCCGAGCTGGCATCCACCCTGCTGGCCGGCGGGAACCCCGACCTGGTCCGCCGGGTGGCAGAGGTCTCGGGCGGAAACCCGTTCTTCGCCGAGGAGGTGGCGCAGCGACTGGCCGAGGATCCGGCGGCCGCCGCCGAGGAGCGGCTTCCCGAGACCGTCCAGGCGGCGATCGCCGCGCGCCTCGACCTCCTGCCGCCGGGCGAGAAGCGCGCGATCCAGTACGCGGGCGTGCTGGGGCCCGGCTTTCTCGAGGAAGCGCTCGCCGACCTGCTCGGCGAGCCCCCGGGCCCCGCACTCCAGGCGCTGGCGCGCAAGGCGCTGATCCAGGAGCGGGTGGCCGAGGGGCGCGGGCGCTACGGGTTCCGCCACCAGCTCATCCGCGAGGTCGCCTACGCCTCGCTGCCGAAAGTGGAGCGCGTCCGCCTGCACGAGCGTGCCGCCGACGGCATCCTGGCTCGCGCCGGCGAGCATCACACCGAGCTGGCCGAGCTGGTCGCGTTTCACCGCGTCCGGGCCGCCGAGCTCGAACCCACCCCGCGACGCTCGGCGCAGGCGCTCCGGGCGACCCTCGAGGCCGCCGAGGCGGTGTTTCGGCGCGGGGCCACTCTGCGCTCGCAGCACCTGTACGAGCAGGCGGCGAACCTGGCCGGCTCACCGGCCGAGCGGGTGGCCGCCCTTCGCTCGGCTGCCGCGGTGGCCGTACGCCGCTTTCGCGGCGACGAGGCCGTGCGGCTGCTTCGCGAGACCGCCACGGTGGCCGAGGAGGCGGGCGACAGCGCGACCGCGGTCACTGCATACGCCCGGGCGGTCGAGATCGCCACGCGGATGCGGGGCATCACCGGCTGGCTCCCCGAGTCGGAGCTGGCCGAGCTCCTGGAGCGCGGCCGGGAGCTCTCCGGCGCCGCCGATCCGCCCACTCGCGCCCTGCTGGTGCTGGACGAGGCGTGGCTGGCCTGGGCCTTCGACCGCCCGGAGGAGATCGACGGCCCCGCCCGCGACGGGCTCGAGCTGGCCCGCGCGGCCGGCGATGTCGCGGTCCTCTCGTCGGCGCTCGACGCCGCCTCCGCCAACGCCTGGCACGGAGGGCGGTTCGCGGAGGCCGTGGAGCACAACAGGGAGCGGCTCGAGCTGCTGGACCGGCTCCCGCGAGCGGACCCCACCTACGAGATCGAGCGCAGCGACGCCCTTCACATGATGGTCGAGTCGTCGGTGCAGGGGGGCGCCTTCAGGGAGGCGTTGACGTACGCCGCCCGCGCCCGCGAGCTGGACCTGAACCGGGGGGTCGTGTACTCGGGATGGTCGCGGGCGATGCTGCCGAGCTTCTTCCTGGGCGAGTGGGAGGACGTGCTCGCGATGGGAAAACGGGTGCGCGAGGCCCTGACCGCGCTCGAGAAGCCCCCGTCGGCGTTCATGGCCGGTTCCATAGCGACCGCCGGCGCCGTGCTGGGGTACCGGGGCGACGAGCAGGGATTCGAGGACTGGATGGAGTTCGCGGCCGAGATCGGCGGCGAGGGCGGGCAGGTCCTGGGGATCACCACGATGCGTGCCGACGTGGCCATGCACCGCGGGCGCATCTCCGAGGCGGTCGAGATCCTGAAGCGCGGGTATGGGGGGTTCCTGTTCTGGTGGCGCCCGCTGTTTCTCGCCACCCGCGCGGAGGTGCTGGTCGTCGCTGACGACGGGGAAGCGCAAACCGCGCTGGCGGAGGCGCGGGCCGGGATCGGCGACAACCCCTATGCCGGGGCGCTGGTGCTGCGTGCGAGTGCCCTGCTGGACGGGGACGAGGGCGCGCTCCGCCAGGCGCTCGCCGCCTTCGAGGGGATGGAGGCCCCCTACCAGGCGGCGAGAACCGGCTGGCTACTGGGTGGCGACGCCCGGGCCGAGGCCGAGCGGGCCTTGGACCGGCTCGGGGCCACGCTGCCGCCGGATTAGCGTCCTGCGTCGCGCAGGAAGGACCCGTCGGCGGCCTGCGCGCCGGCACCGGCGCTCAGGTTCGCGCCTCGGCCTCGCGGAAGCGCGCCGCGAGCGTCTGCAGCAGGGCCCAGGCGACCTCGGGGTGCTCCTGGACGAAGGAGCGGAACTCCCAGGCTGCCATGCCGCGGCAGCGAATGTCGGTGTCGGCGACCACGGTCGCCGAGCGCGGGCCCTCGTCGATCAAGGCGATCTCGCCGACGTAGTCGCCGGGCCCCAGGGTCCGAAGCGTCTCCCCCCGCAGCGAGACCGTGGCGCTTCCGTCCTCGATCACGAAGAACCCGACCCCGCTTTGGCCCTCGGTCATGATCGATTCGCCGGCTCGGAAGGTGCGCTCGGACATCACCTTCGCCAGCCGTCGCAGGTCGCGGTCCGAGACCCCCTTGAACAGCGGCACGCGGTTGAGCGTCTCGGCGACGTCCGCCATGGCCGCCGATCATATCCCCGAGACGCTGCTCCAATGCCTCGGGAACAGCCCGCTCAGGTCGGCGTCGCCGCGGGCTCTTCCTCCGCTTGGCGCACGAGCAACGCGGGCTGGCGGGGCGGCACGAGGCCGTCCGAGCTGTTCGGGCGGAAGGTGGAGCAGGGCTCGTCCAGGTCGAGGGCGCACAGGAGCTGGCAATGGAAGAAGCACTCCTCGCACCGCGGCCCGCCCTTGCGCCGCTTGGCGGTTCGGCGCTTGGCCAGCCCGATTGCCTCCGCGATCTCCCTCGCCCGCTGGTCGGTGTAGATCAACGTCCCCGAATCCTCCTCCGCGTCGCCGTCTGAGCCTGGCGGCGATCATCTCACCGGTCGCCGCCCGCTGCCGGACGCGTTCCCGCATTCGCCGGGTTTTGGCGGGTCGGGACCATCGGCGCGGTTTGCGGCGTTTGCGGGAACCGGGTCGCGCGGGCTTGGCCCCAAACGCCCGATCGGCCGTATTGCTCGTGGCGGCAACCGGCTCGGAGGTAAAATCCGGTCCGATGGCTCCCGAGCGCACCGCGCAGCTCAGCGCCTCGCCTCCCCTGTTTCAGAACCGCCTCCTCGACTTCTTGTCGAGGATCCATCCCTCGGTGCCCGCGATCATCTTCGTGCCGGTCGTGGTCGCGGGGGTCTGGCTGGGGGCCGATGGGGGCTACGGCGTGCTCGAGCTGGTCCTGCTGGTCGCGCTCGGCCTCCTGATCTGGACCCTGACCGAGTACTGGCTGCACCGGCTGGTGTTCCACTGGGAGCCGGACCACCCCATCGGCAGCCGCCTTCACTTCATCATCCACGGCGTCCACCACGACCACCCCAACGACCGGCTGCGCCTGGTGATGCCGCCGGCCGTCAGCGTGCCCCTCGCGGCCGTGTTCCTGCTCGGGTTCACGCTGATCTTCGGGACTCCGGCTGCGTATCCGATCTTCGCGGGACTGATCGTCGGCTACCTGTCCTATGACTACACCCACTACCACGTCCACCACCACACTCCGAGGACGAAGCTCGGCAAGCGCCTGCGCGAGCAGCACATGCGCCACCACTTCCAGGACCACCGGTACGGGTTCGGGGTGTCCTCTCCGCTCTGGGACGTGATCTTTCGTACCCTGCCGCGAAAGCGCCGTCAGTAGCCGGCGTGACGATCGTCACACCCTCGCGTCCCTAGACTTCACTCACCACCTCGGGTGTGTACGGAACACACACCCCGCCATCGTCTCTCAACGAAAGGAACCACCATGGCATCGGTCTCTGGTGCGGTCGATCAGGCAGCGGATCTGCTGAAGGACCGCATTCGCGAGCTCGAGAGCGAGCTCTCCAAGCTGCAGCGGGCGCTGTCGAGCCTCACCGACGGACGGCACGGCCGCCGCGGCCCCGGCCGGCCCCGCGGATCGGGCGCCCGCGCCCAGGCCTCCCCTCGCCCCCGACGCCGCCGCGGGGGAACCCGCGCGGACCAGGCCGTGAAACTGATCAGGTCGAACCCCGGCATCAGCGCCTCCGAGGTCGCGAAGAAGATGCGGATCAAGCCGAACTACCTGTACCGCGTGCTCGGCGACCTCGAGAAGGAGGGCCGGGTGAAGAAGTCGGGCCGCTCCTACACCGCGGTCTAGCAGCTGGGCCTCACTCACTAACCGTTGATTCCCGCGGGGGTGGCGAGGGTGCGCTCAGGCGCTCTCCAGTTGTGCGCAGGCAATTGTCTGTGACAACTGGAGGTCCCCAGGGCAGGCATCTGGTCCCGACGCAAGGTTCTCCAGTTGTCATGACAATTGTCACGACAACTGGAGGCGCGCCGTGGCGCACCCTCCCACCCCCGCGGTAGGCCCGGGCCGGCTAGATCAGGCCCAGCTGCTTGACCGCGTCGCGCTCTTCCTTCAGCTCGTCCGCGGAGCGGTCGATGCGGGCGCGCGAGAAGGGGTCGATCTCGAGCCCTTCGACCAGAGTCCATTCTCCCCCGGAGCAGGAGCACGGGAAGCCCGATACGAGGCCCTCGTCCACTCCGTAGGAGCCGTCGGAGGGCACCGACATCGAGACCCAGTCGTCGGCGGGGGTGCCCAGGACCCAGTCGTGGACGTGCTCGATCGCAGCGTTGGCGGCCGAGGCGGCGCTGGAGGCGCCACGGGCGTCGATGATCTCGGCGCCGCGCTTCGCCACTCTGGGGATGAACTCGTCGGCGACCCAGGCCTCGTCGTCAACGGCCTCCCAGGCGCTTCGCCCCGCCACCTGGGCGTGGACGAGGTCCGGGTACTGAGTCGTGGAGTGGTTGCCCCAGACGGTCATCTTCGTGATCTCGCTGACCGGGACCCCGAGCTTGGCGGCGAGCTGGGCGATCGCCCGGTTGTGGTCCAAGCGGGTCATGGCGGTGAAGCGCTCGCGGGGAACGTCCGGCGCGTGTGAAAGCGCGATCAGGCAGTTGGTGTTCGCCGGGTTGCCCACCACCAGGACCTTCACGTCGTCGGCGGCGTGGTCGTTGATCGCCTGGCCCTGGGGCTTGAAGATGCCGCCGTTTGCCTCCAGGAGGTCGGAGCGCTCCATGCCCTTCGTGCGAGGCCGCGCGCCAATCAGCAACGCCACGTTGCACCCGTCGAAGGCCTCGGAGGGGTCGTCGTGGATGTCGACGCCCGCCAGGAGCGGGAACGCGCAGTCCTCGAGCTCCATCGCCGTGCCCTCGGCGGCCTTGAGCGCGTCGGGGATCTCGAGCAGCTTCAGGGTCACCGGGGTGTCGGGGCCGAGCATCTCGCCGGCGGCGATGCGAAACAGGATCGCGTAGCCGATCTGCCCGGCTGCTCCGGTGACCGTGACCTTCACTGGTGTGTCGCTCATCGGCCGGTCATCTCCTCGATCACGGCATCGGCGAACGCCGAGGTGCCGACTGCGGTTGGGTCGTCCCTGGTGGGTTTGAGGTCGTAGGTGACCTTCTCCCCGCGGCGAATCACGTCGGCGATCGCGCTCTCCATGCGGCTCGCGGCGTCGTCCTCGTCCAGGTGGCGAAGCATCAGCACCCCGGAGAGCATCAGCGCTGTGGGGTTCACCTTGTCCATGCCCTTGTACTTCGGAGCCGAGCCATGGGTTGCCTCGAACATCGCCGCCTCGCTGCCGATGTTGGCTCCGGGCGCCATGCCCAGCCCCCCGATCATCCCCGCGCCCAGGTCGCTGACGATGTCGCCGTACAGGTTGGGAAGGACGATCACGTCGTATTCCTCCGGGCGCGAAACCAGCTGGTTGCACAGGTTGTCGATGATCCTGTCCTCGAACTCCACCTCGGGATGGCGCTCGGCCACCTTGCGCGCGGTCTCCAGGAAGAGCCCGTCGGAGAACTTCATGATGTTCGCCTTGTGCGCGGCCGTCACCTTGCGCCGGCCGTTTCGCTTCGCGTAGTCGAACGCAGCCTCGACGATCCGCTCCGAGCCGAACACGGAGATCGGCTTGATGGAGATCCCGGAGTGCTCGCGAATCGTCCCCGCCCCCAATGAGGCGACCACCTCGCGCAGGCGCTCCGCGCCCTCGGAGTCGACTTCGAACTCGATCCCCGCGTAGAGGTCCTCGGTGTTCTCCCGGACGATCACGATGTCGACCTGGTCGAAGCGCGACCGGACCCCCTCGTAAAGCTTGCAGGGGCGGATGCAGGCGTAGAGATCGAGCTCCTTTCGGAGCTGCACGTTGATCGACCGAAAGCCCGAGCCGACCGGAGTCGTCGTCGGCCCTTTGATCCCGACCCGCGTCCGCTTGATCGACTCCAGCGTGCGCGCCGGGAACGGATCTCCCTCCTCGCGGTAGACGTCCTCGCCCGCCGGCTGCTCGTCCCACCGGAGCTCGACGCCCGTGGCCTCCAGGACCCTGCGGGTGGCCTCGGCCAGCTCGGGGCCGGTGCCGTCGCCGGGGATGAAGGTGACTTCGTGCGCCACGGGCCGCGCGATGCTACCGGCGCGGGACCTGGCGGTGCCAGCCGGGCGTCGCGGCGGCGACTCCTGCGAGAATGGGCGGGTGGCCACGATCGAGCGCGCCCACGGCGACTCCACCCACGAGGTCCTGAACCAGGCGCCTCCGCTGGAGGGCTACAACGTCTTCGACGCCGACCGCGTGCTCGCCGAGGCTCTTCGCCGCGAGGGCGCCGAGTGGGCCGAGGACGGCGCCCGCGAGCTCGGCGCGATCTGCGGCCGCGCCGACACGATCAAGCTCGGCGTGCAGGCGAACGAGAACCCGCCGAAGCTGCGAACGCACGACCGCTTCGGACACCGGGTGGACGAGGTGGAGTTCCACCCTGCCTGGCACGAGCTGATGACGCTGGGAATCTCGCGGGGCCTGCACGCCTCCCCCTGGCGCGATCCCCAGCCGGGCGCGCACGTGGCGCGGGCGGCGAAGTTCATCCTCCTGTCCCAGGTGGAGGCCGGGGTGGGCTGCCCGATCTCGATGACCTACTCCGTGATCCCCGCGCTTCGCAAGCAGCCCGAGCTGGCCGCGGAGTGGGAGCCGCGCTTCCTGTCGCTGGAGTACGACGGCGAGCGGCTGGTCCCCGCGCCCGACAAGAAGGGCGCCCTGTGCGGGATGGCGATGACCGAGAAGCAGGGCGGCTCGGACGTTCGGGCCAACACGACCCTGGCCAGGCCGCTGAACGGCGGCGGGCCCGGGGGCGAGTACGAGATCACCGGACACAAGTGGTTCTGCTCGGCGCCGATGTGCGACGCGTTCCTGGTGCTGGCCCACGCTGAGGGAGGGCTCTCCTGCTTCCTGCTCCCACGGTTCACCCCGGAGGGCGAGCGCAACCGCTTCCACATCCAGCGGCTGAAGGACAAGCTCGGCAACCGCTCGAACGCCTCCAGCGAGGTGGAGTTCAGGGGCGCCTGGGCGAGGCTGATCGGCGAGGAGGGCCGCGGTGTGCCGGTGATCATCGACATGGTCAACCACACCCGCCTGGACTGCACCATCGGGGCCAGCGCCGGATACCGCTGGGGGACCGCGATGGCGATCCACCACGCCACGCACCGGTCGGCGTTCGGCCTGCCGCTGGTCGAGCAGCCGCTGATGCGAAACGTGCTCGCCGACCTCGCGGTCGAGTCCGAGGCGGCCACGGTCGGAGCCATGTGGCTGGCTCGTGCCTTCGACGAGGCCCACGCCGGCGACGAGGTCGCGATCGAGCGGCGGCGTCTGGCGACCCCCGTGCTCAAGTACTGGACCTGCAAGCGGGCCCCCTCCCACGCGGTCGAGGCCCTCGAGTGCCTGGGCGGCAACGGCTACGTGGAGGAGTCTGGGATGCCGCGGCTCTATCGCGAGAGCCCGCTGGGCTCGATCTGGGAGGGGTCGGGAAACGTCCAGTGCCTGGACGTCCTGCGGGCCATGGCGAAGAACCCGGCCTCGGTCGAGGCCTTCTTCGCCGAGGTCGAGGAGGCTCGGGGCGCCGACCAGCGCCTCGACGCCGCCACGGGCGTGCTGCGCGATGAGCTTTCGGACCTCGAGGAGATCCAGGCTCGGGCCCGCCGCGTGGTCGAGCGGATGGCGCTGGTGCTACAGGGCTCGCTGCTTCGCCGCTACGGCGACCAGGCAGTCGCCGACGCCTTCTCGAGCTCGCGGCTGGGTGGCGATTCGGGCCGCGCATTCGGCACCCTCCCGGCCGGAACCGACTTCGGCCGGATCATCGAGCGCCACTCACCCGCGCTCTGAGGAGCCGGTTACCGCCGGCCGAACGGCCACTCGTCGTCGAGCCGACGGATGGCGGCTTCGCTCAGGCGAATCGCGTCGGCCAGGGTCGTGTAGTCGACGTTCTCCGGAGTGTCCGTGGGCCAGTGGTAGTTCGCGGGCTGCTTCAGCCGTGTGCAGGAGCAGACGGCGGCGCACTGGTAGCCGTGGGCGAGCGGGATCACCGCGTCGGTCGCGTTCATCAGTCGAAGGTCGGGAAACAGCGGGATGCCGAGCTCGTCGGCAAGGCCGTCGAGGAGGGCAAGCGAGCGCTCCGGGTACTCGCGGATCCTCACCATTCCCTCGCCCCGGAGGACGAGCAGGTGCGCAGAGCCCAGGGTCTCCAAGCAGAGGAAGAACGTTCGCTCCGGCGGCAGGGACGGCGCTTCGCGGCCAAGCCAGGCCTGCATCCCGTCGCAGGTCGCCTCCTCGGAGGTGGACAGGAACAGCACCCGCATGGACTCCGGCGGGCGGTCGGCGAGGGCCCTGGCGATCGCCAGCATGGCCACGACCCCCGTGCCGTTGTCGTTGGCGCCGGGCGAGACCTCGCGCGACCCGATGTCGGTGAGGGCCGCGAGGGCTCCGAGCGCCGCGAGCATCCCGGCCGCGGTCACGCGCCTGCTACCGGTCGCCGCCCCCAAGGCGATCGCGGCCGGAATCGCCGTGACCGGCCCGCCGATCAGCGGCGGGCTGGTCGTCGGCCCGTCCGAGATCAGACCCGGGAAGCGGCGCTCCACTGCCTCGGGGATCTCGGGGTTGAAGACGAGGCCGCAATGGGCCGCGTCGTGGTGAGCGGTCACGACGACCGTGTGCTCGGCGTCTTTTTGGCCGAGCTCCGCCACCACCTGGCTTCGTTCGTCCTTCGGCAGGAGGGAGCGCAGCCGCCGGCCCCCGCGGGGGGGCAGGTCGTCCACCGCGGCAACGCCGGCCGCCGCCGCCAGCGCGGTGCCCACCAGCCGGTGACCGCGAAGCGCGGCGGCGCCGGCGAGGAAGGCCGCCCCCGCGGCGATCCCCAGCGGCCACCAGAAGGTGCCGTGAGCTGGCTCGGACTCGATCCGCGCCTGGATGCCGAGCTTCCCGAGTTCCCCCACCAGCCACTCGGCCGCGCGGCGCTCGCCAGGGGAGGCGCTGGGACGCTCAATCGCGCACAGCTCGTCCAGCAGTCGCCGGTGCCAGCTCGGGTCCAGATGTGGGGAGGCGCTCGACGTCGCGGCCGCGGACTGAGGCATCGGGGCGTGGACCCTAGCCCACCTAAGATTGGCGCATGCCCAGCCGAGGCGCGATGACCCTGTTCAAGGTCCGGGGGATCCGGATCGGGGTGGACTACTCCTGGTTCTTCGTCCTCTTCCTGGTCATCTGGATCCTGTCCGACTTCTATCGCGGCCTGCTCGACGCAGCCGGGAGCGACCCGGTCCCCTACCTGCTGGCCCTGGTCAGCGCGCTGGCGTTCTTCGCCTCGATCCTGCTGCACGAGCTCGGCCACGCCTTCGTGGCCGTCCGCCGCGGAATCGGGATCTCGGACATCACCCTGTGGATGTTCGGCGGCGTCGCGCGGATGACCAAGGACTCCGACTCGCCCGGGACCGAGTTCAAGGTGGCGATCGCCGGGCCCCTGGTCACGCTGGTGATCGCGATCGCCTGCTTCGCGGTCGGCATCGCCGCGGCCGGGTCGGACGAGTTCTGGAAGGCGATGCGCGTCGAGAGCCAAGCGGACACCTCCGGCTTGCTGGCCGTGCTCGCCTGGCTGGCGAGCATCAACGCCCTGGTCCTCGCCTTCAACCTGATTCCCGCGTTTCCGCTGGACGGGGGGCGGATAGCGCGCGCCATCGTCTGGCGGATCACGGGCGATCGCAATCGCGCCACCCGTGGCGCCGCCCGGCTGGGGCAGGCCTTCTCCTACGTGTTCATCGGCGTCGGCATCCTGATGTTCATCGAGGGCGACGTGATCGGCGGCATCTGGCTGGCCGTGATCGGCTTCATCCTGGGCCAGTCAGCGCGCGGCGCCGTGGCGCAGACGGAGTTCTCCACCCGGATCGAGGGGATCAGGGTGGCCGACGTCATGGACGACGAACCGGTCGCGATCCCTGAGGACGCCAGCGTCGAGCGCGCGCTGGACGAGTACTTCCTCCGCTACCGCTGGCCCTGGTTCCCGGTGGTCGATGCGGCGCAACGCTTCCTGGGCCTGATCGAGCGGGGGGCCGCCGACGCGGTTCCCGAGCTGAGCCGATCCTCCTCGCAGGTGCGGGACGTGTTCGAGGTCGACTCCACCAGGACCCTGCGGGTGCGCGACGACGCGCCGCTCGAGTCGCTGCTGGGAAACGACGCCCTGCGCCGGCTCGGAGCGCTCATGGCCGTGGACGCCGAGGGCCGCCTGCGGGGCGTGGTCACCGCCGAGCAGGTCGGCCGCGCCCTTCGCAGCGCGCTGGGAGGCGCCCCACCCGTCTAGCCCTCGCCGGGGCGCGGCCACCGAGCCCTCGCCGTCGCTATATAGGATCGAGAACGTGCCCAGACACGACGTGTTGGTGATCGGAGCCGGCCTCGCCGGGCAGCGGGCGGCGCTCGCCGCCGCCGAGGAGGGCGTCTCGGTGGGCATCGTCTCCAAGGTGCATCCGGTGCGCTCACACTCGAACGCCGCGCAGGGAGGCATCAACGCCGCGCTTCAGGAGGGCGACACGTGGGAGTCGCACGCATTCGACACCGTGAAGGGGTCCGACTACCTGGGCGACCAGGACGCGATCGAGATCATGTGCCGCGAGGCTCCCGAGGAGATCCTCCACCTGGAGCACCTGGGCGTGACCTTCCATCGAAACGAGCAGGGCAGGCTGGGCACCCGCGCCTTCGGCGGGGCCTCTGCGGCGCGGACCTACTACGTCGCGGACATCACCGGACAGGCGATCATGCACGTGCTCTACGAGCAGCTCATGAAGCACTCCAACCTGATCCACAGGTACGAGGAGTACTTCACCACCGACCTCGCCCTCGACGACGACGGCAACTGCGTGGGGGCGGTGCTCCGCAACGTGGCGGATGGCGCGATGGAGCTGTTCGAGGCCGAGAACGTGATCCTCGCCACCGGCGGGAACGGGCAGGTGTGGCAGCCGACCACCAACGCGCTGATCTGCACCGGCGACGGGATCGCGATGGCCTACCGCGTGGGCGCGCCGCTGATGGACATGGAGATGATCCAGTACCACCCCACGACGCTCGCCAAGAAGGGGTTCTTGATCACGGAGGGCGCGCGGGGCGAGGGCGCCCACCTGCTGAACGCGCGGGGCGAGCGGTTCATGGAGAACTACGCGCCGAACAAGATGGAGCTCGCCTCCCGCGACGTCGTCTCGCGCGCCGAGCAGACCGAGATCAACGAGGGGCGTGGCTTTCCGGACGGCACCGTGGCGCTGGACATCACCGTGGTCCCTCGCAAGCGCATCCACGAGGCCCTGCGCGAGATCGTCCTGGTCGGCCGCGACTTCGCGGGGGTGGACATCACCCAGGAGCCGATCCGCATCAAGCCGGGCAACCACTACACGATGGGCGGAGTGAAGACCGACACCAACGGCGCCACCAGGATTCCGGGCCTCTATGCCGCCGGGGAGGTCGCCTGCGTGTCGGTCCACGGCGGCAACCGCCTGGGCGCGAACTCGCTGCTCGACACGCTGATCTTCGGGCGCCGCTCCGGCCAGCACGCGGCCGCCCGCGCCAAGCAGGTCGACTCGCCCAGCCCGCCGCAGTCGCTGCTGGCCGACGCCGAGCGGGGCGTGGCCGAGCTCGTGGGCCGCGAGCGCGGCAGCCGCCGCGTCTCTGAGCTGCGCAAGGAGCTGGGCGAGACGATGGATCGCCACGTCGCCGTGTTCCGCACCGAGGAGGGAATCAACCAGGCGCTGGAGACCGTGAAGCGACTGCAGGAGGAGGCCAAGACCGCGTACATCGACGACCGGGGCACGGTCTTCAACCAGGACGTGCTGGGGGCAATCGAGCTGGGCTTCATGCTCGACAACGCCGAGTGCACCTGTGTCGCGGCGCTCCACCGGACCGAGAGCAGGGGCGCTCAGTACCGCACGGACTTCCCGGAGCGAAACGACGACGAGTGGCTGAAGCACATCGACGTCTCGCGAAACGGCGAGGGGCCGGAGATCAGCTACTCGCCGGTCACGATCACGCAGTGGCAACCGGCGGAGAGGACCTATTGACGGCTCGATCCGGGTTCCCGAGGTCGTAGGGTGAGAAGGCGAGATGCCCGAGTACACGCTGAAGGTTCGTAGGTACCAGCCCGAGACGGGCGAGGCCCCGTACTGGCAGCAGTTCGAGGTCGAGCTCGACCCGGACCTGTCGGTGCTGGACGGGCTGCTCCAGGTCCGCGACCGCCAGGATGGGACGCTCGTGGTCCGCTGCTCGTGCCGGGCGGCCATCTGCGGGTCCTGCGGGGTGAAGATCAACGGCCAGTCCACCCTGGCCTGCAAGACCCGCATCAGCGACGCCCACGAGCGGGCCAACAGGCGAAACGGGTCTGACGGGAACCGCGCCGCCCCCGGATCCGGCTCCGCCGGATCACCGGTCGCCTCCGGCTCCCTAGCGGAGGAGGCGGCGCGCCCGATCCTGGTAGAGCCGATGGGCAACATGCCCGTGGTCAAAGACCTGGTCACCGACATGGAGTCCACGCACTGGACGAAGGTCCGCCGGGTCACCCCGTGGCTCCTGCCGGCCGGCGCGCCGCCCGAGCGCGAGTACGTCGTGCCTGCGGAGTCGATGATCGACATCACCCAGACGATGGCCTGCATCCAGTGCGGGGCCTGCGTGTCCTCCTGCCTCTCGATGGAGGCAGATCCCGAGTTCATCGGCCCGGCGGCCCTCGCCAAGGCCTACCGGTTCGTCGGCGACCCGCGCGACTCCCAGACCCAGGAGCGACTCTACGACCTGGCGCAGGACCCGCACGGAATCTACGACTGCACCCACTGCTTCAACTGCATCGACGCCTGTCCCAAGGACGTCGCGCCAATGGACCAGATCATGCGGCTGCGCCGGCGCGCCACTCGCGACTACGAGATCGACGACCTCAACAACGGGCACCGCCACGAGGCGGCGTTCACGAAGATCATCCAGAAGAAAGGCACCAACGACGAATCGCTGCTCCTGCAGGAGTCCTACGCGCCGGGGATCAAGGGCAAGCTGATCCCGAGGCCTGACGCGATCAAGGGCCTGCTGGGGTCGATCCCGACGGCGATCCGCGGCATCCGCACGGGCAAGATGCGCTCGCTTCCCAAGCTGATCCCGGGGGTTCACCCGACGCTCCCCGGCGACTCCCAGGAGCACGTGAAGCGGATCTTCGGCCACGCCGAGGAGCACCGCGCCGAGCTCAACCTCTACATCGCCGGCGAGGAGGAGCCCGTCGCGCCCGGCGAGGAGCCCACGCCCGAGGCCGCGGTTCAGCCGGAGCCCGACGAGGCCGTCCAGCCCGAGCCCGGCGAGGCCCCAAGCGGGGGGCCGGCGGGATGAGCGCGATGCGGCTCGCCTACTGGCCCGGCTGCGTGTCGCGCGGCTTCACCCCCGAGCTGCACGGCTCGATGGCGCTGGTCGCCGAGCGGCTGGACATCGAGCTGGTCGAGCTGGACCGGGCCAACTGCTGCGGCGCGGGCGTGATCGCCGAGCACAACCAGGAGCTCGCCGACACGCTGAACGCGCGGACCTTCGCCCTGGCACAGGGCACCGGATTGGCGATGATGAACATCTGCTCGACCTGCCAGGGCGCGCAGTCCGAGTGCCAGCAGCGGCTCGACGCGGACTCGGCCTACCGCGCCCACATCAACGAGGCGCTGGCCGAGGAGGGGCTCGAGTACGCCAGGGACAAGGACGGGTTCACCAACAAGAACTTCCTCTGGGTCCTGGTGGAGGACTACGGCCTCGACCGGCTGCGGGCGCTGGTGAAGCGCCCGCTCTCAGGCCTGCGCGTGGGGCCGTTCTACGGCTGCTACGTGATCCGCCCCCGCAGCCGGATCGGCTACGACCGCCACCCCGAGCGCGACCTGTACCTCGAGCAGCTCATCGAGGTGCTGGGCGGCCAGCCGGTGGACTACGACGGAGCCCGCAAGTGCTGCGGCTTTCCCGTGATCACGATGAACCGCGAGACCTCGCTGCGCCAGGCCGGGACCCACATCCAGGACGCCCTCGACGCCGGCGCGGACTGCCTGGTGACCCCGTGCCCCCTGTGCCATCTGAACCTGGACATGCAGCAGCCGGAGGCCGCCAAGGTCACCGGCCGCGAGCTTGGGCTCGCCGTTTTGCACCTGCCGCAGCTCGTCGGGCTGGCGCTCGGGTTCGAGCCGAAGGAGCTCGGGATGGGAAAGCACATCGCCTCGACCGAATGGGTCGAAGGCCGCCTTGCCGACACGGTGGCGGCCTGACGCAGTGGAAGTGGGAGACCAGAGCCCGGAGGGGCCCAAGCCCCCGCCGGAGGTCGAGCAGGCCGTGCTCCTCGGTCACGTCGAGGAGGCTGTGAGCCTCTACGCGACCCACATGGGCGTGGACGAGGAGACGGCCCGGGCCGCGGTCGAGAAGCTCGCCGCCGAGCACGAGGCAAGTTAGTCAATTAGGTCAGCCGCCGGGCCCCGCCCGCCCGACGCTTGTGAGGTTGTACGTCCTAGCACGTAGAAAGCCACGAGCTTCCGGATCGCATGATCGCTCGTCTGTTCTACTTGCCCGAAGACGGGGGCGGTCCGCTCATCCGCCGCTCGATCCAGCGAGCGCCGACCGTGTCGGTGAGGCCGTGGGCGACGATGGAGGCCACGATCACGAAGGCGGCGACGTCGAAGATCTGGGGCGCCGCCCCCAGATCCGACTTCAAGACGAAGAGCGCGAACAGCATGGAGGCCACGCCCTTGGGCCCGAACCAGGCGATGAACGCCTCCTGCGGGCCGGGGAGCCTGCTTCGGGCGAGCGCCAGCGTGATCGCCAGCGGCCGGGCGACCAGGAGCGCCAGGACGATGAAGAGCGACAAGCGCCACAGATCGCCGTCATAGCCGGTCGCCACGATCAGCGCGCCGAAGACGAAGAAGGTGAGGACCTGCGAGATCGCGCTGACGTTCTCGGCGAAGTCGACGAAGGCGTCGGGGATCTCGTGCTCGGTGGCGCCCATCGCGATCCCCGCGACGAACGCGGCGATCAGGCCGTTGCCGATCGTGACATCGGCCAGCCCGAACGCCGCCAGCCCGAAGCCGACCGCGTAGATCCCCTCGTAGCGAGCCGTGATCCCACCTGCCGGCAGGTGGTGGTGAAGGTGCCCGCCCAACGTTCCCAGGACGACGCCGACCAGCGCTCCGAACGCCGCCTCGCCCAGCAGCTTGGCGGCCTCGCCGCCCGCGTCCCCGGTCGCCTGCGCCACGACGAGGAAGAAGAGGACGAAAGGAAGGGCGAGCCCGTCGTTGAGCCCCGACTCGAGGTTCAAGGTGTGTCGGACGAGGGCCGGCACGCGCTGCGCGGTGACGACGGCGGATGTGACGACCGGGTCGGTGGGCGTGAGCACGGCGGCCAGGAGAAAGGCCTCGGCCCAGCTGAAATCCGGATAGATGGCCTTTCCGAACAGGCCCAGCAGGACCAAGGTGATCGGCATGGCGAACACGATCGCCCGCGTCACCGGCCCCCAATGGACGCGCAGAAGCTCACGCTCGACGAACAGGCCGTCGGAGAACAGGGTCAGGATCAGCGCCAGCTCGATCAGCTCGACGACGGTCGGGTCGCCCGCGTTTACCGAGACCACGTCGGTCGCCGCCAGCACGATCCCGAGCGAGACCGAGAACACGGAGATCGACAGCACCGTTCCCCGCATCAGGCCGGAGAGCGCGGCGGCCGCTGTCAGCAGCGCGCCGACCAGCAGGAGCGCCGCGCTGAAGCCGATATCCATGCTGTCCTTATATTGGGTCCATGCAGTTGATCCGGCTCACGCCGGGCGCGGCGGGATCTCGACGGCGCCTGGAGCTGGCCCTCGCGGGGCTTGCGCTGGGAGCGCTCCTACCCGCCGCGTGGGCGGGCGATGCCTCGGCCGAGAGCTTCCACGGCCAGCTCACGACAGCTGCCGCCGTCCGCAAGGCGGCCCGCCACGATCCCGACCGGGGAACCTTGAGCCCGGCCGCCAAGCGGGACCTCGAGCACGGCTACCTGGCTCCCGGCATGGCCGCCAAGCCCGGGTCCGATGGACTCAGCGGCTCCCGGACGAGCAAGGCGGCTGGAAGCGCGGCCGCCGCGGCCGTGCTTCCCGGACGGTCGTGGCAGGGGATCAGCAACCCCAATGCCGCACCTCCCGAGGCGACGAGCGCCGCCGGCACCACCCGGTACATCGAGCTGATCAACCACAACTTCGCGATCTACGGCAAGACCGGCACCACCCCGCTCGGCACCGGCCAGATGAGCGCCCTGGCCGGCGTCGCCGCCGCCGACACGGTCCGCGACGCGCAGATCATCTGGGACCCGACCACCAGCCGCTTCTACTTCGCGGCCACCCACATCGTCAGCAGCTCGGAGAACAGGCTGGCGTTCGGCTTCAGCAAGACGGCGTCGCCGAACGGGGCCGCGGACTGGTGCAAGTACTCGCTGAACTTCGGCGCCGTCCTGCCCAACTACCCGCGGCTCGGCGACAGCCGGTTCTTCATGATCATCGGCTCGAACCTCTTCAACGGCAGCGGCAGCTTTGCCGGCGCCGACCTCACGGCGATCTCCAAGCCGCCTCGCGGCGCCACGTGTCCCGCGCCCGCGAGCTTCAAGGTGGGCGACGCGGCTCCGCTGATGGTGGACGCCACCCACCGGGCCGTGACCCCGGTGGCCGCGAACGAGATCGACACGAAGGGCGTCGGGTGGGCGGTGGCCCGGGCCACCCCGCTGCCCGCGACGAAGCTGTCGGTGTTCAAGATCGACCGCAACCCGAGCACCGGCGAGCCGGTGTTCCAGACCACCGGGCGGCCGGTGGCCGTCCCCAGCTACTCGGCGCCGCCCAACGCGCCGCAGCAGGGATCGGTCAACCGGCTCGAGACCCTGGACGCTCGGCTCACCCAGGCCGTCGCCAGCGTGGACCCGCTCGCCGCGAACAAGCTGACGATCTGGACGCAGCACACCGTGGACCTGAACGGGCGCGCGGGCGTGCGCTGGTACGAGATCTCGCCGTGGGCGGCCAGCGTGCTGCAGAGGGGAGCGGCCTTGGACCCGGCGCTCCACGTCTTCAACGGGGCGATCTCATCCAACCGCCGGGTCAACGACACGACGCAGTCGGGCGGCAGCGCGATGGTGCTGAGCTACGACACCTCCTCGCCGACCACCTTCCCGGCGATCGGGATGGTCTCCAAGGTCGGCGCCGGTGCGCAGTCCGCCCCGAGCGTCGTCAAGACCTCGCCCGGCCCGCTCTCGGGCCTGGGCTGCAACGCGACCACCCACATCTGCCTGTGGGGCGATCAGGCAGGCGCCAGCCCCGATCCCGCGATCGGCAACCGGACCTGGCACGTCAGCCAGTTCTCGGTGGGCTCCGGCAGCGCAGTCACCGGTCCGGCCACCGCCAGGACCTGGCACTTCGTCGCCAGCCCCTGAGAGAACCGGCTTACGCCAGCCGCCGCACCGGCAACGAGGGCATCACCGGCCGGTGGGTGGGTTTGGGTCCGGGGGCCGGACCCCATCGCACCCAGCGGGGCGACCTCGGTTCAGCTTCCCGCGTGAGGTCAACGCGCGGTCTGAAACCAGTCCACGTAGCGGCCGCAGGCGTGCCGGAGCGCAATGCGCCGCTGTGAGACACCTGGGATCGAGTTGCCCGCGCCGGCGGGCGACACTGGGGAGAGGGCGATCGCGCCCAGGTGGGCGACCGACTTCGCGCCCAGCAGGCGGCCGGCGAGTGGGGGTCGCTCGACCGTGACCTCGAAGCGCTTCGGGCCGCCGTGGAGCGACGTGAGCGTGCCGGCCGCGTAGTGGGGAACCGAGCCGCGGTAGTCGAGGTTGGGCGGGAGCGTCGCGTCCAGGCCCGGCGCACGAACCCGGACCGCCCGCGTCGAGTCGTACTGAAGGGAGACCTCCCAGCGCCCGGCGGGCACCCTCAGCGTTTGGGTGGACGTGCCGTCGCTCTCGACGGTCGAGCTCGGTGCCCAGGCCCCGCCCACGACCGGCTGCCGCGTGAACACGATCGCCGAGCCGGGCGCTCGCCTAGCCCGGCCGCCACCTCGGCATCCGAGCACGGCGCCAGGGTGGTCCCCCTCGGCCAGGGTTCGCCGGGAGCCGACCGGCCCAGCGCGCTTCCACAGGACGAAGTCGCGCGTCTTTCGCAGCGGCCGGAAGGTGGGAGGCGGACCACTTGCGTAGGCGGCGCGGGTGGTGATCACGAACGGGAAGCGGTCGAGCTTCGACGGGGTCATGGAGTCGAAGTCGAACTTCCCGAACACGTCCTGGAGCCGGAGGTTGGGTTGCACGTAGTTGGGGTCGTAGTAGTTGCGAACCGCGGTGTAGGGGCGCGAGCCGCGCAGCTCGTACAGGACGAAGTTGTCTCGGCCGAGGAACAGCACCTTGCGACCCTGCACGAGCGGCCGCAGCTCGGCGAGCTGGTCCGCGTGGTCCTGCGGGGCGACCGGCGCTGGGCGCAGGACCAGGAAGCTGGAAACGGCGATGCCCGCCGCCAGCGCGAGCGCGAGAGCGCCGCGCAGGCGGGGGCCCCGGTGCGCCCCGGCGGGTGAGCGCTCCAGCAGGCCGCCCAGCGAGACCAGGGTGATCAGGGGAGCGGCGATCGCCAGCGCCTTGGCGCTCGTGTAGACGGTGCCGAACGCCAGTGCCCCCAGGTAGGTCGCGGTCGCGGCGACCAAGGCCGCAGGAACGGCGAGCCCGTGGCCGCGGATCCACCCCGGCAGGCCGACCACGAACGCCGCGGCGGCGACGAGGGCACCCAGGTAGAAGAGCGCCGCCGGCACGGTGGCATCGGCGGCCGACAGGCGGAAGTCGCTCGCGGGCCAGATCCCCAGCGCCTCCAGCGGCGAGAGCTGATGGCGCAAGTTGCCGAGCCCGCTGCTGATCGTGTCGCCGCGAAAGGCGCGGAAGTGCGTGAAGTCAACGAGCCGGCCGAGCTCCGGGGCGACCAGCGCCACGAGGACCGCCACCGCGACCGCGCCGGTGACGACAGCGGGGTACCCGAGCGAACGCTTCGCACGGTCACCCCGCACCCGCGCCGCGCCCTCCGTGTCCCCCTCCGCGATGCGGCCCGGCCGCCGGCTTCGGAGCAGCGTGATCGCGACGTAGACGGCCGCCGTGGCGAGCAGCCAGAACAGCCCCGGGAAGCTGTAGACGTAGACGGCGCCGGCTGCCAGCACGGCCAGGGGCAGCGCGCGGCGGACACTGATCGCCATCGGGAGGAGGAGGGCGAAGGCGAGCACGAACAGCGCCACCATCGGCTCCTTGAACGCCCCCTGTGCCAGGTATGCCGCGGCCAGATACGGCAGCGAGACCAAGACCACGACGGCGACCCGGGCGAATGGTCGAACGCCCCGCAGCGCCTCGACGACGAGCAGCGCCGTGATCACCGGGGTGGCGAGGGTGATCCCGGCGAAGGCCTCGATGAGCCCCGTCCCAAGGCCCTCGCTGAGCCCGGCTGCAAGCGCGTGGGGGCCCACCGGATAGCCGTGGCGGATCAGTCCCGGCATGTCGCCGACCCGCGTGTTGAGCCAGTCCGCGATCAGCAGGTGGGAGGCCATGTCGTCGTTGACCAGCCCCACGCCGAGGATGCCGACCCGCCCGCTGACGATGAACGGGAGCGACGCGATCAGGAGGGTGAGTGCTGCCGCTATGGCGGCGGCCGCCGGGTGCACCCCCGGCAAGCGCTCAGCTTCCATGCATCGCGCCGTCCTCGCGGTCCTGCTGCGGAAGCTTGCCGGGTCCGCACCCGGCAGCCACCACCGTCGCACGAGAATCGCCAGGGAAAGGACAACCAGGACCAGGAGCACGACGGCCACCGTGGTGCCGTGACCCGGCAATTTGACGGCGATTCCCGCCGCGATCAGAAGAGCCGCGAGGCCGACGGGGCCGGCGAGCCAGGTCAGCGCTCGCCATCCGCACAGGAAGAGGATCGCCTGGCCGACCACGAGCGAGGCCGCGAGCAGCACCGCAACGGATGCGTAGGCGCCGATCAAGGGCGCGGATCGTAGACCGCGCCGCAGCGGGGGCCGGCTAAGTGCGGGCGGCGGCGGGCGGGCGGATCAGGCCGCGTTCGTGGAGCAGCTCGGCAAGCTGGACGGCGTTCGTCGCCGCGCCCTTGCGGAGGTTGTCGCCGACCAGCCACAGGTTGAGGCAGCGCTCGTGCGACGGGTCGCGGCGGATCCGCCCCACCAGCACCTCGTCGCGGCCCGCGGCGTCGATGGCCAGCGGATACACGCCGTCGGCCGGGGAGTCGACGACCACCACGCCCGGCGCGCGGGACAGCAGCTCCCTGCACTCGGTGGGCGACAGCGGGTCACGGGTCTGCACGTTCACCGACTCGGATTCCCCGTACAGGACGGGGACCCGGACGCAGGTGGCCGAGATCCCGAGCTCGCTCTCGTCGGCGCCCAGGATCTTGCGGGTCTCGGCCATCATCTTGCGCTCTTCCGTCGTGTAGTCGTCGCCGCCCTTGAAGATCTCCACCTGGGGCAGGACGTTGAAGGCGATCCGGTGTGGGTACACCTCGGCAGCGGGCGGCTCGTCCTCGTGCAGGAGGGCGTGGGCTTGGTCGCGAAGCTCCTGCATCGCCCGCCTTCCCGTGCCCGAGACGGGCTGGTAGGTGGACACGACGATCCGCTCGATCCCCACCGCGTCGCGGATCGGCGCCAGGGCGACGACCATCTGCATGGCCGAGCAGTTCGGGTTGGCCACGATTCCCCGGTGCGCTTCGAGGGCCTCGGGGTTGACCTCGGCGACCACCAGCGGCACGTCCTCGTGCATCCGCCAGTAGCTGGTGTTGTCCACGACCACCGTGCCGGCCTCGACCAGGCGAGGCGCCCATTCGGCGCTCACGGTGCCCCCCGCCGAGGACAGGACCAGGTCCAGCCCGCGGATCGTCTCGTCGGAGAGCGGCACGCACTCGATCTCTCGCCCGTTCAGGCTGAGCTTCTTCCCCGCCGAGCGCTCGGAGGCGAACGGCACCACCTCGCTCGCCGGGAAGCCGCGCTCGGCCAGCACCTCGAGCATGGTCGAGCCCACCGCCCCGGTGGCACCCAGCACACCGACCCGGTAGCCGTCAGCCATGTTCCCCGCCGCCGCCGTGGGCGGGCTGGACCACCGGGCGGTGCTCGCCGGTGGGGTCCTCGGGGCGCACGGCGTCAACCCCCAGGTCGAACGCGCGGTGGAGCGCCCGAACGGCGTCCGGCACCTTCTCGGCCTCGATCACGCAGGAGATCTTGATCGGCGAGGTGGAGATCATCTCGATGTTGATCCCGGTCTCGCCCAGGGTCTGGAAGACCTTGGCGGCGACGCCCGGATGGCTTCGCATCCCGGCGCCGACGATCGAGACCTTGCCGACGCGCTCGTCGGTCTCGAGCTGCTCGCAGATCTCGAGATCGCCGAGCGCCCGGCTGGCCGCCGCCAGGTCGGCCGGATCGACCGTGAACGACAGGTCTGCCCGGCTGTCCTCCGACACCGGCTCGTTCTGGATGATCATGTCCACGTTCACGTTCGCGTCGGCGAGCGCGCCGAAGATGCTCCCGGCGACGCCCGGCTCGTCGCGCACTCCCGACAGCGTCACCCGGGCCTCGTCGGCATGCGTAACGGCTGTCACCGAGGGCCTCTCCATGGTCTCCTTCTCCGCGACGACGAGGGTACCGGGGCCATCCTCGAACGAGCTTCGGCAGTGGATCTTGATGTCGTGGTTTCGCGCGTACTCCACCGAGCGGAGCTGCAGCACCTTGGCCCCGGAGGCGGCCATCTCCAGCATCTCCTCGAACGAGACGACCCGCAGCAGCCGGGCGTCGGGAACCAGGCGCGGATCGGCGCTGAACACGCCCCGGACGTCGGTGTAGATCTCGCACACCGCGGCTCCCAGCGCGGCGGCGATCGCCACCGCCGTCGTGTCGGAGCCGCCGCGACCCAGGGTGGTCACGTCGCGGCTGTCGCCGGACACTCCCTGGAAACCGGCGACCAGCACGATGCGCCCCTCGCCCAGCGCGTCGCGGATGCGGTCGGCGCGAACGTCCAGGATCCGTGCCTTGGTGTGCGAGGAGTCGGTGACGATCCCTGCCTGCGAGCCCGTGAGCGAGATCGCGTGATGGCCCATGTCGTGAATCGCCATCGCGCACAGCGCGCACGAGATCCGCTCCCCGGTCGAGAGCAGCATGTCCATCTCCCGCGCCAGCGGCCGGTCCGAGACCTCGTGGGCCATCCGCACCAGGTCGTCGGTGGTCTTTCCGCGCGCCGACAGCACGGCAACCACCTGCTTGCCGCGCTCGCGCCCGCCCACGATGCGGGCAGCAGCGCGCCGGATGTCGTCGGCCCCCGCCACCGAGGTGCCGCCGAACTTCATTACCACGATCTCGCCGTTCCCGGGCATAGGCGACGAGGATACGGCCCGCCTCGGCCTCGGCCTGCGTGACGCGGCGCACACACCGCCAGGTGCCACGGCGATATATCTCCCCGATACATGGACCTGTCCCCCACCGCCTACGTGATCCTGGGAATGCTCGACTGGCGGCCGATGAGCGGCTACGAGATCAAGTCGCTGGTCGACGAGTCCACGCGGCTGTTCTGGGCCGCCAGCTACGGGCAGATCTACCCCGAGCTCCGCGGCCTCGCCGCCGCGGGCCTGATCGAGGGGAAGGCGAGCCCCCAGGGAGGCCGGAAGCGAAACGTCTACCGGCTGACGGCGGAGGGACGGCGCGAGCTTCGGGCCTGGCTCGACACCGACCCCCGGGTGTTCGAGCTGCGTGACGAGGGGCTCTTGAAGCTGTTCTTCGCCGCCAGCAACCCGGAATCGGCTCCCGTGACCCTGGAGGCCAAGCGCCGCCACCACGTCGGCGTCGCCGAGCGCCTCGAGGAGATCGAGCGCACGGGCAAGCCGGAGGGCTACGCCCACCTCGTCCTTCGCTACGGGATCGACTTCAACCGCTGGATCGCCGACTGGTGCGAGCGGTCGAGGGCGGAGCTGGAGCAGGCGGCGGAGGCAGAGAGGAGGATCGCCTGATGCTGGGGGCGCTGGCGAACCTCGCCACCCGGCGCTCGCGAACGGTGATCGCGAGCGCGATCGTCGCCTTCGTCATCGCGGGGGCCCTGGGGGCGGGCGTCGCCGACCGCCTTGACCCGTACGGGGCCGAGGATCCCGCGACCGAGAGCGTCCAGGCCGACCAGCGCCTTGACGACGCCGGCCACCAGGGCCTGGGGATGATCGCGCTGGTCCGAGGCATCGACGTCTCCTCTCCGTGGACGAAGCAGCGCCTGGAGCATCTCGCCTCGAGGATCTCCCGAGACCAGGCGGTGGGGCGAATCGACGACTACTACACGACCGGCTCGAAGGCGTTCGTCTCCAAGGACGGCAGCGCCACCTACCTCGCCGTGTCGCTGAAGCCCACCGACGACAAGGAGAGCCAGGAGGCGGCGAAGCGCATCGCAGACCGACTGGAGGGCACTCCCGGGGTGACGCTCGGCGGGCCGGCGCTCGCCCAGGAGCAGGTGAACAAGCAGGTCGAGTCCGACCTGCGAAAGGCCGAGATGCTCGCCTTCCCGTTCCTGTTCCTGCTCTCCCTGCTCTTCTTCCGCAGCGGCGTGGCGGCGCTCCTTCCGCCCTTGATCGGCGGCCTGGCGATCGTCGGGACCTTCCTGATGCTGCGGGTCGCCAGCGAGCTCACCTCGGTTTCCATCTTCGCCCTCAACCTGGTCACCGGCCTTGGGCTGGGGCTGGCGATCGACTACAGCCTGTTCATGGTCTCGCGCTACCGGGAAGAGATCGCCCGCACGGGCCCCGGGGTGGAGGCCATGAGGCGCACCCTGGCGACGGCCGGGCGTACGATTGCCTTCTCCTCGCTGACCGTGGCGGCCGCGCTGGCCTCGCTGCTGATCTTCCCGCAGCGCTTCCTGTACTCCATGGGGCTGGGCGGGTCGCTGGTGGCGCTGATCGCTGCCGGGCTTGCCCTCGTGGTCCTGCCCGCGATCCTGGCGGCGCTGGGCACCCGGGTGAACGCGCTGGCACCCGCCTTCCTGCAGCGGCGCGCCGAGCGTGACGCCCGGCCCACCGAGTCCGGCTTCTGGTACCGGCTCTCGCGCTTCGTCATGCGGCGCCCGGCGCCGATCGCGATTGCGAGCGCGGCCTTCCTGATCGCGCTGGGGAGCCCCTTCGCCTCGATCGAGTTCACCTCGGCCGACGCCACCGTTCTGCCGACCTCGGCCAGCGCCCGCCAGGTGGACACCGCGATGGACACGGAGTTCCCGCCGCACCGCGACTCGCCGATCGAGCTCGCGGTGACCGGCGCCGATCGTGACCAGCTCAACGAGCTCCGCGCCCGCGCCGAGAGGGTGCCGGGGGTCGCCGCCGTCAACCCGCCCCTGCGACTGTCCGGCGGCGTCGCCGAGATCGACGTGATCTCCAGGTACGACGCGCTCAGCGATCGCGGTCAGGACGTCGCCGCGGCGCTTCGCGACCTGCCAACCGGCAAGGCAACCGTCCAGGTGACCGGGTTCAGCGCCCACTTCATCGACACGAAGTCGAGCCTCGCGAGTCACCTTCCCCTGGCGGTCGCGATCGTGGTGCTGAGCACGTTCATCGTGCTGTTCGTGATGACCGGATCGGTGATCCTGCCGGTCAAGGCCCTGGTGATGAACGTGCTGACGCTCAGCGCCACGTTCGGGATCCTGGTCCTGGTCTTCCAGGACGGCCGGCTGGAGGGGCTGCTCGGCTACACCAGCCAGGGGGCGCTGGAGACGACGATGCCGCTGCTCCTCTTCGCGGTGGCCTTCGGCCTCTCCACCGACTACGGCGTCTTCCTGCTGTCGAGGATCAAGGAGGCCCGCGACGGCGGAGCCGGCGACTCGGAGGCGGTGGCGATCGGGCTCGAGCGAACCGGGCGGATCGTCACGGCGGCCGCGTTGCTGTTCGCGGTCGCGATCGGCGCGTTCGTGACCTCGGACATCATCTTCATCAAGGAGAACGGCCTGGGAACCGCGCTCGCGGTGTTGATCGACGCCACCATCATCCGCGCGCTGCTGGTCCCGTCGCTGATGGAGCTCCTGGGCCGCTGGAACTGGTGGGCGCCGCGCCCGCTTCGCCGACTTCACGCTCGGATCGGGCTGACGGAGCGCAGCGCCGAGGTCGCAATGGCACCGAAGGAGGCCTGACGTGTACAAGCTGATCGCGGCGCGTCGAGTGCGCAGGACGTTCGAGGCCCTGAGCGGCCGCGACAGCGAGGCCGTCGTCAAGGAGCTCCCACCCCGCGTCCATCACCTGTTTCCCGGGGACAACGCGCTGGGGGGCGAGCGCCACTCGCGCGACGCGTTCAGGCGCTGGCTCGAGCGCGTCTGGACCCTGTTTCCCGACATCTCCTTCGAGGTGTCCGAGATCGCGGTGAGGGGATGGCCCTGGGACCTGCGGGTGGCCGTCCAGTGGAGCGACCGCGGGAGGGCGGCGGACGGCGAGCCCTACGACAACCGCGGTGCCCACTGGATCCGGATCCATCGCGGAAAGCCGGTCAGGATCCAGGCCTACCTCGACACGGACAAGGTGACCACGGCGCTCGAGCGCATGAGCCGCGCCGGGATCGAGGAGGCCACGGCCCCGCAGATCACGGACTGACGCACAGGACCCCCGGGCGCCCGCGCGCGGCGACGGGATGGCAGCTCAGCCGGCCAGCGCCCGGCGCCCGGAGAGCGCGCGGCCCAGGGTGACCTCGTCGGCATGCTCGAGGTCGGCCCCGACCGGGAGGCCGCTCGCCAGGCGGGTGATCACCACCCGGTCGCGCAAGAGCTCGGCGATGTGAAGGGCGGTGGCCTCGCCGGTGGTCGTCGGGTTGGTGGCCAGCACCACCTCGCTCACCTCCCCGCCGTCAATGCGGCGAACCAGCTCGGCGATCCTCAGGTCCTCGGGGTCCACGCCGTCGATGGGCGACAGGGCCCCGCCCAGCACGTGGTAGAGGCCCCGGTACTCGCCGGTGCGCTCGATCGGGATCACGTCCGAGGGCTCCTCGACCACGCAGATCAGCGACTGCTCACGGCCCTCGTCCTGGCACACCCCGCAGCGTGGACCCTCGGAGAGGTTGAAGCACACCTCGCACAGGCCGACCTTCGCCTTCACCTCGCGGATCGCCTCGGCCAGGGCCAAAGCCTCGGGCTCGTCGGCGCGCAGGATGTGGAAGGCGAGGCGCTGCGCGGTGCGCTGCCCGATCCCGGGCAGCCGGGAGAGCTCGCTGATCAGGCGCTGGATCGGCCCCGCGTACACAGGGAAGGAACGTAGCCGCTCGCTCGGCGCTACATGCCCGGCAGCCCGAGGCCGCCGGTGCCCGCGATCCCGCCCAGCTTGCTCGAGGCGAGCTCCTGCGCGGAGCGGATCGCCTCGTTGACGGCCGCCAGGACCATGTCCTGGAGCAGCTCGGGGTCCTCGGGATCGATCGCCTCGGGATCGATGGCGATCTCCAGGAGTCGCAGGTCGCCGCTCATCTTCACCTTCACCATGCCCCCGCCGGCGCTGGCGTCGACGACCTCGTCCTTGAGCTTCTCCTGGGCCTCCGCCATCTCCGACTGCATCTGCTGGACCTGCTTCATCATCGCGTTCAGGTCCAGGCCGCCTGGCCCCCGGCCGGGGTTGGGCATGCGCGTCATCCTTCCGCCTCCTTTGCCTCCTCGGCCTCGAACTCCTCGGCGTCGAACTCCGAGCGCAGGAGCTCGATCAGCTCGTCCTCACCCAGCGACCCGCCCGTCCCTTCTGCTTCGACCTCGTGGTCGCCCTCGAGCAGGACGTAGATGGGCCGCAGCCGCTCGCCGGCGATCGTCCGCAGCGCCTCGGCCAGCCGCTCCCGCGCTTCCTGGGCCTCCGCCTTTCGCTTGTTGAACGCGGCGCTCGCTGGAAAGCCCACGTGCAGGGCGGACTGCTCCACGTCCACCGCCACGGGGCGCGCGGCGGCCAGCACCGTCGAAAGGAGCTCCGAGCCGGACTCCCGGACCTGCTCGACGACCGCGGGCCAGAGTCCGGCGATCCGCTCGAGGTCCACCGTGTCGGCGACCGCGGCCACCGGCCCTGCGGCTCGGGGCCCGGAGGCCGCGGGGCCCGGTTCGGCGGCGGGCTTTGCCCCGGATTCGGGCTCGGGCTCAGGGCGCGGCGCCTCGGCGGGGCGATGCCGCCCTTCCAGGCGCTCCAGGCGCTGGGTCAGGGCGGCGCGAGAGGGGTCCAGCTCGGGCCGAGCGGCGCGCAGCAGGGCCAGCTCCAGGGTCATCCTGGGCTCGTCGCCCTCCTTGATCGCCGCCAGAGCCGACGCGATCACGTCGATCGCCCGCGCCAGCCCCAGGTCGGAGAAGGCCTCGGCCTGTGCCCGCAGAAGGTCCGGGTCGGCGGCGGTGACGCTGAAGCTGTCCGGGACCTCGCCGATCGTCCGAACCACGAGGAGCTGTCGCAGGTGCGCCAAGAGGTCGCGGCCGAACTGGGACGTGTCGCGCCCCGAGCGGGCCAGCCGCTCGCTCGCCTCCAGCGCGGCCCGCCCGTCCTCGGCGGCGATCGCGTCGCCGGCGGCCAGGATGAGCTCCGCCTCGGCGACGCCGAGCACGGCCAGGACGTCGTCGGTGGCGACCTCCTTGCCGCCGTACGAGACGAGCTGATCCAGGGTCGCGAGCGCGTCGCGAAAGCTCCCGGTTGCCGATCGGGCGATCGCCGCGACGGCGCCGTCCTCGATCCCGATGGACTCGGCCTCTCCGACCCGGCGAACGACCTGGGCGATCTGCTCGAGCGAGGGGCGCTGGAAGTCGAAGCGCTGGCAGCGGTCGACGATCGTCGGCATCACCTTGTGGGCCTCGGTCGTGCAGAGAACGAAGACGGTGTTGGGCGGCGGCTCCTCGAGGGTCTTCAGGAAGGCGTTCCAAGCCTCGCGGGTGAGCATGTGTGCCTCGTCGAGTATGTAGACCTTCCAGCGCCCCGCCGCCGGCGCGTAGCCGACCCGTTCACGAAGGTCCCGGATGTCGTCCACGGAGCGGTTCGAGGCGGCGTCCATCTCGATCACGTCGAGCGAGGTCCCGGCGGCGATCGTGCGGCACGACTCGCACTCACCACAGGGCGACACGGTCGGCCCCTGGGCGCAGTTCAGCGAGCGCGCCAGGATCTTCGCCAGCGAGGTCTTCCCCGTCCCCCGCGAGCCGACGAACAGGTAGGCGTGATGGACGCGATCGCGCTCGACCGCGTTGCGAAGCGTGCGCACCACGTGCTCCTGGCCCACCACCTCGTCGAAGGCCTGCGGGCGGTGGCGCCGGTAGAGGGAAGTCTCGGACACGGGGAGGCCAGTCTAGCTGCGGTCTCGGCCCCGGCCGGCGGGGATTCCGCTCCCTCGGACAACCATCTTGAGGATTTCAGGATTGTCCGGATAGTGCCGATCCTCACCCCAGTGGCACGAAGGCATGGGTTCAGATCAAGCCACTCGGTGCGCGCCTTCATCGCGCTGGCGCTAACCGTCGTGGCGGGAATGGCACTTCCGTCGGCGGCGGGTGCCGAGATGCGAAGCAAGGTGCTCGCCCCCCACCTGTGCAAGACCGTGCACGGAGGGCGGTTCGTGCCCATTCCGGGCTTTCCGGGCGAGAAGATCGACCGCCGGCTGCTGCCGGACATCCGGTGGATGAAGCGCCGCTACGACGTCTTCATCACGGATGGGTACTCCCGAGACCCCGTTCACGCCCGGAGGGGCGAGCACCCGATCGGGCTGGCCGCCGACATCGTCCCCAATCGGGCCAAGGGCGGTACCTGGAAGAAGATCGGCCGGCTCGCGCACAAGGCCGAGCCGCGCCAGAACTACCCGGTCGCGCCCTGGCGCTGGGTCGGGTGGAACGGCGACCCCGGGCACGGCCGCGGCAACCACCTGCACCTGTCCTGGATGCACACCCCGACCAAGCCGTGGCACACGGCGCGCGTCGTCTACACGCGCCGCTGCCCAGGCCCGGTCGAGGAGCCCGCACCCGAGCCGGTGACCAAGCCCAGGACCGGGGGCACCACGCCGCTGCGGACCCGCAGCTCCAGCGGAGGGACCGCGCCCACGCGGCTTCCCCACAGGCTGGAGCGAAAGCTCGCGCCGGTGGTCCCCGAGACGCGCTGACGCTTCGGCTTCCCGCCCGGAAGCGGGCAGGACCGTGCGGCCCGCCCTCGAGAGCGGTCCCCGGGCGTGCCCGCCGTGGCTGGCTCGAGCCAGGCTGATCCGCGGCACATGCTCGCTACCGCTTAAGGCTGCTTCCTTCCGGACCTGACCTGATTCACGGGCGCGCATTGCGCGGGACCTGGCCGTCAACGCCGCCCGCGGCGTACTGACCCCGAAGGCCGCGACCCTCGGACGGGCGTTCAGCCCCGCTAGAGCGGATTGCGGGTGACAGGGCACCGCTACCTCCCCGCCTAGCACGGTCCACGGTCATCGTATCCACAGAGGTCGCCGCCATGTCCCGCCGGCAGGGTCGCCGCCGACCAATAATCTCCTCGCGTGGGCGACTACATGCCCTGGAGCCTCTCGGGAACGACGCTCGAATCCTGCAACTGCGAGGCAATCTGCCCATGTCGCAGGATCGGCGGACGTCCGGGCGGTCGCTCCACCACAGGGCTTTGCCTCGGCGCGCTGTCCTGGGTGATCAACGATGGTCGGGCTGGCGAAGTCGATCTCGCGGGCCTCGGGGTCGTGATGGCGATCCGCTACCACGACGACGAGCCTGGCTCGCCTTGGAGCTTCTACCTGTATCTCGATGAGCGGGGTGACGAGCACCAACGGGACGCCCTCACCCAGATCTTCCT
>JBIOZP010000048.1:0-12266 GCA_044871225.1 Solirubrobacterales bacterium
GCGCGCGGCACCTGGGTCAGCGGCTGGCGATCGAGCCCCTCGACTCGCTCGCCCTCGACGTCGATACCCCCGACGACCTCCGCATGGTCGCGCAACTCCTGGAGCGCGATCCCGAGCGGGCGCCGGCCACCGCCGCCGCGCTCGAAGACGCAGCCCGAGTCGGCCGGGGCAGGGCGTGAGCGCCCGGATCGAGATCGCCCCCGTGCACGGCTTGCCGGAGGTCGGCGCGGGCGACAGCCTGGGCGGACTCATCGCCACAGCGCTGGCGGCGGGCGGCCACGAGCTGACGGGCGGAGAGGTCCTGGCGGTCGCACAAAAGGCGGTGTCGAAGGCCGAGGGCCGGGTCCGAGAGCTGAGCGAGGTGACGGCGGGGGAACGGGCCGAAGCGCTCGCCGCCGAGCTCGGCAAGGACGCGCGCCTGGTGGAGTTGATCCTGGGGGAGAGCCACAGGGTCGTCCGGGCCGAGCGCGGCGTGCTGATCGTGGAGACCCTCAGCGGATGGGTTTGCGCCAACGCCGGGATCGACTCCTCGAACGTCCCGGGCGTCGATCGCGTCGTCCTGTTGCCGAAGGACCCCGACGCCTCGGCTCGCCGGATCCGAGCGGAGGTTGGCCAGGCGGCCGGCGCGCGACCGGCAGTCGTGGTCACCGACAGCTTCGGGCGGCCGTGGCGCCGCGGGCAGGCCGACATCGCGATCGGCTGCGCGGGAATCGTGGCGCTCGACGATTGGCGCGGCCGGCGGGACTCCGCCGGGAAGCGGCTCGCCGCGACCTCGATCGCGGTGGCGGACGAGGTAGCGGCCGCGGCCGACCTCGCCCGCCGAAAGGACCAGGCCGTCCCGGCTTGCCTGGTGCGGGGCTTGGAGGGCTACGTCCGCTCCGACGACGGTCCGGGGGCGGCCGAGCTGCGGCGCCCGCAGGCCGAGGACCTGTTCCGCTAGACGTGCCCGCGAAGCCCGCGGGTCAGCTGTGGAGCTCGGCCTTCATCGGATCCGGCTGGCCCTCCTCGGTGAACTCCGGCGGCTCGTAGATCCTGCCGGGGGAAGCGCCGATAGCAAGCACGCGAGCCCCGTCGTCGCCGGTGCTGAGCTTTCGTCCCTCCTGCGGGCCCACCCGGGCGAACACCCCGGGCTCGAGCTCGTGCTCGGTGCCCGCGACGGTGAGGGTGGCTTTGCCGGCCAGCACCGTGTAGACCTCCTCCTGGCCGTCGGGCCCGTGGTGGTGCTCCGGGTACTGCGTGAACCCGGGCGGGAAGTCCATTACCGCGAGGCCGAACGACGTGACGCCAAGGCCGGCGCGCACGCGGCGAAATCCGCCTCCGAAGATCGCCTCGAACTCGTCCAACCGCTTGACGGTGACATCGGCCATCAGCCTTCCCCTCTCGACATTCGACCCACGACCAGCACTGCAGCGCCTCTCACCCTACCGCCGCGCAGGTCCGCCAGCGCGAGATTCGCTTCCTCCAGTGGATACTCGGTCACCACGGTTCGCACCGGGACCTCGGGCGCGAGGGCCATGAACTCCTCGCCGTCACGCCGGGTGAGGTTGGCGACGGAGCGAAGCATCCGCTCCCCCCACAGGATCTCGTAGGGAAAGGCCGGGATGTCGCTCATGTGGATGCCCGCGCACACCACGGTCCCTCCCGGCGCGACCGCCCGCAGGGCGACCGGGGCCAGCTCGCCGGCGGGCGCGAAGATGATCGCGGCGTCGAGAGCCTCCGGCGGGCCGCCGTTCCCGGCCGGGGCGACCTCCGATCCGCCGGCGCTGTCACCCGCCCAGGCCGCCCCCAGCTCCAGGGCAAAGCGCTGCGTGGGCGCGTCGCCGGGCCGGGTCAGCGCGAACACCTGCCGCCCCTGATGGGCCGCGACCTGGCAGACGATGTGCGCGGAGGCGCCGAAGCCGTACAGCCCCAGCCGCTCGGCGTCGCCGCACATCCGCAGCGAGCGATAGCCGATCAACCCGGCGCACAGGAGCGGCGCCGCCTGCAGGTCCGGATAGCCGTCGGGGATCGCGAAGCAGAAGCGTTGATCCGCGACCGTGAGCTCGGCGTACCCGCCGTCCAGGTCGTACCCGGTGAAGCGGGCGCGCTCGCATAGGTTTTCCCGGCCCGAGCGGCAGTACCGGCACTCGCCGTCGGTCCACCCCAGCCACGGGATCCCGACGCGATCCCCAACCTCGAACCGGTCGGCCCCCTCCCCGACCGCCTCGACCGTGCCGACGATCTGGTGGCCGATCACCAGGGGCAGCTTGGGGTCCTTCAGCTCGCCGTCCACCACGTGGAGGTCCGTGCGGCAAACCCCGCACGCGCTGACAGCGACTCGCAATTGGCCCGGGCCGGGACGTGGCTCTGGCAGCTCGCCGCTGACCAGCGGGCTGCCCTGCCGCTCGAGGACCATGGCGCGCACGGCGTAGATCATGGCGGGGAGGCGAAGGCGCGGTTGACTCGCGGCCGACCGGGGTGGGAGGGTTGCCTCGAAGGCGATCAGAAGGAGGGTGCGATGAGGGAGTGGGACTGGGAGCGGCTCGGAGCCGCCACGGGAGCGCTCAGCGTGCTGTTGTTCATCGTCGGGTTCGGCGTGATCCCGACGCCGCCGGACGTGGACGCCTCGCCCGCCGAGATCCATACCTACTACGTCGATGAGCAGGGAGGGATCCAGGCGGCGATGGTCCTGGTGACCGTCGCCCTGTTCTTCTTCATCTGGTTCCTGGGGAGCCTGCGAAGCGCACTGAGGACGGCGGAGCGAGGCACAGGGCGCGTCACGTCGATCGCCTTTGGCGGGGGCCTCGTCAGCGCCGCCGCGCTCTTCGTCCTGATCACCCTGATCGGCGGCGCCGCGCTGCGCCCGCAGGAGACCACGCCCGAGGTGACCAGCGCGATCAACGATCTGGCGGTGGTCTCCGGCGCCCCGGCTGCCGCGGGCCTGGCGGCCCTGTTCGCCGCGACCGCCGAGATCGCCATCCGCCGCCGCGCCTTCCCGACGTGGGTCGGCTTGGTCGTGGCGCTCGCTGCCCTGGCGCAGCCGTTCGCGATCGGAGCCATGCTCACCGACAGCGGCGCCTTCTCCGGCGACGGCGTCTTGGGGCTCCTCCTCCCTGTCGCCGCCTTTGGGGTCGCCATCCTGGCCGTCAGCGGCTCGCTGGTACAGCGCGCGGGAAGGCCCGGGCCGGCACCACGCTCATAAGCTGAGCCCGCCGCCGGGGGCGCGCACCACATCCAGTGTGGGATTGGCCACCGTATGCGTGGTCAATCCCACACTCGATCGGCGGCGAGGCGCAGCGCCCGGGTGAGCCTCGCCTGGACCCCAGCAGGATCTCTGCGAAGCTGGCGCGGCGTCACCGGCATCACGTCCAGGCCGTGGGCCTTGAGGGTCGCAATCTTCAGCCGATCCCGCTCGAAGGCAACTCGGCCCGAATGGGCTTCGTAGCCGTCGACCTCGACCGCGAACCGGAGCTCACGCCACAGAACGTCCACCTCGAAGCCGTGGATTCGCCCGTTCAGCTCGTAGCCGGTGAATCCCCCCGCCCGCAGCAGGCGGAGCATGTCGCGCTCAGCCGGCGAACGGGTACGGCTGGGGCCGCCGGGTAGATCGAGGACGAAACGCAGCTTCAAGATGCCGCGCCTCCCTGGGCTTACCTCGAGCTGTTCGCGAAGCTCGCTCTCGCTCGCCAGCCGCCGATAGCTCGCCTCGCCTACGACCCGCTCGAGATCTCCGGGACCCAGCACAGCCGCCAGGTCGACGATCGTCCGCGGCGGGCTGGTCAGGGGCATTCCCTCGCGCCATCGAACGTTCCACCGCGGCAGGTCGGCGCGAAGGACGCGGATGCCGGGCCGTGCGGCGCTCCGCCCAAGCGGAACGGTGATCCAAGACGGGGCGCCAGCCGGGTAAGGGATCAACTCCCAGATGGCCGCGGCGCTTCGGTGGCTCAGCACCGCTCGCTTCCCGCAGGCAAGCAGAGCCGCCATGTCACGGCCGTGCCGCGTGGGGACCTCGTGACCCACGAGGTAGACCCCGCGATGGATTTCGTGGAGCCGCGCGTTGTGCAGGCGAAGGTGGATCTGGCGTTTCGAAATGCCCCGCGCGAGCAGCTGCTGACGCGAAACCACCCCGTGCTGGCGGGCCGCGATCGCAGCGATGACTCGGTCAGCGGAGTTGAAGTCAGCCCGATACGAGCATCGAGTGTGCGGTTGGGTCCCCATACGGGACCCAACCCCGCACTCGACGGGGGTGCCCCGGCGGGGACGCCGGCCGCCGAGCGGGCGAAGCTCAGTACGTCTCGACGATCTCGTACAGGGTTGTCCGCTGGGCGGGCTGGCGACCGGCGCGGCGAGCGGCGTCGATGAGCTCAGGGGGGTCGAGCCGCACGCCGTAGTGGGAGCCGGCCATGCGGGAGATGCTCTCCTCCATCAGCGTCCCGCCGAGGTCGTTGACCCCCCAGCGCAGGCTCTCGGTGGCGGCGTCGAGGCCCATCTTCACCCAGCTCGCCTGCAGGTTCGGGATCGTCTTCCCCAGCGCCAGCCGGAAGGCGGCGGTGTGCTTCAGGTTGTCCTCGCGGGAGATCTCCTCCACCCCGTGGGTGCGACCAAGGAGCGTGTTGAAGGGGATGAAGCTCAGCGGCACGAACTCCGTGATCCCGCCGGTCCGCTCCTGGAGCTCGCGGATCACGCGCATGTGGCGCGCCAGCTCCCAAGGCTCCTCGATGTGGCCGAACATCACCGTCGAGGTCGAGTGCAGGCCGGTGCGATGGCAAGCCTCGACGATCTCCACCCAGCGGGAGACGGGGAGCTTGTTGGGAGAGATCCGCTCTCGCACCCCGTCGTGCAGCACCTCGGCGGCCGTCCCCGGAGTCGACCCCAGCCCGCACTCGGCCAGGAACTCGAACACGGCCTCGGGTCGCTTGCCCGAGCGCTCGCACATGAAGTGGATCTCCATCGGCGAGTAGGCGTGCAGGTGGATCTGCGGCGCGACCTCCTTCACCAGGCGCAGCCACCGGCCGTAGTGCTCGAGCGTGTAGTCGGGATGGATGCCGCCCTGCATGCAGATCTCCGTGGCTCCGTAGTCCACGGCCTCGGCGACTCGAGCCTGGAAGTCGTCCTCGGTGACGTGGTAGGCGTCGGGTGAGCGGCGTCCCTGCCCGAACCCGCAGAAGGCGCAGCCGACCACGCACACGTTGGTGAAGTTGATGTTGCGGTTGACGACGAACGTCACCCGATCGCCGGCCAGCTCGCTTCGAAGCTCGTCCGCGGCCACCCGCATCTCCTCGATCACCTCGGGGCGGGCCTCCGCGAACAGGGCGGTCAGCTCATCCTCGCTCAGCGGCAACCCCTCTCGCCCCTTGTCGATCGCGCGTGGCGCCAGGTCGGACGGGATCGCCCGCTCGCCGGCCCGCCCGGAGCCCTGGCGCGGGATGAAGCTCCAGTACTTCAGCTTCACCACGTCGAGCACGCCCTGCTCCATCCACTCCGGTTCCAGGTACTGCGGGTAGGCGCACAGCCGCTCGCTGAGCGCGTAGCCCCGAGCCTGGAGGCGGCTTCGCACCTGCCGCGGGCTCGGGAACGGCTGCTCCGGGGAGATGTGGTCGCCGTTCGCCGACAGGCCACCCAGGTCGGTGGCGCCTTCGGCCACCAGCTCGTCCCACCATTCGGCGAGGTTGGGAGGCACCTGGATCCCGACACCGGGCATCAGCCGCCGGCACTCGCGCACCAGGCGCTTCATGTCGTCCAGGGTGATCGGGGTCGCCCAGCCCGGCAGGGCCGACGGTTGGATGGGCGGGGTTGGGGAGGGCTGGAGAGGGTCAGGCCCCGTCCGTTCGCTCGAGTGAGCGATTGGGTCCCCCTGCGGTGCCGAGTCGGTCACTCGATCGGCCTCCTGCCATCTGCGGCGGGCGGCGTCGTCGGCGATCTCCGCCACCTCCCGCCCGTAGTAGGCCGGGTGAGGGACGAAGTTCTGCAGGATCACCTCCTGGAGATGGCGGTGGCGGCGATGGGTCGCCGCCAGGGCCTCGAGCGACGCGACCCGCTCTTCCTCGGTTTCGCCGATCCCGACGAGGATCCCGCTGGTGAACGGGATGCGGAGCTCGCCGGCGGCCTCGATGGTGCGCAGCCTACGGGCCGGATGCTTGCTCGGCGAGCCGGCGTGCACCGTGTCCATCAGACGCTCGGAGACCGACTCGAGCATCAGGCCCTGTGAGGCGGTCACCTCCCTGAGGCGCTTCAGGTCATCCGGTTCCAGGACGCCGACGTTCGTGTGCGGCAGGAGGCCGCGCTCGAGCGCGCGCTCGCACGTCCAGACGACGTAGGAGACGAAGTCCTGGTGGCCCCAGGACGCGAGCCTGGCTGCGACCTCGGGGTTGACCTCCGGCCGCTCGCCGGTCAGCACCAGGAGCTCCTTGGCCCGGCGTCTAAGCGCCTCGTCCAGCCGCGCCTCGACCTCGGAGGGCGCGTACAGGTGCGCCCTATGGGTGGCGAAGGCGCAGTACTTGCAGTAGCAGCGGCAGGTGCGTGAGAGCGAAAGCGTGTAGTTGCGCGAGAAGGTGACGCGCCTCACGCCGTCAAGCTAGCGCAGGATTCGTTGCCGAACTACCTGCCGCGCTCGCGCGTCACGGTCTCGACGTCCGCGGCGACGTTCTCGACCACCTCCGCGCCACTCGTCGGCGGCTCGGGGCCGAGGGCGTACTGGCCTCCGGCGATCACGAACCTGTACAGGGCAGCCGCGACCACGGCGCCCACGAGCGGCCCGACGAGGTAGGGCCAGACGCCGCCCCACTCGTCGCCGATTAGCGCCGGCCCGAACCAGCGGGCCGGGTTCACCGCCGACCCCGTGAGCGGGCCGAAGATCATCACGTCGAGGCCCAGGGTCAGGCCGATCGCCAGCGGCGCCCATTCCTTGCGGGCTCGCGGGTTGAAGGCGACCGCGCACACCGCCAGCACCAGCAGGAAGGTGCCGATCGCCTCCACCACCGCGCCCGCGAAGTTGCCGGCCAGCAGGGGGCTGATCGTCGCCGCCCCGTAGTTGGCGGCCCGGCCCTCGTCGAGGAGCAGCCCCTTGACGAGCAATGCCCCCAGGACGCCACCGGAGAGCTGCGCCAGGATGTAGACGACGGCGTCGACCGGGTCGATTCGCCGAGTGAGCCAAGCCGCAACCGTGATCGCGGGGTTGAAGTGCCCGCCGCTGGCCGCTCCCAGCGTGATGATCAGGCCGAAGAGCACGAAGCCGTGCACCAGTCCCACAACGGCGAAGTCCGAACCCGTCTGGGCGTTCGCGGTGGTGGCCACGAACAGCACGACGACGGTGCAGACGGCGAACGTGAGCAAGAGCGTTCCGACCAGCTCGGCGATGTAGGCGGCGAGTCCTCGATCCTGCACTGCTGGCTACCTCCTAAGGGGGGTGGGGACGGCGGCGGGAAACGTGGCGCGGCAGTCTACCCGCCTTCGCGGTCGGGCCGCCACTGCGACCCGTCCTTGGCACAGTCCATGCCGAAGCGACGGATCCGCGGCTATGCTGCGCGCCTCGATGCATAGGGTCGTCGCGCTGCTGGCGACCGTCCTCGTCTCGATTGCCCCGCTGGCGTGCGGCGACGACGGTGCTGAACCGGGCGCTTCCAAGGAGGCGACCCTGGTGCTGGACTTCCAGCCCAACGCCGTCCACGCGGGCATCTACGCAGCCCTTGCGGAGGGTTACTACCGGGACGCGGGAATCGACCTCGAGGTTCGAGAGCCCTCGGCGTCCACGGACGCCCCGAAGCTGTTGGCCGCCGGGCGCGCGGAGTTCGCGATCCTCGACATCCACGACCTCGCGATCGCGTACCAGCGCGGCCTCGACGTCACCGGGATCGTCCCGATCGTGCAGCGTCCCCTGGCCGCGGTGATCGCCTCAAACGATCAGGTGGGCCGGCCCCGGGACCTGGAGGGAAAGACCGTGGGCGTCACCGGTCTGCCGTCCGACGACGCGGTGCTCGACTCCGTGCTGGAGGCGGACGGCGTCGCCCCCTCGTCGGTGAACCGGGTGACGATCGGCTTCGGAGCCGTGTCGGCGCTCGCCGCCGGCAAGGTGGACGCCGCGACCGGCTTTTGGAACGCGGAGGGAGTGACGCTGCGACGCCAGGGGGTCGCGACCCGGGTCTTCCGGGTGGACGACTACGGCGCGCCGCGCTACCCGGAGCTGTGGCTGTGCACGAGCGGGCGCCTCGCGCGCGGCCAACGCGACCTGGTCCGGGACGTCAGCCGGGCAACCGTGCGCGGCTATCGGCTCGAGGCCCGCGATCCGGAGCGGGCCCTCGACGACCTGCTGGCGAGCTCGAACGGCCTGGATCGAGCCGAGCAGGAAGCGCAGCTCGACGCCCTCCTGGGGGCGAACGCGGTGGAGCCCAGGAAGAGCTTCCTGGTCCCCCGCAAGCTCATCCGCTGGCTTCGCTGGGAGGTCGACCACGGGATCGTCGAGCGGATCCAGCGCCCGCCCGCGGGCATGTTCTCAGCCCTCTGAGCGGGCGTTGGCCATCACGCGCTCGGCCAGCTCGGGCAGCTCCCGCGCCAGCCGCGACCTGGGGACGACGAGTGCCACGCCGGCCTCCTCGGCGCGTTTGCGGCTGGCCGGGTCGGTGTGACGGTGAAAGCCCAGCACCGGGGCTGCGCGGCCGGCGACCGAGCCGGGATCCACCTCTCCCACGTCGGCGACGATCAGATCTGCCTCGTCAAGCGGCGCGGCATCAGTCCCCGACGACAGCCGCACCTCGTGGCCGGCCGCGACGAGCGTCGCCTCGACGCGGCTGGCGAGCATCAGGTCGGGGACGACCGCGACTACCCGCGCCACCGGCTCAGAGGCTTCGACGGCGGCGGAAGTCGCGCCGCACCGACTCCGGCCGGCCCCACATCTGGACCACCTCCGCTCGCCCCTCGCGCACCTGCCGAACGACCATCTCGCCCTCGATCCCCTGCTGGTCCAGGAGCGCGAGCGTGCCCTCGACGGTCTCGGGCGCGGCGGCGTGTCCGAAGCGGTGCGCGACGAGGATTCGCCAGTGCCAGTCGGCCTTCGAATACGGCTGCGCGTTGACCTGGGTTAGGAGCACCGCGGCATCGACGTAGCGCTGTTCGTCGACGATGCGCAGATCGAGCTCGAGATCGGTCCAATCGTCGGGCAGCGACTCGACGACCTCCCGGAAGGCTTCAGCCAGCCTCATCAGGGACAGCGTACCTGCGGGGGCGCCGCTCAAGCTATGGCCACGCGAGGCCGATTTGCCTAACGGGGCGATCTTGCTCAGCAGGGAGAGGCTCAGGCGCCAAATGCGGGGACCGGACCGACGCCGCCCTGGGCGGCGGCCGGGTCGCGGGCTGCTCCTGGGCACGGCCTTCGGCCTGGGGATCATCTGGGCGTGCGTCGTGGCGCTGGCCGCCGCCGGCGTCGCCGGCACGCCCCTGTTCGCCCTGAGCGCCGCCGGGATGCTGGTCACCGGCGCACTCCTGCCCCTTGCCCACCACCATCAGGTGAAGCTCCGCGGGCTCGTCACCACCGACGCCCTGACCGGGCTAGCCAACCATCGAGGCTTTCACGAGACCCTCGCCACCGAGCTCGACCGCTCCCGACGCACGGGCCGCCCGGTCTCGTTGGTGACCCTCGACCTCGACAACTTCAAGAGCATCAACGACACCCACGGGCACCCCTACGGGGACGAGGTGCTGAAGGCTGTGGCCCAGCAGCTCCAGGGCGCGATCCGCGCCAGCGACAGCGCCGCGCGGGTTGGCGGCGAGGAGTTCGCGCTCGTCCTGCCGGGCACCGACGGCGACCTCGCGTATCGGATCGCCGAGCGCGCCCGCAGGAAGATCGCCGACGTCTCGGTCCTCGACCTCTCGCTCTCCTGCTCGGCCGGGGTGGCCACCTACCCCACCGACGCCGAGGACGCCTCCCAGCTCTGCCAGCTCGCCGACGGCGCGCTGTACTGGGCGAAGCGGCGAGGAAAGCAGCGCACGCGCCGCTTCGACCCTGACCACGTCGCCGTCAGGTGGACCGACCAGCAGGCTCGCGAGATCGCGGACCTGCTCGCTCGCCCCGACGCGATCACCCCGGTCTTCCAGCCCGTCGTCGACCTGGCCAGCGGGCACCTGGTCGGATACGAGGCGCTCTCCCGGTTCCCGCACGCGCCCGGGCGCTCCCCCGAGGCGTGGTTCGGCCAGGCATACGGCTGTGGCATGGGAGCCGAGCTCGACGCCGCGGCCATCCTCGCGGCTCTCGAGCCCGCCGGCCGGCCGCTCGGCACCCATCTGGCGCTCAACGTCAGCCCGTCCGCCCTGGCCTCCGAGCCGGTGGCCCGCGCGCTCCCAGACAACCTGGAAGGGTTGGTGATCGAGATCACCGAGCGCGAGTTCGTGCCCGCCGACGAGACCCTGGCGCGCGCGCTGGTGGAGCTCCGCGACCGTGGCGCCAGGATCGCCATCGACGACGCCGGTGCCGGCTACTCGGGGCTCAAGCAGATGATGCGGGTGCTGCCCGACATCGTGAAGCTCGACCGGGACCTGATCAAGCGCATCCATGCCGACCCGGCGCGCATGGCGCTGGTCGAGTCCTTCGTGCGCTTCGCCGGTCGCATCGGCGCCACCGTGTGCGCCGAGGGCATCGAAAGCCTGGACGACCTGGCGGTCCTCGGAGACCTCGACGTGCAGTGGGGCCAGGGCTTCGTGCTGGGCCGCCCCTCCCGTCCGTGGGAACTCGTGGCCCCCGACGCGGCGGCCATCTGCAGGACCGCCCTCGCCGACGCGCTCCGCGCCCCGCCCGCCAGCGCCGCACGGATCACGGCCGGCGACCGCAGGCTCGAGCATCTGAGCGCCCGGCTGGCGGGAGCTCGGTCCAAGACCGATCTCGAGGGAACGCTGGCACTGATCGCCGCCGAGCTCGGCGCCGAGATGGTCTGCCTGTCGCACTGGCACCCCGACGAGGGATACATCGAGACCCTGGCCGAATCCGGCGGGACCGGCGAGGAGCGCTTCCCGTTGTCCGAATACCCGCTGACCGCGCACGTGTTGCGCGACCAGGAGGCGGTGCAGGTGCTGGTCGGCGACCCGGAGGCGGACCCGCGCGAGGTCGAGTTGCTGCTCGCCCTCGGCTTCCGGTCGGTGTTGATCGTGCCGGTGATCAGCCGCGGGGAGTCGCTCGGGATCGTGGAGGCCTACAGCCACGCGGAGCGCCCCTGGACGCGGGCCCAGATCAACCGGGCGCGGATCATCTCCAACCAGTTCGGGTCGGTGATCCTGGCCCTGTTTCGCTCGCAGGCCGCCCTGGCACCCTGAGCCGCTAACCCAGGAACACCTGCTGGAGCAGGAACACGTTCAGGGCGATGATCAGCCCCCCGAGGACGCTCGCGATCGCGGTCAGCCAGGGCGGGTTGACGAGCCCCCCCATGACGTCGCGCCGGCGAGCGATCAAGAGCAGCGGGATCAGAGCGAACGGAATTCCGAACGACAGGACGACCTGGCTGATCACCAGCGCGTCGGTCGGCGCGAGCCCGATCCCCAGGACCACGAGCGCCGGCGCCAGCGTGATGGCCCGGCGCACGAAGATCGGGATGCGGCGCCGGATAAACCCCTGCATGACGACCTGCCCGGCCATCGTCCCGACCGAGGACGACGCGAATCCCGAGGCCAGCAGCGCGACTCCGAAGATCGTCGCCGCGTGGCTGGAGACCGTCTGCTGGAGGCCCTCGAAGGCCCCTTCGATGCTGTCGATCCCCGACAGACCCCCCTCGTGGAACAGCGCCGCGGCCATGATCATCATCGACAGGTTCACGACGCCCGCGATCGTCATCGCGATCACCACGTCCACCTTCTCGAAGTTCAGGATCCGCCGCCGCTCGTCCTCGTTTCGGCCCACGATCCGGCGCTGCGTGAGCGCCGAGTGCAGGTACACGACGTGCGGCATCACCGTGGCGCCGATGATCCCGGTCGCCAGCAGAATGCTCTCGGTGCCGGCGAAGCCGGGCACCACCAGGTGCCTGGCGACGTCCCCCGCGTCGGGGCTCGCATAGACGATCTCGAGCGCGAAGGAGACCAGCACGACCCCAGCCAGGGCGGCGATGCCAGCCTCGAGCCGCCGAAAGCCCATCTGCTGGAGCGCCAGGATCGCGAAGGCCCCCACGCCGGCGATCAGGCCGGCGACGAACAGGGGGATGCCGAACAGCAGGTACAGCCCCAGGGCCGCGCCGACCACCTCGGCGACGTCCGTGGACATGGCGACGACCTCGGCCTGAAGCCACAGGCCCAGGGAGGTCTTGCGGGAGAAGGTC
>JBIOZP010000049.1:0-101823 GCA_044871225.1 Solirubrobacterales bacterium
GTGCTCGTCGCCCGGCCGGCCGGCGGCGAAGACGTTCAGCTTCATCTCCACGGTGGTGAACCCGTCGCCGGGCGTCAGGTGACGGAACGTCTGCCACGCGGCGACGCTGTCGGCCAGAGCCACCCAGGCGCCTCCGTGGACCAGGCCGCCCGGATGCAGGTGGCGCTCGTCGACCACGATCCGCCCGGTCGAGCGCTCCTCGCCGATCTCGATCGGCTCGACCCCGAGGTTGGCCGGCAAGCTGTTGGCGATCCGGGCGCGCAGCGCCTCGGGGGTGATCTCGGGGCCGGCGTCGCTCACGGCGCGGCAGCGTACCGCTGGCGGGCGGGCGGGTGGGCTAGCCGGGCCCTACCCCTTGAACGTCGAGCGGCCCGCGTCGCCGAAGGGCTCGTCGCGCTCCCTGACCGCCTCGGCCCATCCGGCCTCGGCAGCGCGGCGCTGGAACGCGTAGCCCTCGGGCGTGTGCCTCGCGATGCCGTCGAAGAGGGTGCCGAGCACCTGGGTCGCGTGGAGCCCCTGCGCGTAGAACGACTGGTTGACGAGCAGCTTGTGCATGACGAGCTGGCTCACGGGAACGCGAGCGACCCGCTCCACGAGCGCCTCGAAGCGGGCATCCAGGCGGTCGGCCGGCGGCGCCTCGGCCGCCAGCCCCCACTCGAGCGCCTCCGTGCCGGAGATGGAGTCCCCGGTCAATAGCAGGCGCTTTGCCCGCGCGGGGCCGATCCTCCAGGCCCACAGCGCAGTGGTCGGGACCCCCCAGACCCGAGCCGGCGGGTAGCCGAACTTCGCCTCGTCCTCGATCACCAGGAGGTCGGAGCAGAGAGCCATGTCGGTGCCGCCCGCGACGCAGAAGCCGTGGACCTTGCACAGGACCGGCTTCTCGGAATGGAACAGGCTCATGAAGCCGCGGACGTTTCGCGACATCATCTGGAAGTCCACCACCGGGTCCCAAATCCCGGCCGGGTCGTGGTTCGCCGCCTGCACCGCGGGGTCGGAGGGCGAGCCCGGCAGCTCTTCCTCGCGCCCCTCGGCCGCGCTCGTCGCCTCCTCCGCCGACGCGACCAGGTCGTACCCGCCGCAGAACCCTTTGCCGTTGCCGGCGAGGGCGACCACGTGGACCTGGGGGTCGAGGTTGGCGCGCTCGACGCAGTCGGCAAGCTCGCGCGGCATCTCGAGCGTGACCCCGTTGCCCCGCTCTGGCCGGTTCAGCGTGATCCGCGCGACCCGTCCGTCGCGGCTGTAGGTCATCGTCCTGAGCGTCTCCATGCGGCTCCTCTCGTTCGGGTGCGCGGCGGCCCCTACGCGGCGAGCTGGTCGAACGTGCAGTCCCCTGGGTCCTTGTCGTCGCGCCAGCGCAGGACCTTGGTCCCGTGGCGGATCCGCCCGTCGCTGACGTGGTCGAAGCCAACCTCGACCACCAGCGCCGGGCGCAGGGCGATCCACTCGAGGTCGCGCCCGCTCGCCCACCGACTCGGGTCGCCCGACCCTCGCTCGCCCGTCTCGTACGGTGCCAGCTTGCCGACCAGGTCCCGCTTCTCGGCTGCCCGAAAGCCGGAGGTGTGCCCCACGACGCGCAGCTCGCCGCCGTCGTAGAGGCCGAGGATCAGCGAGCCCACGGTGCCCTCCTCCTTTCCGGGACGCCAGCCGACGACCACGCAGTCGGCCGTCCGCAGGCGCTTCACCTTCACCATCCCCTTGCGCTCGCCGGGGCGGTAGGGAGCGTCGAGCTGCTTGGCGATCACCCCCTCGCCGCCCTTCAGCCACGGTTCGGCCTTGGTCGCGTCGTGCGCGATCGGGGTCAGCTCGAGCGACCCCGCCGTGGCCTTCCTGCGCCCCCCGAGGCCCGTCAGGAGCGACTCAAGCCGGTCGCGACGCTCGGCGAACGGGCGCTCGAGCAGCCGTTCGTCTTGCTCGGCCAGCAGGTCGAACGATCGCAGCAGCGCCGGCGTCTGCTCGGCGAGCATCCTGACCCGCGACTCCGCGGGATGGAGGCGGTTCTGGAGCGCGTCGAAGTGCTCGTGCCCGTCCGCCCCCAGGATCAGCAGCTCTCCGTCGACCACGTAGCGCCCGGGCGGAAACGCGAGCTCCGGGAAGTAGCGGCGAAGCGGCTTTCCGCCCCGCGACTGCAGGTAGACGTCGTCCTCGTCGACGAACGCGATCACGCGAAAGCCGTCGAACTTCGGCTCATAGGCCCACCCCTCCCCCTCCGGGATCTCCTTGCGGGAGAGCGCGAGCTGCGGGGTGATGGGCGGCTTCAGAGGCAGGGCCACGCGACGATCGTAGTCAGCCCGCGTCAAGCGGCAGGGTAGGCTCGGATGCGGTGGAAGCGGCGACGAGCGAGCGGGTGCTGCGGGCGCGGACCGAACAGCCTTGCTCGTCGTTCGCCAAGTCGCTGTTCCTGGGGGAGATCCACGAGGATCTCGTCTTTCCCTGGCCGCAACCCGACCCCGAGGAGCAGGACAGGGTCCGCGGCTTGATCGCGGCCGCCCAGGACATTGGCCGCCGGCTGGACCCGCGTCGGATCGAGGAGGATGGCTGGATCGGTGACGATCTCGTTCGCGAGCTCGGCGAACGCGGCCTGTGCGGCCTCTACGTCGCGGAGCGCTACGGGGGGCAAGGCCTCTCCCAGACGGGGTACGCGCGGGTCTTCGAGACCTTCGCCCGGATCGACGCCAGCCTGTCGATCGTCCTCGGCGTCCATCAGTCGATCGGCTTCAAGGGGATTCACATGTTCGGCACCGAGGAGCAGAAGGACCGCTTCCTCCCGGACCTCGCGGCCGGTCGCAAGCTCGCCGGATTCGCCCTCACCGAGCCCAACGCGGGATCGGACGCCTACGGGATCGAAAGCCGGGCGGTCCGCCAGGCCGACGGCTCGTGGCTGTTGAACGGCGAGAAGCGCTACATCGGCAACGGCGGCAAGGGGTCGGTGTTCACGGCCTTCGCGCGATGCGAAGTGGATGGCAAGGACCGGCACATCGCGCTGATCCTGGAGAAGGGGATGGAGGGCTTCGAGGTGGGCGAGCGCTTCGACACCATGGGCCTGCGGGGGAACGACCTGCGGCGCCTCTACTTCCGCGACGTGCGCGTGCCGCCAGAGAACGTGCTCGGCGAGCCGGGCGACGGCTTCCCGATCGCGATGGAGGTGCTGAACAACGGGCGGATCGGCCTCGGGACCGGCTCGGTCGGGGCAGCCAAGGGCCTGCTGGACAGGACGATCGACCAGGTCACCGAACGCCGGCAGTTCGGCCATCCCCTGGCCGACTTCGAGCTCGTCCAGGACAAGGTCGGCTGGATGGTCTCCTACTTGTTCGGCCTCGAGTCCATGTGCTATCTGACCTGTGCCCTGGTGGACACGGGCGTACCCGACTACTCGCTCGAGTCGGCGATGTGCAAGGTCGCGGCGACCGAGTTCCTGTGGTACGCGGCCAACCGGGCCCTTCAGCTTCGGGGCGGCGCCGGGTACCTGCGGACGGAGCCGTACGAGAAGGTCGTGCGCGACATCCGCGTGTTCCCGATCTTCGAGGGCGCAAACGACGTCCTCCGCGCGTTTGTGGCACTCGCCGGCATGAAGCCGCTGGGCGAGCAGCTCTCCGGCCTGGGCGAGATCGGGCTCTCGGATCCGATCGGCTCGATCGGCGTCCTGATCGACTACTTCGGAGGGCGCATCCAGCGCGAGGTGCGCCCGGACCGGGTCACGAAGGGCCATCCGGAGCTCGCCGGGCACGCGCAGGCCGTCTCGGAGCAGGTGAAGAGGCTTCGAGACGTCACCGAGTCCCTCTTGCGGGAGCACCGAGGCGCGATCGCGGGCCGCCAGTTTCACCAGAAGCGCGTCGCTGACGCGGTGGCCGACATCTATGCGCAGATCGCGGTCCTGTCCCGGGTCACCTCGATCTTCGAGGACCAGGGCATCGAGCCGTCGGGCCAGGAGCGCTACATCGCCGAGACCTTCTGCAGCCGCGCCGCCGACCGCGTGGCCTCCAGATTCGACCAGATCGAGCGCAACGACGACGAGCGGATGTCGGCGATCGCCAAGCTCGCCTACAGACGCGGCGAGTACGGCTACGCGCTGTTCGGCGACTAGAAGGGCCCGGGCGAGGCGAGCCTCGGCTCAGAACGCCCGGGCGGCTACAGCCGCTCCACGATCATCGCCTTGCCCTGCCCGCCGGCCACGCACATCGTCTCCAGGCCGATCTGGTGGTCATCGGTCTCCATCGCGTTCAACAGCGTGGTCATGATCCGCGCTCCCGTCATGCCGAACGGGTGGCCGAGCGCGATCGCCCCCCCGTGGGTGTTCAGCTTCTCCAGCGGGATGTCGCACTGGTCCATGATCGGGATCACCTGCGCCGCGAACGCCTCGTTCAGCTCGACCACGTCCACGTCGGCCATCGTCATCCCGGCCCGGTCGAGCGCTTTCTTCACCGCCCCGATCGGAGCCACACCCATGTACTCGGGCTCGTTGCCGTAGGTCGCCGCGGTGACGATCCTCGCGCGCGGCCTCAGCCCCAGCTCCTTCGCCTTCGCGTCGGAGGTCAGCAGGACGGCCGCCGCGCCGTCGTTCAGCGGGCAGGAGTTCCCGGCGGTGACGCCCCCTCCGCCCTCGAACGCCTCCGGCAGCTCGGCGAGCTTCTCGAGGCTCGAGCTCGCCCGCGGCCCGTCGTCCTTGGCCACCTCCGTGCCGTCCTCCAGCGTCACCGGCACGATCTCGCGGTCGAAGAACCCGGACTCCTGAGAGGCCACGGCAAGCTCCTGCGAGCGCTGGGCGTACTTGTCCATGTCGGCCCGGCTGACCTCGTACCTCTTCGCGACGTTGACCGCCGTCTCGCCCATCTGGATGTACGCGTCGGGCTGGCCGTCCCGGCCCTGCAGGCGCTCGTTCTGGTCGGCCACGCCCGCGGCCTCCTGACGCTCGTTGTAGCGGCTCACCCACTCGACGCCGGCGGCGACGTACACGTCGCCCTCGCCCGCCTTGATCGCGTTGCCGGCATGGCGGATCGCGTCGAGGCTCGAGGAGCAGTACCGCGACACGGTGACACCGTTGACGGTCTGCGGGAGGTGCTCGGACAGCAGCACGATGATCCGCGCCACGTTGAACGCCTGCAGCCCCTGGGGCAGCCCGCAGCCGCAGAACACGTCCTCGACCGAGTCGGGAGCAACCTCGGGGTTTCGCTCCAGCAGCCTGTCGACCACGTAGGCGCCCATCTCGTCGGGACGCTGTCCCGCCAGCGAGCCCTTGAAGGCGCGGCCGATGGGCGTGCGGACGGCATCGACGATTACGGCTTCCGGCATCTGGAGATCTCCCTTCGTTGGAGGCGAGTCGTGATCGGGGGTCCAGAGCATAGGGCGAGCACTAAGCTGACGGAGTGGCCGAGGACACCGCCACGGAGACCGAGATCGACCCGCAGCGCGCGGCCGCCGTGATCGAGGCCGGCGAGGCGGAATTGGTCGACGTGCGTCGCCCGCACGAGTGGGAGGCGGGCAGGATCGCGGGCGCCCGCCACGTCGAGGTGAACGACTTGACGCGTGAGGCCGAGTCGATCCCCAGGGACCGCACGGTGATCTTCTATTGCCGCTCGGGCAGCCGCTCGGCCCTGGCCGCCGCGGCCTTCAAGCAGGCCGGCTGGGACGCCCGCAACCTGGCGGGTGGCCTGCGGGCCTGGGTCGAGCAGGGCCTGCCTCTCGACCCCGCGGACGGCGAGGTCGCCGAGCAGAGCGCCGGCGCCTAGCGATGCCTCGTCCACGCCTTCCGTTCACGCGTCGACGAGCCTCCGCCGCCCCCGAGGCCGGGCCCGGCTCTGCGCCGGCTCCAGCCGCCGCGCGAACCGAGGTCGCGGCGGCCGCCCAGCTCCCTCGGGCCCGGGTGGAGCCCGCGGCGGCCTACCCGCCCGACCTCCACGAGCGCATGGACGGCCTGCGCGCCTGGCTCGCCGAGCTCGACCGCAAGCTCGGACTGCGAACCTACCTCGGCGCCGCGATCGCCGTGCTCGCCCTGGCGGCCGCCGCCGTCGCCCTGGTGCTGGTGCTGTCGCTGAGGCAGGACGCGGCGACCGAGGACGACGTCCAGTCGCTTCGCGACCAGATCTCCGGCGTGCAGGAATCGGCCTCCCAGGCCGCCGAAAGTCGGGTGACGGCCCTGGAGCAGCGCCTGACCCAGCTCGAGGACGAGGTCAACAGGCTGTCCACGGCCCAGACCACCTCGAAGCGCGAGCTGAAGGTGGTCCAGGACGACATCAGGGAGCTTCGAAGCGAGGTCTCGAACGCCGGAGGCGCCCCTGGAGGCGGGGTCTCGGGCTCCCAGCCGTAGGCCGCCGGGGCTGCCGGTGTTGTGCCGATCGGCACTTGGCGTGCCTGCAGGCGTCCGGTGAGTCCTCTACGGTCGCCCGGAGTCGTGGGTAGGCGAGAGATCGCGTCCCGCGGCACGCACACAGAGCGCGCCTCCTGAAAGGAGATCAACTCAGATGCCAACCGGTTACTGCGTGAAGGAACGCAAGAAGGTGGAGATCCAGAATCCCACCCAGGTGACGATGAAGAACGGCCGCCCGGCGATCCAGGGCGTCTGCCCGGACTGCGGCACCAAGATCTTCAAGATCGGCAAGCTCTAGGGCCACTCGGGGCCCCGGCTGGCGTCGGTCTCGGGCCCACCCGAGGCCGTCGCGGTCGTTCCCGGGCGCCCGAGCGGCGATCAGACGGCGGCCAGCCCTGCCTGGCGCCGCCCGAAGAGGTAGCCCACCAGCGCCTGCACCACCTCCGGGTCGAACTGCGAGCCGGCGTTGCTGGTCAGTTCCGCCATCGCGTCGGCGTGTGGCATCGCCGAGCGATACGGCCGGTCCGAGGTCATCGCGTGGTAGGCGTCGCACGCGAGGATGATCCGGCTGCCGATCGGGATCGCGGGACCGGCGAGTCGGTCGGGGTAGCCCGTCCCGTCCCAGCGCTCGTGCTCGTGCCGGACGATCCGGGCCACACCGCCCAAACCCGGGATGGCGCGCAGGATGCGCTCTCCGATCGCGGGGTGCTGGCGCATGATCTCCCACTCCGAGTCGGTGAGCGGGCCCTGCTTGTGGAGGATCTCGTCCGGGACCCCCACCTTGCCGATGTCGTGCAGCAGCGCCGCGGTCCGGGTGCGGCTGATCTCGTCGCGATCGAGCGCCAGCGCCTCGCCCACGCGTGCGGTGAGGTCGACCACGCTCTCCGAGTGCTCACCCGTGTATCGGTCTCGCTCTTGGAGCGCGGACGCGAGCGCCACGATCACGTCCCCGTGTCCCAGGTCGAGCAGCCCGTCGCCCTGGTCGGCTGAGCGGCCGTACACGACCACCTGCCCTCCCCCGCCGGCGCGCGCCTGCTCCAGCGCCGAGCGGGCGGCCGCCAGCACCGCCTCGGGCTGCTGGCCGGGCTCGGGCGCGGCGACTCCCACGGACGCCGAGATTCCGCGCACGCCTCCGGCCTCGAGGTCCTCCAGCTCCACCAGGATGCGCTCGATTGCCCCCTTGGCCGCGGTCGCCCCGGTCTCGGGGAGCAGCAGGCCGAACTCGTCCCCGCCCATCCGGCACGCGAGGTCGTGGACGCGGGTCCTGTCGGCGATCAGGCGGCCGACCGCCACCAGCATCGCGTCGCCTGAGGCGTAACCCCGTTCCAGGTTGAGCCGGCGAAATCGGTCGATGTCGAGGAGCGCCACGGCAATGGGACGTTGATAGCGCTGCGCGCGGGCGACGTCGAGCTCGAGCTGGGTTCGAAACGCGCCGATGCTGAGCAGGGTGGGAATGAGCGAGTCCCGCTGGGACAGCCGGGCAAGCTCTCCCTCGAGCTCCGCGATCCGCTGTCGAGCGGACAGGAGGTCATCCGACGCGCTGTTGCGGTCGCCCCAAAGCACCTCGGCCCAGCTATCGGCTCGGCGCGGTCCAGCCTTGAGCTGCGAGCATGCCCCAGGCGAGGTTGAACTACCCGCGGGGCCGGCGAGTATTACGGGCATGGGGACCAGTCCACAACCCGGCCACGCGGATGGCTGACGCCCTCCTGACCAAGGAAACCGGCGTTCGAGAGGCGTACGCGGCGCACGCCGGCGAGCTCTACGGGTTCGCCCTGAGGTCGCTGAATGACCCCCAGCTCGCCGAGGAAGCCGTGCAGGACACCTTCCTGCGCGCGTGGCGCGCCGGCGATCGCTTCGACCCTGAGATCGGCTCCCTTCGCACCTGGCTGTTCGCGATCCTGCGCAACGTCGTGATCGATATCGGGCGCGCCCGAGCGGCGCGACCGGATCTCACCGTGCCGCTCCCGGAGGAGGGCCACGAGCCGTTCGAGGACGTGCTGCTCAACTGGCAGGTGGAGGAGGCCCTGCGCCGCATCGGAGAGCAGCACCGCCGCGTCCTGGTCGAGACGTACCTGCGGGGACGGCCCTACGCCGAGGTGGCGGCGGAGCTCGGCGTGCCCGTGGGGACCGTGAAGAGCCGCGTGTACTACGGGCTGAAGGCGCTTCGAAACGCGCTCGAGGAGATGGGATATGAGGGCTGACGAGTGCCGCGAGTGGCGGGAGCGGATCGGGGCCCTGGTGCTGGGCCAGCTTCCGGAGGACGAGCGCTTCGCCGTCGAGGCGCACCTGGAGGGATGCCCGAGCTGTCGCGCCGAGGCGCAGGCGCTGGCGCCGGTCGCCACGCTGCTTCGGCGCGTGGACCCGGCCCGGCTGACGCCGGCCCCGGAGCCGCCGGCGGACCTCGGGGAGCGAATCGCCCGGCGGATCGCCGCCGAGCGCCGCTCCCGCGAGCGCAGTCGAACGCGCCTGCGCATGGGGCTGGCAGTCGCCGGCGCCGCGGCCGCCGCGGCGGTGACCGCGATCGCGATCGCGATCTTGGGCGGCTCCTCGCAGACGAGCGAAGCGCGTACCGTCGCCTTCCATTCGCTTCCCCGCGGCGCTTGGGTCGAGGCCGCGCTCACCTCCCGTCCCTGGGGAAGCGAGATCGACCTTCAGGTGGGCGGCTTCGACCGGGGAGCGTCGTGCCGCGTGTGGCTGCGCGGCGAGGGCGGCGACCGGGTGCCCGCGGGCTCGTTCCGCTACGTCTACCGGGGCGGCGGCCAGCACACCGAGCTCACCGCCGAGGTGAAGCCCGACCAGGCAACCGCCATCGGCCTGGAGGTCGGCGATCGGACCTACGTGGCCCCGTTGCCGCGCTCCCTTTAGCGCCCGTGCAAGCGACGACCAACAGGAGGTATGAGTTGAGGACAACCGCGCAAACCCGTGGACGCCGGCTCGCCGCGCTGGTCGCGGTCGCGATCGGCGCCGTGGCCGTGCTGGCCATCGCCGGCTGCGGCGGAGACGACAACTCCGACACGACCGCGGCGGCGTCGACGACGACCACAACCTCGGCCGCCCAAGGCGGCGCGGCGGCGTCACAGGGCGGCGCAGGAGGGACGATCGACGTCAGCGAGACGGATTACAAGCTCAATCCCGCCAATCCGACCGTCAAGGCCGGCCAGGTGACGATCAAGGCGACCAACGACGGTGCGACCACGCACAGCGTCGAGGTCGAGGGGCCGAACGGAGAGCAGGAGCTCGAATCCGAGCTCGCGCCGGGCGACAGCGGGACCCTGACGGTCGATCTGTCGAAGCCGGGAACCTACGAGTGGTACTGCCCGGTGGGCAATCACCGGGATTTGGGCATGGAGGGCGAGATCACCGTCAAATGACCGCCGCGCCCTAGGCCCGGCAGGGAGTGGCCGCGCCTGGGGCGCCCTGTTGTCGGAGGTGTCCTGCGCAGCCGTCGGATACCGAGACAATCCAGGAACCCTCGCTGGCGCACCCTGGTCCAGTAAGGTCGAGCGAACCGTGGATGCGGTCGGATTCGGCCGCCGAAGGATGGAGAGACTCAGCGGCGACGACACCCGGATCCTGCGGCTTGAGTCCGACGCGGTCGCTGGGCACACCCTGAAACTGGCGATCGTCGGGCCGGACCGCGCGGGTGAGTCCCTGACCGTCGAGCGCCTGCGAGAGCGGATGCAGCGACGGCTGTGGCGCGTGCCGAGAGCACGCCAGCGCCTCGCGTTCACCCCGCTGGGGATCGCCGCCCCGGCGTGGGTCGACGACGAGGGCTTTCGGATCGAGAACCACGTGGTCGCCGTGCCGCAGCAGACCGAGGGTCGCCCGGCGCTGATGCGCCTCGTGGGCAGGCTGATGGCGGAGCGCCTCGACCACGCCAGGCCGCTGTGGCGCGTCGACGTCGCCGGCCCCGGCGAGGACGGGCGAACGGCGCTCGTGATCCGCATCCACCACTCCCTGGCGGACGGCGTCACCTGTCTTCGGATGCTCGCCGAGTTGCTGTGGGACGGCGACGAAAGCCAGGGGCGAAGCGAGGAGCCATGGCGCCCGCGGCCCGCGCCGTCCAGGGCTCGGCTGCTCGCCTCCGGGGCCGCGGCCAGGGCGCGCGGCCTCACCTCGGCCGGGGTTGCCGCGGCCCGCGCGGCGGCCTCCTCGCGACGCTGGCGCCAGGCTCGCCGCGAGGTGGCCGCCCTGCCCGGCGCGCTGCGGCGCGAGCTCTGGCCTCTCGGCGCCGACACGGCCTTCGATCGGCACATCGGCCGAACCCGCGAGGTCGCCTTCACGGGCTGCGACCTCGAGGAGCTGAAGCGAATCGAGCACGCCGCCGGCAGCGGGGTGACGGTGAACGACGTGCTGCTGGCCCTGATCGCGGGAGCCGTTCGACGCTGGTCTCAGGCTCACGGGCAGCCGCTGGCGCAGATGCGGGTGCAGATCCCGGTCAGCATGCACCACCGGGAAGAGGCCCCGGGCGAGCTGGGGAATCGCGATTCGTTCCTGTTCTGCGATTTGCCGGTCTCCGAGCCCGACCCGCGCCGACGTCTGGCCGCCATCAACGCCGAGACCCGAGATCGAAAGGAGCGTCACGACGCCGAGGAGCTCTACTCCTTCTTCCACAGCCTGTCCCACGTCCGTCCCCTCTACCGCACCGCCTCGACCCTGGCCTCCGGGCCCAGGGAGTTCGCTCTCTCGGTCTCCAACGTCCCGGGCCCGCGCGAGCCGGTGCATGTCGTGGGTCGGCCCGTGGCGGAGCTCTACTCCGTCGCCGAGCCCGCCGACCGCCACGCGCTGCGGGCCTCCGCCGTCTCGCTCGGGGACCGAATGGGCTTCGGGTTCTGCACCGACCCGGATGCTGTGCCAGGCGTGGCCGAGCTGGCCGAGGGCCTGGACGCCTCGCTCGCGGAGCTGCGGTCGGTCAGCTAGGGCCGCGGGGCCGCTTGCCCGGGCCCCGCGTCGCGGAACACCGTCAGCCCGCCGAGGACCCCCACGTACGCGGTGCCGTCCGGCCTCAGGGTCACCGGGGCGAAGTTGTTGTTGTAGCCGAGCCCGACGCCCGCCAAGCGCCTGTACACCGTGTGTCCGGTGTCGAAGTCGACCGCGTTCAGGTACCAGGCGTCGAGGTCGTCGTCTCGCGGCGGCTTCGTGTACGTGTAGATCAGGCCCGCGCCCAGCGACAGCTTGGGCACCGCCGAGGGAGATCGCTGGGTCCCCCTCCAGACCGAGTGGCACTCCCTCCGCTGGCGGTCGAAGTCGACCCGCTCCATCCCGGGGGCCGTGACGCCGCCGTTCGTGGTCGAGGACGGGCCCGTGTACCCGTAGTTGTTCTCGACGATGATCGCTTCCCGCGACGCGATCAGCGACTGGTCGGTGGCGCTGGCGCCCTTCGAGAACACGGGCTGCCTGCAGACCAGGCGTGGGCCGCCGGGGTTCGGGCGGCGATCGAGCACCATGACCGCCATCGGGTCCGCGTTGTCGGTGATCGTCACGTAGCGGTCGCCGATCAGCGTGGGAGTGGTCCCGGAGCCCGCCTGCGTCTGGCCCGGCTTCGTGGTCCCGATGTTGGGGTAGGCGCGCCGCCAGGTGACGGTGGGCCTGCCACCGGCCAGGTCGAACCTGTACATCGCGGCATTGGTGACGATGAACACGCCCCCTGTCTCGTCGACGGCGAACGAGTTGCCGATCGGCTCCCCGGTGTCGAGGCTTCGGACCTGGCCGCCCGTCGGGTCCACGGTGCCGACCACCCCGCGCTTGCTGGCGAACCAGATCCGCCCGCCCCAGGCGGGGAGGGCGGAGATCAGGGCGTCGCCGGCGGGCACGGCCGCGGTGACGTCGTAGTCGCGCCGGAGCTTGAAGCCGGGGTCGGTCGTGCCGCCGGTCTCCCCGACGACGAGGATGTGCCGATTGCCGGCCGAGATCACGGCCCGGTCCCGATGGTCCAGGTAGAAGTAACCGCCGCCGCTGAAGTCCTGCAGCGGATTGGAGCTCGGGGGTCGAAGCGGCAGGTCCATGGCCGCGAGCACCCGCAGCGTCCGCGGCTGGAGCATCGCCAGCACGGGCTTGTCCAAGCCGACGCACACGGTCACCAGCCGGCCGTGGCTGTCGATCGCGATCGAGGCGCACTCCCGTGCGAACAGGGCCGACCCGGTGGTGATCGCCGGGCCCAGCGGCCCCGCCCAGCGGTACGTGTCCGTCTGGTAGGCGTCGTCGTGGATGTTCGAGAACCCGTTCGGAGCCATGAACGGATGCCTGGGGACGGTCTGGCCGACGGTGGGATCGAGGCTCGCCGGCGTGCCCAGGAACGGCTGCAGGGTCCCCGCCTGGGGATCCTGCGGAATCGGCTCCGGCGACGTGCCGGGGCTCTGGGCGCGCGCGACGGACGGGACCATGGAGGCCACCAGGGCCGCCAGGGCGATCAGCCGCGCTCGCCTCATCGCCGCCAGGCTACCGCCACCGCGCCCCCGTGTCACATCGGAATGGATGGGAGAATGGGCGTGTGGCCGCCCGTGCTCAAAAGCCCCTGGAGCTGATCCTGGCCCGGAACCTGCTGACCAGCATCTCCACGCCGGCCTTCCTGGTCGACGAGCATGCTCAGCTCGTCTTCTACAACGAGGCCGCCGGGGCCCTCCTGGGGCGTTCGTTCGAGGACGCCGGGCGCATGACCCCCGAGCAGTGGACGTCCACCTATGGCCCCTTCGGCGAGGACGGCAACCCGGTGGCCCTCGACGACCTGCCGACGACCCAGGCGGTTCGCGAAGGGCGCCCGGCCCATGCCGTGTTCCGGATTCGCTCGGCGGCCGGCGCCGAGCACGAGATCGAGTCGAGCGCCTTCCCCATCGTGGCCTCGGAGAGGGGATCATCCGGGGCGATGATCTTCTTCTGGCCGGTGAAGTCGAACGGCGAGGAGGCCCGGTGAAGGTCAAGGTATGGGGCGCGCGGGGCTCCGTTCCGGCCCCGGGGCCGAAGATGAACCGCTACGGCGGCAACACCTCCTCCGTGCAACTGACCCTGTCGAGCGGCGAGGAGCTGATTCTCGACGCCGGCACGGGGATCCGCACGCTGGGCCTCGGCCTCGCGGACTCCCCCCGGGTCAACATCCTGCTCACCCACCTGCACCTCGACCACATCCAGGGGCTCATGTTCTTCCCGCCGTGCTTTCGCGCCGACGCCGAGATCACGATCTGGGGTCCGGCCTCACCCGAGGCATCTCTCGAGGACCGGGTCGCACGCTACATCTCGGCGCCGCTGTCCCCGGTCGAGGTGCGCGAGCTCCCGTGCGACGTGTCCTTCCGCGACACGACCCCGAGCGAGTGGCGGATCGGCTCCGCGACGATCCGCGCGGAGGCCGTCAGTCACCGCGGCCCGACGTTGGGGTTTCGGGTCGCCGACGCCGACACGACCCTCTGCTACATCCCCGACCACGAGCCGGCACTCGGCGCCCCGCTTGCGAACCTGGCCCCCGAGTGGATCTCGGGCTACGACCTGGCCCGCGACGCGGACCTCCTGATCCACGACTGCCAGTACACCGACGACGAATACCCCGGGCACGTGGGCTGGGGCCACTCGGCGATCACCGACACGCTGACCTTCGCCAACCGGGTCGGGGCCAGGCGGCTGCTCCTGTTCCACCACGATCCGCTCCACTCCGACGACTTCCTGGACGAGGTCCACGCCACGGCCCGCCGGCGCTGGCAGGAGCTGGGCGGCGACCCGGCGCTGGTCGAGATGGGCATGGAGGGCGGCCAGCTCGAGGTCTCGCCGGCCCCGGCGGGAGTCACCGCCTGACCTACACGGGCCCGGGCGGCGGCTCCATGCCCGCCAGCCTCATGCCGGACTCGATCCGCTCGATCACGGACTTGAGGACGGCGACCCGCGCGTAGCGCTTGGAGTTCGCCGGGATCAGGTGCCAGGGCGCGTGTGGCGGGTCGGTGCGCGCGAGCATGTCCTCCACCGCTTCGACGTACGCGGCGCGCCGCTCGCGGTTGCGCCAGTCCTCTTCGGTCAGCTTCCAGGCCTTCAGGGGATCGCTCTGCCGGCGCTCGAAGCGCTTCAGCTGCTCGTCGTCGGAGATGTGCAGCCAGAGCTTGATCAGCACCATGCCCTCGCTCGCGAACGATCGCTCGAAGGCGTTGATCTCGTCGTAGGCGCGAAGCCACTGCTCGCGGGTGGCGAGCCCCTCGACCCGCTCCACGAGGACGCGGCCGTACCAGGAGCGATCCAGCACGGCCATGCCGCCCCAGCCGGGCAGCGCGGGGAAGAACCGCCACAGGAAGTGATGGCGCTTCTCGTCTGGAGTCGGGGCGGCGAACTGGACCACCCGGACGTGTCGGGGGTCCACCTGGGCCACCAGGCGCTTGATCGCCCCTCCCTTGCCGGATGCGTCCCAGCCCTCGAACACGACGCACACGGGAGGGCCGAGCTTGCCGCTGCCGAGCAGGCCGCCCAGCGTGAGGCGCAGCTGGGTCAGCCGCTCCCAACCGCGTCCGAGCTCGCGTTCCTCCTCCTTGCGGGTGAGCGAGGCGGACAGGTCGAGCTCGTCGAGGCGGCCCATGAACCGATCCTCTCAGGCGCCGCTCATCGAGCTCAAGCCGCCTCAGTACCCCGGCGGCTGCGGCAGGACCTTCACCGCGACCTGGAAGCCCACGGCCGCGGCGAGGACGATCAGGATCCCGGCGGCCACGAGCCACGGAAAGCGGCCGGCGTGGCCGTAGGCGCCGACGACGAAGCCGATGATCATCAGGACGAGATACGGCCCGGTGTCTGTGGGCAGGAACGAGGCCGGCGGCATCGCCGTCATTATCATCGGCGCATGGCCGGCCCGACGTCAGTCGCAGAGGTGAGGACGGCCCTGGCCGAGGTCGGTTACCTGGCCGACGAGTCGGCGGCCCTGGTCGCGTATCTGGCTCAACGCCTCGGCAAGCCGGTGCTGGTCGAGGGCCCCGCCGGCGTGGGAAAGACCGAGCTGGCGAAGGCGCTCTCGCGGGCGACGGGTCGCCAGCTCATCCGCCTGCAGTGCTACGAGGGCCTCGACGAGGCCAAGGCGCTCTACGAGTGGAACTACCGCAAGCAGCTCTTGCGGATCCAGGCCGAATCGACCCTGGAGGGGCGTCCCTCGGCCGAGCCGGCCGAGCCGGACGCGGCGGCGGAGGATTCGCCCGGCATCATGAGCGACATCTTCTCCGAGGAGTTCCTGCTCGAGCGGCCGCTCCTGCACGCGATCGCCGCCACCGAGCCGGTCGTGCTCCTGATCGACGAGATCGACAAGACCGACCAGGAGTTCGAGGCGATGCTGCTCGAGGTCCTGTCGGACTTCCAGATCTCGATCCCCGAGCTGGGCGTGATCGAGGCCCGCACCCATCCCGTCGTGGTGCTGACGTCGAACAACTCGCGCGAGCTGACCGAGGCGCTGAAGAGGCGATGCCTGTACCTGTGGCTCGACTACCCGCAGGTCGAGCGCGAGATGGAGATCGTCCGCCTGCACTCGCCCGAGATCGACGAGCGCCTCGCGCGGCGCCTGGTGGAGGTCGTCCACATGGTGCGCCAGCTCGACCTGAAGAAGCCGCCGTCGATCGCCGAGTCGATCGACTGGGCGCGGGCGATGCTCCTGCTGGGCGCGGACGACCTCGACGCGTCGGTGTTCGAGCGCACGATGAGCATCATCGTCAAGCACCGCACGGACATGGACCTGGTCGCCGAGCGCGTCGGCGTCAAGCTCGGGACGGGAAGGGTCGATGTCGAGGCCGCAGGCTGAGGGGCCGCCGCCCGGCCTCGCCCCCCGCGTCGTCGCCTTCTGCGAGGAGCTCCGCAGCGAGGGCCTGGCGGTCGGCACCTCGGAGATCCTCGACGCGTTCGAGGCGCTGGAGATGGTCCCCTGGACACAGGAGGACGACTTTCGCGAGGCGCTGGCGGCCACGGTGGCCAAGTCCCAGGAGGACCGCCGGGTGTTCGAGCTCCTGTTCGACCGCTTCTTCTTCCGGGTCGCCGAGTCGGAGGCCCTCGAGCGGGGAATCGCCGAGCAACGGCGATACGGCGGCGGCGAGCGCCTGGAGCTCGACCAGCTTCGCGAGGCGGTCCGCCAGGCGATCGCCGAGGGCAACGACGGCGAGATGCGCGACCTCGCGCGGCTGGCCATCTCGGCCTTCGGGCGAGGCGGCGAGGGCTCCGGCGTCGTCGGGGTGGACGTCCAGCGCATACGCCGCAGTCTCGACCTCCAGGTCCAGGGGCGGGGACGCGACGAGCCGGCCCTGGATCGCGAGCAGATCAACCGCTTCGAGCGCCACCTGCGACGCGAGCTCGAGCGCAGCCTGATCGAGCGCACCGAGAAGCTGCCACCCTCGCGCCCGCTCGCCGAGCTCGACCGCGCCCTGCCGACAAGCCCCGCACAGGACCTGGCCGCGGTCCACCGCGCCGTCGCCCAGCTCAAGCGGCGCTTGGCGACGCTGGGTCACGAGCGGCGGGGCCGCCGTCGCGGGGCCGCGGTCGACATGCGGCGCACGATGCGCGCCTCGCTGGAGACCGGAGGCGTGCCCCTGCGCCTGAAGTACCGGCCGAAGCACCCCCGGCGGCCGGAGATCTACGTGCTCTGCGACGTCTCGACCTCGGTCACCTCGGCGAGCATGTTCTTCCTCTCCGTCCTTCACGCCCTGCACGACTCGTTCCGCAAGCTCCGGAGCTTCGTGTTCATCGAGCGCATCTCGGAGGTCACGAACGTGTTCGAGCGCGAGCGAAACTTCGCCGCGATCTCGGAGCGAATCAGCCGCGAGGGCGGGGTTGCCGACGTCTCCGGCTACACCGACTACGGCCGGGTCTGGCTCGAGTTCCTGGAGCAGATCGTCGACGACCTCGGCCCGCGCTCGACCGTGATCGTGCTCGGCGACGCCCGCACCAACGGCCGCGAGCCTCACGCCGAGGTCTTCGCGCGGATCTGCGAGCGAGCCGGACGCACCTTCTGGCTCAACCCCGAGCCGCGCCTGTATTGGAACTATGGCGACTCCGTCATGGCGGCATACGAGCGCCACACCACGGCCGCCTTCGAGTGCTGGACGACCCGCCACCTCGAGGGGTTCGTCAACGTGGTCGCGGGCGCCACGCCGCCGGCCGACGGGTTGTAGGCCAAGCTCCGCCCGGCTGGCCGCCGGCGTGAGCGTCGGGCGCGAATCCGCCGGCCCTGAGGGGGTAGCCGGTCGCCCATGAGCGCCGCGGCGATCCTGGACATCGACGGCACCCTGGTCGACACGAACTATCACCACGCGATCGCGTGGTACCGAGCGTTCCTGGCCCACGAGGTGACCTTCCCGCTGTGGCGGATACACCGCCACATCGGGATGGGGGGCGACCAGCTCGTGGCCGCCCTCGGCGGGGACGACCTGGAGAGCAGGCACGGTGACTCGATTCGCGACGCCGAGGCGGGGCTCTACGGCGAGCTGATCGACGAGGTGCGACCGCTGAAGGGCGCGCGCGAGCTGATCGAGGACCTGAAGGAGCGCGCGGGCACGGTGGTCCTGGCGAGCTCGGCGCGCGCCGAGGAGGTCGAGCACTACCTGGACCTGCTCGACGCCCGCGACCTCGCCGACGACTGGACCACCTCGGCGGACGTGGAGTCCACGAAGCCCGATCCCGATCTCGTCCACGCGGCCTTGGACAAGGCAGGTTCCGGGACCGGCCTGATGATCGGGGACTCGCGGTGGGACTGCGAAGCGGCCGGACGGGCTGGGATCGCGTCCGTCGGCCTGCTGACCGGAGGCTTCTCGATCCAGGAGCTGCGCGAGGCGGGGGCCGCGGACGTGTTCGAGGACATCGACGGGCTGCGAGGCCGTCTCGCGGGCCTGCCGGTGATCGGCCGCGGCGGCGGCGAGTAGACTGGAGCGGTCGAATACAGGGGTGCTCGCGGGCAGCGGGCTGAGATAGCGCCTCAGGCAGAACCCCCCGGCGCTGACCCTTAGAACCTGTCGCGGTAATGCGCGCGGAGGGAGCATGCGAATGACTTCCGAGGCTCCCGTAGCGGAGCCTCAATCGGTTCAGCGGGCCGCCGAGCCAAGGGCGCTCCCAGGGGACGCGCCGGTGCCCGCCGTCGTGATCCGGGGCGTTGACCATTCCTTCGGCCCCGTGCCAGTGCTCCGGAGCCTGGACCTGGCCGTGGAGGCCGGCGGCGTGCTCGGCGTCGTCGGGCCGTCTGGATGCGGCAAGTCAACCCTGCTGGAGCTGGTCGCCGGCCTGCGGTCGGCGGAGGCCGGCGTGATCGAGGTGGCGGGAGCCTCCGCCCCCGCCGGGCGTCTGGCCCGTTGCGCGTACATGCCGCAGCGTGACCTGTTGCTCCCGTGGCTGGCGGCGATCGACAACGCCTCGCTGGCGCTTCGAAACCGGGGCGCCTCACGCGCCGAGGCCCGCCGCGCCGCCCACCCGCTGTTCGAGCGCTTCGGCCTCGCCGGTTTCGAGCGCTCGCGCCCGGACGCGCTGTCGGGCGGGATGCGCCAGCGAATCGCATTCCTGCGCACTCTGTTGTCCGGAAAGCCGGTGCTGCTCTTGGACGAGCCCTTCGCCTCGCTGGACGCGATCACCCGCGCCGAGATGCAGGAGTGGCTGGCCGGGGCGCTCGCCGCCGAGCCCCGGACGGCGATCCTGGTCACCCACGACGTGGAGGAGGCCCTGTACCTCTCCAACCGGGTGGCAGCGCTGTCCGCCCGCCCGGCGAGCGTCGTCGCCGAGCTTGACTCGCCCCGGGCGCGGGCGCTGCCCCGCCTGGAGACCGTGACCTCACAGGGCTTCACCTCGCTGCGCGAGCGCGCGCTGGAGGCGCTCGGCCAGCGCGGTCAGGGAGCGCGAAAGAGCGGGGCCCGGTAGCGATGCCCGGGCGAGCACGACGACCGGAGATCGCGGGGTGGCTCGCCCCAGCCGCGATCATCGCCGGGCTGCTGGGAGCGTGGGAGCTCGCTGCCCGGTTGGACGTGATCGCGAACGCCTTGAACCTGGAGCCGTTTTTGGTCCCGGCGCCGAGCCAGATCGCCGAGGCGCTGTGGCAGGACCGGGAGCTGCTGGCCGACGACGCCTGGGTGACGATCCAGGAGGTGCTCGCGGGGTTCGCGCTGTCGGTGGTGGTCGGAGTCGGCTTCGCGGTCGTGCTGCACCTGTGGCCCAGCTTGCGGCGGGCGGTCTATCCGCTCCTGGTCGCCTCGCAGACCGTGCCCATCGTCGTCGTCGCGCCCATCCTGGTCGTGTGGCTGGGCTTCGGCATCGGGCCCAAGCTGGGGATCATCGCCTTGATCTGCTTCTTCCCGATCACCGTCAACACGCTTGACGGGCTGGGTTCGGTGCACCCGGCCCTGCTGAAGATGATGCGGACCCTGGACGCCAGCCGGTGGCAGACGCTGTGCAGGGTGGAGGGGCCGACGGCCCTGCCGTACTTCTTCAGCGGCGCCAAGATCGCGGTGGCGGTGGCGGTGATCGGCGCTGTGTTCGGCGAGTGGGCCGGCTCGAGCTCCGGCCTCGGCCACCTGATCCAGGAAGCGTCAGCCCAGCTCCAGACCGCCCGGACCTTCGCCGCCGTGGCCGTCCTTTCTGGCCTCGCGATCGCCCTCTTCGCAGTCCTCGCCGCGCTGGAGCGAAGGGTCGCCTGGTGGGGAACCGACGGAGGGCGGGCGTGAACAGGCTCGCGCGGCGCACTCGGGGGGCGTGGTCCCCCAAGCTGGCGGTGGCGGCGCTGATCGGTGCGATGGCCCTCGCTGCGGGCTGCGGGGAGAAGTCCGAGGACGTCGAGCCCGGGAGCCCGGAGGCGTTCGACCTGGCGCTCGACTTCTACGTCAACGCGGATCACGCCGGGATCTACGAGGCGATCGACCGCGGCTACTTCCGCGACGCCGGCCTGGACGTGCGGCCCCGCGTCCCCTCGGACCCGTCGGCGCCGATCAAGCAGGTCGCGGCCGGCAGCGTGGACCTGGCGATCTCCTACGAGCCGGAGGTCCTGCTCGCCCACGACCAGCGCCTGCCCGTAAAGGCCGTGGCTGCCTTGGTGCCTACCCCGCTGACCTCGCTGATCTGGCTCCACGACTCGGGGATCCGCGGCGCCAAGGACCTGAAGGGAAGGACGGTGGCCACGGCCGGGATCCCCTACCAGGCCGCATACCTGGACGCGATCCTGGAGCGCTCGGGCCTCAGCTCCGACGACGTGGACGTGGTGGACGTCCAGCAGGGGCTCCTGCCGGCGGTCCTGTCGGGACGGGCAGACGCGATGTTGGGCGGCTTTGCGAACGTCGAGGGTGTGGACCTGAGCCTGCGCGGCAAGGACCCGACCGTGATCCCGGTCGACAAGCTGGGTATCCCGACCTACGACGAGCTGGTGCTGGTTGCCAACTCCGATCGCCTGGACGACGACTCGCGTGCCATCCGCCTGTTCATAGCGGCGCTCGAGCGCGGGACGAAGGCAGCCGCTGCCGACCCGAAGGCCGCGACGAGGAACCTGCTCGACGCCGGCAAGGGACTGGACCCGAGGATCACGGCCGCGGAGGTCCGACGCACGATTCCGCTGCTCCAGGCCCCGAAGGGCAAGCCCTACGGCTACATGGACCCCAGGGAATGGCAGCGCTTCGCGCAGTTCTTCGCCGACCACGGCCTGATCGAGGCCCTCCCGGACACCGGCGACGTGCTCACAGACGACCTGCTGCCGGGGCACATACCCGACTAGGCCGCGAGGCGCAGCGGCGGGCCCTGGGCGACGAGCCCGTGGTAGGCGGCCAGGACGAACGAGCCCGCCAGCCCGCGATAGGGCGCGTAGGGGGCGAAGAACTCCTCCACCTCCGCGACCGTGGCGTAGCGGCGCTGTCCCGTGAGGCGCCCTACGAGCTTCACGAACCCCAGGTCCCCGGCGGGCAGCGAATCGGGCTCCCCGCGGCCGTGGAGGCCCAGGCACTGCACGGTCCAGGGGCCGATCTCTCGGATCGCGAGCAGGCGGCGGTCGTGGGCCGGGTCGCCGGGGTCGATCCGGCCGGCGGCGACCTCGCGGGCGGCACGAATCAGGGCCAGGGCGCGCGCGGGGGCGAGGTCGGTGGCGGCGAGCTCGGCCGGCGACCGCCCCGCCATGAGCTCGGGCGTCGGCACCTCTCGGAGCGTCGTGCCGTCGGGCCCGGGCCCCTCGACCCCCCAGCGATAGACCATGCGCCGCTGGATCGCCGCCGCCCGTGAGGATTCGATCAGCTGCTTCGTGATCGCCCAGGCCAGCGCCTCCCAGGGCCAGGGGCGGCGGCGCGGACGGTGCCAGCGGCGGCGTCGAACCGCCGTCCCCACCAGCCGATCGGAGCGAAATCGATCGTAGAAAGGCCGGAGGTCGTCGTCGACCCCGAGCGCGAAACGCATCCGCTCGATCGCGAGCTCCCGGCAACGCGACGTCCCGCCGTCGGCTCGAAGGACGACGCTGCCGTCGCGTCGCTGGGCGGCGCGGACGACCACGGGGGCGCCGTCTACGTGGAGCAGGCGGGTGGCGACGCCCCGGCGCACCCGCATCACAGCGTCCCCCCCTCCGCCCCCCGGCAGGCGGTAGGGCCACGGCGGGCGCACCTCGACCTCCAGGAAGCCGCGAGCGACGGCCTCGGCCGCCACCGCGCTACCGGTTGCCGAGGAGGTGGACGTCAACCAGGAAGGATCTGCTGGCGATGACGTTCGGCGGCTCCTGGCGCCGGCGGCCCAGGCGGCGAGGGCTCCGGCGACGGGCCCCCGCGCCGGAGCGCACCGCGCGAAGCGCCGCCACCGTGGCGGCGCCGGCCACGATGCCGCCGGCGGCCGCGATCGCGGCCGTCCTCATCTCCTCGCGCCACGCCTCCAGCTCGACGCCGCGGGACGGCTGCGGCAGCCGGCTGGGCTGGGCGAGCGGCGCGGCCTCGCCGGTGACCGGCTCCTCGACCGCCTCGCCCTCCACGACCTCTTCGGCGCCGCTCGGCACCGAGGAGAGCTCGGTCTCTCGGGCTTCACCCATCGCGGCCAGTGTATACGCGGCCACCGCCGCCACCGGGGGGTGTTCGGTCAGGCCGCCGGCGAAGCGGAGAGGGGGAGCTCGTAGAGGCGGTAGCGCTTCGTGATCTCGCCGCCCATCCCCTCCATGGCGCGGTTCATGGGCTCGTTGACCTCCAGGATCCACCCCATCTCGCCCCATTTTTGAGGCACGCGGGCGGCGGTCTCGAGGTGGCGGACGTAGAGCGCGGCGGCGACGCCGAGGTGCTGGTAGGCGGGCTTGACGCCGAGCGCGAACACGCGGATGCGGTCGATCCGGCGCCGTCCGGTGAGGAAGTGCCACCAGCCGAGCGGCAGGAGCCGGCCCTTCATCCTGGCGAGCACCTGGTTGATGTCGGGAAGCGACAGCGCGGCGCCCACCACCTCGCCGTCGCGCTCGGCCATCATCGCCCAGTTCTCGTCCAGGATCGGCTTCAGGTTCTTGGCCTGGAACCGCACCTCCTCCTCGGTGACCGGCACGAAGCCCCAGTTCTCGCCCCAGGCCTCGTTGTAGACCTCCATGAACCGGGTCACCTCCGCCTCGAGGTCTCGCTTTCGCATCTTGCGGATCACGACGCCGTGCTCGTTGGCCGCCGCCTGTGACGCCTGGTGGATGAGGTCGTGGAACTGCTCGCCCTGCTTCAGCTCGCCCATCGCCAACCGCCACATCAAGAGGTCCATGGCCTTGGTCATGCCCTGCGCCTCGAGAAGACGCTGGTAGTAGCGCGGGTGCCAGGGCTCCAGCACCAGCGGCTCGAGGTCGTGACCCTCGACCAGCAGGCCGCACTCGTCGTTGGTGGTGAAGTCCATGGGGCCCAGCATCCGGTCCCGGCCGCGCCCGCGCGCCCACTCGGCGGCGGCCTCCACCAGCGCCCGCGCGACCTCCGGGTCGTCGGTGGCCTCGAAGAAGCCGAACATGGCGTCGTTGCCGCCCTGAAAGCGCGTCCAGCGCTCGTCCACCTGCGCCGTGATCCGGCCGACCGCCTCGCCGTCGCGCTCGGCCAGGAAGTATTCGGCCTCCGCGTGCTCGAAGAAGGGGTTCTTCTCCCGGTCCAGGAACTCGCGTCGCTCCGAGATCAGCGGCGGGACCCAGAGGGTGCCGCGATGGAGGCGAAACGGGAGCTTGATGAACGCGTTCAGGTCGCGGCGGCTTGCGACCGGGCGGACGGTGGGCAGCCCCATGCGGCGGTCACTCTATGACAACGGCATGGGAGACTTTCCGCGATGAGCGAGGCCACCGGCGCCCCCGTTGACGTCTTCGACAAGGCGCGCCACCACGACCGCAAGGAGCAGCTCGAGGCCGCCAAGGAAGCCGATCTCCTCCCCTACTTCCGCCTGCTGACCTCCGAGGCGGGGCCGGTGGTGGAGATGGAGGGGCGCGAGACGATCATGCTCGGCTCCAACAACTACCTGGGGCTGACCGGAGACCCGCGCGTGAAGGCGGCCGCGCGCGAGGCGCTCGACCTGTACGGGACCGCGCTCACGGGCTCGCGCCTGCTGAACGGCACCATCCCGCTCCACGTCGAGCTCGAGCGGGAGATCGCCGAGTGGATGGGGACCGAGGACGCGATCGTGTTCACGACGGGCTACCAGGCCAATCTCGGCACGATCGGCACGATCCTGGGCCCGGGGGACACGGTGATCTGCGACTCCGGGGACCACGCGTCGATCCTGGACGGCTGCCGCCTCTCGGGCGCGAAGCTGCGCCCATTTCGCCACAACCAGGTGCCGAAGCTAGAGAAGATGCTCTCCCGGGCCGGAGCCGAGGGCGGCGGCGTCCTCGTGGTCGTGGACGGCGTCTTCTCGATGGAGGGGGACATCGCTCCGCTGCCCGAGATCGTCGAGGTGGTCGCCCGTAGCGGCGCCCGCCTGATGGTGGACGAGGCTCACGGCGTGGGAGTCCTGGGGGAGCGCGGCGCGGGAGTGTGCGAGCTCTTCGGCCTGGAGGACCGCGTGGACCTACGGATGGGCACCTTCTCCAAGAGCCTCGCCTCGTGCGGAGGATTCGTCGCCGGGCCGGCGGACGTGGTCGAGTACCTGCGCATCTCCGCGCGCGCCTTCGTGTTCACCGCCGCCGCGGTTCCCGCGGCGCTCGGCGCCGCGCTGGAAGCCGTCCGCATCTGCCGTCGCGAGGGGGGGCCGCTGTTCGCGCGCCTGCTCGCCAACGCGGACTACCTCCGGCGCGGCTTCGAGGAGCTCGGGCTGCGGGTGGTCGAGCCCGGCCGCCTCCCGGATGGCTCAACCGCGACGACCCCGGTCGTCCCGGTCGTCGTGGGCGAGGACTGGCAGGCCGTGATGCTGTGGAAGGCGCTCTTCGACGCCGGCGTCTACACGAACGTCGCCCTCCACCCGGCGGTGCCTCCGGGGGGCGCGCTGCTTCGCACGAGCCTGATGGCCACCCACGAGCGCGACCACCTCGACCGGGCTCTCGAGACCTTCGCTCGGGTCATCGCCGACTTCCCGGACCTGCCTCAGAGGTCCGGCTGAGGCCGGCGCCCTTCCGGCTCGAGTGTGGGATTGACCACCGTATAGGTGGCGAACTCCACACTCGGCCTCGGGCACGCCGGCCTCGCTGGCCAAGGCGGCCGCAGGGGCTGAGGCCCGGAAAAGCGGTAGCGCCTCCCCCGCGATGGGTAGTTTCGCCTTGTCCAATATCGGACAAGAGCTCGCCGCCGAAGAAAAGGGTGCTCTTAGCGAATGAGTTGCACGGTTGAAGCGGGTACTCGGTTGACGACCACCGGCGCGCTCGCTTAGTTTCCCGCGCGCCCGGATGTGCCTCGGGGCAGGAGGCCGCCGGAACGGGTTACAGGTTCGTTCCGACCATTCCAGCCTCAGTAGGGGGAGCGCCAGGATGGACCCCGGAAGATCCTCGACAACGCTCGGAGGAAGGAGTGACCATGCCAGCTGCCTCAACGGTTGTCTCTGCGCCACAACACATGCAGGCCCTCGCGCATGCGAATCGCGTCAGGTTGGCCCGCGCCTCACTGAAGCGAGACATCCTCGCCGGTCGCGCCGACGTGGCCCACGTGGTCCGGACCTGTCCGTGGCAGGTCGCGACGATGACCGTCGGCGAGCTGCTTCGAAGCCAGCGCCGGTGGGGCCGGGCGCGGGCACGAAAGTTCCTCTCGTCCCTGGCGCTGAACGAGAATCGCCAGCTCGGGCGCTTGACAGAGCGCCAGCGAAGCGTGCTGGCGGCCGAGCTCGAGGCCAAGGCCCCCCGCCGGCGCTAGCCACGACGGCCCGGTGCCGGGATTCAGCGAACCTTGAACGCCTGACCGGAGCGACGCCGAAAGACACCGGTCAAGAACCAGGCCGCCAAGGCGAACGCGGCGACCGCGGCCGCCAGCGCCGCGGGCAGCCACACGGACGGAACCAGGTATGCGAGCGCGGCCAGCACGGCCACCCCGGCGGCGCCCGACAGCAGCAGCGTGTGAGAGCGGTAGCCGGCCAGGTGCTCGCGGATCGATAGCTCCAGGCCGGCCAGGGCGCCCAGCGCCAGCCCGACGGCGATCATCACCGCGCCCTGCTCCCCCTGGACGACGAACCCGACGACCAGCATCACGAGCGCGACCAGGACCATCAGCTCGACGAGCGGGAAGGAGCCCCAGGGGGCCGGCGGGCGCTCGTCGGCCGCCGGCGAGCGCGGGCGGCGCCGGGCGGCGGACGCCTCGCGTACCGGCGGTCCAGCTTGGGGCCCCTCCACGGGCGCAGCCCGTGGGCGCCGCTTGCGGCGCTTCTTGCTCATCCGAAGACCGAGACGCGCGGGTTCGCAGGGGCCGAAAGCCCCTTGGCTAACGGACAGCCGGAGGAGAGCTTGACCCGCCACCAGCCCATCAGCATCCCGATGATCCCCCAGCGGGGGCGCGAGTGCCAATGCCTGCAGCCGGGCTCGCCGACGTCCTCGTTGGAGACCCTCACCCACCGGTAGCGCCGAGGGTCGGCGGCCATCGCCTCGACCAGGCCGCGGTTTCGCTCCTCGACCTCTCCGCGGCACTCCAGCTCCGCCTGCGCCTCGTGCAGTCTGACGGCCAGAGCGTCACGGACGCGCTCGAGCTCGGCCACGCCGAGCACCCGGGGGCCCCCCACCGCGCCGACGGTCCACTCGATCCCCTGGCGAGGAAAGGCCGAGGCGAAGAGCTCCGCCAGCCGCCGCTCGAGCAGCGCGATCTGGCGGCGCAGGTCCTGGCGAGCGCGGCGCTCGGTGAGGGCGTCCGTTCGCCCGGTGGCGGCGCCCAACCCCACGCGGGGATCGGCGAGCCCCTGAGGCACCTCGCTCTGCAGGATTTCCTCGGGCACGGAAGCTCTCCCTTCGCCCGGAACCGACGTCCCGACAATTGTATCCCCGGTTCGCCTAGCTCCGCAGCACGTCGGCAGCCAGCCAGAGCGCCTCCTCTACGGCGATCTCCGGGACGCCCTTCACCTGCACGGCGCCGAGGATCGTGCGGGCCGTCTTCGGCCGCACTCCGCGCCCGGCCGCAGTCGCGCCGAACAGCAGCCCGAGGGGGCGCGCCTCGTCAGCGATCACGAGGGTGCCGGGCGGGAGCTCGCCCGGGCGCCCCTCGAGCTCCTCCCCGGGCCCGGTCTGGCGGATGCCCGGGCGTCCCTCGACCCTGCCCGCGTCGAAGGCCCGCAGCGCCACGCCGGTCTCGATGATCGCGATCGTGAGGGCATCGTCCAGCAGGCTGCGGCTGACGAACCCGCCCCGCTTCATCCGCTCCAGCGCGATCGCCTCCACCGGGGTGGGCTGGTGGTCGGGGTCGAGCCCGATGTGGCGGTAGAAGACCCGGTAGGCCGAGGGGATCGGCTGATGGCGCAGGTTGATCGCCTGCGGGCCGGAGAAGCGGTTGGACAGCTCGGCCAGGCGCCGCTTCACCCCCGCCGGCGCGCGGCCGGCGCCGCCCTCGACCAGCAGGTAGCGAAGGCCCATTCCAGGGAACTCCTCGCGGAGCTCCGCGTCCACGTAGCCCGCCTCCGAGCCGACGCCCTGCGTCATCAGCGCGGCGTCGCGGCCCGGGCTCGAGACTCGCGCAGGAGTCGCCGCACCGCCTCGCCGATGTCCGCCTCGGAGATCTCCCCGACCTTCTCGAACCCCACGATCCCGCCCGGGTAGGCGAAGATCAGCGTCGGGCATCCCCCCACCCGATACAGGTTGCTGACCGCGCCGTCGCGGTCATAGCCCACCGGGAGCCTCCACCCGTGGTCGGCGACGATCTGCTGTACGTCCTCGGGATCGTCGCGGACGTCGATGGAGAGGAAGTTCACGCGGCCACGGTAACGCGAGGCCACGCGGTCGACCGAGTCCTGCGTCGGAAGGCAGCTCGCTCCCCGCGTGAACCAGAACGAGAGGACCAGCGGCCGCTCGAACAGGTCACAGACCCGGATCGCGCCGCTGGCGTCGATCTCGCAGGCGGGCGTGCGCTTGGCGTCCGCCGGACACGGGTTCTCCGAGGTCGAGCAGTCGTCCTGGAAGATCGCCGCGTCCCTGTCCAGGGGGCCGTTGCGGGCGTCGGGGACCGCGAACTCCGGCAGCGGCGTGCCGGCGTCGAGCGTCTCGCCTCCCTCGGTTCGGATCGTGTTCAGGGTGGCGACGACGACCAGGACCAGGAAGGCGATCCCGACGAAGGTGGAGTACCGCCGAGACGGACGCGCGGGCGAGGGCTCGGGAGTCACGGGCCGGGCTCAGCCGGCATCGGCGGGCGCCGGGCGACCGCGCCGCCGAAGCCGCGCCGCCAGCGAGGCCAGCGGCTCGAAGCCGCTCTCCGACCAGACCAGGGCCGCCGGCAGCACCAGGAGCACGCCCACCAGGGTCACGGCGAGGTCGAAGACGGTCACCAGCCCGAAGTCGCGCAGCATGCGGATGTCCGTGAGGACGAGGACCGCGAAGCCGGCGATCGCGGTGACCCCCGAGGCGAACACCGCGGAGCCGGTCCGAGCGTAGGCGAGGCGAAGCGCCTCGCCGACGGTCGCGCCGCGCTGGCGCTCCTCGTGATAGCGGGCGGACAGCAGGACGCTGAACTCGGTCGCAATCGCGACCACGAGCGCCCCCAGCGTCGCCGACATCGGGTTCAGCGGCACGCCGGCCACCCACAGCACCAGCGAGGCCCAACCCGTGGCGAGCGCGATCGGGATCAGCGGCACGAGGGCCCGGCTCGCCGAGCGGTACGCGACCATCAGCACGAGCGCGACCGCGAGCAATCCGACGATCGTCACCAGGTAGCGGTTTCCGGACAGCGCCGAGTTGGCGTCGGCCGCCAGGACCGGAAGCCCGACGACCTGGGCGCTCACCCCGGCGGGGGGGCCGTTGCCGGGCCCGGAAGGATCGACCTGGCGCCGGATGTCGTCGATCAGCTCCTTTTGCTGGTCGAAGGGCATCACCTTGATCCCGAACGTGATCAGGCCGGTGTCACCCCCGGCCGGGTCCCTGGCCATCAGGGCCTGCGATACGTAGGGCGGCAGCAGGCGAAGCTGGGCCCTGATCCTCGCCCTGCTGGGCGCCTGCTCGCCTCCCGTGTAGAGGAAGTCGGCGAGCGAGATCTCCGGGCAGAGCTCGACCTCATCCGCCCCGCACGACGCATCCCGGCCGCGGAACCCATGACGCCGCAGCACCCGCCGCTCGAAGTCGTGCATCCAGGTGATCACGGCCGGGTCGCTGAGGTCGGGCGCGTCGACCGTGACGTAGGTGAGGCCCGACACCCCCGTCGCCTCCTCGAGCGCGTCCACGTCCTCCAGCGCCGGCAGATCCCCGGGAACGAGCTCGCGGATGTCGGAGATCAGCGAGATCCGGGTCCCGACGCCCCAGCCCGCGATCGCCAGGAGCGCCGCGACCGCGAGCACCCTTCCGGGCGAGGCGATGGAGAACGCGAGGGCCCGCCCGCCCCAGGCGGGCAGCCGCCCTCCCGCCTCCGCCGACCGCCCGGCCACGAACCGTCGCCCGCGCGCCGGGGGGCGAGCCCGAAGCAGCGACAGGGACGAGAGCCCGACGGTCAGCGCGAGGGCGAAGGCCAGCAGGATCCCGAGCACCAGCAGCAGGGCGAAGCCGCGCACCATCGGGATCGGCGAGAGGACGAGGACCGCGAACCCGGCCATCGTGGCCAGGGCGGCGGTGGCGATCACCGGGCCGCCGGCCGCCGCAGCCTCGACCGCCGCGCGCGGAGGCGAGGAGCCCTGCTCCGTCGCCTCGCCGAAGCGCGCCTGAAACTGGATCGCGTAGTCCACGGAGAGGCCGATCAACACTGGGAGCACCGCGATCGAGGCCATGGTCAGCGACCCGCCGACCAGCGCCAGGAACCCGAAGACGATTCCCGCGGCACCGAGGGCGATCCCCAGTGGCAGCAGCCGAAGACGCGTGCGAAAGACCGCGGAGAGCACGATCACCATCGCCGCCAGAGCCGCCGCGAGCAGGATGAAGGTCTGGGTGGAGAGCTCCCGCGCGAGGCCCTCGAACACCACGGGGACGCCGCTGACGACGTAGCTCGGCTCGGTGCCGGAGACGCCCGTTTGGAGGCGGAAGGTCGGGTCGGCGACCGCCTCGCGAAACAGGGAGATCGCCTCGTGGCGCTGCGCGTCGCTGAGCCCCGGGCGCAGCCGAACCGAGATCAGGGCGGCGTCGGAGCTCGGAACGATCGCCGCGAGCTGCGGCTTGGGCACGCACCCGCGCTGGGAGGCGTCGCAGATCGCCGCCTGGACGAACCGGGGATCGTCGATCTTCGGCAGCCCCGTCTGCCCGTAGCGGACCGCCAGGCCCGCGAGCTGCTGCTGGAAGCGCCCCAGGACCTGCTGGGCGGCGGCCAGCCCGGCCTGCTGCTGCTGCGCGTGCGAGAACCCCTTCCGGCGGGCCAGCAACATGGCGTCGCGCGCGGCCTGCTGCGCCTGGCGCAACGTGGCGCTGGACTGTTGTGAGTACTGGTTTCGAGCCGCGATCGCGAACTGGTTCAAGTAGGTCGCCGGCCCGAAGACCGCGAAGCTCGGGTTCAGCCGGGCGATCGCGGCGCAGGCCGGAGGCGCTGGCTGGCCGCCGATCACCTTCCCGCCCTTCGCCCTGCCCGACAGACACCCCTCCAGCGCCAGCAGGCGTCCCAGGTTGTCGCTTCGCAGCAGGTCCGGCAGGTCCCCCTTCACAAGCACCTCCACCGGCTCGCCGCCGAACTGGTCGTAGAAGCGCTGGGTGGCGGCGTAGGCGCCGGAGCCGCGGTCGACGAGCGAGTCGGGGCTTCGCGCCGGTTCCAGGCTCAGCGCGGCGACGGCGCCGATCAGCGTCAGCAGGGCCGCGGCTGCGATCACCGGCGTGGGCCGCTCCACGGCCCGCCCCGCGATCCGCGCCAACAAGTCCCTCATCCTCACCGCGCTACAAGGTTAGGGAGGCGGCTATGCCGCGGTGCAAGTCTCGCGGCGCCGTTCCCCAATTGGCGACTTAGTGGCGCTATGCGCAACCAACTCGCCAGACGCGGGGCATTGAGAGTGCCCGGCGCCGGCGACCGTTTCAGTCCATTGCGAGGGGGCCTTCGGTCTCGGCGTTCAGGAACTGGGCCACGAACTCGTTGTCGGAGTTGAACAGCTCGTCCGACGGCCCGCTCTCGACGATGCGGCCCTTCCAGAGCACCGCCAGGAAGTCGGCGATCCGGCGCGCGGTTCCCAGGTCGTGGCTGATCACCAGGTAGCAGCCGCCGTTCTCCTCGTGGATCTCGCGGATCAGCTCGCACAGCAGCGCGGTGCGCACCGGGTCGAGCCCGGAGTCGGGCTCGTCGAACATCACGATCGCGGGATCGAGCACCAGCGCCCGGGCGAAGCCGGCTCGCTTTCGCATGCCGCCGGAGAGCTCGTTCGGCATCTTCTGCGTGGCCTCGGCCAGTCCCACCTCCCGCAGGCGTCGGTTGCAGATCTCGGAGATCTCGTCCTCGGACTTGTCCGTGTGCTGGCGCAGGGGGAAGGCCGTGTTGTCGAACACGTTCATGGAGCCGAACAGCGCCCCGTCCTGGAACAGCAGGCCGAACTTCTTGCGCATCTCGAACAGCTCGTCGTCGGTCAGGTTGGGGACCGACTCGCCGTGGACGAGCACGTCCCCGGCATCCGGGTAGAGAAGCCCGACGATGTGCTTGATCAGCACGCTCTTGCCCGTCCCGGACGGCCCGAGGACCATCGAGATCTGGTCGTCGGGAAGGCCCAGGTTGAGCCCATTCAGGATGCGGGTGCGCCCGAACTGCTTGACCAGGTCGATGATCTCGATCGCGTCCTCCCCCCCGTGGTCGCGCTTCTCACCGGTGTGCCACCGGTAGGGGTTGGTCTCCGAGGCGCCGACACCCGGGATCACGTAGTCCCGGTTCAGGGCGCCGAGCTCCGGCGCGGACTCCCGGTACCCGGTGTCGGGCGAATCGTCGTAGGCCTCACGCGACTCGTACGAGTCCCTCGGGGCGCCGTAAGGGGGGGGCGGCTCGCCGTCTCGCGCTCCGGGGCCGGAGTAGGGCTCCGGCCGGCCGTACGGCTCACGCGGGGCGCCGTAGCGCTCGCCCTCGTAGCTCTCGTCTTTGGTCTCGTCAGCCATGTGTGCGGTTCGTCCCTCCTCCGTGCGTGGCGGGGTCAGCCCCCGATCGGCGCCCTCGGGTTCGCGCCCCAGAAGACCAGGGTCCCCATCATCCCGATGATGTGCACCAAGACGATGTTGAGCACCATCGACTTCGCGGTTGCCGTGCCCACGCCGACCGGCCCGCCCGACGCCGTATAGCCGTAATAGCAGCCGACCAACACGATCGCGGTCGCCATGAACATCGCCTTGATCACGCTGAATAAGAGGTCGGGTGGGTTCTGGAACATCCAGAAGATCAGGAAGTATCCGCCCGACGAGACGTCGCCAATCTGCTTCACCACCGCCAGCCAGCTTGCGAAGTAGCCGATCCCGATCGCGCTCAGGTACATGAACGGGAGCGTCATCCAGGCGCCGAGCAGCCGGGTCGCGGCGAGGAAGGTCATCGGCGGTACGCCCATCACCTCCAGGGCGTCGATCTCGTCCGAGATCCGCATCGCCCCCAGCTCGGCGACGATCCCGGTGCCAACCTTGGCGGCCATCATGTACCCGAAGGCGTAGGGGATCACCTCACGCAGGTCGCACCAGGCGGCGAACACGCCCGCGTAGGACGGCGCCCCCAGGGAGCGGTTGAAGTATGCCCCCTCGATCCCGCACTGGAGGCCCAGGATGAAGACCAGGCCCCAGATCACGATCGTCGAGCCCAGGATCAGGATGCCGGCCTGCCGCAGCGCCTCTCCGAAGAACTGCAGGACCCGTCCCGAGTAGACGAGACCCATCGTTCGCCCGCAGAAGCTGGCGATCTCGCCCAGCGAGGAGAGCCAGTCGCGCGGGACGGCGAGCCAGCCGGTCATCTACGCCGGGGGCCTCACTTCGGCACCTGGAGCTCGGGATGGGTGGCGAGGAGGGTCTGGGTGAACACGTAGTTGAACGCGAACACGCCCAGGAAGGCGATCACCACCGCCTCGTTCACCGCCCTGCCGACCCCGGCGGCGCCCCCGGAGGCGTTCATGCCCTTGTAGGAGCAGACGATCGCGATGATCGCCCCGAACAGGGTCGTCTTCAAGATCGAGCCCCAGAGCTCGGTCACCGAGGCGTTGGTGAGCAGGGTGGCGAAAAAGCCGCCGAGCGGGGCGTGGTAGGCGAGGGTGGCGAACACGCCGCCGGCGATCCCGAACAAGAGCGCGTAGATGTCCAACAGGCCGGTGATCAGCATCAGGCTCAAGAACCGCGGCACGACCAGGTTCTTGATCGGGTCGACCCCCAGCACCTGGAGGGCGTCGAGCTCCTCGCGGATCTTGCGGGCCCCGAGGTCGGCGGTGATCGCGGTCCCGGCCACCCCGGCGACCACGACCGCGGTCACGAACGGGGCGAACTCGCGGATCGAGGCCAAGACGAAAAAGCCGCCGAGCCGGTCGAGGGCCCCGAACAGGCTGGCGAAGTTGGCCGCCTGCAGGCCGGGGGCGCCGAACCCGAAGGCGACGGTCGAGATCAGCATCGGAAACCAGCACAGCTGCAGGGCGAAGATGAACTGGGAGATGAACTCGCCCCCGTAGGGGTACGGCGGGCGGACGGTGGCGGTGATCGTCTTCCCGGTGAGGATCATCATGTTCCCCACCTGTTCGAACAGGCTCTTGGCCGGAAGGAATGCCCTATCGGCAGCGGTTCGGACCATCTTCTCCTCCGCCGCGGCGTCGAGGGCCGCGGCACAAGACAATGTATTCCATGCGGGATGCGGCTGCCAACCCCGACCGCCGCCCGATGACACGCGGCGCCCAGCCAATCGTGCCTGGATTTCGCCGATTCTCAGGTGGTATGTTGCTCCGCGCCTTGGGGGACAGCGGCACAATCGCCGGCAGGCTGCGGCTCCCGGGCGCCAAAGCCAGGACACTCGCCGCCGGGTTGGCCGCGCTCGCCCTGACCTCCGTCGTCTCCGGCTGCGGGGGTGGCAAGAGCCAGGATGCCGACGAGCCGTCCGGCAGCTACCAGGTCGAGGTCTCCAAGGCGAGCTTCCCCGGGCGCCAGCGCCTTGCCGACACCGTCGACCTGCAGCTTCAGATCAGGAACGCCGACGACCAGACGGTGCCCAACCTGGCGATCACCATCTGGACGGGCGACACCAAAGCGGGCGTCACCGCGACCGGCTCCGGACAGGGCTCGTTCAACGTCCCCGTCGACCAGCCTGGGCTCGCGAACCCCAACCGGCCGGTGTGGATCCTCGAGCACCGGTACCCCAAGCTCCTGACGTCCCCCGAGGAGGCCAAGCACCTCGACCGAGCTCCCTCCGCCGGCGCCGCGGCCGCGCAGACCGACACGTTCCAGTTCGGGCCGCTGCGAGCCGGCGAGAGCAAGGACATCCTCTGGCGGGTCACGGCCGTGCGGGTAGGCACCTACACCATCCACTACGAGGTCGCCGCGGGGCTGCAGGGCAAGGCGAAGGCGGTAACGTCGCAGGGCCGCCCGGTCAAGGGACAGTTCGTGGCCACGATCAGCCGCAAGCCTCCCCCGAGTTGCGTGAACGACGCGGGCAAGGTCACGCACAAGTGCTCTTCCTCCTGAGCGGCGCTTAAGCCACCCGACTAACGTGAAATGGGTGCGCGGCCCCCGTTGCGCCTTGTTCGTCCTCGCCCTCTTGTGGGCGCTGGCGGCGGTGGGGTGCGGAGGCGGGAACGACGAGGACACCACGGCCGGCGCGCCACCGCCGGCGAGGCCGGCGGACCTGCCGCGCGAGGGAGGGACGGTGCCGGCCGGCGACGGGCGGGGTGGCGTTCGCCTCCAGAAGGTGGGTGACTTCGACCAGCCCCTCTACGTTGCCCAGCCTCCGGGGGACGCCCGGGACCTGTTCGTGGTCGAGAAGACGGGGCGGATCGTCGTGGTGCGCGACGGCAAGCCGCTGCCGAAGCCGTTCTTGGACCTCAGCGGCGAGGTGACGACAGGCAGCGAGCAGGGCCTCCTGTCGGTCGCGTTCGCGCCCGACTACCGGAAGTCCGGGCTGCTGTACGTCGACTACACCGACGGCGCCGGGGACACCCGAGTGGTGGAGTATCGCCGCTCCTCCCCCGACCCCCTGGCGGCCGATCCGGGGAGCGCCCGACAGGTCCTGGCAGTGGACCAGCCATACCCGAACCACAACGGCGGCCAGCTCGAGTTCGGCCCGGACGGATTCCTCTACGTCGGGCTCGGCGACGGCGGCTCGGCGAACGATCCCGAGCGACGGGGCCAGGACCTCGGCACGCTGCTGGGCAAGATCCTGCGCATCGACCCGCGCGAATCAGGCGGGCGCCCCTACTCCATCCCCGAGTCCAACCCGTTCGTGGACCGGTCCGGGGCGCGTCCGGAGATCTACTCCTACGGCCTACGAAACCCATGGCGGTTCTCGTTCGACGCCGCCACCGGCGCGCTGGCGATCGGCGACGTCGGCCAAGTCGCGTTCGAGGAGGTGGACCTAGTCGTCCGGGGCGAGGGCGGCGGGGCGAACTTCGGGTGGTCCGCGTACGAGGGCCTGACGCGGTTCAACCAGGACCAGCAGGCAGCCGATGCCGTGCAGCCGGTGCTGGTCTACGGGCACGACGCGGGCTGCTCGATCACAGGCGGCTACGTGGTCCGCGATCGGGCCCTGACCACGCTGTACGGACGCTACCTCTACGGCGATTACTGCGCCGGCGAGCTGCGGAGCTTCACGGCCGACCCCGGACACAGCGCTCGCGACGACCGCGCGCTCGGGCTCGAGGTGCCATCCCTGAGCTCCTTTGGCGAGGACCGGGCCGGCCACGTCTATGCCACCTCGCTCGAGGGACCCGTCTACAGGCTGGCCGCCAACCCGTGAGTCAAGCTCCACGCCCGGCTGCCGATGGAAGCCGTGGGCGTGCGACGCACCGCGACCATCGTGCTCGGAGTCGTCGCGCTGAGCGGCCTGCTGCTCGGCGGGCGGGTGGCTGCCGCGGCTCCCAGCTTGAGCCTGGAGAGGATCGGCGCCTTCCAGGGCCCGATGCAGGTTGAGAACGCGCCGGGATTTCGCCGGCTGCTGTTCGTGGTCGAGCGCCCGGGCACGATCGCGGTGATGCGAGACGGCCAGAAGCTGGACGAGTGCTTCCTGGACATCAGCGATCGCGTCTCGACCGCCGGCGAGGGCGGGTTGCTCTCGGTGGCCTTCCCGGCGGACTACAGGGAGTCCCGCCGCTTCTACGTCAGCTACGTGAACGTGGCGGGAGACATCGAGGTCGACGAGCTCAAGCGGCATCCCGACTCCCCCGCGCGAGCCTCCGTCTCCTCGCGCCGCAGGGTGCTGGTCGTCTCTCACGCCGGCGAGGACAACCACTACGGCGGCCAGCTGCAGTTCGGGCCAGACAAGCGCCTTTACATCACGACCGGCGACGGCGGCGGCGCCGACGACGTCCACGACAACGCCCGGCGGCTCAGCAAGCTCCTGGGCAAGCTCCTTCGCATCGATCCGCGGCAGCACGGGGGCGACCCTTACACCGTTCCCACCGGCAACCCGTACGTGGGGCGCCCCGGAAGGGACGAGATCTACGCGTACGGCCTTCGAAATCCGTGGCATTTCTCGTTCGACCGGGCAACGGGCGACATCGCGATCGGCGACGTCGGGCAGTCCGCGGCCGAGGAGGTGGACTACGAGACCCGGCTCGGGGCGAAGGGCGCCAACTTCGGGTGGCCGGAGTACGAGGGAAACGAGGTCCACGATCCCTCCCGGCCCGGCCCGGATCCGCACGCGCCGCCCGCCTTCACCTACCCTCACTCGATCTGCACCCACGGCTGCGCCGTGACCGGCGGGTACGTGGTTCGTGATCCGAAGCTGAGCTCCCTCGCCGGCCGCTACCTATACGCCGACTTCTACCTCGGCGACATCCACAGCTTCGTTCCCGGGCCGGGCGGCGCCGCGGACGACCGCGACACCGGGCTGCACGTCCCGGCCCTGAGCTCCTTCGGCGAGGGGTTCGGCGGGCAGATCTACGTCTCCTCGCTCCAAGGCCCCGTGTACAAGCTGACGCAGCCGGGCTGACCCCGAAGTCACGCGCAGGCCGGTCGCTAGGCTTGCTCGGTGCTCGCCCGGCTGCGCACCCCGGCGACGGCGACGCTGGCGGTGGCGTTCGGAATCGCCTCGACTGCGCCAGCCGTCTGGATCGCGGCGGCTAGGGCGGATTTCGCACCACCCGACACGGGTGCTCGCGAGCCGCTGGTCGGGGATGGGCGCGGAGGGATCCGCAAGGACAAGGTCGGCAACTTCGCGTCGCCCACGTACGTCGCCCACGCTCCCGGCACCCCTCGGTTCCTGTACGTGGTCGAGCAGCGCGGGACGATCCGGGTCGTACACGGTGGGCGGGTCGTCCGGCGGCCGTTCTTGGACATCCGGGAGCGCGTCTCGGCCGGCGGCGAGCGCGGCCTGCTGTCGCTCGCCTTCGACCCCGGATATGAGCGCAACCACCTCCTGTACGCGTATTACACGAACGAGCGCGGCAACGTCCAGATCGACGAGTTCCGCGCCCGCTCCCGCACGCGGGCGAGGAAGCGCTCGCGGCGCCGGGTGATCGTGATCGGCCATCCCGGCGCCGCGAACCACAACGGGGGGCAGCTGCAATTCGGACCCGGCAGACGGCTCTACGCCGCGACGGGCGACGGAGGCGGCGCGGGGGACCCGCGCGAGAACGCGCAGGACAAGCGCAAGCTGCTCGGCAAGCTGTTGCGAATCAACCCGCACAGGGGAGGCGGAAAGCCCTACCGGGTGCCGCGCGGCAACCCGTACGTCGGCAGGCCCGGGCGGAACGAGATCCTGGCGACGGGACTGCGAAACCCGTACCGGTTCTCGTTCGACCGGGGCCGGATCCTGATCGGCGACGTGGGGCAGACCCGCTGGGAGGAGGTGAACTTCGAGGGGCGCAAGGCGCTTCGGGGCGCGAACTTCGGCTGGGACCACTTCGAGGGCGACCATCGCTTCGACTATCCCGGTGACAACGAGGCCCCCCGTCCCGCGCGTCGCTACCGCCGCCCGATCTTCGAGTACCGCCACACCGGATCGAACTGCGAGTCGGCTGGCGGGTGCGCGATCATCGGCGGCTACGTGGTCGGCGACCGGAGCCTCCCCAGCCTGCGCGGCCGCTACCTGTACGCCGACGCCTACAAGGGCGCGCTGCGAAGCTTCGTTCCCCGCCGCGGCCGCGGGCGGGCGGACAGGGCGCTGGGCGTTCACGTCGATCACCCGAGCTCGTTCGGCGAGGGGGCGCGGGGGCACATCTACGTCGCCTCGCTGGACGGCCCGGTATACCGGCTGGCCCGACGGTAGCGACCTGCTCCGGGGCCGGGCCGGGGGGCCGCGACAACCGCGCGCCGAGGAGTAGAGTCCGCTGACGATGGAGAGCGCCACCGCGAGCGGCACCGAGGCTCGCTCCAGTTCGTCCGACGGAGTCCCCGGAGCCGGCGAGCGCATCGAGATCCGGCGCCCCGCAGACGGCTCGGTGATCCGCAGCGTCGACGTCGCCCAACCCGACCGCGTGGCCGAGGTCGCGGCCGGCGTTCGCGACGCCCAGCCGGCGTGGGAAGCGCTGGGGTTCGCGGGTCGCCGCCGCTGGATGGAGAGCCTTCGCGACTGGATGCTCGCCAACGCCGAGGAGATCGCGGACGTGATGCAGGAGGAGACCGGCAAGGTCCGCGCCGACGCGGCCCTCGAGGTGCCTCACGTGTGCGGGATGATCAACTACTACCTCAAGGAGGGGCCGCGCTTCCTCGCCGACGAGACCCCGCCGTCGCACCTGCTGCTGCTGAAGGTGAAGCGCCTCAAGGTCGCCTACCGGCCTTACCAGCTGGTCGGGATCATCAGCCCCTGGAACTTCCCCCTGATCCTCTCCCTCGGCGACGCGATCCCGGCGCTGATCGCCGGCTCCTCGGTGGTCATCAAGCCCTCCGAGCTGGCGCCGCTGTGCCTGATGGAAGTGGTGCGCGCCTGGAAGGAGGAGATCGGCGCCCCCGAGGTGCTGGAGGTCGTGAACGGCACCGGGGAAACAGGCGGGGCGCTCGTCGACCACAGCGACTTCGTGCAGTTCACCGGCTCGCCCCGAACCGGCAAGGTAGTGATGAAGCGGGCTGCCGACACCCTCACCCCCGTCAGCCTCGAGCTGGGCGGCAAGGACCCGATGATCGTCCTGCGCGACGCTGACCTCGAGCGCGCAGCAAACGCCGCCGCCTTCGGCGGCCTCTTGAACAGCGGCCAGATCTGCCTGTCGATCGAGCGCGTCTACGTCGAGGAGCCCGTCTACGACGAGTTCGTCAGGCGGCTCACGGACAAGGTCCAGAGACTGCGCCAGGGCGCCGACGGGCGCTCCTACACGGCCGAGATCGGCGCCATGACCTCGCCCGCACAGGTAGACATCGTCGAGGACCACGTGGAGGACGCTCGCGACAAGGGCGCCGCCATCCTCGCCGGCGGCAGGCGGCGCGAGGGCCCCGGCGACTGGTACGAGCCCACCGTGATCGCCGGAGCGGACCACTCGATGAAGGTGATGCGCGACGAGACCTTCGGCCCGGTGGTGCCGGTGATGAAGGTCTCCGACGCCGAGGAGGCGGTTCGGCTGGCCAACGACACCAGGTACGGGCTGGGGGCCTCGGTGTTCGCCGGCGACGTCGAGCGGGGCGAGCAGGTCGCGCGTCGGATCGAGGCGGGGGCATGCAACGTGAACGACGTCCTCATCCACTATTCGGCGCTGGAGCTCCCGATGGGAGGCTGGAAGACGTCCGGCATCGGCTACCGGCACGGAGCCGCCGGGATCCGCAAGTACTGCCGCACGGAGTCGCTGACCGTCCCGAGGATGCCGACCGGGAAGTCGGAGCTGATCTGGTTCCCGTACTCGGGCCGAAAGCGGCGCCTGATCAACCGTCTCTACCGCCTCTTCAACGCCCGCGGCCTTCGCGATCGCCTCGGCCTCTGAGGGGCGCTGAGCTCCGCTGCGCCGGGACCCGCGGCGGGTAGCCTCGGGCAAGGATGGACGTTGCCGCCCTGGAGACGCGCACCCGCGAGCTGGCCGAGGCGCTGCGCCAGGCGGAGCCCGGGCCGTGGCGGCGACCGGCGGCGGCGCTGAGCCGCGGCCTGCTCGGCAGCCTCGACCAGCGTCCCGGGACCCGCTCGGCGTTGTTTCGGTTCGTGGACGTCGCTCCGAACTGCCACGGCGCGCGGGACCGCGGCCTCCACCTGCGGGGGTTCGTCCGCCAGGTGCGCGACGAGCGTCTGCCCGTGGCGCTGCGCCCGCTCGGCGCCCGCTTTGTCCCCGCCGCCCCGTACGGGCTGCTCAGCGGGCCCGTGCTGGCGATGATCGCGCGCCAGTTCATCGCCGGGCGGACGATCGCCGGCGCTGCCGGGTCCCTGCGCCGGATGTGGCGCAAGCGCCAGGCGTTCGCCGTCGACCTCCTGGGCGAGGCCACGGTGAGCGAGGGCGAGGCTCGGGCCTACCTGGAGCGCTGCCGCGAGACCGTGCGCCACCTCTGCGACCTCACCGGCAAGCTGCCGGGCGAACCCCTGCTCGACGCCGACCAGCATGGCCACCTTCCCCGGGCGAATCTGTCCATCAAGCTGACCGCCGTGACGCCCCTCCTTCGTCCGCTGGCCCCGGAGCGTGGGGCCGCGGACGCCGCCCGACGGCTCCGCCCGCTGCTGCGCCTGGCGCGCGACCTGGGCGCGCACGTGCACCTGGACATGGAGGACTACGACAGCCGCGAGACCCTGCTCCTGGCCTTCGAGGAGGTGCTGTCCGACCCGGACTTTCGCGGCGGCCCGTCGGTCGGGATCGTGGTGCAGGCCTGTCTACGGGACGCCGGCGAGACCCTGGATCGCGTTCTCGCCTCCGCCGCCGCCAGTGACCGCGAGGTTCCCCTCACGATCCGGCTGGTCAAGGGGGCCTACTGGGACCACGAGCGGGTGATCGCGGCCCAGCGTGGCTGGCAGCCCCCGGTGTGGGAGGGGAAGGACGAAAGCGACGCCTGCTTCGAGCGCCTCACCCGCCGCCTGATCGATGCCCGCGAGCGGATTCGCCCCGCCATCGCCACCCACAACCTCCGCTCGATCGCCCACGCGATCGCCTACCTTGAGCAGGCCGGCGGCAAGACCAACGAGATCGAGCTTCAGGTCCTGCGAGGCCTCGGCGACGAGATCGGCGCCGGGCTCGGCAGGCTGGGGTACCGGGTTCGCATCTACACGCCGATCGGGGACCTGGTGGCCGGCATGGCCTACCTGGTCCGCCGGCTGCTCGAGAACTCCTCCAGCCAGGGCTTCCTGCTCCAGCAACGGCACCGGTCGCTGGACGAGCTCCTCCGGCCCCCCGTTGCCCATGGCTGAGTTCCGAAACCATCCCCTCCTCGAGCTGCGCGACGCCCGCATCAGGGCGGAGCTCACCTCCGCGCTCGCGGACCTGTCGCGCGAGCTCCCGCTTCAGGCCACACCGGTGGTCGGAGGCAAGCGCTCGCGGGGTGAACCCGACGCGGAGTCCGGTGATCCGTGCCACCCCGGGCGCGTGGTGGCCCGGGCTCGGTGGTCACGCGAGGACGAGGTACGGCGTGCTCTCGAGCTGGCGCTGCGGGCGGAGTGGCCGCGGCGTCAGATCGAGGAGCGGGCCTCAATCCTGGAGCGTGCCGCGGACCTGGCCGCCGAGCGTCGCCTTCGCCTCGCCGCCCTGATCGTCCTCGAGGCGGGCAAGCCCTGGGAGGACGCTGATGCCGAGGTCTGCGAGGCGATCGACTTCCTGCGCTTCTACGCGCAGAGCGCCCGCGAGCTCACCGAGGAGCTGCTGCAGGTCCCTGGCGAGCGCAACGAGCTGCGCCTTCGGCCCCGGGGCCCGGCCGCGGTGATCAGCCCCTGGAACTTCCCCTTCTCGATCCCGTGCGGGATGACCGCCGCGGCCCTGGTGATGGGCAGCCCCGTCCTGCTGAAGCCGGCCGAGCAGAGCCCCGCCTGCGGGGCGGCGCTGGCGTCGCTGCTGCTGGAGGCGGGGGTGGACCCGCAGGGGCTGGCCCTCCTCCCCGGGGAGGGGACGGTAGGAAGCCTGCTGGTGGCCGAGCCTCGGGTGGCGACGATCGCATTCACCGGCTCGGTGGCGGTCGGGCTGGACATCCAGCGCCGCGCGCATGCCGCCGAGGGCCAGCGGCAGATCAAGCGCATCGTCGCCGAGCTGGGCGGCAAGAACTGCGTGCTGGTGGACTCCGACGTCGACCTCGACGAGGCGATCCCCGCCATCGTGCGCTCGGCCTACGGCTACGCGGGCCAGAAGTGCTCGGCCGCGGCGCGCGCCATGGTGCACGAGGCGATCGCCGACAGGTTCACCGATCGCCTGGCCGGCGCGGTCGAGCTTCTTCGAGTGGGGCCCGCCGAGGACTTCGCCACCGAGGTGCCGGCGCTGATCGACCACGACGCCGTCGCCAAGCACCGTCGCTACGCGAAGCAGTGCGCCGGCGCGGAGCTCGCGCGAGCGCCGGCCGCGGAGAATGGGCAATACGTCGAGCCGTTGCTCGCCGACGCGGACCGGCTGCCCGCCGGATCTCCCGTGCTGACCGAGGAGGTGTTCGGGCCCCTCCTCACCGTCGAGCGCGTCAGTGACCTCGACCAGGCCATCGAGCGCGTCAACGAGCTGCCTCAGGCACTCACGGCGGGGCTCTTCTGCCGTCACCCGGAGCGCGTCGCGGAGCTGATCAGGCGGCTTCCCGCCGGCGTCGTCTACGTCGACCGGGCGATCACCGGCGCCATGGTCGCCCGCCAGCCGTTCGGGGGCAACCGCCTGTCGGGCACCGGCGAGCGTGCCGGTGGGCCGACGTACCTTCGCCACTTCGCCGACGAGCAGGTCGTCTGCGCCAACGTCGTGCGGCACGGCGTGGTGCTCTAGGCGAAGGGCCTAGCTGGCCGGGACGAGCTCCTCGCGGGCCTGCTTGGCGGCCTCCACGAGGTTGCGCAGCGCGGGCTCGACCTCGGACCAGGCGCGCGTCTTCAGCCCGCAGTCGGGAGTCACCCAGACCTGCTCCGGACGCAGCACCCCGGCCGCCGCCTGGAGCAACTCGGCCATCTCCTCGGCGGGGGGCACCCGGGGCGAGTGGATGTCGTAGACGCCGGGGCCGATCTCCTGCGCGTATCCGGTTCGCTCCCAGTCGTGCAGCAGCGCCATGCGCGATCGCGCCGCCTCGATCAGCAGCACGTCCGCGTCCATCTGCTGGATCTGGTCCATGATGTCCCCGAAGTCCGAGTAGCACATGTGGGTGTGGACCTGGGTCTCGTCTCGCACGCCAGCGGTGGCCATGCGGAAGCAGTAGACCGCCCACTCCAGGTACTCGGCCCAGCGGTCACGGCGCAGGGGCAGCCCCTCGCGAATCGCCGGCTCGTCGACCTGGATCACCTTGATGCCTTCGGCCTCCAGGTCCTCGACCTCGTCGCGGATCGCGAGCGCGAGCTGCTCGCAGGTCACCGACAGCGGCTGGTCGTCACGGACGAAGGACCACTGGAGCATGGTCACGGGGCCGGTGAGCATGCCCTTCACCGGGCGTTCCGTGAGCGACGACGCGTACGCGATCCAGTCCGTGGTCATCGGCGCCGGACGGGCGACGTCCCCGTACAGGATCGGCGGGCGCACGTAGCGCGACCCGTAGGACTGCACCCAGGCGTTCTGAGTGAAGACGTAGCCCTCCATCTGCTCGGCGAAGTACTGGACCATGTCGTTTCGCTCCGGTTCGCCGTGAACCAGCACGTCGAGCCCGATCTCCTCCTGGAAGCGGATCACCCGCTCGACCTCGGAGCGCATGCGGCGCAGGTACTCGGCGTCGTCGATACGCCCCTCGCGCAGGTCTGTGCGCGCCTGGCGGATCTCGGCGGTCTGCGGGTAGGAGCCGATCGTGGTCGTGGGGAAGAGCGGCAGGTCGAGGTGGGCCCGTTGGGCCTCGCGACGGGTTTCGAACGGGCTCGATCGACGCGCGTCCTCCTCGCTCAGCTTCTCCACGCGCTCTCGAACCGCGGGGTTTCGGGTCCGGGACGAGATGCGGCGGTCCTCGAGGGCGCGGTCGTTCGCGTCCAGCTCGCCGGCGATCGCCTCACGGCCCTCGCCCAGGCCCCGGGCCAGGGTGACCACCTCCCCCACCTTCTGCTTCGCGAACGCCATCCAGGAGCGCAGCTCGTCGTCGAGCACGTCCGAGGGCGGCTCGGCGTCGAGGTCGAGGGGCGTGTGCAGGAGCGAGCACGAGGTGGACACCACCAGCTCGGCGCACCGATCGCGCAGGCCGCCGAGCAGGTCGAGGCTGTGCTCGAGCTCGTTGATCCACACGTTTCGCCCGTTGACGATGCCCGCGAACAGCCACTGGTCCTCGAGGCCCTCCCCGTTGGCGATCAGCTCGACGTTCTTCGGACCCCGGTGCAGGTCGAGCCCGATGCCCTCGACCGGGAGGTCCCGAAGCACCCCGTACGCGTCGCCGACGTGGTCGAAGTAGGTCTTGACCAGGATCCGGGTGCGCTCGTGGACCCTGCCCAGCTCCTCGTAGGCGAGCCGCAGCGCATCGAGCTCGCGCTCGGACCGGTCCTCCACGAAGCAGGGCTCGTCGAGCTGCACCCACGTGGCTCCCTGCGCGGCCAGGCGCTCGATCACCTCGCCGTAGACCTCCAGCAGGGGCTCCAGCAGGGTCAGGCGGTCGAAGTCCTCGGGGGTGCCGTCGGAGGCCTTGCCGAGCAGCAGCAAGGAAACCGGCCCGACGATGACGGGAATGGTGTCGATCCCCAGCTCCTCCATCGCCTCGGCGTGCTCGTCGAAGGGCTTCGTGGACCTCAGCGAGAAGCTCGTCTCGGGGCCCAGCTCGGGGACGATGTAGTGGTAGTTGGTGTCGAACCACTTCGTCATCTCCATCGCCGTCACGTCCACGCCGGCGTCCTGGCGGCCACGAGCCATCGCGAAGTAGGTGTCCAGCCCGACCGGGCCCGAGCCGTGCTCGTAGCGCGCCGGGACGGCGCCCACCAGGGCGATAGCGTCGAGGACGTGGTCGTACAGGGCGAAGTCGTTGGACGGGATCAGGTCCACCCCCGCCTCCTGCATGAAGCGCCAGTTCTCGAGCCTGATCCGCTTCGCGGCGTCGAGGAGCTGCGGCTCGGAGACCTCGCCGCGCCAGTAGCCCTCGGTCGAGAACTTCAGCTCTCGTTGGGCCCCGATCCGGGGAAAGCCTGCGACGTTCGAGAGCGCCATCAGCCGGACACGGTCTCCGTCGCCTCGCCCGGGCGCGGCGAGAGCTGCACCGGCGCCGCGCTCAGCGCGCGCAGGCGCATGTCCGACCACGTCAGGCCCTCCCGGACCAGCGCGGGGAGCCCCAGGGCCACGGCGGTCGCGATCTCGACCGCCTGCAGGATCACGCCGTAGGCCAGCGCGTCCGCGGCGCCGACGCCGAAGCCGGTGGTCAGCACGCTGATGACCGCGAGCTGGAAGACCCCGATGTTCGATGGAGTGGCCGGCACGACGGCGGTGACGTTGACGGCGAACAGAACCGCGGCGGCGGCCCCGATGCCGAGGTGCCCGTGCAGGCCGAGGGCCTGAAACAGCGCGGCGCACGCCAGGAGCTGGATGCCCCAGGCGCCGAGCTGGGTGGCGGCGGCGACCGAGCCTCGCCGGGGATCGCGGAACACGCGAAGGCCCGTGCGCACGCGAACCAGCGCCTCGCGGGCAGCTCCTACGACGCGGGCCAAGCGGCCCGACCCGTTCTGTCGCACGACCACGGGCGCCAGGACCACGGCCACCAGGAGCACCAGCGGCGCCAGGCTGAACACGAACAGGCGCTGGGAGCTCGAATGGAACAGGTCCGTGGTCGCGACGATGATCACCCCGAGGAGGACGAGCGCGAGGATGTTCAGGGCCGTCTGGGAGACCAGGGTGCCGAGGAGCACCGGGAAGGTCTCGCGCATGCGCCCGGTGCGCCTGGAGAGCACCATGGCGCGCGCCGGCTCTCCGAGCCGCGCCGGTAGCGTGGCCGACATCAGCACCCCGATCATCGTGGCCGAGGTCACGTCACGGCGCCGAAGAGGGCTGCGCGGCAGCGCGGCGCGCGCGATCGCATACCACGACGCCGCGCGGAGCAGCATGGAGGCCATCATCAATCCGGTCGCGATCAGCACCCAGCCGGCATCCGAGCGAACGACGCTCGAGACCACGCTCTGAACCCCGATCCTCTGGGCGGCGAGGGCCGTCAGCCCGGCGCCGAGGAGTCCCGCGATCCCGAGGCCGATGCGCCTGGCGACCCGGTGCCGCGCCACCGCCTGGGCGGGCGCGGGATCGGGCGAGGGAAGGCGCTTCGGCGGGCGGCGAGGGCCGCCGTCGATCGGCTCCAAGCCGGTGCGCCGCGCCAGGTGCCGCGCGGTCGAGGCGGGGTCGGGCGCGTCCTGCACCTCTCGATAGACCTGCTCCACCTCCTGGGCCACGCGGGGCCACGCGTAACGCGTGGCCGTCTCGCGCGCGGCGCGGCCCATCGCGTCGCGCCGCGCGGGATCGAGGTAGACCCGCTGCAGCTCCTCGGCCAGCCGCTGAGGGTCGGCGGGAGGGACGAGCACTCCGTCCGTCCCGTCCGTGACCACGTCGGAATAACCGGCGATCGCCGAGGCGATCACGGGGGTGCCGGCGGCGAACGCCTCGGTCAGCACCATGCCGAAGCTCTCCCCCGCCAGGGACGGGGCGCACAGCACGTCGGCCTCGTGCAGGTGGCGCCAGAGCTCGTCGCCGTCGACCGAGCCGAGAGCATGGATGCGCGACTCCGCCGCCGGATCGGCGAGATAGCGCTGCACGTCGTCGCGATCGGCCCCGATCACGGTGAGCCGGGCGGGAGCGTGCTCGGCCAGGCCCTCGAAGGCCTGCACCAGGACCGGCAGGCCCTTCCGCTCCTCCGGCCTGCCCACGAACAGCACCCTGAACTCGTCGGAGCGCGGCTTCGGCTGAAGGGGCGGCGCGTCAACGTCGACCCCGTTGGGGATCACGCGGTACTCGCCGCCGAACCACCGCTTGCCCGTCCAGGCGGCGGCCTCCGAGACGGCGATCCGGGCGTGAAGCTGGTTGAACTTGCGGCGTGCCCCCAGCAGGGTGGCGATGCGGTTCGGCATCGCCTTGGTCGAGTAGGCGTGGAACGTGCCGACCACGGGGGCGCCGGCGAACGAGCACGCGTCCCAGCCCAGCGCCGGGGCAGGAGGCTCGTGGACGTGGACCACGTCGAAGCCGCCGGCACGAAGCTCGCGCCGCATCGTCGCCACGGCGCCGGGCAGGACCGAGAGGTTGGAGACGGCGCCGTTCGCGCCAATCCCCACCGTCCGACCGAGCGGGATCAGGTAGTCGGGGCGGGTTCGGCGCTCGGCGTCCGCGCGATGCAGGGCCCGGCTGAGCCGGTCGGGCGGGTCCCACGGCGCCAGCACGCGGACCTCGTGCCGGCGGTCGATGAGTGCCTCGGCCAGCGCCTCCACGTGGCGGTTGACCCCTCCCGCGTAGGTCCACGAGTAGGGCGACACGATCGCGATTCGAAGCGACGGGGTTCCGGTGGCGCTCGAGTGGGTCGGTGTCACGGTTTGCCTGCTGTTACGGGCAATTGGGTGCCCCGGGGGGGTCGCGGACGAGCGGGGATCATGCCGGGTCGTGGTCGATGGATGGCCAGCCTGAACGGGCACGACAACGGCGATCATCCAGGTTACCGGACGGGCTCCCGGATGGCAGGAAACTCCGCCGTCTCCGCGGCCGTTGCCCAGGCGAGGCCGGCGGTGACGGCGAGAAGCGCCGTGCCGATCATCAGAACGAGCGCTCCGGAGTCGTTGGCCAGCGTCCCGGCGAGCGTGGCGGCCCCCGCGCCCAGGAACCCGGCCCACGCGAAGCGCCGATTCCCGAACCACGCCTCGATCCGGCGCCGCTGCCAAATTCCGGCGGCGATCGCCAGCGCGGCCGCCCAGAGCAGCGGCGTCGCCGCGTAGCGGTCGAAGTTCGCAGCCGAGAGCCGAACCCGGCGCTCGACCACGTCGCCGAGCTGGTCCAGCCCGCCGGCCCGCAGGACTGAGCGCGACAGGTGGGCGTCGCCGCCCAGCAGCAGGTCGGCCGCCGCGAGCGCCGCCAGGGCGGCGATCGGGGCCGCGATCGCCACGAGCAGGCGGCGCCGCGCCCCGCCAATGCAGATCGCGATCGCCGCGGCGGCTCCGACGGGGATCGAGATCGCCGCGCCGACGTCGGCGCCGAATCTTCCCGGAGCGAACGCGCCCACCGCGACCAGGGCCGCGAGCGCGAACGCGATCGCGGCGCGCCGTGGCGTGATGCTCGCGGGCCAGGCGGCCAGCGCGGCGCCGGTCGCGATCGGGACCAGGGCGGCGAGGGTGGCCTCGAGCTCGTTGCCGATGCCGAAGAAGCGCACGCCGCCCACGGGGTTGGGCCCCATCAGCGACAGCTCGGTGAGGCTCGATCCGGCGACGACGTCCGCCGCATAGGCGACCACGGTGACCGCCCCAGCGATCGCCAGCGCCCCCCATTCGGAGGCCAAGCGCAGGGTCGCGAGCGCCAGGGCTGGCGAGCCGAGCGCCGCGATCAGCCACTCGGCGAGCTCGCTTGGATCGAGGGCGGCGGTGAGCAGCAGCACCGCCGGCAGGTAGGCCAGCGTCACGGCCAGCAGGGGCAACCCCGCCCTGAGGCCGCGGACTCCGAAGGCCGCCCCGGCGAGCGCCGCCAGACCGGCCCAGATCGCGAGCGTGGCGCCGATGACGGCGTCGCGTCGCGGGCCCACCGCCGCCAGGCGGTCGCCCAGGTCTGCGACGTAGGAGGGGTCGGCCGCCCCGTCGGAGCGGATCGGCTCGCCCGAAACCTCGTCCGGAACCGGAAGGCGAAGATGCTCGAGGACCGTCGGTGCGATGTCGGTGGAGAGGACGAAGCCCCGCATGCGCGTCGAGTCCGAGGTCAGGGTGCCGCCGAGGCCGGCTCCCGCGGCGCCGATCGCGAGGGCGCGGTTCGAGACAGGCGGAGGGCGCCCGAGCGCGATCACCAGATCGCCCGCGCGCAGCCCGCCCACCAGGGCGTTCAAACCGTCGAGAGCCAGGGCCCTGACGGCCACGCGTGGGCAGGGGTCCGAGCGGCAGGTGACGCGGGGTATCGCTCCGGCCTCGTCCACCAGGATCGCGCCGCCCTGGCCGGTTGGAGGGTCGGCTCGCACGGCAGCGCCAGCTCGGCCCAGGCTCGTCCCCATGAGGCCCGGGCGCAGGTCCGCGGGCGCGTCCGCGGCGCGCTCGCGGATCTGCCTCCAGGCCGCCGCCGGCACGTGCGGCGGCAGGAGGCCGGAACCGGGATCCAGTCGCAAGGGGGGAACCGGGCTCCCGTAGAGCGAGGGGTTGGTCCGCGCCCCCTGGCCGACGTCGATCAAGGTCTGGGCCGGCGGCACCTCCCCGATCCCGGCGCTCACCAGCCCCACCCCCATGCCGAGGCTGGCGAGCTGCTGCGGCGTCGTCCCCCGCGGGACGATCGCGATCGTGATCCGCGGGGAGTCATGACCGGGGGGGCGGGCGGGCCTGGCGGCGAGGGCATCTCCATGTTGTCGTGACAGCCCTGTCATGACAACTGGAGCGGCCTTCGCGTCCGGTTTGCCCGCCCCCAGCGTTCCGGTGAGCGCAAGGACAACCACTACCATCGCCGCCATGGCCGATCGCGACCGAACGTTCGCCAAGTTCACCTTCTTCAAGCTCGATCCCGCCTGGCAGCGCCGCGACGCGGAGGCGCGGGCGGAGGATAAACGGGAGTTCCTCGCGGCCTGCGAGGACTTCGCCCAGGACCGGTCGCTGCGCGCCTACTCGACCGTCGGGACCCGCGGCGACACCGATCTCCTGCTCCTGACCCAAAGCCCGGTGCTGGAGGACCTGCACACCTTCCACGTCGTCCTGGCGCAGAGCGGGTTGGCGAAGTGGACGTCCATCCCCCACTCCTATCTCGCCATGACCAAGCGCTCTCCGTACTCGGAGTCGGAGGCGCGGCCGGAGATCTGCACCTCGGAGCGGCGCTACCTCTTCGTGTATCCGTTCGACAAGAAGCGCGAGTGGTACCGGCTGTCGGCCTCGGAGCGGCAGCGGATCATGGACGGGCACATCGCGGTGGGCCGACGGTATCCCGAGATCACCATCAACACCGCCTACTCGTTCGGCCTCGACGATCAGGAGTTCGTGGTCAGCTTCGAAGCCGACGAACCGGGGCAGTTCCTCGACCTGGTGCAGGAGCTGCGCGGCACTGAGTCGAGCTCCTACACCCTGCGGGACACCCCCATCTTCACGTGCGTCGCGATGTCGGTGGGACGGGCCCTGGACGCGCTCGACGGGGCCGTTACCACCCGGGGAGCCGTGGCGGCGCTCTCCTAGTGGTCGCGCTCACGCCGTAGTCTTCCCGGCTTCATGAGCGAGCAACCAGGCACGGCGAACAACCCGCTGCGCGTGGCGATCGTCGGCTCCGGTCCGGCGGGGTTCTATGCAGCCGAGCACCTCCTGAAGCAGGACCGGGCGATCGAGGTCGACGTCTTCGACCGCCTGCCCACCCCATTCGGCCTCGTGCGCGCCGGCGTGGCGCCGGACCACCCGAAGATCAAGTCCGTGATCCGCGTGTACGAGAAGACGGCCGCCCGCGAGGGCTTTCGCTTCTTCGGCAACGTCGAGGTCGGGCGGGAGGTGAGCGCCACCGAGCTCGCCGACCGCTACCACGCCGTGATCCACGCGTATGGATCCCCGACCGACCGCCACCTGGGCATCCCGGGCGAGGACCTCCCCGGCAGCCACGCGGCCACCGCATTCGTCGCCTGGTACAACGGCCACCCGGACTTCGCCGACCGCCAGTTCGACCTCTCGTGCGAGCGCGCCGTAGTGATCGGCAACGGCAACGTCGCCACCGACCTGGCGCGCATGCTCGCCCTCACCCGGGACGAGCTCGAGGTCACCGACACCGCGGACCACGCGATCGAAGCGCTCGGGGAGAGCCGGATCCGGGAGATCGTCGTGCTCGGGCGCCGCGGCCCGGCGCAGGCCGCGTTCACGAACCCGGAGCTCCGCGAGCTGGGCGAGGTAGCCGACGCGGACATCGACGTCGACCCGGCGGACGTGCAGCTTGACGAGCTGAGCCGCGACTACCTCGCGTCCGAGGAGGCGGACATCACGACGCGCAAGAACGTCGAGATCGTCACCGAGTTCTCCCGGCGCCGGCCCGAGGGAAAGCGAAGGCGCATCGCGCTGCGGTTCCTGCGCTCCCCGATCGAGATCCAAGGGGACGGCAAGGTGGAGCGGCTGGTCGTGGGGCGAAACGAGCTCCACCGCGACGAGTCGGGGGCGATCCGGGCCCGTGACACGGGCGAGCGCGAGACGATCGAGTGCGGGCTCGTGTTCCGCTCGATCGGCTACAAGGGCGTCGCGATGGACGGGGTTCCGTTCGACGAGCGTCGCTGCGTGATCCCGAACGACGAAGGAAAGGTGGTCGATCCCGGGACCGCAGAGCAGGTCCCCGGCCAGTACGCGGTCGGCTGGATCAAGCGCGGGCCCTCCGGGGTGATCGGCACCAACAAGAAGGACGCCCAGGAGACCGTGGACCACCTCCTGGCCGACCTCGAAGCCGGCCATTTGCCCGCCGACGCCGCCGACGCCGCGGCGATCGACGGCTGGCTTGCGGAGCGGGCGCCGGAGCACGTCACGTACGGGGGTTGGACGGCGATCGATCGCGCCGAGTGCGAGCGGGGCAGGCCACTCGGCCGGCCCAGGGTGAAGTTCTGCCGCGTCGACGAGATGCTCGAGGTCGCGCGCAGCGGCGACCCGGTCGCAAGCTGATGCCGGGCCTCCCGGCGACAGTAGCGTCTCCGTGCCCTTCCGCCTCCAGCTAGCGCATGGCCGACCTGGCGGAGATCAAGCGAATGATCGAGGAGGCGCTCCCGGGGGCGGAGGTCGAGGTGATCGACGAGACCGGCGCCGGGGATCATCTGCGGGCGAGCGTGCGGGCACCCCAGTTCGAAGGCAAGAGCAGGATCGACCAGCATCGGCTGGTGCGGGCGGCGGTCCAGCCCCGCATGGACGACGGGTCCATCCACGCCCTGTCGATCAAGACCGAGCCGGTTTCACCGGCCTGACGACGGCCGCACCGCCGTCGCGGGCCAGCCCGTCGAGGCCGGCGAGCCGACGCGCTAAGGTGCGGGCATGCCTGCGAATCCGGACTTGAAGCAGAAGGTCCAGGAGCTGCTGGGGTCGAACCAGGTGCTCCTGTTCATGAAGGGCACCCCCGACATGCCCCGCTGCGGGTTCTCGATGCGGGTGGTGGGAGTGCTGGAGCAGCTCGGCGTGGAGTACGGCGCCATCGACGTCCTGCCCCTGCTGGATCCGCTGCGCGAGGTGACCGGCGAGCTCGCGGACTGGCGCACGTTCCCGCAGCTCTACGTGAACGGCGAGCTGGTGGGCGGCTGCGACATCGTCGAGGAGATGTTCGAGTCCGGCGAGCTGGCCGAGCTGGTCGGGGCCGAGCAGCCGGAGGACGCCCAGGTCGCGCCCGCGGCGCCCACGGACCCGCACCAGAGCCCGCCGATGCAGCTCGGCTGAGCGGCGCCCCGGTCGACCCCCGCCGGATTCAGTTTCTGCAGTCGGTGAGGAGCGCTCGCACGGTTCGCGCGACGTCCTCCGGCGCGTTGACCACCTGCGTCCAGGTGAACCGCACCACCCGCCAGCCGGCCATCGCCAGGCGCTGATCGCGGCGCCGATCGCGCTCGAATGCCAGGCGCGTGCCGTGGGTCGCGTGGGTCCCGGCCGAAGCGTGGACGAACAAGGCGTGGAAGGCGCTGAAGGCGCGCGCGAGTGACGCGAAAGGTCGCGGAGCCGGCTAGCTGTGGGGGTGCGTGCCGGCTGCGCGCTAGACGGTTGCGCCCTCGGCCGCGTCTTCGCGGACCTGGAAGGACGAGCCGCACCCGCAGGCGGCGACCACGTTCGGGTTGTTGACCACGAACCCGGCGCCCTGGAGGCCGTCCACGTAGTCGACCTGGGAGCCGAACACGAACTGCATGCTCACCTTGTCGACGACCACTGAGACGCCCTGGTGCTCGAAGACGTGATCGTCGGCCTTGGCCTCGTCGAGGGCCAGGGCGTACTGGAAGCCGGAGCATCCGCCACCGCGGACCGCGACCCGAAGGGCCTGCTCGTCGGCGTTGCCGTTCGCGGACAGGAGCTCCTTGACCTTGCCGGCGGCCTTGTCTGTGAGCTGGACTGCTTCTTGAGGCGTTTCCATCGCTTCAGATTCTAGAGGGCGGCGCAACGGCAGCCCGATCCAGGCGCCACGAGCCTGCACGCCCCCGCGCCGGCCGCGCGCGGATGGATGGCGGGGGACCGGCTGCGGGCCGTCGCCATGGCCGTCGTCACTGCTGCGAATCAGCCTCCTCGGTGCCGCTTTGCTCCTCCTCGCCGGCCCTCCGTGGGTGCTTCCACTCGAGGTACTCGATGATCCGCTTCGAGTCGTGGACGATCTCGTCGCCGTCCACCAGGACCGGGACTCGCCGCTGCCCCGTCAGCTCCTCGATCTCGGGCCTGCCCGCGCGGCGGTAAGGGACGCGCTCCGTCTCGTGGTCGAGCCCGAGCTTCGCCAGCCTTCGCGCCACGGCCCCGCACGGACACAGCACGTTGGTGGGCGTGGGACAGCGGTAGAGGACGAGCCGGTCCGGGGTCATCCTCCGAACACCCTCCCCCCCAGCCGCAGCAGCGGGCCAAGCGCGGCGAGCGCCGCCTCCGTGGGGCGGCGATCGGTCTCGACTCGGTCGCCGAGCTGCTCCATCTGCCAGCGCACCGCGTCCTCCAGCGTCTCCTCGTGAGGCCGGGGCGCGAACCCCAGCTCCCTGCGGGCCTTGGTGTTGCGGTACGTCCACCACAGGGTCGCGGAGCGGACCTCCTCCGGGGACACCGGCAGCGGGACCCCGGCCCGAGCCATCGCCTCCACCGCCAGCGCCGTCGGCCGTCCCGGGAGCTTCACAGGCGGGTGCTCGCGGCCGGCCAGCCGCGCGAAGTCCGCGAACAGGCGGTCGAAGGTGAAGTTGCGCCCGGAGAGGATGTAGCGCTCGCCGACCTGCCCCTTCTCGTCGGCGAGCAGGTGGCCCTGCGCGACGTCGCGAACGTCGACGATGTTGATGCCCCCGTCCACGTACACGGGTATGCGGCCGAGCAGGAACCGCCGAACCAGCGCCATCGAGGTCCCCTTCGGGTCATCGGGGCCGAGCACGAACGACGGGTTGACCACCACCACGGGCAGCCCTTGCGCGCCGAGGCGAAACGCCTCCAGCTCGGCCTCGTGCTTGGAGTTGGCGTAGGCGATCCCCAGGTGCCCGGCCCGAAACGGCTGGCTCTCGTCCGCCGTCCCCCGCGCCCGCGCGGGCCCGATGGCCGCGACGGAGGAGGTGTGGACCACCCGCTCGACGCCGGCCGCCAGCGCCTCCTCCATGACCACCCGAGTCCCCCTCACGTTGAGCTCGAAGACCGCGTCTCGGTTGCCGGAGCGCATCGAGGTCGTGCCGGCGAGGTGAAAGACCCGTTGCACTCCCTCCAGCGCCCTGCGCACCGAGCGCCGGTCGGTGACGTCGCCGCCGGCGCGCTCGAAGCGGAGGTCCGAGAGATGGTCGACGGTGGAGCCGCGGCGCACGAGCAGCCGCACGTCGTCGCCGCGGTCGGCGAGCGCCCGGACCACGTGCGAGCCCAAAAAACCGGTGCCTCCAGTGACGAGGGTCGTGGCCACGGGGAACCGTGATAGTAGAGCCGTGATACAAGGGGCCTCGATGAGTCCCGGGGCGCCCACGGCCGTGGTCACCGACACCACGGCCTACCTGCCGGACGAGATGATCGCCGAGCGCGGCATCCACAGGGTCAGCCTCTACGTGTCGCTCGAGGGCGAGCAGCGACCCGAGGTGGACATCGATGCCGGCGAGTACGCGGCGTTCTACCAGCGCCTGCGCGACAGCGCGGAGAGCGCGACCACTTCCCAGCCCTCCGTCGGCGATTTCACCGCGGTGTACGAGCCGTTGCTGGCGGAAGGGCGGGAGATCGTCTCGGTGCACCTGTCAGCCGGGATCTCCGGGACCTGCGAGTCGGCCCGGCAGGCCCGCCAGCGCCTGGTGGACGAGGGGCGGGGAGGCGAGCGGGTCCACGTGTACGACAGCCGCTCGGGCGCGGGCGGGCAGGGCCTCGTCGCGTTGGCGGCGGCGGGCGCCGCCGGCGCGGGCGCCAGCGGCACCGAGGCGCTGGCCGCCGCGGAGCGCTGCCGGGAGGCCCTGGAGATGTGGTTCGCGATCGACACGCTGGAGTACCTGCGAAAGGGGGGGCGGATCGGGGCGGCGCAGGCGTGGCTCGGCTCGGCCCTCCAGATCAAGCCGATCCTGACCCTGGGGGAGGAGATCACGCCGGTCGAGCGGGTCCGCACGCGCCGGCGCGCGCTCGAGCGGATGGTGGAGTACGCGAGGCGCCGCCACGCAGACGGCGCCGACGGGTGGGTGGTCCAGCACATCCAGAACCACGACACGGCGCGGCATCTGGTCGAGGAGTGCCGCGACATCTTCGGTCGCGAGCCGGTGTTCGTGTCGGAGGTCGGCCCGGTGATCGGCGCCCATGTCGGACCCGGGATGATCGGGGTCGGATCCGTGCCCACCTCCCTCCTCGGCTGACCCCCCGCCGGCCCTGTCCGATCGCTGCCTCGGGCTCAGCCGGTCTTCGGGGAGGCCTGTTCGGACACGATGGGCATCTCCTCCCCGTGCCAGAAGCGCCAGTAGTCGCGGATGATGGCCTGCACGGCGGCGGCGGCGGGAATCGCGACCAGGGCCCCCAGCACACCCAGCAGCGCTGCTCCGATGAGGATCGCGATGATCACGATCAGGGGATGCAGCTGCACCGCCCGTCCGTAGACGTACGGCTGAATCAGGTTGTTCTCGACCTGCTGGTACAGGATCAGCACGGCCACCCAGACGATCAGGCCCACGGGAAAGTGCGTGAACGCCACCACGATCCCGACCAGGATCCCGCCGAGGGTGGCGCCGACCAGGGGGATCAGGTCGAAGAAACCGAACAGAATCGCGAGCGGGGTCGCGAACGGAACTCCGATGATCCGCAGGGTCGCGTAAGTCACCAGGCCCGCCAGCACGCTGATCACGAAGTTCCCGAACACGTAGCCGGCGACCGCGTCAGAGACGTCGTCGGTGATTCGCCGTACCCGCCGCGCCCGCTCCGGGGATAACTGCCTGTACATGAACTCGAGCATCCGATCGCCGTCCTTGACCAGGAAGAAGGTGATCACCAGGATCGAGAAGAGCTGCACGAAGCGGGTGAAGACGCCGACGGTGACGTCCCGCAGGGTCCCGGCCGCGTCCCCGAGCTTGGTCGGCAGCTCCTCCGCCTGCTGGGTGAGCTTCTCGGTGATCTGGTAGCGATCGTCGTATTCGCGGAAGGTCTTGTTGTTGCGCAGGTCCTCGACGTACCCGGGAAGGTCGCCCGACAGGTCCTCCACCCCGTTCACGAGCGGGGGCACGATCAGCAGGCCGATGCCGAAGATGCTGGCGGCGATGCCCAGGTACACGAGCAGAATCGCGATCCATCGGGGAACGCTTCGGCGATCGAGCCAGTTGACGGCGGGGGCGATGGCGACCGCGAAGAACAGGGCGATCAGGAGCAAGCCGATGACGTCGCGGATCAGGTAGGCGAGGTAGAGCGCCCCCACCACCGCCGCCGCCACCAGGACGACCTTCGCCACCGCGCGGCCCGGAACCTGGGCTTGGTCCATCGCCGGGCCAGGCTAGGCGCGGGTTCGGACGAGGCCCGTCAGCGCCTGCGCAGCGCCAGCAGGCCGCCGACCGCGAAGCCGACGACCGCGGCCCCGATCACGAGCTCACGGCGGTGCTCGCGGACCTGGCGGCGCCAGTCCGTGAGCTCCCCGACCCGCCCGCGGAGCGCTTCCACGGAGCGCGACAGCTCGCCGCGCTGTCGCTCGATGTCGGCCCGGATCTGGGACGAGCTGCGCCCGGGCGCCCCGGGCGCGGCGCGAGCGACCGGCTCGCCGGCGCCGCTGACGTAAACGTCGGTGCTGCCGTTCACCGGCGGCCGGCCTCCAGGGTCTCCTTCGTGCGGCGGGCCTCCTCGATCGCCAAATCCGGGGTCGGCGGGGCGCCGGCCTGCATTGCCCGGTAGGCGAAGAAGCCGACCGCCCCGGCGACGATGAACCAGGCCAACGCCTCGATCATGAACCCGATCCAGACGTTGTCCTCGAAGAACAGGTCGTTGAGGAGCCAGGCGATCCCGTGCATGAGCATGAACAGCCCGAGGAGCACGAAGACCCCGGCGGCGATCCCCGCCACCGAGCCCTGGACCAGCTTCGAGACCTTCTCGCGGATCTCGGTCTTGGCCAGCTCGATCTCCTCGCGGATCAGGATCGAGACCCGCTCCGAGACGTCCAGGACGAGCTCCCCGACCGACCTGTCGTCGCGGGGCGGCACGCCCGTGCCCTGAGTCCCGTCGGGCGTCATCTCACTCCGGGGGATCTTCCTTGAAGACGCGCATCCAGACCGCGGCGGCCGCCCGGTTCGCCAGCACGCTGGCGAGGGCCCCCGCGGCGGCCAGGAGCCCGGTCCACATCAGCCTTCGGAGGATCTCGTTGTCCATGATCAGCTCGCGGCGGAGTAAATCAGCTTGCCCTCCGACCGGTCCCGGCGCGCATCGGCGGTTGAGCCCCCGTCCCCGCTCCCGTACCCGGCCCACCGCTCGAAGAAACCCCGCGTGACGGCATAGAACCAGGTCCCGTCCACGGCGTCGATCCCTCCGTGCCCGCCGCCGGGAAGGACCCACGTCCGAACCAGCTCGTTCCCCGCGGCCGCCCGCTCGAGCATTCGCGCGTGTTCGACCGGGATCACGTTGTCGTCTTCGGGATGAAGGACCAGGACCGGCACCCGAGCGGACCCGATCCACTCGCTCGCGGAGGCCCGGCGCCACAGCTCGTCCGGCTCGACGCCGTAGTAGGGAGCGGAGATCCGCTCGATGGGGTCCATGAAGTCGTTGACGCCCGCCCAGCGGGCTCCTCGCGTGCGCGAGGTGAGCATCGCCCAGAAGCCGAGGTTGATCAGGTAGGCCGGGTGGGAAGGAGGCACCCGGCGCGACAGCCGCCGGGCCATCGCCTTGACGTCCGCAGGGGGCGAGATGGCGACGATCCCCCCGTCCACGCCCTCCTCGGCGCCGGGGGGATGGCACGCCCCGAGCACAGCCGAACCGCCCAGCGAGATGCCGAGCGCAGCCACGGTGGTCGCGCCGAGCTGCTTCAGGTAACGCCCGGCGGCGATCACGTCCTCTCCCTCCTTCCACCCGACGGTGGTCGGCGCCTGGCTCGTGAGATTCGTGAGGCCGAAGCTACGCAGGTCGAGTGCGAGCACGTTGAAGCCCCACTCGTAGTAAGCGCGAACGGCGATCTGCCGCACGTAGTCGAAGCGGCGCGAGGAGAACAGCCCGTGGACCACGATCAGGCCCGGTCGTCCGGAGTCGCCCTGCAGCCCCACGGTCGCGGCGATGTGCTCGCCGTCAGCGCCCTCGAGGACGTGGTCCGAGAACTGGGCGGGGTAGGAGTACCCGACGTTGGCCGCCTCCCGGTGCTGGGCGAACACGAAGCTCGAGATGTCGGCCAGTCCCTTTCGCACCAGCGCGGCGTCGGAGCGGTGCAGGTGGTGAGGAATCGACTCGAGGTCCGCCATCAGCGCGTCCATGGAGCGCGCTCGCGGCTGCGCCACCGGGAGCGGGCCGGGGTCGCCGTCAAGCCGGGCCAGGGTCCGCCGAAGCGGATCGCTCGCCCTCTGGCCCACGAGCCACCCTGGCAGGCCGATAACGCCGACGCCCAGGTTCACGAGCTTCGCCGCGCCGTGGAGGACGCGGTCCGAGCGGCGGGAGGTGGCCAGTGACTCCCACATCGGCTCTGTCTCAGCGGCGCCTGCGGGTGGTCATCCGGCGCGCGCCTCGAGACCGCCGCAGATCGTCTCGACGACCATCTCGCGGGCGCGGTCGAAGTCGGCGTCGCCCCCGGGGATCAGGTCGAACACCCAGCCCGAGAGGAGCTGCTCGATCGCCCCGTAGAACCACATCGAGGCGAACTCGGGATCGACGTCTTTGCGGAAGTCCCCGGTCCGCTGGGCGTCGGCGACGATCTTGGCGATCATGTCGTAGGCGCGGCGGATCTCCGGCAGGTGAGTGCGGCCGAACGAGTTCGCGGCCCTGGTCACCTCGACCACGATCACCTTCATCAGGTCGGGCTCGTGACGGTAGGAGTCGATGATGAACCCGGCCACCGCGTCCAGCTTCTCCCGCGCGCTGATCTCCTGGCCGTCGACCTCCTCGATCGCGCTCAGCAGCAACGACCACCGCTCGGTGAACAGCTCGTTCAGCACCTGGTCCTTCGACTTGAAGTAGTGGTACACGAGCCCGTACGCCACTCCCGCCTCGTGGGCGATGTCGGAGACCCGGCAGGCGTGGAACCCCTGCCGGGCGAACACGTGGATCGCCGCGTCCAGGATCTGGCGGCGCTTGTCGACCGGGGGCGCCTTGGCGTCCATCGCGGCCATCTTCAGACGTGGGCCTCCCGGGGCCACTCGTAGGACTCCGGCCGGCGGTTGGCGAGCGACGGCAGCGTGGCGCGGACCCGGCGCTGCAGCTCGAAGTCGAGGTCGGCGGCCACGAAGCACTCCTCGTCAGGCGCCTGGGCCAGGACCACGCCCCACGGGTCCACGATCGCGGACCGGCCGTAGGAGCGGTAGTGCGGCGCCGCCTCTCCGATCTGGTCGGCCGCGACGACGAACGCCTGGTTCTCGATCGCCCTGGCGCGGAGCAGCACGTCCCAGTGGTCCTTGCCGGTGTCCGTTGTGAACGCCGACGGAATCGAGAACACCGTCGCGCCCCGGATCGCCAGGATGCGGTAGAGCTCCGGGAAGCGCAGGTCGTAGCAGACCGTGAGGCCCAGGGTCACGCCGTCGAGGGGGCCCCCGAGGTCCGCCGTCACCGCCTGATCGCCGGGCGCCTCCTGGGCGGACTCGCGGTAGGCGACGCCGCCTACGTCCACGTCGAACATGTGGATCTTTCGATAGCTGGCCTCGAGCTCGCCGTCGGGACCGATCAGCGTGGAGGTGTTGAAGGCCTTCTCGTGCCCCTCGGCCCGCTCGGCGATGCTCCCCGCGACCAGGTGGATCCCGAGCTCGCGCGCCCACCCGCGGGCGGCCGAGATCGTGGGGCCGTCCAGCGGCTCGGCGCCCTCGCTGATAACCGTCGCCTCGCCGAGTAGGTTCCACTTCTCGGGCAGAACGGCAAGCTCGGCGCCGTGCGCGGCCGCGGCTCGGACCAGGCGCTCGGCGGCCTCGATGTTCCGGGCCTTGTCGCCCGTCGAGTTGAGCTGTATGGCGGCGGCGCGCATCTCTCCGGGGCGGATTGACTCACCGGTCAATCCGAGGAGTATAGGTTCGGCCCTGGTCGCCGCAGGAAGGTCGAGCTCACCCGCGCTCGCCACGGTGGCGCTCGAGCTCGGCCACGAGCGACTTGGTGTGCAGGGCGGCGATCAGATCGTTCAGCGGGCCGATCCCCGCCTCGATTATCTCCAGCGCCCGATCCGGGCTCAGGTCCCCGGCCAGCCGCCGGGTCAGCACGTCGACCTCCTCGGCCACCAGCGGCTCCAAGGCGCGCTTGTAGCGCAGCGTGTCGTAGACCGTGAACCCAAGCCGCTCGTCGTAGCCGCCGGCGCGAAAGCGGCTGATCGCCTCGACGATCCGCACGTCCGAGGGGGAGTAGCCGCGCCGGTCCGGGGTCAACACCCCGAGCTCCGCCAGGCGGTCGAGGACCTCGTCGGGAACCTGGTAGCGGTCCCGGACCTCGGTCGCTGGGATCCGCTCGCGCTCGCCCGCCAGCGCACGCTCGAGGATGCGGTCCTCGAGCTCGATCATCGCCCGCAGGCGCTCCGGCTCCACCTCGTCCCCGTCGAGCAGGTCGCGGATCACCCGCAGGGGCATGAAGCGCTCCTCCTGGAGCTGCTTGATCAGCCGGATCCGCTCCACGAACTCCGGCGGGTAGTAGGCCATGTTGCGACTCGTCCTGACCGGGTCCGGCAGCAGGCCCTCGCGAAGGTAGTGGCGGATCGTGGCCACGGGGACGCCCGATCGCTCGGCGAGCTCGGAGATCTTCAGCAGCTCCTTGGTCGGGGCGCTCATCGCAGGAACGGCTCCTGCCGGACGACCTCGCTCGAGCCCAGCGCGCCTCCCTGGTCGATCAGGGCGGTGATCTGGTCCGGGCCGAGCCCCGCCTCACCCAGCACCTCCTGGGTGTGCTCACCCAGCGCGGGCGCCGGACGGGAGTCGTCGGCCGGCGTTCGAGACAGCTTCAGCGGCTGGCCCAGGAGGCGCACCTCGCCAAGCCGCGGCTGCTGCACCGTGACCAGCATGTCGCGCGCCCTCACCAGCTCGGAGTCGAGTGCCTCGTCGAGGCCGAGAACTGGCTCGATCATCGCGTCGTGGCGATCGTTGAAGTCCCGCCACTCATCCCGGGTCCGGGAGCGAAAGACCTCCGCAACCTCGCGCCAGGCGTCCGAGCCGGGGCGCTCGAACTGCTTCTCGATCAGGTCGGGGCGCTCCACGCCGTTGCAGAAGGCGGCCCAGAACTTGGGCTCCAGGGCGCCGCACGTGACCCAGCCGTCGGCCGCCTCGTAGGGGTAGTAGCAGACCAGCCCCCCGTTGAGCTGGCCCTCGCCGCGCCCAGGGGCGCGGCCGTCGCAGAGGTACGCGGCGGCCACCATCGCCAGCCAGGAGAGAGCCCCGTCCGTCATCGAGACGTCCACGAGCTGCCCCTCGCCCGAGCGTTCGCGCTCCCAAAGCGCCGCCATGACCCCGAAGGCGGCCATCAGCGCGCCGCCGCCGATGTCGGCGATCTGGCCGGCGGACTGAATCGGCCGCCCCTCGGGCTCCCCGGTGAGGGCGAGCAACCCGGTCAGGCCGAGGTAATTCATGTCGTGACCGGCCCGGCTCGCATTGGGGCCGCTCTGCCCGTAGCCCGTGATCGCGCAGTAGACGATTCGCGGGTTGACGCGGCGAAGGTCCTCGTAGCCGGCCCCGAGCCGGTCGAGAACCCCCGGCCGAAAGCTCTCCAGGACCACGTCGTGCCGCGCGACCAGCCGCAGGAAGGCCTCCAGCCCCGCTTCCGACTTGAGGTCGAGGCGGACCGAGCGCTTGCCCCGGTTCAGCGCCAGGTACAGAGCCGAGCGAGTGCCGAGCGCCTGCTCGGCGTCGGAGCCGTAGTACGGCGGGGCCCAGCGCACGTAGTCGCCGCCGCCCGTGTCCTCGACCTTCACCACGTCGGCGCCCAGGTCGGCCAGGAGCAGCGAGCAGAACCCGCCCGGAAGCAGCCGCGTCAGGTCGAGCACCCGGACGCCGCTGAGTGGGAGCTCGCTCACTCCTGCGAGGCCTCGGAGCTCTCGATGGGGTGCGAGAGGACCTCGCGGCGCGTCGTCTTGTCGCGCCTCGGGACCCCGAGCATCTCCCGCGCCTCGGCCACCGTCGCCGGGCGGCGGCCGAGGTCCTCGGCCATCTGCCTCGCCTTGGCGATCAGCTCGCCATTCGACCGGGCCATGTCGCCGTTCGGCAGGTAGAAGTTGTCCTCGAGCCCGGCGCGCACATTGCCGCCGAGGGCAAGCGCCGCCCCGATCAGCCGCCACTGGTCTCGCGAGATCCCGATCACCTGCCAGTTGTTGGGCCCCTCGCCTCCGCCCGGGATCTGCTCCGCCATCAGGGCCACGTTCCTGGCGTTGGGCCGGATGCCGCCGCTGACCCCGATCACGAGCGACACGTTCAGCGGCTCCGACAGTAGGTCCATGTCGATCAGCGGGTCGAGGTTGGCGATGTGGCCGGCGTCGAAGCACTCGTGCTCCGGGCGGATCCCGAGCTCGCGCATGGCGGTGAGGAACTCGATGATCGTGTCGAACGAGTTCTCGAACACCGCCTTGAAGACGAACTCCTTGCGCCGCTTCGAGTACTTGGCGTAGTTCATCGAGCTCATGTTCAGCGCCGCGACGTCCGGGCGCAGCTCGCGCAGGTATGCGATCCGCTTCTCGATTGGCACCCCGATCGCCCCGGTCGAGTAGTTGACGATCACGTCGTCCATCTCGGCGCGGATCGCCTCGGTGATGGCGCGGAAGTCCTCCACCTCGTACGACGGCACTCCCTCCGGCGTGCGGGCGTGGATGTGGATCTGAGCCCCGCCCTCGTCCACGATCCGGCGCGCCTCGGCCGCGTACTCCTCCGGCGTGTAGGGAATCGCCGGGCACTGGTCGCGGTTGGCGACCGCGCCCGAGATCGAGCAGCTCAGGATCACCGGGTCCTCGAAGCGGCTCATCGGGGTGCCCCCGGGGACGCGAAAGACAGGGGGACAGGGCCGGCCCTTGGCGAGTAAGTGGCGCATAGCGCCACCAACTCGCCAATCGGCCCGTGAGTCATACCGGCATCACCCCGTGCTTTCGCCACGGGCGCTCGAGGCGCTTGTCGCGCGCCATCCGCAGGCCGCGGATGATCGTTGGGCGGGTCTCACGCGGGTCGATGACGTCGTCGATCACGTCGTTGCGCGCGGCGATGTAGGGGTCGATGGACTTCTTGACCCGGGCCAGCATCTCGGCCCGGGTCCGCTCGGGGTCGTCCGAGGCTTCGATCGCCGAGCGCCCGATGATGTTCACCGCCCCCTCCGGCCCCATGACGGAGATCTCGGCCGTGGGCCAGGCCACGATCAGGTCCGGCTCGTAGGCCTTGCCGCACATGACGTAGTAGCCGGCGCCGTAGGCCTTGCGAACCACGACCGTGATCTTCGGCACCGTGGCCCGCGAGACCGCGTACAGCATCTTCGCGCCGTGGCGAATGATCCCGGCGTGCTCCACCTTCGACCCGACCATGAACCCCGGAACGTCCTGGAGGAAGACGAGCGGGATGTTGAAGGCATCGCAGAGGTTGATGAACCGAGCGGCCTTGTCCGCGGAGTCGTTCTCGAGGATGCCGCCGAGGTGCTTGGGCTGGTTGGCGACGATCCCGACCGGCTGGCCGCCGAAGCGCGCCAGGCAAGTGATGATCGTCTTCGCGAACTTCGGCTTGACGTCGAGGATCTCCCCGTCGTCGACGATCTCCCGGATCACCTCGTACATGTCGTAGGGGTGCCGGGCCGACTCGGGGACGACGTCGAGCAGGCGCTCGGACATCCGGTCGTCGGGATCGGAGGTCTCCCGGACCGGTGGCCGCTCCTCGCAGTTCGCCGGGAAGTACGAGAGGTACCGCTTGACCACCTCGATGCACTCGCGGTCGTCGGAGACCTCGAGGTCGCCCACCCCTGAGATCCGGCAGTGGACTTTGGCCCCGCCCAGGTCCTCCATCGAGATGTCCTCGCCGGTGACCGCCTTGGTCAGGTGAGGCCCGGCCAGCGCCATCGCCCCCTGGCCGACGACCATCGGCACGAAGTCGGCCAGCGCGGGAATGTAGGCGGTCCCAGCGGCGCACGGGCCCAGCATCGCCGCGACCAGGGGCACGACGCCGGACATGGTCACCTCCTCGCGGAACAGGTGCCCCGAGCCCGCGAACAGCGACCCGGCGGCCTCCTGGATCCGGGCCCCGGCCGAGTCCAGGAGCCAGATCAGGGGCATCCGCTTCCCGGTGGCCATCTCGCGCAGCCGTCCCACCTTGAGCTCGCCCGTCATGCCCATCGAGCCGGCCATCACGGTGAAGTCGTAGGCGGCGATGCAGCAGGGGCGCCCGTCCACGTCGCCCCACCCCGTGATCACGCCGTCGGCCGGCGCCTCCCTGCCCTCCATCGAGCGCTGAGAGAAGTGGGGGCCGCCGTGGATGCCGAGCTCCACGAAGGTGCCCGGGTCGACGAGCAGGTCGATCCGCTCGCGGGCGGTGAGCTTGCCCCGCTCGTGCTGGAGGGCGATCTTCTCCTCGCCGCCGCCCAGCTTGGCGCGGGCGCGGCGCTCGTGCAGGTCCTCCACCAGCGCCTTCATACCCGTGGCCTCCCCCGCCTCGACCTGGTCCGGGGCCTCTGGCGCCTCGGCCGACGGAGCGCCCTCCGCCCGACGCGCTTCCGGTTGAGCGCCACCGTCCTCGGAGGCTTCGTCCCCCGCGTCCCCCGGCTCCCGCGTTCCGGGCGGCGTCTGCTGCTCGTCCATGCTCATCTCCCCTTCCACTGCGGCTCGCGCTTCTCGAAGAAGGCCGTCACGCCCTCGATCGCGTCCTCGGTCCCCAGCTCGATCGTGAGCTGCGAGCACAGGTAGTCGAGCGCGTCGGCGAGCGGCATGTCCATCTGGCGCCACATCGCGTCCTTGCCGAGCCGCATCACGACCGGCGACTTCGAGGCCAGCTTCGCCGCCCAGTCGCCAACCGCCGCCTCGAACTCCTCGGCCGGCACGACCTTGTTCACGATCCCGGCCTCCCTGGCCTCCTCCGCGGTCAGGCGCTCGCCCAGCAAAAGCATCTCGTTCGTCTTCTTTCGCGGGACGTTGCGGTAGATCAGCGCCATGATCATGAAGGGGAACAGGCCCACGTTGATCTCCGGGGTCCCGAACCCCGCACCCTCTCTGGCGACGATCAAGTCGCAGGCGAGCGCGATGCCCAGCGAACCGGCCAGGACGTGGCCGTTGGCAGCCACGATCGAGGGCTTGCCGAGCTCGCCGATCGCGTGGAACAGCTGGACGAACCGGCGCGTCCCGGCGTAACGGTCGATCTGCGGCGCATCGGCGCCGAACGCTCCCAGGTTGGCGCCCGACGAGAAGACCCGCTCGTGGGAGGAGGCCAGGACCACGCAGCGGACCGCGTCGTCCTCGCCGGCCCGCCGCAGGGCGTCGAGCAGCCCCTCCATGAGCTCGGGAGACAGCGAGTTGCGGGTCTCGGGGTCGTTCAGGGTGATCCTGGCGACGCCCCCCTCGACCTCGTAGAGCACGACCTCGCGGGACACGCGCGGACCGTACCACAAAGTATGAAGTAATACTCTATGCTGCTCGCAATCGCGCCGGAGGCCGCAAAGGCCGGCGCGCTCGCCCGCCGTCCACCGGAAGGAGCAACCCGTGGCCACCGCGACAGCGACCGTCATCAAGCCCGACCACGCCGCGAAGCGCAAGCACCTGCTGTTCACCGACGAGCACGAGGACCTGCGGGAGTCGATGCAGGCGTGGGTGAAAAAGGAGCTGTGGCCGCACCGAAACGAGTGGGAGGAGACCACCTGGCCCCGGGAGGCGATGGAGCGGGCCGGCGAGCTCGGCTACCTCGGGCTCTGCTTCCCCGAGGAGTACGGCGGGCAGGGCGGCGATTACTTCTACTCCCTGGTCCGGGCCGAGTGCATGAGCCACTCGGGATCGGGCGGGACCAACATGGGCTTCGCGGTGCAGACCGACATGGTGCTCCCGCCCATCCACCTGCTGGGCACCGAGGAGCAGAAGCAGCGCTACCTGGCGCCCGGCATCAAGGGCGAGAAGGTCGGCTGCCTCGGGATCACCGAGCCGGGGGCGGGCTCGGACGTCGCCGGCATCCGCACCACCGCGATCCGCGACGGCGACGAGTACGTCGTCAACGGCTCGAAGACTTTCATCACCAACGGGGTTCGGGCCGACTTCATCCTCATGGTCGCCAAGACCGATCCGGACGCGGGGCACAGCGGCATCACCCTGTTCCTGGTCGACACCGACACGCCGGGCTTCCGGGTCTCCCGCCAGCTCGAGAAGATGGGCATGCACGCGTCCGACACCGCGGAGCTCGCCTTCGAGGACATGCGGGTTCCCGCCGACGCCGTGCTGGGCGAGGTCGGGAAGGGCTTCTACCACATCAGCTGGGAGCTCCAGAGCGAGCGCATGGTCGCCGCGGCGGGAGCGGTCGGCGGCGCCGAGCGGATGTTCGAGAAGGCCCTGGAGTACGCGAAGGAGCGCGAGGCCTTCGGACGCCCGATCGGCAAGTTCCAGGTGATCCGCCACAAGTTCGCCGAGATGGCGACCAAGATCGAGGCGGCGAAGCAGTTCAACTACGTCGTCGCCTGGCGCTATGCCAACGGCGAGTACCCGGTCCGCGAGATCACCGAGGTCAAGCTCTACAGCTCCCGGATGGCCTGCGAGGTCGCCGACGAGTGCGTGCAGATCCTCGGCGGCTACGGCTACATGAAGGAGTACGAGATCGAGCGGGCCTACCGCGACGTCCGGCTGAACCGGATCGGCGCGGGCACCGACGAGATCATGCTCGACGTGATCGGCCGCAGCTACGGCCTGTAGGCCGGGGGACCGCGCCATCGCCAACCTCGACCACATCCGCTCCTACTACGAGGCGCTCAACACGGGCGACCCCGAGCTCGTGGCGTCGCACTTCACCGACGACGCGACTCACTACTACACCCGGCTCGGGCCCCATCAAGGCGCCACCGCGATCGGCGAGAACACGAAGTGGGCGGTCGAGAACATCGACGGGCAATGGTGGCTCGAGCATGGGATCGAGTCCGGCGACGAGGCCGTGATCGAGTGGACGATGACCTGGCGCGACCCGAAGTCGGGCGAGCGGCGCCTGAACCGGGGTACCGAGTGGTTTCGGCTTCGCGACGGGAAAATCGCCGAGGTGCGCGCGTACCACCACGGCGACAGGAAGAACCCGGAGGGCAACCTGCTGGGCTTCGACCACGGCGGCAGGGGCCACACGACGATCGAGGACTGGAAGCCGCCGGCCGGCAGTCGCGGCTGAGGGCGTGAAGGCCCCCGTGGTCAAGGACAGCGGCGAGCGTTCGCTGCTGCCTCCCTTCACCGACGAGCACGGGGAGCTGCGCGAGACGGTGCGCCGCTTCGTGCGCAACGAGATCGCCCCGCGCGTGGACGACTGGGAGGAGGCGCGGGAGTTCCCGCGGGAGCTCTTCGCCCGCTGCGGAGAGCTTGGCTTCCTGGGCCTGAAGTTCCCGGAGCAGTACGGCGGGCAGGGCGGAACCCACGTCCACGACGCCGTTTGGATCGAGGAGCTGTCGCGCTCGGGCGGCTCGGGAGGGGTGGCGGCGGGGCTGAACGCCCACGCGACGATCGCGATGCCTCCGGTGTTCAACTTCGGCACGGAGGAGCAGCGGCAGCGCTGGATCGTGCCGGGCATTCGCGGCGAGAAGATCGGCGCGCTGGGCATCACCGAGCCCGGCGCGGGCTCCGACGTGGCCGGGATTCGCACCTTCGCGCGCAAAGTGCCGGGCGGCTACGTGGTCAACGGCTCGAAGACGTTCATCACCAACGGCGTGCGGGCCGACTTCTTGGCCTGTGCGGTCAAGACCACCGAGGAGGGCGGCCACCACGGCCTCTCCTTCCTCGTCCTGGAACGCGAGATGCCGGGCTACGAGGTCACGGCGAAGCTCGAGAAGATGGGTTGGCACGCTTCCGACACCGGCGAGCTGACCTTCACCGACGTCGAGGTCCCGGACGAGAACCTGCTCGGCGAGGAGAACGGCGGCTTCTACCTGATCATGGCCAACTTCCAGTGGGAGCGCTTGTCGATGGCCCTGGCGGCGGTCGGCGGCATGCAGCGGGTCTTCGAGGTGACGCTCGCCTACGCGAAGGAGCGCCAGGCCTTCGGCCGCCCGATCGGCAGGTTCCAGGCGATCCGCCACAAGTTCGCCGAGATGGCGACCAGGATCGAGGCCGCCCGCACCCTCACCTACAACGGGCTGCGGCTGTTCGCCGCCGGCCAGGACGCTCTGCGCGAGGTGACGATGGCGAAGCTCTTCACCCAGCGAGCGATGCTCGAGATCGCCGACGAGTGCCTGCAGATCCACGGCGGCTACGGCTACATGCGCGAGTTCGGGATCGAGCGGGCGGTGCGCGACGCCCGCCTCGGCCCGATCGGCGGCGGCACCGACGAGGTCATGAAGGAGATCCTCGGCCGCCAGCTCGGGCTCTAGCGCTGCATTACGGGTGCACCGGCTCGAGACCGACCAGTAGTTTCCCGTCCCGCAAACCACCGTCCCGAGAGGAGAACGAGCGCAGATGGGACTACTCGACGGCAAGGCGGCGATCATCACGGGCTCGGCCCGCGGCATCGGCCGGGCCACCGCGGACCTGTTCGTGAGCGAGGGCGCCAGGGTCTTGATCAACGACATCGACGGCGACGTCGCCGAGCAGGCCGCCGGCGAGATCGAGGGGGAGACCGCCGTGTTCGCCGGCGACCTCACCAAGCCCGGTGTGCCCGAGGAGCTGGTCGAGAGCGCCAACCAGGCGTTCGGGCAGGTGGACATCGTCGTCAACAACGCCGGCTACACCTGGGACGGCGTGATCCACAAGATGAGCGACGAGCAGTTCCAGGCGATGCTCGACATCCACACGGTGGTCCCGTTTCGAGTGATCAGGGCACTCGCCCCTCACTGGCGCGAGGCGGCGAAGCAGGAACAGGGCGAGGGCCGCGAGGTGTTCCGCAAGATCGTCAACGTCACCTCGATCTCGGGGACGATGGGGAACGCCGGCCAAGCCAACTACTCCTCGGCGAAGGCCGGGGTCACGGGGCTCACGAAGACGATCGCCAAGGAGTGGGGGCAGTTCAAGGTCAACGTCAACGCGGTCGCCTTCGGCTTCGTCGAGACGCGCCTCACCGCCGCCAAGGAAGGGGCCGAGGCGATCGAGCGCGAGGGCGAGAAGATCGAGCTCGGAATCCCGGAGCAGCAGCGCGCGATGGCGTCGATGATCATCCCCCTGGGTCGCCCGGCCCAGCCGTCCGAAGCGGCGAAGCCCGTCCTGTTCCTGGCCTCCGACCTGTCGAACTACGTCCACGGACAGGTCCTGAACGTGACCGGGGGCCAGTTCGGCGGCATGGGCACGTAGGAAACCGTCCCCCCGGGTCCTCGCGAGGATCCTGATTGGCGACTTAGTGGCGCTATGCGCCACTTTCTCGCCAACTCGGTCGCGAACTACCGCGACCCGCCCTCGCCGATGTTCAGTCCTCGGGACGGCGCTCCTCGGCCAGCGGCTCGCCGGACTCGCCGGTGACCGCGGGCGGCGGCCAGGCGCCGAACCAGTTGTCCCGCGCGCCGTCGAGCGTGACGACGGAGCCCGAGAAGAAATCGCCAGCGGGCGAGGCCAGGTAGGCGATCAGCCAGGCCATCTCCTTGGGTCGGCCCAGGCGCTGCAGCGGCACGGTCCGGACCACGTTCTCCGCCACCTCGCGGGGATACTTCGTTCGCAGCACCTCGGTGTCGAACTGGCCCGCCGCGACGGCGCAGAGCTTGACATGGAAGCGCGCCCACTCGATCGAGAGCGTTCGCATCATGTTCTCGACCGCCGCCCTGGCCGCGCCGGAGTGGACCATCCCCGGCATCCCGTGATGCGGCGAGAGGGTCACGCTGATCACCTTTCCCGCCCGCTGGGGGATGAACGCCTTCGTGGCCGCAGCGTGGGTCATCTGCCACGTTCCCTGGACGTTCAGGTCGACCACCGTGCGAAAGCCCTTCGCGGTGATCGCCTCGGCCGGGCTCAGGAACTGCCCACCGGCGTTGTTGACGAGCACGTCCAACCGCCCGTGCCGCTCGAGGACCCCGTCGAACAGGCGCTCGACGGCCTCGGCGTCGCGGATGTCCATCGGCTCCGCCTCCGCGAGCCCACCGGACTCCCCGATCGCCTCGACGGTCTCGTCGAGCGGCTCGGGTCGTCGCCCGCAGCCGACCACCGTCGCCCCCAGCGCGGCAAGCTCCACGGCCGTCGCCCGGCCCAGGCCGGTGCCGGCTCCCGAGACCACGCAGACGGCGCCCTCCAGGAGTCCCGGCCGAAAGATTCGTGATGGGGCGTCGTCGCTCACGGCTCGTCGCTGACCGCGCGAGCTTATCCGCGGCAAGGCGTCGCCCGGCACGCGCCACCGCGCCTGCGCCCGACACCTGCCCCGCTACGCTGACCCGCCCATGAAGGTCCACGCGCAACCGAAGCGCCTGACCTCGCCGCTGCCCGGGGGGCGTCAGGGGGCGACGGTCACGGTCGAGCCCCTGCTGGGCGGCGAGGTCCAGCTTCCGCGTGCCGTCTACGAACGCCCCGGGGGCCCGTTCGAGACCCTCAAGGTGATCGGCCTTTTCACCCCTCGCTCGGAGTGGTGGACGGTGCCCTGCCCGGTCTTCGTGATCACCCATCCCGGCGTCGGGCCCCTGCTGGTGGACACGGGCCTTCATCCCTCGGTGGCCGCCAGCCCGATCGAGAACATGGGGCGGGCCGCGGCGCGCTTCGCCCGCCCGCGGGTCGAGCCCGGACGAGACCTTCCCGCCCAGCTTCGCGAGCGCGGGATCGAGGCCAGGGAGCTCCCGCTGGTCGTGATGACGCACCTGCACCTCGACCACGCCTCGGGCATCTCAGAGTTCCCGAACTCGACCATCGTCGTCTCGGCCCCCGAATGGGACGCCGCCACCACCGACCCGCGCCCGCTGCTGCGGAGCTACCGCCCTGCCCAATACGACTATGTGTTCGACTACCGGACCGTCGACTACGAGGGGCCCCGGGTCTCCTCGTATTCGACCTTCGGCCGCACCTTCGACCTGTTCGGCGACGGAAGCGTGCGCCTGGCGTTCACCCCGGGCCACTCGGCAGGCCATCAGAGCGTGATCGCCCGCCTGCGAGACCGCGACTTCGTGATCGCCGGTGACGCGATCTTCACCCGGGGTCAGCTCGGCGATGCCCCCGAGCCCCCACGCCCCGTCGACCGCCACACCTGGCGGCGCTCGCGCCAGGAGCTGGCGCTGTTCGCCCGCCAATACCCGCAGGCGGTGATCGTGGCCGGGCACGACCCGGAGCAGTGGGCCGCCCTCGACGACAGGTACGAGTGAGCTAGCGCGGCTGGTCGGCGGGGACCTGCCGCTCCCCGGTGGCGCCGATTCCCTCCCGCAGCGCCTTGATCACCCCGCGCCGGCCCTTCTCCTCCAGGGCCTCGTACATCTCTCGCACCCGTCCGAAGACCTCGGTGGCGACGGCGAGCTGCTGCTCGCGGCTGGGCGCCGAGACGACGTCGAACCTCAGCGGCTCGCCGTACTGGACCGTCACCTTCGGGAAGCTCAGGCGGCGCCACGCGCGAACGCCCTGGGAGCCGTGAATCGCCACCGGCACCACCGGGACCCCCGACTCCAGGGCGATCCTGCCGACCCCGGGACGCGGCGTCCCCAGGCCTCCGGTTCGCGACCTGCCCCCCTCCGGGTACATCAGCAGGCACCCGCCCCTGGCCAGGATCTCGTAGGCCGTCTTGAACGCCTCCTCGTCCTGGTGGCCACGACGGATCGGAAACGGGCCCCCGTGCCAGAAGATGAACTTGATCACGGGATTGGAGAAGAGCTGCGACTTGGCCATGAACCGGATCTTTCGCTTCAGATAGACCCCGGCGAAGAAGTGGTCCCACTGGCTGAAGTGATTCGGCGCCAGCACCACGGGCCCCGACGTGGGGACGTGCTCGGCCCCGATGGCGCGGGCCCGGTACGCGAGCAGGGTGGGCGGCGTCATCAGAACCCGAGCGACGTCGTAGACCCAGTCGGGCTCGTGGGTGCGAGCCCGCTCGTGAAAGCGCGTGAACTCTTCGGCTGGGCGAGGGTCCTTGTAGACCTGGGGCTTGAGATCCGGCATGGCGAGCAGGGCGGCAGGACACGCCCCACCCGCTTTACCCCCGCGGGCGGGGGCGGTTACGCCCCTTCATCGGCCGGCGCCTTGGCCGCTAGTCGGGGGCGGCCCAGCCCTTGGCGCGCTCGACCGCCCGCCGCCACTCGCGCAGGAGCGCGAGGCGCTCGTCCTGGGCCATGCGCGGCTCGTAGCGCGCCGCCTGGCGCCACATGCCCTCCACCCCCGCTGCGTCCCAGACGCCGGTGGCGATCCCCGCCAGGTACGCCGCCCCGAGGGCGGTCGTCTCCGCGATCTCGGGGACGACCACGGGCGTTCCAAGGAGGTCCGCCTGGAACTGCATCAGCCACCGGTTGGAGACCGCTCCCCCGTCGGCCTTCAGGACCTCGACCGCCCTTCCCACCGCCATCTCCTGGGCGAGCACGGCGTCCGCGGTCTGGTAGGCGATCGCCTCGAGCGCCGCCCGCGCCAGGTGGGCGCGTCCAGTGCCGCGCGTCAGCCCCACGATCATCCCCCGGGCGTACGGGTCCCAGTGGGGCGATCCGAGGCCGGTGAGCGCGGGCACGAAGTACACGCCGTCGTTCGAGGGCAGCGACTCAGCCAGAGCCTCCGTCTCGGGCGCGGCCTCGATGATCCCGAGGCCGTCGCGAAGCCACTGCACCGCGGCCCCGGTGACGAACACGGCCGCCTCCAGCGCGTAGGCGACCTCCTCCCCCAGCCCCCATGCGACGGTGGTCAAGAGGCCCTCGGGCGGCTCGGGCGCGTCGCTTCCGGCGTTCAGCAGGACGAAGCTCCCGGTCCCGTAGGTGCTCTTGGCCATCCCCTCCCGCCGGCATGCCTGCCCGAAGAGCGCCGCCTGCTGATCGCCCGCGATCCCAGCCACGGGGACCTGCCCTCCGAAAGCATTCGTGCGGCCGATCACGTGCGCCGAGGGCACCGGCTCGGGAAGGCTTGCCGGATCCACGCCGAGCAGCCCGCAGAGCTCCGGGTCCCAGCCCAGCCCGCGGATGTCGAACAGCATCGTGCGCGAGGCATTGGAGTAGTCGCAGACGTGGCGGCCGGTTAGCTTGTAGGCGAGCCACGAGTCGATGGTGCCGAAGGCGGCGTTCCGTGCGGCCTCCACGTTTCGCAGCAGCCATTCGATCTTGGTGCCGGAGAAGTACGGGTCGATGACGAGCCCGGTGCGCTCGCGCACCAGAGGCTCGTGGCCCGCGGCCCGGAGCTCGTCGCAGCGCTCCGCGGTGCGGCGGTCCTGCCACACGAGCGCCCGGTGAACCGGCTCCCCGGTCGCGGGATCCCAGGCGACCACGGTCTCGCGCTGGTTCGTGATTCCGATCGCATCGAGCTGCGTCCCCCCGATCCCCGCGTCGTCGAGCGCCTGCGCGGCGACCTTCCGCGTGACGTCCCAGATCTCGACCGCGTCGTGCTCGATCCACCCCGGCCGTGGGAAGTGCTGCTCGAACTCCGAGTACGAGCGTCCCGCGATCCGTCCCTCGCGATCGAAGACGAGGCAGGTCGTCCCGGTGGTGCCCTGATCGATGGCGAGGATCAACGGGGCGCCAAGCCTAGAGGCTGGCCGCGACCCGGCACGGGACCGCGAACCGCTGCGCCACCCCTAGCGCCTGGACCGGTAGGCCCTCGCGAAGTCGAGGAGTTGGCGGGCGCGATGCCAAAAGCCGCGGAGGCTGCGGCCGGTGGCTCGGTGCGAGAGGTCGAGCTCGATCTCTCGCACCCGGTACCCGGCGCGAACGGCTTCGATCGTCATCGCGGTTTCCATGCCGTAGCCCGGCGCGAACGGGATCAGGGACCGGAGCACCGTGGCCGGCATCGCCCGCTGGCCCGAGATGGGAGCGCCCGCCCGGTAGCCGCAGCGACGCTCGATCGCCCAGCGCGCGAACCCCAGCGCGATCCCGAAGCCGCCGCCCACGGGATCGCGAAACGCCGCCACCGCGAGCTCGCAGTCCCCCCGTTCCACGGCGTCAACCAACGGCGCCAGCTCCCGGGCGGACGTCCCGAGGTCGGCGTCGCACAGCAGGAAGGTCGGGGGGTCGGCCTCATCGGCTCGGTCGATCACCGCCTGGACCGCGGCGGTCACGTTGGCGCCCTTGCCGTGAGGCCGGCCGCGACTGATCACCTGGGCGCCACTGGCGAGCGCCACCTCGGCCGTCCCGTCGCCGGAGGCGTCGTCGGCCACCACGACCTCGGCGTTCGGAAACGCCCTCCGCAGGGCCTCCAACGTGTCCGCGATCAGGTCGGCCTCGTTGTGCGCCGCCACGACCACCACCGGGCTCTTTGGTTCCACCGGCAAGGCCGGTTATTCTCCCCCGCCGTGCCGCGGACCGGTCAACAGGGGCGCTCGTGGGGGCCGAAATGAGCGCGGCCGTCGAGGCCCACATCACCGGCACGGTGTGGAAGATCGAGGTCGCGGTGGGCGACCAGGTGGACGAGGGCGACACCGTGGTCATCCTCGAGTCGATGAAGATGGAGATGCCGGTCGAGGCGGAGGACGCCGGCACGGTCAGCGAGGTCCGCTGCCAGGAGGGGCAGTCCGTACAGGAGGGCGACGTCCTCGTCGTCCTCGAATGAGCCGGACGCCCGCCGACCCACGGGGCCCGGAGAACAGAGCGGACGAGGCGCTGGCGCTCGCCGGCGGCAAGCTCATCCTCGACCGCCCGGCCGAGGCGGTGGCCCGGCTGACGATCTCCAACCCACAGCGGAGAAACGCTCTGGATCACGAGATCCTCAACGCGCTCGCCGAGGTGATCCCGACTCTTGACCGCGGGATCGAGATCCGGTGCGTGCTGATCACCGGAGCGGGAGAGGTGTTCTCGGCGGGTTACGACATCGCCGCCATCCCCGAGGAGGCCTTCGAGGAGCAGGCGGAGGCGCTGGTGGCACATCCGTTTCACGCCGCGATGGAGGCGGTGAGCGCCCACCCGTATCCGGTGCTGGCGGCGATCAACGGCCACAGCCTCGGGGGCGGCCTCGAGCTCGCGGTGCGCTGCGATCTGCGCCTGTCGGTGGTCAGCGCGAAGCTCGGGATGCCGCCGGCGAAGCTCGGCCTGATCTATGCCCACACCGGCCTGCAGTGCTTCATCGACGTGATCGGCGTGGCGCGCACGAAGGAGCTGTTCCTGACCGGCCGCACTCTCAGCGCGCCACGGGCGATGGCGATCGGGCTCGTGCACGACACCGTCCCGGACGACCAGCTGGAGGAGACCGCCGTGGGGCTGGCCGCCGAGATCGCGGGGAACGCCCCCCTGTCGCTGCGGGGGAACAAGCACGCGATCGAGGTCCTCAACTCGCACCCTCGTCTGACCCCGGAGCAGGTACACGAGCTGATCGAGCTGCGGCGTTCGTGCTTCCGCTCCGAGGACTTCCGCGAGGGCGTCCGGGCGTTCGCCGAGAAGCGAAAGCCCAACTGGCGCGGGCGCTAGGGCCGCGACCCGAGCTTCGCGGTCCGGCGTCGCTGAGCCCCTACCGGGGCAGCGGATCCGTGCGGTGCAGGCGGCAGCCGGCCCCGGAGCAGTTCCGAAGCTTCTGGAGCTGGGCCGCGAGCGCGGTCCTGACCGGAGCGTACGCGGACGACGCATGGCGGCTCTGGAGCTCGAACGGGTCCTTTTCAAGGTCGTAGAGCTCCCGCTCGCCGTTCGTGTACTCGGCGTAGATGTAGCGCTGGGTGCGAATCGCGGCCAGGCTCGGCTGCTCGATCAGGAGCTCGCGGTTTCGCTCGAGCCCCGGGTTCTGCGCCACGGGTATCAGCGAGCGCCCGTCCATGGTCAGGCCGGGGGTCGCGTTGGCCACGTCGACGATCGTTGGCGCCAGGTCGGCGTTGATCACCAGGTCGTTGACGCGTGCCCCGACCGGGATGCCGGGGCCGCGCATCATCAGCGGAACGCGGATCGACTCCTCGTAGATGTGGCGCTTCACCTGCGACAGGCGATGCTCGCCGTGGAAGAGCCCGTTGTCGGAGGTGAACACGACGAGGGTGTCGTTCAGCTCCCCGGCCGCGACCAGCGCGTCGACGACCTTCTGAACGCCCTCGTCCACCGACAAGAGGGCCTCCAGCTCGCACCGGTACAGGCGCTGGATGTTCGCGGCCCCCGCCGTGTTGAAGCGAGGAAGCTTGCGGATCTCGGCCGGTTTGTCGGAGACGTCGGCCTCGTTGAAGTTCGGGCTCCTCGGCTGGATCATGGAATCGAACGCGTGCGCGTGGCGAGGGGCCGGCTTGGCGGTCCCGTTGCAGTCGCCCGGCGGGTTGGGATTCGGCTCGGGCCCTCCCCAGTGGGGCGTCGTGTACGTGAGCCAGAGGAAGAAGGGCTGATCGCTCGGGGTCCTCCGCTCGACGAGGCCGACCGCCCGTGAGGTGAACACGTCCTCCTTGAAGTCGGCGGGCGCCTCCCCGTAGTCCGTGAACACGCCCTCGTCGTTCATGCGGTAGTCGTAGAGGTCCTGGGTGTCCGGCGCGGCGACGTGCCATTCGGACCAGCCCTGCGGCACCCGCGGCTGGTTCGTGTACCCGTTGAGGTACTTGCCGACCAGCGCGGTGTAGTAGCCGGCGTCCTGGAGCCACACGGCCAGGTTGTTGGTCGCGTGGAGCTGGTTGAAGCGGCCGAAGCCGCCGCCGGGGACCTGGTTGTCCCGGATGTCGTGGTTGTGCATGTACTGGCCCGTCATGAAGGTGGCCCGTGAGGGGCAGCAGAGCGAGAAGTTGACGAAGCTGTTCGTGAACGTCGTGCCCCTGCTGCCGATGAGCGAGTTCACGTGCTTCATTACCCGCACCGACTCGGCCGTCTGGTCGTCGGTCTCGATCACCACGATGTTCGGACGCGTCTGCGCAGCGGCGGATTGGCCGGCGCTGGTTGCCGGGATTCCGGCCCCGGCCACGGTCAGGGCGGCGACCGCGACGATCGCGGTGGTGATCAGCGATAGGGCGAAGCGACCGGGGGTGGAACGAACCAACCGCGCTGTCCGCCTTGCGAGGACCCCCATCCGGCCCGGGAACCTAACACCTGCGCCGCCTCGAGTCCTGATCGCGCGGGCTCCTGGGCGCCGTCATCCCGCGCCGCTCCGCGCTCGCAGCGCGAGGACCCGGCGAACGGAGCGAAGGAAGCGCGGACGTGACAGCGTGCCGGAGCGCAGCTTGCGACTCAGCGAATGCCCCGCGGCGGCGGCGGCGCGGTGGTCGGTGAACAGCAGCAGATCGGTACCCGCCCTGGCGGCAGTCACGCCCACCCTCGCCGGGCCGCCGTACTCCCGCGCGGCGACCGTTTCCAGGGCGTCGCTGATCGACACCCCCCGGAACCCGACCCGCGAGCGTAGCTCCGCGGTCGCGAGACGCCTGGAGAACGCCGCCGGCTTGGCAGAGAAGCGCGGGTAGACCGCGGTGCTGAGCATCACCACGCCGCCTCCCATGGCCGCGAAGGCGCGGTAGGGACGCTCGTCGATCCGCCTCAGCTTCGCGCGACTCAAGCGGATGCGCTGCACCGCCACGTCCGTGCTCTGCGAGGCCGCGCCCAGGCCTGGAAAATGCTTGGCGGCAGCGGCCACTCCCCGCCGCCCCATCGCCGCCGCGAACGGAATCGCCGTCCGGGTCACTCGGCGCGACGTGCCTCCGAAGCTTCGACGTTGCGCCCTGATCGCGCTTCCGGGGCGCCCCACGTCCAGCACCGGCGCCAGATCCACGTTGACCCCCACCGCGCGCAGGCTCCGGGCCGTCGCGGCGCCCTGGCGACGGCTGAAACCGGCGCCCGCGCGGCCCATCCGGCGGGCGGAGGCGCGTGGCGGTCCCGGCAGACGCTTCACCAGCCCGCCCTCCTGATCGACCATCACCAGCAGGGGATCACGTAGGCCCGGGGGACGCCGGATCTCCTGCAGGCGGCGGATCGTACGGCGTGCGTGGCGGCGGGTACCGAGGTTGTCCGAGAACAGGATCACCCCCGCGAGGCGGCCCTGACGGATCATCCGCTCCATCGCGCGCGGGGCCCTCGGCCCGTCGAACCCGGCGACGAGCCGTTCGCCGGCCAGCCTTCGGACCGGCAGGTCCCGGGCCGCCTCTCCCACGACGTCCCCCCGCGGGGCGCGCGTCGTCCCGTCGGCCAGCGCGACCCACACCGCAACCCCGGCCGCCACCGGGATCAGCAAGGCGACGGCGCGCCGCCTCCAGTACGTCAGCCTTCCGGGCAGGGGACCAATCCTAGGCGCGCGGGGGGGCGGCCGTCGTGGCGCCGGCGGCCGCCGTTGGCTGTCCGAGGGGCGGCCTAGCCTTGCCCCTGCCGCCGATGAAGGCCCGATGCCGCCACTGATCACCTTCGACGAGGCCATGGAGCTGGCGGGGATCAACGCCCACGCGGAGATCACCGAGCTGGTCGAGCGTGCCTGGGCGGTTCGCCGCGAGCGGTTCGGATCGTCGACCGACATGTGCTCGCTCGTAAACGCCAAGTCGGGGGGCTGCGCGGAGGACTGCGGGTTTTGCGCCCAATCGCGGTACGCCGAGGCCGACACCCCGATGCACGCGATGATGGGCCCGGACCAGATCCTCGAGCATGCCCGGGCGGCGGAGGCGGCGGGGGCCCACCGGTTCTGCATGGTCACCCAGGGCCAGGGGCTGTCCAAGCGCGACTTCGAGAAGATCGTTGACGGCGCGCGCCTGGTCGCCGAGCACACGAACCTGAAGCGGTGCGTCTCGATCGGGCACATCTCACCCGACCGCGCGCGGAAGCTTGCCGAGGCCGGGGTGCAGCGCGTCCACCACAACGTCGAGACGGCGCGGTCCTACTACCCGGAGGTGAGCACGACGGTCCGCTACGAGGGTCGCAAGCGCACCATCGACGCCGTCAAGGACGCGGGCTTGGAGACCTGTGTGGGCGGCATCCTCAACCTCGGGGAGTCGCCGCGCCAGCGAGTCGAGATGGCGTTCGAGCTGTCGGAGATCGATCCCACCTCGGTCCCGATCAACCTCCTCAACCCGAGGGCCGGGACCAAGTTCGGGGACCGGCCGCTGATGGACCCCTGGGAGGTGGTCAAGTGGGTGGCGATCTTCCGCCTCATCCTGCCGGATGCCCTTTTTCGGCTCTGCGGAGGGCGGGTCGAGAACCTGCACGAGCTCCAGCCGCTGGCGGTCAAGGCCGGTCTCAACGGGGTGATGATGGGCAACTTCCTGACGACCCTGGGCGCCGAGCCCGCCGACGATCGCGAGATGTTCGAGGAGCTGGGGCTGAACGTCGCGCGCCAGCCGGACAACGGAGCCAATCCGCGACCGGACAACCGGTCCGGCCGGCTCGAGGGAGAGCCCCCCGAGACGATCGACGAGCTGATCGACTCGCAGGAAGAGGCCAACTTCTGGGACCCGTCCACCCAGCTGCGGGTGGTGAAGAAGAAGCACAAGCCGCCGCCGTATCCGGAGCCGGCGGGCTGGGGCGACTGATCCGTGGGCGAGGTCGCGGCCCGCCTGGAGGACCTTCGCCGCACCGGGCTGTACCGCCGCCTGAGGTTGATCGAGAGCCCGCAGGGGCCTCGCGTAATGCTCGACGGCGCCGAGGTCCTGCTGCTCTGCTCGAACAACTACCTGGGGCTTGCCGACCACCCCCGGGTACGGCAGGCCGCCGCCGACGCGGCCGAGCGCTTCGGCGCCTCAGCCGGCGCCTCGCGCCTCGTCTCCGGGAACATGTCGCTGCACCGGCGCCTCGAGGAGCGGATCGCCGAGTTTTCGGGCTACGAGGCCTCGCTGGTGTTCGGCTCGGGCTACCTCGCGAATCTCGGGACGGTCGCGGCGCTCGCGGGCCGAGGACAAATGGTGTTCTCGGACGAGCTCAACCACGCCAGCATCATCGACGGGTGCAGGCTCTCCCGGGCCGAGCGCTTCGTCTACCGCCACGGTGACCTCGAGCACCTATCGTGGGGGCTGCGAAAGGCCGGCACGACGGCCTCGCTGATCGTCACGGACGCCGTCTTCTCGATGGACGGGGACGTCGCCCCGGTGGCGGAGCTGGTCGAGCTCGCGCGCCGGCACGGCTGCCGCCTGCTGGTTGACGAGGCCCACGCGATCGGGGCGCTGGGGCCGGGCGGGCGCGGAGCGGTGGCCGAGGCCGGGCTGGCGGGGGAGGTGGACGTGCTCGTCGGCACGCTGGGCAAGACGCTCGGCAGCTACGGGGCCTACGTCTGCGCCGAGGCGGAGCTCGTGGACCTGCTGGTCAACACCGCGCGGCCGTTCATCTTCTCCACGGGCCTTCCCCCGCCCGCCCTGGGAGCCGCGCTGGCCGCCCTGACCCTGCTCGACGGGCAGCCCGGCATGGTCGACCAGCTGGCGCGAAATGCCGTCATCCTGCGCCAGGCGCTGGCGGAATTCGGCTTGGAGGTCGGGGACTCGCGCACCCAGATCGTCCCCGTGATCGTGGGCGATGCCGTCGGCACGATGGCGCTCTGCGAGCGGGTGCTGGAAGGCCGCGTGTTCGCCCAGGCGATTCGCCCGCCCACCGTGCCGGAAGGGACGTCACGTCTTCGGCTTTCGGTGATGGCCAACCACAGGGCGGACGAGCTCTGCGCGGCTGCCGGGGTGATCGGGAGCGCCGCCCGCGAGCTGGGGCTCCCAGGGCCGCCGGCCGAGCGGCGAGCAGCGCACCCCGCGCCCCTGAAGCGCGCCGCCTAGGCCCCGCCCGGTGCGCGGGCTCTTCGTCACCGGCACGGGCACGGAGGTCGGCAAGACCGTGGTCGCGGCCGTGGTCGCGCGCACGCTCGCTGGCGCCGGGAGGCGGGTCGCGGTCTTCAAGCCGGCGGTGACGGGGCTGGAGGCGGAGACCGAGCCCGACCACGCGCTGCTTAGGCGCGCGGCGGGATCGGCTCAAAGCGACCAGGAGATCGCGCCCTACCGGTTCCAGCCTCCGGTCTCGCCGCACCTCGGGGCCGAGCTGGCCGGACGCGAGATCGACCCGGGACTCCTGCGGGCCGGGGCGCGCGGCGCCTGCGAGGGGGCCGACGTGCTCGTCGTGGAGGGCGTGGGCGGGCTCCTCGTCCCGCTGACCCTGGGCTATTCCGTTCGGGACTTCGCCCGCGATCTGGGGCTGCCGCTGGTGGTCGCGGCGGCACCGGGCCTCGGAACCATCAACCACACCCTCCTGACGATCGAGGCGGCCGCGACCGCCGGGATCGAGGTTCGCCTGGTCGTCCTCACGCCGTGGCCGGCAGATCCGTCCGCCGTCGAGCGCTCCAACCGCGAGACGATCGAGCGGCTGAGCGACAAGCCGGTGGCGACCCTGCCGCAGCTCGACCTCGGCCGGCCCGAGAGCTGGCCACCGCTCTCGCCGTAGGAGGCACCATCCGGTGCGCCGGCTGAACGCGATCAGACGGCCGCGTGCTCGCCGGTCGCGAGCTCACCGCCGGGCGTCGCCGGTCCCTCGGCGACGGCCGGCTGGTGGCGCGGCTTGGACTTGCCGCGAATCGTGGCCGCTGCGATGAGGGCGCCGAGCAGGGCGACGCCGGTGGCGACCCACATCGAGGAGGCGAAGGCGTGGACGAACGTCGCGGGATCGCGGGTGCCCGCCGGGGCCTCGCCCTGGAACACGGCCCCCATCGCCGCCACGCCCAGCGAACCTCCGATCATCCGATTCATCGAGAGGATGCCCGAGGCGATGCCCGCCTTCGCCTCGGCCACGGCGTTCATCGCAGCCGTCGACATCGGCGACATCACGAACGCCATGCCCAGGCCCATCAGCGTGAACGACGGCCAGATGGAGCCATAGGTAGTCCCGACGTCCACGGTGGTCAGCCAGTAGAGCGCGCCGGCGACGCTGAGCAGGCCGCCGGCGATCAACCAGCGGGGGCCGACGCGATCCGTGAGTCGGCCGGCCAGGGGCGCGAAGGCGACGATCATGAGCGTGGCGGGCAGGAATCGCACGCCGGCCTCGAGCGGGGAGTAGAGCAGGATGTCCTGCATGTACAGCGCGAGGAAGAAGAACTGCCCGAGCATCGCGAACGTGACCACCAAGGCGACCAGGTTGGCCCCGATGAAGTTGCGGCTCGCGAACAGGCGGAACTCCACCATCGGCGCCGCGACGCGAAGCTCGACCAGGACGAACACGCCGATCATCAGCACGGACCCCCCGAGCAGGGAGACGATCGCGAGCGACCCCCACCCCCAGGAGTTGCCCTCGATCAGGGCCAAAACGAGGGCCGTGAGCGCCACGGTCAGCGCCACAACGCCCGCGAAGTCCACCTGGCGGCCCACCGTCTCGTCGCGGGACTCCCGAACCGCGAACAGCGAAGCGAGCACCGCGGCGAAGCCGACGGGGAGGTTGATGTAGAAGATCGCCCGCCACGAGACGTGCTCGGTCAGCAGGCCGCCGAGCACGGGCCCGATCGCCAGCGCCAGCGCCGAGACGCCGGCCCAGGTCCCGATCGCCTTGCCCCGCTCGTGGGGCGGGAAGGCGTTGGTCACGATCGACAGCGTGGCCGGCATCATCAGCGCGGCCCCGACCCCCTGGGCGACGCGGCTTGCGACCAGCGAGGTGGGGCCGGCGGCCAGCCCCGCGGTCGCGGACGAGATCGTGAACAGGGTGACCCCGATCAGGAAGACGAGCCGGCGCCCGAAGATGTCGCCGAGACGGCCCCCGGTGGCCAGGATGACGGCGAAGGCGAGCGTGTAGCCGTTGATCGTCCACTCGAGGCTGGACAGGCTGGCGCCCAGGTCGCGCTGGATCGAGGGCAGCGCGACGTTCACCACCGTGTTGTCCAGCATGATCATGAACAGCGCGAAGCACATCGCCCCGAGCGTCCACCACCGGCGGTTCTCGTCCGTGATCAGGTGCCGGTAACGGTTCACTTGCGGCTCGCCCTCCGGTTGGCTTCGTACAGGCGACGGAAGCCCTCGTCCTCGAGCAGGGCGTCGAACGCGGTCACGAGCTTTCGCCGTTGACCGGGCGTGAGCCGGCCGGCCAGCGCCTCGAGCCCCGCCGTGCGGCGGTGCGCGAGCTCCTCGACGAACTTGCGCCCGGCGGCGGTGGTCGCGATCCGGCGCACCCGGCGGTCGTCCGGGTCCTCCGTGCGGGTCGCCAGGCCCCGGTCGACGAGCGCGTCGACGATGCGGGTGGCGGCGGGCGGGGCGAGGCCGAGCGACTCGGCGAGGTCCTTGGTCGGGCACGGGCCCTCGGCGCCTCCGGAGAGCGCGATCAAAGCCTTGAGCTGCGGCAGCGTCATCCCGCTCTCCTCGACCGCGCCCAGGTAGCCGGCCCCGCGATCGAGCTCCCACAGGTAGCGCATCAAGGTCACCATGCCGTCGGCGATCCGCTCCCGCTCCTGCTTGGTCGCCTTGCCGGAGGGGGGCTTGTCCGTGAGCGCCGTTGCGTGCATGCGTGAAATTATTGCAGCTCTGCAACTGTTGCGAGGCGGCAATTAGTGTGAGGTCGGTCACAGATGTGCGAAGGGATTCCGCCGCGACCGCGTCTAACGTGGCCCCTCGGATGAGAGACGGCCAGGCGTCACCGGGCCCTCCCGGTTCGGCAACAGCCGAGCTCGACCATCGTCACCTCTGGCATCCGTTCACGCCGCAGAGCGAGTGGTGCGGCGAGGAGCCCCTGGTGATCGAGAGCGGCGAGGGAGCGCGGCTGGTCGACTCGCGGGGAAGGAGCTACCTCGACGGCGTCTCGTCACTGTGGTGCAACGTGCACGGCCACCGTCATCCGCTGATCGACGCCGCGGTTCGCGAGCAGCTCGATCGGATCGCCCACTCGACCATGCTCGGGCTCACCCATCCCCCGGCCGCCCAGCTCGCGGCCCGCTTGGTCGAGCTCGCGCCGCCGGGCCTCAGCCGCGTCTTCTACTGCGACTCGGGCTCGGCCGCGGCGGAGGTCGCGCTCAAGATGGCGTTTCAGTACTGGCAGCAGCGCGGCGGGCAGCACCGCCGGCGAACCGCCTTCGTGTGCCTGCGGGACTCCTACCACGGCGACACCCTGGGCGCGATGTCGGTCGGGGGAATCGGCCAGTTCCGGGGCGCTTACTCGCCACTCCTCTTCCGCGCGCATCAGGTGGAGCCCGGCGACGCCGCGCAGCTCGAGAGCCTGCTGGACCTCCACGCCGAGGAGATCGCGGCGGTGATCGTCGAGCCGCTCGTGCAGGGAGCGGCCGGGATCCGCATTCAGCCCCCGGGGTACTTGCGGCGCGTTCGCGAGCTGACGGAGCGCCACGGCGTGCTCCTCATCTGCGACGAGGTCGCCACCGGGTTCGGGCGCACCGGGACCATGTTCGCCTGCGAGCAGGAGCGGGTGGCGCCCGACTTCCTGTGTCTGGGCAAGGGCCTGACCGGCGGCTACCTGCCCCTGGCTGCCACCCTGACCACCCAGCGCGTCTACGACGGCTTCCTCGGAGCTCCCGAGGAGGGCCGCACCTTCTTCCACGGCCATACCTTCACCGGCAACCCCCTCGCCTGCGCGGCGGCTCTGGCCAGCCTGGAAGCGTTCGAGAGCGAGGGAACGCTCGTGCGCCTGCAGCCGAAGATCCGCCTCTTCGGCGAGCTGGTCACGGAGCTCGGCGATCTGCCCGAGGTTGCCGAGGTCCGCGGGCGTGGCCTGATGGCGGGAATCGACCTGGGGCAGCACGATCCCGCGCTCCGGCTCGGTCACCGAGTCTCGCTGGAGGCTCGGGAGCGGGGTGCGATCGTGCGGCCGCTGGGGGACGTCGTCGTCCTGATGCCGCCGCTCTCGATCGACCAGCTCGAGCTGCGACGGCTGATCGAGATCGTGGCGGCCTCCGTCGAGGCCGCTTTCGAATCCGCCTACGGCGCGCCGCAGGCCGCTCCGTCGCTGGCCCAAGCGGCGTAGCGACTGGGGCTATCGCCGCTCGAGCGCCTGCGCCAACGAATCCATTCCGCCTGGCACAGTTCGATCCGTATGGGGTCGCAACTGCCATCGCGAGAATTCTTCGTGATGAGCGAGGCTTTTCCACGTAGTAGGGGCATGACGCAGACGCTCGCCGCCGTGGCGAACGAGATCCCGGCCGATGCCGCGACCGCGTTCGACGAGCTCTACCGGCGAAATCGCGACGACGTCTACGCCTACGTCGCCGGCCTCCTTCGCGACCGCTCCGCGGCCGAGGACGTCACCGCACTCGCCTTCGAGCGCGCCTACCGTCGCCGGCGCAGCTTCAATCCCAAGCGCGGCAGCCGGCGCGGGTGGCTGTTCGGGATCGCCCGCAACGCGGCGCTCGACGAGCTCCGCCGGCGCCGGCGCCAGGCGGCGCTGGTCGCCGAGCCGGTCGACGACGCTTCGCCCACGCCCGAGCAGGGCGGGGAGGCCGCGCTTCGCCGGGCGGCCCTGCGGGATGCACTCGCCTCGCTGGCTCCGCGCGAGCGGGAGCTGGTGGCGCTGAAGTTCTTTGCCGGCCTCACGAACTCCGAGATCGCCCAGGCGATCGGGACAACCGAGACCAACGCCGGCACCCGGCTGCACCGAGTGATCCAGAAGCTGAGGAGGGCCTGCGATGAGGCTGCGTGAACGCGATCTGCCCCAGGACCCGGACGTCGAGCGCGAGCTCGAGGCCATCGAGGGCGCGCTGGCCGGCGAGCGCGTCGATCCGGAGCTGGAGCACCTGGCGCGGGTCGCGCTGGAGCTTCGCGGCGAGCGACCGCTGCCGAGCGCCGAGACGCAGGCCAGGCTTGACGAGCGGGCGGCCGAGGGCTTCCCGCCCCGAGCCGGCGACCGGCTCGGGCGCTTTCACCGGAAGGCGTCTGACGGGCTTCGCCCCCTTCGCGGGCCTGATGCGCGGCGAGTGCTTCCCGCGCTCGGTGGAGCGACTGCCTGCGTGGTCGCGATCGGGATCGGCGTCTCCCAGAGCGGCGTACTGCGGGGAGACCAGGACGCGCCGCAGACCGCGCAGACCGCAAGGCCACAGCCGGCACCCGCCTCGGACACGCCGGATTCCACCCTCGGGTACTCCGGTCGGGACCGATTCAGCACCGCCAGCCGTGGCAGCGCGCCGGCGGCTGAGTCTCTCAGTGCTCAGAATCTGCCTTCGGCGGCCAACCGCGCTGTGAAGCGCAAAATCGCCCAGGATGTCGACCTCGGGCTCTCGACGGCCCCAGAGGACTTCCGCGCCGCCGCCGACGGGGTACTCGACGTGGTTCGCGACCACCGCGGATTTGTGCTCCGCTCGAACGTCTCCGGGGGCGATCCGGGGGTCAACGGCGCGGAACGGGGACGGGCCCACTTCACGCTTCGAATCCCGGCCGGAGAGCTGTCGGCCGCGATGGGAGACCTCTCCGACCTGGGGCACGTCGTCTCCCGAAGCGACGGCGCCGTGGATGTCACGGACCGCTTCGTCTCCGCCCGCAGGCAGATCGACGAGCTGACGGCGACGCGCGACCGCCTGCTGCGTGAGCTGGGGGAGGCCGCCACGCTCGCCGAGCAGCAGAGCATCCGGGCCCGGCTTCGCATCGTCGAGACGCGCCTGGCCGCCGCGCACGGGGATCTCGCCAAGGCACACAGGCGAGTGCAGCTGGTCCCGGTGAGCGTCACGATCACCGCCGACAGCAGGACGACCTCTGGAGGGGCCTGGACGATCGGCGACGCCCTCGACGACGCGGGCCGGGTGCTCACCGTCGCCGCCGGCGTGGCTCTGGTGGCCGGCGCGGCGCTGCTGCCGTTCGCCCTGCTCGCAGCCCTGATCGCCGGGGTGCGGCGGGAGTGGGTGCGGCGTCAGCGCGATCGTGCCCTGGAAGCGGCTCCCGGCTCAACCGCGAGCTGAGCCGGGACACGCCAGGAGGCGGCTACTCCTCGTAGGGCTCGAAGTCGGCCTTGCGGGCCCCGCAGACGGGGCAGAACCAGTCGTCGGGAATCGCGTCGAACGGCGTCCCCGGGGGGATGCCGCCGTCCGGATCGCCCTCCTCGGGGTCGTAGATGAACCCGCAGGATGTGCAGATCCAAAGCTGGGCGGTCTGGGTTTCGGGCGTCATCGCGGAGCAGCTTACCCGGGATTCGGCGGCGGAATCGGTCGTCTAGGGTGGCCCGAGGATGGCTCCGTCAAGTCCGCGTCCCGCCGCCTCGATCATCCTCCTGCGCCGGGGCGGCAAGCATCGCCAGCGCGGGCTCGAGGTGCTGCTGGTCCGGCGCAGCCCGGAAGCCAGCTTCATGCCCGGCGTGTGGGTGTTCCCGGGCGGCGTGGTCGAGGACGACGAAGCCCTCGGCCCTCCCGTGCCCGGCGGCGACTCCGACGCCGCCGAGCTCGCCCACCGAGCCTGCGCGCTGCGCGAGCTGTGGGAGGAGGCCGGGGTTCAGCTCCCCGCCGAGGCGGAGCTGCGGCGCTGGTCGCGCTGGATCACCCCGGAGATCGTGCCCGTGCGCTTCGACACCCGCTTCTACGTCGCCCTTGCCCCCGCCCACTCGCCGCCGCGCCCCGACGGGGCCGAGACGACGGAGGCCGCGTGGATCTCGCCCTCCGAAGCGCTCGACCGTCACGGGCGCGGCGAGCTGTCGCTGGTCTTTCCCACGATCAAGCACCTCGAGTCGCTGCTGCCCTACGGGAGCGCGGCCGAGGTGCTGGCCGCTGCCGCCGAGCGCTCGTTCGAGCCGATCCTCCCCCGGGTGGTCGGGGAGGGCTCCGACCGCCGGGTCGTGCTCCCCGGGGAGCCCGGATACTGAGCCGGCTTCGGACTATGTTTCGGGCGTGACGGCAACCCTGCCCCAGGAGGCCCGGGAGGCCTTCGAGCGCTTCATCACCTGCGAGCTCACCACGGTCGCCGCGACCCAGCAGCCGATCGTCTGGCCGGTTACTCCCTACTACTCCTCCGGCGGGGCGACCGTCGACACCTCCACCGGCCTGGGGTATCCGAAGAAGGCCAACGACGCGCGCCGAAACCCCCACGTGGCGCTGCTCTTCTCGGATCCCACGGGCTCCGGCATCGAAACCGGGATCCAGGTCCTGGTGCAGGGGACGGCCGAGGTGGACGACCGGGATCTCGACGCAAACCGAGAACGCTACCGGCGCGAATCGGCGGTCAAGCTGCCACGTGGCAGGGCCGTGATGCCGCCGCGCTTCCTCGATCGGATCGCGGCTTGGTACGTCAACCGCATCTACATCAAGGTCCGTCCCGAGCGCGTCTTCTTGTGGCCGGACGGCGACATCGCCAAGCCGCCCGATTGTCACGGCGCCCACCTCGAGGAGGTCCGCTCCGGCCACAGCGAGGAGCCCCTCGAGGCCCACGAGCCGCCCGCGGGCGGGGCGGTAGCGTGGGACGAGCGCGTGGATCGGCTGGGTGTCCGCTACGAGACCGCGGTCCTTGCGTGGATCGCGCCGGACGGCTTCCCGCTGGCCGCCCGGGTGCCGATCGCCGTGGAGCCCGCGGAGCGCCGAATCTCAGTCGGCGCGGGCCCGGCCGGCCTGCCCATGATCGAGGGACGCGCCTGCCTGACCGCGCACGGGCACGACGCCGACTTCAAGTGGAGAGAGAACCACCAGCTCCGCGGCGACCTGACGCGAACCTCCGACGGCTGGGCGCTAGTTCCGCGCAAGCTCGTCGGCGGCCTCGAGCTGCCGAACCGAGGCATCGTCAGCCGCTACCAGGGAGCCATGACCCGATCGCTCGGCTTCTACCGAACGGCCCGACGGGAGCTCAAGAAGAGGAGGGCGCAGAGCGGAGACTGAGCCCGCTCACGCGTTCGGAAACGGCTCCAGCCCGGCGTGCCAGGGGCCGGCCGGGTACGTGTGGACGCCCGATTCCTCGACCTCGCCTCGCACTCGCTTGAACAGCTCCCCGCCGTTGTCGAGGGCGGTGGCCAGCTCGTCGCGAGTGCGGGCCCGGAGCTTCCACAAGAACCAGAGCTGCTGCTCCGAGACGCCGAAGTCGATCTCGTTGTCGATCGTCGTCACCCAGTCCAGGAACGCCGGGCTGAAGATCTCGCGCAGCGCGACCGGGTCGTACTCGCTGGGCACGGTGGCCAGGAAGCGCTGGTTGAAGTCCAGGCTCTCGAACTCGACCTTGCGGCGCGAGGCTCGCTGGACCACGAGCTCGTCGGGCCGGCGCTCGACCGACTCGACGTTGAAGGGGGGCATGACCTTGGCCAGATCCGGCACGTGCGACTTGGCGAGGACGGCCCCCGGAAGCACGGCCTTCGACAGGAAGCCGCCCTCGGCCTGCTCGTCGGCGTCGCAGGAGGCCCCCCAGAATCCGTCGGCGAGCTGCCCGGTGAGCCGGTTGGTCCCGCCGGGGCACAGCGCGGTGGGGCCCCCGACGGGGTTGATGCCCCCAACCGGCTCGTAGACGAGGCCTCGTTCGGCGGCCAGCGCCTTCGTGGTCTCCGCCCAGGCCCTCGCCTCGTCCTTCGCGCTCACGCCCGGGAGGCCCGCGAAAGGGGGTGCTTGGCTCAGGAGGAAGCGTCGAAGCGGCTCGCGACCTCGCCCCAGTCGACCACGTTCCACCAGGCGTCGATGTAGTCGGGGCGCTTGTTCTGGTACTTCAGGTAGTAGGCGTGCTCCCAGACGTCCACGCCGAGCAGGGGCGTCTGGCCGTCGGAGATCGGCGAGTCCTGGTTCGCGGTGCTCACCACCGACAGCCCCGAGCCATCGCGGACCAGCCACGCCCACCCGGACCCGAAGCGGTTGACCCCGGCCGTCTTCAACTCGTCCTTGAAGGAGTCGAAGCCGCCGAACGCGTCGTCGATCGCGGCCCGAAGGTCGCCCTCCGGCTCGCCGCCGCCATCCGGGCTCATGATCTGCCAGAAGAAGGTGTGGTTGGAGTGCCCGCCCGCGTTGTTGCGAACGGCGGTCCGGATGTCGTCGGGAAGCGAGGAGAGGTTTCGGAGCACCTCGTCGACGTCCTTGTCCGCCCATTCGGTGCCCTCGAGCGCCGCGTTCGCCTTGTCCACGTAGGCCTGGTGATGCTTGTCGTGGTGGACCCGCATCGTCTGCTCGTCGATGTGGGGTTCAAGCGCGGCGTAATCGTAGGGGAGGTCGGGAACTGAGTAGGCCATCTGCTCTCCTTCTGCCGTCGATCCGTGGCTGTCAGTGTCGTGCTCGGAGTCCCGGGGAGCCTATCCGAGCGCCTCGCGAAACCCCCGCCGCCAGCTTGGATAACGCGGCTCCCAGCGCAGCTCCCGCTTTGCCTTCGCGTTCGACGCCCCACGAAGCTGGGTGGCGAACGCGGACGCGAACGGTCCCGCAGCCAACCGGGCCACGAATGCCGGGACGCGAAACGGCCGGCGTGCGCCGAGGGCTTCGGCGTACACCGGCAGCCACTCACGCAGGGGCGCCGGCTCGTCGTCCACGACGTTGTAGATCCCCGGCGCGCCGCGATCGAGCGCCGCGACCGTGCCCGACGCGGCGTCGTCGATGTGGATGAACGAGAACACGCCCTCGCCACGGCCCACGATCGGGAAACGGCGGCGTCGCACCTGGTCGGCGATGTTCCCGTCGCTCGCGTAGTAGGTCCCCGGCCCGTAGAACTGCCCGTAGCGCAGCACCACCCCTTCGAGGCCCGGCGTCTGCGTGGCTTCTCGCTCGTGGTCGAGCATCGCGGCCACACCGCCGCTGAAGGGCTCGGGCGCATCCGTCCATGCTGGCGCCTCCTCGTCCTTGACCATCGGCCCCTGCGGCGCGTAGATGAACGCGATGCCCTGCGTGATGAACCGCCGCGCCCCCACCGCGCGTGCAGCTTCGATCAGGTTGTGGCCTCCCACCGAACGCGCCCGGTTCGTGGGCCCGTAGTCGATCTTGCGCGGGTTGTATTCACGAGGAAGCCGAGTGAGCTCGTTGACGACGACCTCGGGTGCGGCCTCTTCGACGGCCGCCCGGACAGCCTGGGCGTCGAGGGCGTCGCAGACTACGGGCCTGGCGCCCGCCTCCTCCAGCCGCGGAGCGTTCTCCGGCCTGCTCGTGGTCCCGATCACCTCGTGGCCGGCGACGGCGAGCTGCCTCACCAGCGGCCGCCCGATCACCCCGCTCGCTCCGGCTACGAACACCCTCATCTCGTCTCGCGCTCCTTTTGCGGAAGGGGCTTCGCCGCAGCCCAGGCGAGATAGGCGAACAGCGCCGCGCCGACCGCGATGTAGCCGGTGTCGAGCATGCCGCGCTCGTCGCTGCGCGCCTCGCCGACGTCGAACAGATGGTTGACCGCGTGGAGGCCGTACCACACCGCCCCCAGGCCCAGCACCGGGACCCGCCAAGACGGCCGCCAGGCGGCGACCAGGACGGCGATCCCGAAGGCGAGGACGAAGGCGCCCACGTCGCCCACGTAATGCGAGTTCTCGACTCCGTAGCGCCCGACCTGGTCGAAGAACGTGTCAGGAGCCAGCAGGGCAAGGGCGCCGGTGGCCGCGTTCAGGGCCCCGAGCACCACCAGGACCGCCTTCATCGCGCCCTCGCTGATCACGGACGCGCGAGGTCGGCGGCGGGAGAATGGGTCGTGCGTGGCAAATCGGGGCGGCCGGATTTGAACCGGCGACCTCACCGACCCGAACGGTGCGCGCTACCAGGCTGCGCCACGCCCCGAGCGCAGCCATTCTACGTCGCGCGCTGCCGCGACCCCCCGGCGGGGGCGGGGGACGGGCCGGGTCGGAGCAGCGAGGAAGCCTTTGTCGTCGTCGGTGACACCCCCCGTCGACCTACCCACGGTCGCCTATGACTTTCGACCCCTAAAGGAAGCTCAAAGTCACAAACATCGAAGCCGCGGCCGTGTGGCGAAGCCGCAGCCGTGTGGACACCTTGCCTGGCTACCGGCCGTGTGACCTGGCCTGCCTACCCGTGTGACCCTTGCCTGCCTACCTCACCGCGGACACGGCGGCGTCCACCTGCTCCTTCGACGGGGACTCGTCGAGCTCGCGGGTGCCGCGGGGCCCGGTGACCACGATCGCGGGCTCCGCCGGCAGGCGCAGGTCGGTCGCCAGCGCGGCGTCGTCCTCGACGCGCGCGGCGACCTCAGGAGACTCTTGCGCTCGCTTCCAGGCGTCGATGTCGAAGTCCGGGATCGCGTTGGCGACGTCCTGGAGGAACTCCTCGTTGACCTCGTTGCCCGGGGCCTCGTCCTGGTTGCGGAAGAGGAGATCCACGTACTGCCATTGGCGGTCCTGCTCGCCCGCCGCGGTGGCCGCGTACCCCGCCTCGGTCGTGGCGGTGGGGCCCAGCGAGAAGTTCCTGAACTCCAGGCGGGCGTCGCCGCCTCGGGCGTACTCCTCGATCAGGGGGTCGACCGTCTGGAGCTGGTAGTCGTCACAGCCTCCGCACTGGAGGTCGTTGAAGACCGTGATCGTGACCGGGGCGTCCGATGAGCCGAGGTAGGGACCGTCCTGCCGGATCCCCGCGATCAGCTGCTGGACCTCCTCGCCGCCGGTGATCGTGATCTTCTCGGGGCCTCCCTCGCCCACCGACAGGGAGATCACCGCCGCCAACAGCCCGACAGCGACCACCCCCAGTAGCAGGCGCGGGACCCACGGGCTTCGGATGACGCCGGGCGCGGAGCGGACGTCTATCCGGCGACCGCCTTGTAGTAGCGGACCGCGAGCCCCGTGAGGAGCGTCTCGAAGCTCTCCTCGATCGGGCCGCCGCTGAGCTTCGAGTACGCCACGAGGCCCCGCTGCTCGATCTCCTCGCTCCGAGTCACGACCTCGTCCACCAGGTCCGGATGCTCGTCGCAGAAGAAAGCCCCGATCGAGTAGAGCTCCGTGTCCATCAGCGACTCCAGGAACGAGCCCACCTCGCCGGCAGGCGAAGAGGCTCGGGGAGAGAGCGGCACTGCCTCGTCGGCCATCGTGCGACATCGTAGTTTCATCGGGTCGCCGGGTCGCGCCGGATCGAGGCGGGCGCCCAAGCCCCCACGATCGGATCGCAGGCTCGAGACGCCGGAATTTGCGCGCAGATGCATTGACACATCCGCTCGGCGCGATAAAACTCAGGGGCGAAAGCGACGGGAGGAGAACACGAGTGGCCATTCATCTGACGCCCACGGAGCTCGCCGAGGAAGTCCACATGAAGCGGCGCGAGGTGATCTCGAAGTGCATGGAGATGGGCGTCCCGATCTTCAACGGCCGAATCGACAAGACCCTCTTCCTCTCCTCGCTCCGCAACCTCTCCGAGCCACCGAAGCAGCCGCGCGCGGCCGCCTAGCCCAGGTTCGCTGAGATAGCCTTCGCAGCCAGCGGCATTCGCCGCTTGGTGGGCACGCGACGCCCAACGGCCTAGCGAAGGAGAACAGCATGGAGACAGCGACCGTCGAGTCTCGTCCGGCCACCGGCGCCGGCTCGGCGACCATCGCGGACCTGCTCCCGGCAGCAGCCGACAGGTACGGAGCGAAGCCGGCCGTGATGTTCAAGGAGGAATCCGGCCAGTGGGTGACGCGCAGCTTCGCCGACGTGCGCGACCACGTCCGCAGCCTGGCGCTGGGCCTGATCGACCTCGGGGTCCAGAAGGGGGACAAGGTCTCAATCCTCGCCAACACGCGCCCGGAGTGGACGTACTTCGACTTCGCGGCCCTGACCGCGGGGGCCACCGTGGTGCCGATCTACCAGACGAACTCGGCCGAGGAGTGCCAGTACGTGCTCGAGAACTCCGACGCCAAGGTCGTGATCGTCGAGGACGATGCCCAGCTCGAGAAGATCCGCCAGGTCCGGGACCGGTGCCCGAAGCTCGAGCACGTCATCAGGATGATCGGGACGAGCGACGACGCGATCTCCGCCGAGGCCCTGGTCGGGCGCGGCGCCGAGCGCGACGCGTCCGAGTGGGAGGAGCGGTGGCGCTCGGTCACGTCGGAGGACATCTGCACGTTCATCTACACGTCCGGCACCACGGGGCCGCCCAAGGGCTGCGTGATCTCACACGGCAACTACCGGGCGATGCTCAACATGTCGCTCGAGCAGAGCGTCCTGGAGACCGGCAGGGTCACGTACCTGTACCTGCCGCTCGCCCATTCCTTCGCCCTCCTGATCCAGCTCCTCAGCTTCGACGTCGGGGGCGTCCTCGCGTATTGGGAGCGCGACCCGCTGAAGATCCTCCCCAACCTCCGCGAGGTGAAGCCGCACTATTTTCCGTCGGTGCCCCGGATCTTCGAGAAGATCTACACGGCGGCGAACTCCAAGGCCGAGCAGGCCGGCGGGGTGCAGCGAGCGATCTTCAACTGGGCCGTCGGAGTCGGTCGGCGCGTTCGCGAGCTCGAGCGCCAGGGGAAGAGCCCCTCGCCGGTGCTCCGCCTCCAGCACGCGCTCGCCGACCGCCTGGTGCTCTCCAACATCCGCAACCTGTTCGGCGGGCGAATCATCGAGGCCGTCTCCGGAGCCGCCCCGATCAACCCCGAGATCCTGCGGTTCTTCGACGCGGCCAGCGTCCTGGTGCTCGAGGGCTGGGGGATGACCGAGACGTCCACAGCGGCGACGATCGCAAGACCGGACGACTTCAAGTTCGGCACCATCGGCAAGCCCTTCCCCGGCTGCGAGGTGAAGATCGCCGACGACGGCGAGATCCTGGTTCGCGGGCCCAACGTCTTCCAGGGCTACTACAAGAACGAGGAGGCGACGCGCGAGACCCTGGTCGACGGCTGGCTGCACACGGGGGACCTCGGCGAGATCGACGCCGACGGCTTCCTCAAGATCACCGGCCGCAAGAAGGACATCATCATCACCGCGGGGGGCAAGAACATCACCCCCGCGAACATCGAGGCCGAGGTGAAGCAGCACCCACTGGTCTCGCAATGCGTGGTGATCGGTGACCGCCGTCCCTACCTGGTCGCCCTGGTGACCCTCGATCCCGAGGAGGCGGTCTCGTTCGCGGCCCAGCACGACCTGCCGCAGGATCCCGTCGCGCTCGCCTCCAATCCGGAGGTCCGCCGGGAGATCGAGGCCCACCTGGACGAGATCAACCAGAAGTTCGCCAGGGTCGAGCAGGTGAAGAAGATCGCGATCCTTCCCCGTGACCTCTCCCAGGAGTCCGGCGAGCTGACGCCGACGCTCAAGGTGAAGCGCAGCGTGGTCGCGGACAAGTACGCGAACGAGATCGAGTCGCTCTACTCCGGCTGAGCCCCCCGGCTCCAACCGACGCCGTGCCTAGCCTGCGGGCATGCGGGCGATGCTGTTCGTCTACGCCACCGGGATCACGCTCGGGCTGGTGTATTTCACCATCATCGGCTTGTCGCACCACTGAGCGGTGCGCCGATTCCTGCGCGAGAACTCGCTGTCGGTCTTCTTCGGCCTGCTGTTCCTGAGCGCCCTGACCGGCCAGGCGATCGCCGGCCACCTCTCCTACAACCAGGACCAGATCGCCCACGGGGAGCCGACGATCTCCCTAGGCAGGTACCTGACCTCGTCGTCGTTTGGCCAGGCGGTGATGGAGAACTGGCAGTCCGAGTACCTGCAGTTCATGCTCTTCATGCTCGCGACCGTGTGGCTGCTTCAGCGCGGCTCGCCGGAGTCGAAGGAGCTCGACAAGGCGGGGCGCGAGGGCGAGCGCGAGCAGAAGATCGGGCCCCACTCCGAGCGGAGCTCGCCGCTGTGGGCCCGCACGGGAGGCGTGCGCACGGCGATCTACTCGAACTCCCTGCTGATCGTGATGGCGGCGATCTTCTTCGGGTCGTGGTTCGCCCAGTCGGTGACCGGATGGACGGCCTTCAACGAGATGCAGCGCGCGCACGGCGACCCGACGATCTCGTGGGCTTCCTATCTCGGCAACGCCGAGTTCTGGGAGGGCACCCTCCAAAACTGGCAGTCGGAGTTCCTGGCCGTGGGGTCGTTCTCCGTGTTCGCGATCTTCCTGCGCCAGCGGGGCTCGCCGGAGTCAAAGCCGGTCGGAGAGGCGCACGATTCGACCGGCGCCGAGGGCTGACGCCTACTCGGGCTCCGCGACCTCGGCCTCGGCCGGCTGCGGCGCCGGCTGCTGGCGAAGCAGGGCCGCAGTGGTCTGCTCGAGCACGCGCCGCCACGCAGATTGCTTCTCCTTCTCGCGCTCCACCTGCTCGAGCACGTGGCGCACTCGGCGGGCGGAGATCTGGATACCGTGGCGCTCGGCGATCGCCCGGTAGCGCTCGTAGTCGCGCGCCAGCCGCAGGGTCACGGACTCGAACCCGTGCTTGGCGATCTCCAGGCGCGCGCTGTAGTCGAGGATCGAGGTCCCGAACATGAGCTCGTCGTCGAGCTCGGGCTCGATCAGGATGATGTCCACCCCCGGATAGCGCTGCTCCCACTGCTGGACCGCGACGTGCAGCCGCTCGTGGGACAGGAGCCGGAACGCCTGGTTGCCGATCGCCGTGAAGCCCATGTCCGAGACCCGGCGAGCTCGGGTCCCGGTGATCGTCGGGATCCGCTTGCGAAAGTCGTTGGCGTACGGGACCAGCGGGTTGATGACGACGATGAACTTGGCTCCGTGCTCGACCGCCACGTCGACGTTGGTGGTCGATCGGATGCCGCCGTCGATGAACTCCCGCCCGTTGATCTCGACCGGCTCGTAGATCATCGGGAGCGCCCCGGAGGCGGCTACGGCAGTGGAGATCGGCACGTCGGCCCAGTCCCCGTCGCCCAAGACGACCCGCTCCGTCGTGTCCAGGTCGGTCGCCGTGAGGTAGAGCTCCGAGTCCAGCATGCGGAAGTCGTTGCACCGGTCAGGGTCGGCCAGGACCTCGGCGACGTATCGCTCGATCCCCCTTCCCGTATAGATGCCCGTCGGCAGCCCGGTGGCCAAGCCGGTGACGATGTCGACCGCCGAGAGCTCGTTCAGGTGGCTGACCATCTCCCGCGCCACTCCAGCCACTCGGAGGGGAAACGTGAGCGACTTGCGGAGGAACCCCCGGTAGTTCGGCTGCAGCAGGCTGCCGAGGGTGATGTCGCGAAGCGGCGAGGGCAGCTCGTGGTTGAGCACCCGCATCATCTCCTCGGGGGTGATCCCGTTCGCGACCATGGCCGCCATGAACGCCCCCGCGCTCGTGCCCACGTAGACGTCGAACTCGTTGACGGTCCGGTTGACCGCCAGCAGGTCCAGGGCCCGCAGGGCGCCCACCTCGTACACGCCGCCGGTGAATCCCCCGCCGCCGAGCACCAGTGCGGTCTTCGATCGCCGCCTGCGGGTTCGCTTGCCGCGGCTCGACCGCGATTCAGCTCGAGGGGTCTCGAGCTCGACAACCTTCCCCATGCGACCCCTCATTATGCCGTTCGAGCGGCGAATGGCGGCCCGCGGCGCCGCGGGCTGCGGCTCCCGGGCCGTTGGCTACCCTGCCCGGATGCGGGGACGGTGGCTGGCGATTGCGTTGGCGGGAATCGCGTGCGCGGCGCTGGCGGTGCCCGACCTCTCCTCCGCAGCGATCTCTCGCTCGCGCCTGCGTCACCAGCTCGCCGAGCAGATGCAGCGGGCCGGCGGGGCGAGCGGCGCCTACGTCGTGGACCTCGACGCCGCTCACAATGGCGCCCTGTTCAGCGCTTCCTCGCGGCGGCGGCGGATCCTGGCCTCGAACACGAAACTGTTCACGATCGCCGCGCTGTTCGACCGCTTCACGGCCAAGAGCACCTTGAAGACCAAGGTGTACGCGCGACCGCGCAACGCGGTCCGGGGCCCTACCCTCCGCGGCAGCCTGGTGCTCGTGGGGGCGGGGGACCCCGCGCTGGGGCGGGCCGACTTCGCCCGCCGCAACGGGTTGCCGCTGACGCCGCTCGGGCCGCTCGCAAACGCACTGCGCCGAGCCGGGATCAAGCGGGTCACCGGGCAGGTCCGAGCGGACGACTCGATCTTCGATCGTCGCCGCGGAGTGCCCACGGCGGGCGTGGACGCGTCCGGCGAGCTGTCCCCGCTCTCGGGACTCTCATACGACTCCGGGCTCATCCACGGCCACTACGCGAAGAACCCCGAGCTCGTCGCCGCGCGGGCCCTGAGGCGAAAGCTTCGCGCCACGGGCGTGTTCGTCAAGGGCGGCGTCGGCCGCGCCGACCTGCCGGCGAGGGCGTTGCGCAAGCGACCGCTCGGGAGCGTCGCCTCCCCCAGGATCAAGCGCCTGGCCGCCGAGACGCTGAAGCCGTCGAACAACTTCTTCGCCGAGATGCTGCTGAAGCGCCTCGCTGCCTCCCGGCGCGGGGCCAAGGGCACGACGCGGCGGGGCGCTCGCAGGGTCGAGAGATTCGCCCGCAAGCTCGGCACCGGCATCCGGATGAGGAACGGATCGGGCCTGTCCCGATCGAATCGCGCCTCCCCGCGTGAGGTCGTGCGGCTGCTGGCGGCGATCAAGAGGCGGCCCGGGGCCGCCACCTACCGGCGCTCGCTGCCGCTTGCGGGCGAGGAGGGCACGGTCGCCCAGCGCATGAACGGGACCGCCGCCGACGGGCGTTGCCGGACCAAGACCGGGACCCTGGTCGGGGTCAGCACCCTGTCCGGGTACTGCCGCGCGGGCCACGGCCAGGTCGCGTTCTCGATCCTCATGAACTCGGTGGACATCGCCGCCGCGCACCGCGCGCAGGACCGGATGGTGGCGCTGATCGCCCGCTACCGCCGCTAGGGAGCCGGGCTCGGCTGGGCGAGTGCGGGATTGGGCACCGTATGGGTACCCAATCGCTCACTCAGGAGATGGCCCGCCACAGCGGACGATCGCTTCCTTACCCAGCCGGCGTTTGAGTCGGAGCCCACCGCTAGCCGGCGACCAGCTCCCGAAGCTGCGGCTCGTCGATCACGGGGACGTCGAGCTCCTCGGCCTTCGCGAGCTTCGAACCCGGGCTCTCCCCGGCGACCACGTAGTCGGTGCTCTTCGACACGGAGCTGGTCACCTTGCCCCCGGCACGGCGGATCATCGCCGTGGCCTCCTCGCGGGTCAGGTCATCCAGCGTCCCCGTCAGCACGAACGTCTTGTCCTCGAGCGGACCTCCTTGGGCACGCCGCTCGGCGGCGGAGAGCTCGAACCGCAGTCCCCGCTCGCGCAGGCGGCGGATCAGGTCGAGCGTGGCGTCGTCCGAGAGCTCCTCCTGCACCTGGCGGGCCAGGACCGGACCGATTCCCTCGACCTGCTCGATCGCCTCAGCGTCGGCCTCCAGCAAGCTGTCGATCGAGCCGAAGTGCTCGGCGATGGCCTGGGCGTTGACGTATCCGATCCCGGGCAGGCCCAGCGCGTAGAGAACGATCCCGAAGGGGCGCCCCTTCGAGCCTCGGATCTGCTCGACCAGGTTGCGCGCCGAGACCTCGCCGAAGCCTTCCAGCTCCGCGATCCGCTCGACGGTGAGGTCGTAGATGTCGGCCGGGTCGCGGATCAGCCCTTCGTCGAGGAACCTGATCACGTTCTTCTCGCCGAGGCCGTCGATGTCCATCGCGCCACGGAAGTGCTTGAGCTGCTGGAAGGTCTGGCCCGGACACCCGCGCCGGTTCGGGCATATCGTCCACACGGAGTCCGGAGGCTTCACCGTCCCGGCCCGGCATCGCGGGCATTTCGCCGGCGGCTTCGGCTTTCGCAGCCGCTTGCCCTTTCGCCGCTGGATCAGCGGCGAGATGACCTGGGGAATCACGTCTCCGGCCCGGGTGACCACGACCTCGTCGCCCTCGCGAGCGTCCTTTCGCGCCAGGTCCTCCTCGTTGTGAAGCGTCGCGGTCGAGACGGTCACCCCGCCGACGTGGACCGGCTCCAGCATCGCGAAGGGCAACAGGCGGCCGGTGCGGCCAACGTTCCACACGATCTTGTTGAGCCGGGTGGTGGCGGTGATCGGGGGAAACTTCCACGCGACGGCCCAGCGAGGCTCACGTCCGGCGACGCCGAGCTCCCGCCACAGCGTGCGGCGGTCCACCTTCACCACCGTGCCGTCGATCTCGAAGTCGAGGTCCTCGCGCCGCTCCTCCCACCAGCGGCAGCGCTCGATCACCTCGTCCACCTTCTCGTGCACCGCCGTCTCGGTGCTCACCTTGAACCCGCGCTCGCGAAGCCAGTCCAGCTCGGCCGAGTGACTGCGCAGGTCGAGCCCCGGATGGGCGCCGACGCCGTAACACCAGATAGACAGCGGCCTGGACGCTGTGATGCCGGGATCGAGCTGCCGGAGCGAGCCGGCGGCGGCATTCCGCGGGTTCGCGAATGCCGCCTCGCCCGCAGCCGTCCGGGCCTCGTTCAGCTCCGCGAACGCCGACCGGGGCAGGTACACCTCCCCGCGAACCTCGAACGTGCCGGCGGCGTGATCGACCCGCAGCGGGATCGCCTTGATCGTCCGCAGGTTCTGGGTCACGTCCTCGCCGATCACGCCGTCCCCCCTGGTCGCTCCCCGCACGAAGGCGCCGTCCTCGTAGGTCAGCGAGATCGCCAGCCCGTCGATCTTGGGCTCCGAGACGAAGCTCAGGTCACCGGGCTCGATGTCGAGCTGGCGCAGCCGGTTGTGGAGCCTGCTCACCCAGGCCCGGAACTCCTCGGCGTTGCGGGCATTAGCCAGGGAGTACATCGGCTCGCCGTGGCGAACCTGGTCGAACTTGTCGAGCGGCCGCCCACCCACCCTCTGGGTCGGGGAATCGGGAGTCCGAAGCTCCGGGTGCTTCTCCTCCAGGGTACGCAGCTCGTCGAGCAGGGCGTCGTATGCGTCGTCCCCGATCTCGGGGTCGTCGAGGATGTAGTAGCGGTGGTCGTGGTTGGCGATCTCGCGGCGCAGCGCCTCCGCCCGCTGGGCGGCCTTGGCCGCGCTCACTGGGGGTCGGCCGCACTCGCCACGGCGGCGGCGAGCATCGCCTCCAGGCCCCACTCCCGCAGGCGGCCGAGCCCGTCGCGGTCGGTGAGGTCGAAGTGCACCGGAGTGAGTGAGATCCGCCCTCGCGCCACCGCCGCCAGGTCGGTTCCGGGCTCGTCCTCGAACGAGGGCTCGAACCCGTAGATCCGGTAGCGGCGGCGCCCGCCGTCCTCGTCCACCAGCCGCAGCTCGTCGTTGTAGAGCCGCTTGCCGAGCCTGGTGACCTCGATCCCCCGCGGCTCGCCGGCCGGGCAGTTGACGTTCAGCAGCGTCGCCGCCGGCAATGGCTCGTCGGCCAGCCGGGCGACCAGCTCGGCGGCGAACCGCGCCGCGGTTGCGAACTCGAATCCGGGGCCCGGCTCGAAGCTCATCTCGGGCGCGGTCGACTGCTGGGAGATCGCGATCGCCGGGATCCCGAGAACGATTCCCTCCAACGCGGCCGCCACCGTTCCGGAATAGGTGATGTCGTCACCCAGGTTCGAGCCGTGGTTGATCCCGGAGACGATCAGGTCCGGGCGCTCGCCCACCAGGCCGAGGTCGCCGAAGCGCACGCAGTCGACCGGCGTCCCGTCGGTCGCGAATGCGATCCCCCCGTCGTCAAGCGTCACCTCCTGGACCGAAAGCGGTGAGCGGGTGGTGATGCTGCGCGCGGTGGCACTGCGATTGGAGTCCGGGACGATCACGTGCGTGGAGACGCCATCCAGCTCGCCTAGGGCACGGCGCAGGGCGTGAAGCCCTTCGGCGCCGATTCCGTCGTCATTCGTCAGCAAAACCCGCATCCGCACCCGATTCTAGGGACGGCCCTCGGACGCCCGGGCGAGAGAATCTGAC
>JBIOZP010000050.1:0-17541 GCA_044871225.1 Solirubrobacterales bacterium
CGACCGGCCCGGCCACGAACACCAAGGCGAGGGCCCCCAGGGCGACCCAGCCGCTCATCCCTGCCCCGCCGCTGATCGGCAGCCGACCGGTGCGGCGCCGGTGAAGCCAGCTGCGAACGGCGACCGCCAGGAGCCCGAACAGCCCCGACAGCGCTAGCGACACCCACGGCATGTCGCGATTCAACCAGGGGGAGGGGGCCTGGCGCCGCGGCCCCGGGTGAGCCCCGTCCTCAGACCAGTTGACCGAGCTTGCGGATCTGGAAGGCGCGGATGATGTCGGTCGTGCCCTGCATCAGGGCCCAGATCCCGGCGAAGACCAGGAGCACGTATGCCTTGTCGATGAAGAACTGCCCGCCGGTCCAGAACGCCAGGACGATCATCAGGACCCCGGCGGTCAGGCCCACCCACCAAAGCTCGTTGATCTCGCGAGACATGAACGCCTGGATGATCCAGAACGCGCCAACGATGAAGAACAGGAATCCGAGGATGTCGGCGATAGCCGCGAACGTGTTCTCCGGGCTGATCAGGGCGATCACACCCGAGGCCGTGAACAAGACACCGAACAGCGCGTAAAGCCACTTGGCGTGCTCGGCGATGCCGGCGGCGGCGAACTGCTGCGCGGCGGCCCCGAAGAACATCAGGCCGATGATCACTCCAACCGTGGTCACGGAGGCCTGATCGAACTGGAGGATCACAAGCCCGACGATCAGCCACGCGATCCCGAACACCAGCCAGAGCCACCACAGCCTCGCCAGCCCTCGCAGCGCCTCTCGTTCCCGAGCCTCCCCAATCGAGCTCTCCATGTCTCTCCCTCCGCGATCGTGGGTTCGCAACGGAACTTAGTCCGGGAACCGGATCGATGCCGCGGGGAGGGGAAGGGCGGCACACGGCGAACCGCTGAAGGAATGTTTGCGTTGTGTTTCGAAGCGGCTAGCGCCCTCCTAGCGTGCTGTTAGTATGCCGCGACCTTCCCGCTGAGTCCCCGCCACATATCGCGGGGATCGGGGGACCCAAATCCCTGGAACTGGGGCGAATCGCGGGACCACCCGCGTAGCGCTAGCCCTTTCGGCGCGAGCCCGTCAGCTAACCCCGTAAGCAGGAGAGAGGATCGATGGAAGGACGCATCCTCCGCCGGCAGGCGGAACCGAAGGCCCCATGGCCCGGCGACGGCACGGGGCGAAAAGCGGCGACCGGGCGGGTGCTCGGCCGGGCGGCGGCGATCGCGATCGCGGCGCTGGTCCTCGCGACCCTGGCGCTGGTGACCACCTCGATTGCTGGGGTTGGCGTCAGCTCCGCGAAGGCGTGGAGCTGCCGCTGGGCGGACAAGAGCCCCCGTCAGGTGTCGACGAAGCAGGCGCGCCACGCGATCGTCTGCGCGATCAACAAGCAGCGGCGAAAGCACGGGCGTCCGGGCCTTCGCACGACGCGCGCGCTGAGCAAGGCGGGCAAGCGGCACTCCCGGTACATGACGCGCCATCACTGCTTCGCCCACCAATGCCCCGGGGAGCAGGACCTGGTTAGCCGGATTCACCGGACCAGCTACCTGCCCTGCTCCTGCACCTGGAGAGTCGGCGAGACGATCGGCTGGGGAGCCCGCGGCAGGGGCACGCCGCACGCCATCGTCAATGCCTGGATGCACAGCCCCCCGCATCGCCACGTGCTGATGGACCGCGGCTTGAGGCAGGTCGGCGTGGGGATCGTTCGGGGCAGCCCCTCCAAGCGAGGGGCGAGGGCGGCGACCTACACAGCCGACTTCGGCTTGCGGCGGTAGCTCGGCAAGCGGGCGGGCGCCCGCCCTGGGGGCGCCCGCCCGCTCTCGAGCCGCCGCTCAGAGAGCGCTGAGCGCCTCCGTGGCGGCCCGCTTGCCGGAGCGGACCGCGCCGTCCATGTACCCGTTCCAGTACGTGGACGTCTCGGTCCCGGCCCAGTGCAGGCGGCCCACCGCCCTGCGGAGCTCCGGGCCGTAGGCGAGAAGCGTCCCGGGTCCGGCGATCGCGACGGGACAGCCTCGCGTCCACTCCTCGCTGGTCCAGTTGGTCTCGAAGTATGAGCGCGGGCTGCGGGCGCGGGCCCCGAAGTAGGTGGCGAAGTTGGCCAGGACGGCGGCCCGCCGCTCGCTCGCCGAGCGGCGCATGAAGCGGCGCGCCTCGTCACCGCCGACGAACCCGAACAGCACCCCCGAAGAGGCGTCGCGCGGGGAGTCGTCGAAGGTCACGTTCGTGGGGCCCTGATAGGAGATCGCGGTGCCGTTGAGGCCGGCGTCGCGCCAGAACGGACGCGGATACACCGCCGTCACCTTGAGCAGTGTCCCCTGCGGGAGCCGCTGGGTGAGCTGGTCGCGGGCCGGCGGGAGCTTCGGCTCGTACTCGATCCGGCCGGCAAGGGTGGGCGGCACCGCGACGATCGCCCGCTTGCCGTGCGCCTGGAGATTTCGGCACTGGACCGTGACTCCGCTCGGCCCCTGGACGATGCGCTCGACGGGCGAGTTGAGAACGATCCGTCCGCCGAGCCGGTTGGCGACCTTCTGCGCCAGCAGCTGCGAGCCGCCCACGAACCGCCACATCTGAGCGCCCTGGCGGGTGTTGAAGTTGCGCTCGAAGGTGCCGGGGTGCTGCTCGTCGCCGGACGCGGCGATGTAGAAGAGGACGAACAGAAGCGACAGCTCTCGCGGCTCGGCGCCGAAGATCGGTCGGGTGGCCACGGGCACCAGGTCGCGAAACCGCTGGTTCGTGCTGTTGTCGCGAATCCAGGTCTCCAGCGTCTGCTGGTCCCAGTCCTCGCCCTGGGAGGAGGTCCACGGAGCGTTCACCGGGACATCCGTCGACATCTGGTCCAGGCGCGTCACGGCCTGTGCCAGGTCGGCGATGATCGCCGGATCGGGCGGCGCCGTGCCCAGCGGCCCCGTGTCGCTGTACGTGCTTCTCTGCCCCAGCGAGTTGACGTAGACGTTGTCGCCGTCGTTGAAGGTCGGGAACCTGCCCACCCCGAACCGTTTCGCCAGCCCGATGATGTGGTTCTGGGTCGGCCCGACGAAGGTGGCGCCCCGCTCGGAGACCTCGCCGCCGCCGATGGGCTGGTTCAGCGCGCGTCCCCCGACCCGGCCTCTGGCCTCCACGACGACCACCGAGCGTCCCGCGTCCATCAGCGTCAGGGCGGCGGTCAGGCCCGCGAATCCGGCGCCCACCACCACCACGTCCGCGCTTCGGCTGGGCGTCGCGGCCGCGGCCCCCGGGACCCGCTCGAGCATCGTCCCCGCTCCGGCGGCCCCAGCGGCGCCGAGGAGGCGACGTCGGCTGATGGCGTGGTCGGTCATCGATGCCTCCTGACTCGTGCCGGATCGTACCTCGGACGCTTCGTCAGATGCGAGCATCCCGCGAATGCCCAGGCGCTGGCGCGACGTCACCGCACGCGAGCTGCTGGCGCTCGTGGCCGGCGCCTGCCTCCTGGCCGTGGTCATGCACTGGCCGCTCGTCCTTCACCTCGGCGATCGAATCCCGAAGGACCTGGGCGATCCGCTGGCGGAGTCGTGGCAGGCGGCGTGGGGAGGCCACGCCCTCGCCCACCAGCCGCTTCACTTCTTCCAGTCGAACCAGTTCTGGCCGCTCGACGACACGCTCGCGTTCTCCGATGCCCTCGTCGGCTATGCGCCGGCCGGGCTGATCGGCTCGGGCCCGGAGGCGGCGGTGGCTCGCTACGACCTGCTGTTCCTGTTCGCCTACGCCTTCGCGTTCGTCGGGGCCTATCTGCTGGGCCGCGAGCTTGGGCTGGGGCCGGGCGGCTCGGCGGTGGCGGGGGCCGCGTTCGCGTTCGCGCCGTTTCGCTTGGAGCAGGACGGCCACATGCAGGTGATCTCCAGCGGCGGCATCCCGTTGGCGTTCGCCCTCGCTCTGCGCGGGTGTCGCGCCGAACGGCCCGCCTGGGTCATCGCCGGCTGGGCCGTGGCGGCGTGGCAGCTCTCGATCGGCTTCACGCTGGGCCTGCCTCTGGCGTACCTGATCGCCACGGTGGTCGCGATCGCGGCGACCGTCTGGCTGCGCCGCGGCCGCCCGCGGCTGAACCGCGCGCTCGTGGCGGCGACGGCCGTTGGGGCGATCCTGTTCGCCGCCGTGGCCTTCGCGCTCAGCCGGCCCTACGTGCGGGTGGCCGACGAGCACCCCGGGGCTCGGCGCACGCCCGCAACCGTGGAGGAGTTCTCGGGGCCGCCGTGGATCTTCCTGGTGGCGCCCGACGAGAACCTCGTCTGGGGGGCCGCCACCTCGCCGCTTCGAGATGGGCTCTCGAACATCCCCGAGAAGACGCTCTTCCCCGGCCTCGTCATCGTCGCCTTGGCGATCGCGGGCCTGGGGTCTCGGGCCTACCCCCGCTGGCTTCGCCGAGGGCTGGGCGCCGGCGTGGTGGTGGTGTCGGTCCTGGCCCTCGGGTTCCAGACCGAGGGGGGACTGCTGTGGCCATACCGGGTCGTCTACGAGGTGCTGCCGGGCTGGCAGGCGATCAGGGTGCCTGGACGGCTCGTGACCTTGTCGTCGCTGGGGCTGGCGCTGCTGGCGGGGGCGGGCGCTCACCGGCTGGCGAGGGGGCGCGCGGCGCGAAGCTGGGGCGGGTGGGGAGGGGGTGGCGCGATCGCGGCGGCCCTGGTGCTGGCGATCGCGATCGAGGGGAGGGGCCTTCCCTTCGACCCGTTCGACAACCAGGCGCAGCCGACCGTGCCCAGCGTGCCTCCCTCGACGGCCTCCGTCCCGGCCCCTCAGCTCCACCTTCCCGCCGAGCGGGCAAGCGACAACCGCCGCTACATCCTGTGGTCCACGGACGGGTTCCCCCAGATCGTCAACGGCCGCTCGAGCCTCAACCCCGCGTCCACCGAGCGCCTGATCGAGGACGTCGAGGCGTTCCCCGACCGGCGCACGGTGGCCCGCCTGTCGCGCCTGGGGGTGCGTAGCGTGGTCCTGCATACGAACCGCGTCCACGGAACACCCTGGCGGGGCGCCGCCCGCCAGCCGATCGCCGGACTTCCGGTGACCCGGATGCGCCGCGGGGAGCTGGCGATCTACGAGCTTCGCTCGCCGACCGGGGACGCGACGAAGGCGCCGGCTGAGGGCTCGGCGCGCCGCTCGCGGTAGCGAAGCACCAGCAGCGTCGCCAGGGACGCCACCACCGCGATCGCCACCAGGGTCAGCGCGGCCGGCCCGTCGTCGAGCGGCGTCACGGGGTCCCCGGCCACCGTCGGGCCGGCGATCGCGACCGCCGCCCATCCACCCAGCGCCGCGAGGGCGGGGCCGAGCTCGCCGATTGGCGTCCGGGGCGTCGCCAGCGCCGTGAAGGCGATCGCCGCTGCCACGGCCGCCAGGACCGGGGCGACCGCCAGCCAGGCGATGTGGACCCCGAGCGCCGTTAGGACCGTGTGCTCCAGCGCTCCGCTGCCGAGCTGGTTCGCCCAGGTGCCGGTGCCGTTGTCGCCGATCAGCGGGAAGGTGAGGGCACCGGCGAGCATCAGGATGACCGACGGGATCGCCAGAGCCAGAGTCAGGGTGCCCATGCGCTTGTACGCGGGGGCGAGGCCGAGCGCCAGGAACGGCAGGGCCGGGATCAGAAACCGCGGCCCGGGCGACCCGCCGCCGAACGGCAGCCAGTACCCGGCGTTGTAGACGAAGTAGGTGACCGCGACCGCGCCAATCACCGCCGCCTCGGGAGCGCGGCCGCGCTTTCGCATCATCGCCACGCCCACGGCGGCCATCACCAGCACCGGGGTCAGGGTGAGGAGGCCGCGACTGGCGACCAAGAGGTCCAGCGCCGCGTCCGGGCGAGGCAGGTCGATGCCGAAAAATCCGCCCGAGTTCAGGCCCAGCTGCTGGTGCCCCGTCAAGCCCTGGACCGAAACGGCGTGCGAGTAGGCGAACCGGAGCGGTGACCCGAGGGCCCAGAGGTTGAAGGCCAGGGCCGGAGCGGCCCCGATCACCGCCCCGGCTGCATAGGCGGCCGCGCGTCTGACCCGGGCAGGGCGCGCGGCCGCGTAGATCAGCAGGATCACCCCGAGCAGCCCCAACGGGTACTCGAAGCTCACCGCCAGGCCGGCCACCAGTCCCGCGGCGCCCACGAGGGGAATTCTCGCCGGGCCCTCGCGCTCGCGAAACAAGAGCGCGAACGCCGCGAACCCGAGCGTTGCCGCGATCACGTGCGAGAAGTACTCCGCCGCGAACGTGCAGACGATCGTCCCGAGGCCCAGCGTCACCGCCGCCGCCGTCCCGTAGCCCGGCTCGATTCGCTCCGCGACCCAGCGGACCAGCAGCAACAGGGCGATCGCCGGGATCACGGCCCCGACCAGGGTGAGGGCCCAGATGATCGGCGTCTCGTTCTCCACCCTGACCTCCACCCGGTGCGCGCGGGCGGGGCTAAAGCCGTACTGGCTCAAATCCGGGTTGTCCGGAGGGGCCCAGCGCGGGTGCTGCGAGCTGCGAGCGTTCGCGGCCGCCTTCCGGGCAACGTCCTTGGCGCCGGCGGCATCGAGGGCGAGATAGGCCGGCAGGGTGAGGGCGGCGAGGCCCGGGGCCTTGACCGAGTAGAAGTGGCCCTCGAACCAGGCCTTGTCCTTGGTCTGCCAGTGCCAGCGGTCGATCCGGGCGGTTCCGTCGGCAAGCGCTCGCACCTGGGCGTCGTTCGATAGCTGCGCCCACCCCATCGAGTGCATCACCAGTCCCCAGGCGAGCCCCAGCGACAGGATCGCCAGCAGGCCGGCGCGCCCGCGCGGGATCACGCGCTTCGGCATAGCGCCATCGTCCACGGCAGGGGGCTGCGAACGGCCACCACTTCGAGCCTTCGCTCCAGGAAGCGCAGGAACGACCCCCGCGACCAGTGCTGAAGGTGCCCGGGGGTGTTGCCCAGCTCGCGCACGTACTTGAGCCGCCCCAGGTTCAAGACTCTCCACAGCGGCTCGCGAGGAACGCTCAGGATCGCCCACGGGGTGGCGAGCCGGGCGATGATCTCGAGCGCGGCGTCGGGGTCGTCCACGTGCTCCATCACCTCGCAGCACAGGACTAGCTCGGCCGAGTCGCGTGCCGGGTCGAGCTCCTCGATCGGCACCGCCCGAAAATCCACCTCGAGCCCCTCGGCCGCCGCGCGCCGGCGGGCTTCGTCGATCACCTCCTCGGAGAGGTCCGACCCCCGTGCCCGCAGCCCCTGCCGCGCGAGGCGCAGAACGAGCTCGCCCTCGCCGCACCCGACCTCGTGCACCTCTTTGGCGCCCGTGGCGAGGACCAGCCGCTCGAGCTCGCCGATGAATCCGCGCACCAGGCGGCGCTCGACGGGGTGGCGCGACCCGTACTTGTCGTAGACGTTGCCGCCGGGCACCGCCGGCGGCGCCGCCGCGCCGTTCAGGTGCCGACCCCGCTTGGCTGCTCGGCTCGCGGCATGGCGCCGCCGTCCCGCCCGTCGGGTGGCGGGCCGACCTCGCGCGGCCCGCCCGGCTCGTAGTGGGACGGCTCGATGCCCGCCTCGAGCTCCAGCCGCCTAATCCGCTCGAAGGTCCGCTGGGCGATCACACGCTGGCCCGCGATGGCGTCGCCAACCACGCCCAGCGCGAACATCTGCACCGCGATCAGGGCCAGGACCGCCCCCAGGATCAGCGACTGGACGTGGCCGCTTCGGTCGCCGCTCACGATCCAGTCGAGCACGAACGGGGTGAAGGCCACCAGCGCCCCGAGGCCGAAGGCGCAGGCGGCGATCGTGAACACCCGCAGCGGCTCGTACAGCACATAGGCGCGGAAGATCGCCAGCGCGTTGCGGCGCACGTACGCCGGGGTTGAGTCCACGAGGCGGGACTCCCGCGTCTCGGGATTGCTGCCGATCGGGACGTGCTCGACCGCCACCAGCATCTTGCCGGCCTGGATCAGGCTCTCGAGCGTGTAGGTGTAGTTGGAGACGACCTGAAGCTGCAGGGCGGCCTCTCTGTTGTAGGCGCGAAAGCCCGAGGTGGTGTCCGGGACCCGAGTCCCGGAGGCGCGCCGCACGACCCAGCTGCCGAGCCGCTGGAGCGCCTTCTTCGAGGCCGAGAAGTGGTCGACGTCCTTGACCTGTCGATCGCCGACCACCATGTCGGCGCGCCCGGCGAGGATCGGCGCCACCAGCTTGGGGATGTCGGCCGAGCGGTACTGGTGGTCGGCGTCGGTGTTCACGATCACGTCGGCGCCGAGCTTGAGGGCCGCGTCGATCCCGGCCTGGAAGGCGGCGGCCAGGCCCTTGTTGTTGGTCAGCCTGACTACGTGGTCGACGCCGTGGGCTCGCGCCACCTCGACGGTCCGGTCGCCGGAGCCGTCATCGACGATCAGCCACTCCACGACGTCGAACCCCTCAACCGCTCGGGGCAGCTCTCGAAGGACGCGGGGAAGGGTGGCCTCCTCGTCGAGGCACGGAATCTGGATCACCAGCTTCATCCGCGGGGGCCATGGTAGCCCCGCCAGCCGAGCTACTTGTAGGCAGCGGGGCCGCTGTCGACAGGGGCACTGGCGCGGGGACCGCATGGGTCCGAACGCGCCAAGGGCGCTAGGGCTCCTGCCAGCTAGTCCTCGTCGAGGAGGTGCTCTGCCTCGGCCGCCCGGCCGCGCGGCACGCGCAGTGCGATGTCCCCCCGGCCGAAGCGGTCCAGGGGCCAGTCGGCGGTCAGCACGGAGTCGAAGCCGTGCTCGTCGAGGAGCTGGCGCCAGGCGCGGGCGGCCTCGAGCTCGCCGAAGTCGCGGACCACCTCCCAGTCGTCGAACCGGGGGTCGCCCACGTGCAGCTCGGACTGGCCGTCGGCGTGCGGCTCGCCGCCGAGCACGCGCCCGATTCGCGACATCCTGGAACGCAGGTCCACCGGCGCCGGGCCGCCTAGTCGGAGAGCTCGATGCGCTCGATCACCTGCGACTCGAGCGGCCGGTCGCCCGCGCCGGTCGGCGTCGCCTCGATCGCATCGACCGCCTCCATACCGTCCGTCACCCGACCGAAGACCGTGTGCTTGCCGTCCAGCCACGGGGCGGACTCGGCGGTCACGATGAAGAATTGCGACCCGTTGGTGTTGGGGCCCGCGTTCGCCATCGCCAGCGCGCCGCGCTCGACCTTGTGCTCGTTGATCTCGTCCTCGAACGTGTACCCAGGGCCTCCGGTCCCTGTCCCCTCGGGGCAGCCGCCCTGGATCATGAACTCGGGGATCACCCGGTGGAAGGTGAGGTCGTCGTAGAACCCCTCGGCCGCCAGCCGGCGGAAGTTGTCCACGGTCTTCGGCGCGTCGGTGTCGTGGAGCTCCACCGTCACCGGCCCGGCGCTGGTCTTGAGAATCGCGTTGGACATTGCCAGCGGCCACTCTAGCTTGCTATAAGGACTGTCAACGAGACGGGACAACGAGGCGGGACCTCGTTCGTTCCGCGGTGGGGCTACCAGGATGCCAGCAGGGGCGCTCGAACACTCCGACATGGACCAATTGCCCGTGTTTGTCGCGGTGGGGCAGCGGCGCCGCCATGCGGCGAAGTTCATCGCTCCCGCGTTTGGCCTGTTGCTCCTTGGCTGGGTGGTCGCGTTGGCGGCCGGATTGGTCGGGTTCTCCCCACTTCCGAAGCTCCCGATCCCGGGCACAGAGCCGACCCGGAGCGCACCGAAGGTGATGGATCCGGCGTCGGGCCGAGGTGCTGCAGCGGACCAAGCTTCAGCGGCCAGCGCACAATCGAAGGCCTTTGGCTCTTCCCCGGGCAAGCGAGGAACGTCGGACAGCAAACCCGCATCGCGCTCGGTCGTAACTCAGCCGGAAAGCGAAGCCGGCGGTGCCCCAGGCGGTCACGCGTCACCGAGCGTCAGCGGCGGCGGCGACACGACCTCACCGCAGCCGACGAAGCCGCCGACGCCCACAAACGACCCCCCGTCGCAACCAAGCTCAGGACATCCCCCATCCTTTACGCCGCCGGCAACCGGTGAGGGGAGCGCCGCGCCGCCGCGAGGGAACTCTGCCGGCGCCCCGGGAAGGGCGATCTCTGCCGATCCGCCGGGTAAGCGCGCCAGCCCTCACCCCGGCTGACGTCTCCTCTGGCGGCGCCGGTCGCCGTTGAATCATGAGCCCCGTGATCCGCACCAGAAGCGAGGCGGCGCGCCGGGTTGGGCGTCGCATCGAGCGGCCGCCGGCGCATTGGTCGGTTCTGGCGCTGATGCTCGCTGGCCTGCTTCTGCTCCTCGGGACTCAGGGGTTGTCGACCAAGACCACTGGCCGCAGCGCAACGGCGACCCCAAATTCAGGCGGTCCCGGGTTGCCGGGCTCGGCAGCGATCTGGCGAATCGAGGGAGACACGCTCACGGCGAGTCAGGCCCCCGTGGGGCGCCGCATCGCGCTCACGTTCGACGACGGACCTGATCCGCGGTGGACGCCCAGGATCGCCGAAGTGCTCCGCCGGCTTGGAGTGCCGGCGACGTTCTTCATGGTCGGCGAGCACGTGGTCCAATACGCCGGCCTGGCCGCGGAGCTGCAGGCGGATGGCTTCGAGCTGGGCGGCCACACGTTCAGCCACGCCGACCTCAGCGACATCTCGGATTGGGAGCGCAAGCTGCAGGTTTCGACGACCGACACCGTGATCGCTGGAGCCACCGGGGTTCGCCCTCGGTTCTTCCGCCCCCCGTACTCGGGTGGACCCCAGTCCATCAGCCGGAGCCAGGCCGCGGAGTTGGCGTCCGACCTCGATCCGGGTCACCTGGTCGTGCTCTCAAACTACGACTCGGAGGACTGGCGGCAGCCGGGGGTTTCGAAGATCGTGCGGAACGCGATGCCGCCGGGGCGGCGTGGGGGAGTGATTCTGTTCCATGACGGCGGCGGGGATCGCGCGCAGACAGTCACCGCCCTCAAACGCCTTGTCCCACGTCTGCAAGGGCGGGGATTTCACGTCGTCCCGCTGTCCCAGCTGGCGGGCGCCTCATCGGAGGATGTCCAGCCAAGAGCCTCGGATGCCGAGCATCTCCAGGGCCAGCTCCTGATCGACGCCCTTGCGCTGGCCAGGTGGACGACTGATGTCTTGTTGTGGCTGCTCGTCCCGATCGCAGCCCTCGCCGTCTTGCGGGCGGTGGCGGTTGCGTTCCTGGCACGCCACCATGCTCGTGAGTTCCAACGGCGTGTCTCGCGGCCCTTCACACCGCCGGTGTCGGTGGTCGTCCCGGCTTTCAACGAGGCTGCGGGCATCGAGCGCGCCGTCCGGTCGTTGGCTGGGGGGGACTACCCAGCCCACGAGGTCGTCGTCGTGGACGACGGCTCGAGCGATGGCACCGGCAACTTGGTTGAGGAACTGTCCCTGCCTCGGGTACGGGTGATCCGCCAACCGAACAGCGGCAAAGCTTCAGCGCTTGCTGCCGGGGTGTCGGCGGCTTCGGGGGACGTCATCGTCACGGTCGACGCCGACACGGTGTTCGAAGCTCACACCCTGCGCCAGCTCGTGCAGCCGTTCGCGGATCCGCTCGTCGGGGCGGTGGCGGGGAACACCAAGGTGGGAAACCGCCGTGGGCTGCTCGGCACCTGGCAGCACATCGACTACGTCACCGGATTCAATCTCGACCGCCGCCTCTACGACGTGCTCCAGTGCATGCCCACGGTTCCCGGCGCGGTCGGGGCGTTTCGGCGGCAAGCGATCGAGGAAGCGGGTGGGTTCTCGAGCGCAACGCTGGCTGAGGACACCGACCTGACGATCGCGATTGGGCGCCGGGGTTGGAGGGTGGTCTACGTCGAGGACGCGCGCGGATGGACTGAGACTCCGGCCACGCTATCCGGTCTGTGGCGTCAGCGCTACCGCTGGTCTTACGGGACCATGCAGGCGGTCTGGAAGCATCGGTCGGCTTTGTGGCGCCGCGAACCTGGGAAGGTTGGTCGTCGCGGCCTCCCCTACCTGGTGCTCTTCCAGATCCTCCTTCCGTTGCTCGCGCCTCTGATCGACGCCTCGGCGGTCTACGGGCTCGTCTTCCTGGATCCCCTGCCGGTCGCGGTCTACTGGCTTGCCTTCAACGTGCTCCAGCTCATCCTCGGCGTCTATGCCTTTCGCCTGGACCGCGAACCCCTTCGCCCATTGTGGGTGCTGCCCTTGCAGCAATTCGTCTATCGCCAGCTCATGTATCTGGTCGTCGCACAAGCGACGATCAGTGCGGTGCGAGGTGTGCGACTTCGGTGGCAGCACGTCGAGCGAACCGGGGACATCGAGGTCGCCAGTGAAGCGGCGTAGGGAAGTGTCCGTCGGCGGGATTGGGCTCCCGGTGTGAGCGGGGAGGCGGTCGTTCCGAATCGCGGCCTACGCCGGTTCTTCGCGGTCGCGGCGATCCTCGCTGCGATCGCTGGAGGCCTGCTGGTGTTCGGGGCCGACGACACCGACGATTTCTTCTCCTGGACGATCGAGCCCCCACTCACGGCGGCCTTCATGGGCGCCGCGTACTGGGCGGCGATGGTCCTGTTGGCCTGGGCGGCGGTTCAGCGAAGCTGGGTTCGCGCCCGCACCGCGCTGCCTGCCGTGTTCACGATCGCCCTCCTCTTGCTGATCGCGACGGTGCTTCACCTCGATCGCTTCCACCACGATCTGTTCGGGCGCTTCTGGGAGGCGGTGTACGTGATCGTGGTTCCGCTGCTCGTCTTCCTGACCTGGAGCCAGGTCCGTAGCGTGGGGCCCGATCCGCCCCGGACCCGCCCTCTCGCGGGCTGGCTCCGGGTGACGCTGTGCCTGCAGGCCCTGGTGATGTTCGGGCTGGGCGCGGCGCTCTTCGCGGCTCCGGTCGACGCCGCGTCGCTATGGGCGTGGCCGCTGACCCCGCTCACCGGGCGGGCCGTCGGAGCGTTCCTGATCGGGTTTGCCGTGGCCGCCGCGTTCGCTGCGCTGGAGAACGACCTCGATCGCCTGCAGGGCGCCGCGCTCGCCTACGCCGCCCTCGGGGCGCTGGAGCTTGGCGCGGTCGCGCTCCACGGCGAGGACCTCACCGCCTCGGACGCCGGAACGGCCGCCTACGTCGCCTTCTGCGCGTCGGTCCTCGCGGTGGGCCTCTACGGCGCGCTGACGCTGCGGCGGGCGGCGTCCTGATCGCGATAGCCCTCGACCTTGATCCCCTTGCCGTCGCGCATCGTCCACACGTGGGCGTAGCGGGTGTCGGCTTCGATCCCGCTCATCCGGCCCACGGCGGTGAGGTGGATCAACACCGCGAAGCGATCATCTTCCGCCTTCACCACGTCTTCGACCTCCTGGTGGAACTGCCGCCAGTCGGCGAGGAACTCGCTCAGGAACGACCGCACGGCTTCGCGGCCGTGGAACACGTCGCCGCCGGGCAGCTCGGGGCTCTCGTACCAGACGGCGGCGTCGTCCAGAGCCGCGAGTGCGGCGTCCACGTCGCCGTCGTTCAGTGCCGCGTAGGAGCGGCGAAGCGTGTCGACCTCCGTTTCGCCCACGCGCGAAGAGGTTAGCCGCCGAGCGTCGCCGCGCGGCGTCAGCCTCCCTGCGGGACCGGCGTCGCCATGCCCTGGAATCGGATAGGTTTCGGGTCCGTCATGCGGAGCTGGAGGAGGACGGCGACGCTCGCAGCGGCGCTGATCGCATTGGTCGTGCCAGGCGTCGCGCTGGCCGCATTTCCCGGCGGCGACCCTACGGAGAGCCCCCGGGCGAACACCCCCAACGACCCCGGTTTCGACCGCTGCGAGGGCGACGACCCGGACACCCCGCCCGGAGACTGCGACAGCTACTTCGAGGAGCAGTTCGGATCGTTCGGGTTCAGCCCCGACTCTGCGCAGACGGCGCCGGGTGTGAAGACTCAGTACGTCAACTGCTCGCAGCTGGACCAGCAGGGCCGCGATGCCAACACGGCCGCGGGAGACCCGGCCTGCTCGCAGCTCGCCGGCGTTCGGGCCGACACGGCCTGGAAGTACTCGGCGGGGGCCCCGGGGGTCTCGGTCGCGATCCTCGACACGGGGATTCGCTGGCAGAACACCGAGCTGGTGGACAAGGTGCGGTTGAACAGGGGCGAGCTGCCGCTGCCGCAGCACGCGAACGCGACGGACTGCGCGAGCTATGACTGCAACGGGGACGGCGCCTTCAGCGTCTCCGACTACGCGAACGATCCGCGGGTGTCGGCGAGCGCCGGCGACGACACCTCCGATACGGGCGGGGGTAACGCGGACTCCTTCCTGGACGCATCGGACCTGATCGCCACCTTCTCGCAGGGGACCGACGGCGACTCCAACGGCTACGTCGACGACATCGCCGGCTGGGACTTCTTCGACGACGACAACGACCCGTACGACGCGTCGAGCTGCTGCAGCGCCAACGGCCACGGCACCGGACGGGCCCTGGAGGCCGTGGCGCAGACCGACAACGGGGCCGGCGAGACCGGCATGTGCCCGAAGTGCCAGCTGATGCCGCTGCGGATCTGGGACTCCTTCGTCCCGCCCACCGACAACTGGGCCATGGCCGTGACCTACGCGGCCGACAACGGCGCCAGCGTCGCCGAGGGCGCGATCGGCGGGTTGACCAACACGCGCTTCGCGCGCGGCGCGGTTCGGTACGCCGACGGCAAGGGCATGGCTCTGATGCTCGTCTCGAGCGACATCAACAGCGCCAACCACAACTACCCCACGAACTACAACGAAGCGGTGTACGTGGCCGGGTCGTTCCCGGACACCGCGCCCAGCAACACCTGCACCGGCCCCGGCGGGTTGCCGGGGCTACCCGACCTTCCCAGCCCACCCGATCAGTTCGACGAGGGTTGCCAGCAGCTCCTCGGCAGGCTGGCCGGCATCGGTGTCACCCCGACCGCGCAGCCCTTCACCACCAGCTTCTTCCGCAACTCGAACCTGACCCAGTACGGGGGCAAGGCCGACATCGTCCTGATGGGGACGACCGGCTCCGAGAACACCGGCCAGGCGGCCGGGGTGGCGGGGCTGCTGGAGTCGTATGCGCGCCAGAGCTTCGCCGGCAGCGGCCTGCCCGCGGGCCTGAGCGGCAACGAGACCCGCCAGCTCCTGACCATGACGGCCGAGGACGTTCTGCCAACGAACACCGGGGCTATCGGACTGCCCGACAAGGCGAACGCCGGCTGGGACCCCCACTTCGGGTACGGCCGGGTGAACATGGCCGGGGCCATGGCCCGGATCCTGTTGAAGCCGGGCCAGCCGATCCCCGCCAACTGGCCGTGCGGGACCAGGCGCACCTGCATCCCGCCCGAGGCGCAGCTCGATGCCCCTGATTGGTTCTCGCCGATCGACGTGGACCGGGTGCCCGTGGCCGGACTCCCGATCCGCGGCCGGGCCGCTGCCCCGCACGCGGGCGATGTCGGCTCGTGGACGGTTCAGTACGCGTGTGGACAGGACGCCAAGGACTCGAGCTTCAAGCCGGTGCCCGGAGCGAACGGAACCGGCCCCGTCAACGGCGTCCTGGGACGGCTCTCGAAGGCCCTGCTGACCGACCTCGCCGACAACTGCAACGGCGAGGTCGTCAACGACGCGGGACGCCCGGCGGGCGCGGCATCGGACGGCGCCTGGCCCAACGATCCCTACCCCAATCCCGACCCAGAGCGCCACGCCTTCCAGATCCGGCTGACGGTTCGCGAGGCGGCCAACCCGTCCAACATCGGCCGCTACCGAAAGACGCTGTTCGCCTATCACGACGACGGGAACGTGACCGGCTGGCCGAAGCCGGTTGGCCCTGGGGCCTCCGCGACCGAGTACACCACCGGCTCGGGCGGCGAGACCTCTCCGCGGCTCTACGACCTCGACGGCGACAACAAGCTCGACGTCCTGCTCGCGACCTCCAGCGGCGAGCTCTATGCGCTCCACTCGAACGGCACGCCGGTCCAGAGCTTCAACAACGGCCAGCCGGTGCGAACCGACCCGATCGCGCTGAGGCAGCACCACCCCGTCGACGCCTCCCTGCCGGTGGCGCGCGAGTCGCTGCGCGTGCCGGCGATTGGAGACATCAACCGCGATCGCCAGGCCGAGATCGTCGCCACGGCCGGCGAGCACGTCTATGCCTGGCACCTTGACGGCTCACGGGTGGCGGGCTTCCCGGTGCGGGTCGACCCGGCGTTCTCCGACCCCTGCAAGGCGGGCGCTCCCCACCCGTGCTTCGACGCCGCCGACCGGCAGCTCACCACCTCGAACCACCTGAAGCGCGGCTTCATCGGCTCCCCGGCGCTGGCCGATCTGGACGGGGACCAGCGACTCGACGTCATCGCGTCTGCCCTCGACCAGCACCTGTACGCGTGGGACGGCAACGGCAACTCGCTGCCGGGATTCCCGGTCAAGCTGTCAACCCCGGGGGCCGACGGAGCCGAGATCGTCACCTCGCCGGTGATCGGCGAGCTCGACGGACAGGGCACGCGCGAGGTGATCGTGGCCACCAACGAGGTGGTTCCCGGCGACCCGCAGCCGCCCGGGAGCATCTTCGACGTCTTCAACGCCTTCCTGGGCTCGAGCACCGGGTCCACTCCCGTCTACGCCGTGCACGGCGACGGGACCATGGTCAACGGCTGGCCCGTGCAGGTGGGGGTCCTGGCCGGCGACCTGCTGCCTTTGGTCGTGCCGGGCAACGACTCCGCGGTCCTCGACGTGGACGGCGACGGCAACGACGAGGTCTCCCTGTCCGCCGCCACCTCGCTGTCGGGCCAGGGTCCGAAGCTGGTGGACGGGAACGGATCCACGATCCGCACCTACCAGTCCGCCGGGGCGAACTGCCCGGACCAGGGCCCGGTGGTCAACCTGGCCGACTACCCGTCCATCGGCGATCTCTCCGGTGACGACAAGCCGGAGGTCGTCAAGGGCGGGCTCACGCTGAACGGCGCCGCGAACCTCCTCGCCGTCAACCAGAACCTTCCCTTCTGCCACGTCGAGCAGGCCTGGAACCCGCGCACCGGGGCGCCGATGCCCGGCTATCCACGCGCCACCGACGACTTCCAGCTCCTTTCGCAGGCCTCGATCGCCCGTGTCGCCGGGACCGGAGCACAGCGGCAGGCGCTGGTTGGCACCGGGCTCTACCAGCTCCACGCCTACGGCCCCGCCGGGACGGAGGCTGCGGGGTGGCCGAAGTTCACCGGCGGCTGGATCGAGTCGACGCCCGCGGTCGGCGATGCCGACGGCGACGGCAAGCTCGACGTGGCGGCCGTCACCCGTGAGGGCTGGTCCTTCCTGTGGAAGACCCCCGTTGGTGCGTGCGGCGGCTCCAACGACGAGTGGTGGACCTTCCACCACGACGAGAGAAACTCCGGGAGCTACCGGGTGGACGGCCGGCCGCCGGGATCGCCGCGGAACCTGGTCGCCAGGCGAAACGCCAACGGGTCGGTGGCCGTCAGCTGGATCCAGCCGGGAGACGACTGGCTGTGCGGGAGCCCCGACCGCTACCAGGTGATCGTCTCGGACAATCCCATCGACGAGCCCACCGACGGCCAGGTGATCGTGGACGCCACGGCGTCGGGCTCCGCGGGCAAATCGGTGTCACGGACGCTCACCGGGCCGAAGGCCACCGCCGCGCGCTACGTCGCGGTCCTCTACCGGGATCAGCCGGGGCTGGGCGGCAACTGGGGCCTCCTGCG
>JBIOZP010000051.1:0-15529 GCA_044871225.1 Solirubrobacterales bacterium
TCGAGACCGAGGAGGACCTGCGAACCGGGGACGCCGTTCTGCGAGATATGGATCCCCCCGGCGGCACTCCGGGAACGCTCGCCAGCGTCGACATGGGTGAGATCCGGGTCGAGAAGCAGGCCTCTTAGGGCAGTCACCCAGCCTCGGGTAAGGCCACGAAAAAGCAGGGGCTTTTCGAGGCCTCGGCGTGCGCACGCTGATCGCCTCCCGAGGTGTGCTGTCCCGCCCGGAGCAGAGGACGAGCTCTGGCTTGGACCCCTCGGCCATTGCCGTCGACGACCGGATGGGTGTAACTTGAATCGCGATTCAGGTTTTCGGGCCGGCAAGGAGACAGAAAGGCATGAGCCCCCGCCCGCACATCGACCACATCCGCAAGCCGCAGATACTCGCGGCTGCGGCAGAGGTGATCGCCGAGCGGGGCTTGTCGTCCACGCGGATCGTCGACATTGCCGAACGCGCCGGAACCAGCCCCTCGGCAGTGCTCTACTGGTTCGGTTCAAAAGACGACCTCCTCAGCAACGCCCTTACGGCCGACGAAGATCGCTTCTATTCCGAGGTCGCCCAGCGCCTGGGGGCATTCGACCATCCTCGTGACCGTCTACGCCTGCTGATCGAGGCTTACGCCGCCGAGTACGACGTCGCCCTGTGGATGGAGGTCTGGGAGCGGGCGATACACGATTCCGGCACGGCGGCGGCGCGCCAGCGGCTCGACGACCGCTGGCGTAGCCAGATCGCCGAGGTGATCCGCATGGGGCAGCATCGCGGCGAGTTCGGTGAGGTGGACGGCGAGGACGCGGCGGCGATGATCGCTTCTCTCCTGGATGGGCTTGCCGTGCAAGTCACCATGGGAGACCCTGGGTTCGGGCCGGAGCGCATGCGCGATCTCGCCATACGGGCCGCGGAGCTGATTCTGGATTGCGAGTTGCCTGCCCTGGATCGCACCCTGCTCGCAACGGGTCCCGTGGTCCGACGGTGACCTTTCGACGCATCCGTCATCTGACCACCGGCGCCTGACAGCGGCTTGCCCTAGGGGATGGCTCCTGACTCGGCGGCCACGCCGCCTCGCGCCCCCGCGAGTCCCTCCTCGTCGCGGGTCAGGCGGTGCGCCAGGTACACGGGGACTATCGACAGCAGGACGACGACCACCGCGACCACGTTGACGATCGGGAATTGCTGGCCCCTCGTGAGCTGGGTGAAGATCCAGACCGGGAGCGTCTGTTCCCCGGCCCCGATCGTGAAGTTGGTGACGATGATCTCGTCGAAGGAGAGGGCGAAGGCGAGCAGCGCCCCGGCGGCCAGGGCCGTGCGCATCTGCGGCAGGGTCACGTGGCGAAACGTCTGCCAGGTGTGGGCACCGAGATCGGCCGAGGCCTCCTCGAGCGAGGTGGACATCCTGCGCAATCGCGCGACGACGTTGTTGTAGACCACCACGATGCAGAAGGTCGCGTGCGCGACGACCACCGTGAACAAGGACAGCGAGATCCCGAACACCTGCGTGAACGTGTTGCTGAGCGCCAGGCCGGTGACGATCCCCGGCAGAGCGATCGGGATCACCACCAGGAACGAGACGGTTTCCCGTCCGAAGAAGCGGTGGCGCGCAACGGCCAGCGAAGCGAAGGTGCCGAGGACGAGGGCGATCATGGTGGCGATCGCCCCGACCCTGAGGGAGTTCACCATGGCGTCCCTAGCTCCCTGGTTGTCGATGGCCTCCCCGAACCACTTGGTGCTGAGGCTCTCGGGGGGCCACTCCAGGGTGATGCCCTTGTTGAAGGCGTAGATCGCGATCACGAGGAGGGGCACGTAGATGAAGGTGAGGGTGATCGCCACACCCGCCCGAAGCAGGTTCCTTGTCCCTCTCGACGTCCTCACAGGTGCTCGAACGCTCCCAGCCTGCGGGCGATCAGCAGGTAGACCACCATCACCACTAGGGGCACGATCGCGAAGGCGGAGGCCAGCGGCAGGTTGTTGGTGTGGTTGGCGAACACGACCGTGCCGATGAACTGGACGTTGCCCCCCACCAGCGAGGGCGTGATGTAGTCGCCCATGGTCAGGGAGAAGGTGAAGATCGAGCCCGCCACCACGGCCGGCAGCACGAGCGGCACGATCACGCGCCGAAAGGTGGTCACCGGGTGCGCCCCGAGGTCCTCGGAGGCGCTCAGCAAGCTGTTCGGGATCCGCTCCAAGCCTGCGTATATCGGCAGGATCATGTACGGCAGCCACAGATAGCTCTCGACCAGCCACACCCCCGTCAAGCCGAAGCCGGGGCCCTCCAGGCCGATGGGATCGAGCGCCCAGTTCAGCACCCCGCCGGCCGACAGCATGGTCTGCCACGCGTAGACCTTGACCAGGTAGAAGGACCAGAGCGGCATCAGGATCGCCACCACCAGGGCCGCCTTCGCCTTCGATCCGGCGAGTTTCGCCATGTAGAAGGCGATCGGAAAGGCCAGGATCGCATCGATGACCGTGGCGCCTGCCGCGACGCCGATCGTCCGCAGGGCGACATCGCGGTACACGCTTTGGTCCAGGAGCTCGTTGTAGTTGTCGAGTGAGAGGTTCTGGACCGTCTCGCCGCTGAGCGCGTCCACGGTCCAAAACGAGGCGATCAGCAGGACCGCCAGCGAGCCCAGGTACCCGACCACCAGCCATCCGATCGGGCCGGCCAGCAGAGCTCCCGCGCGGAGCCTGGGATGGCGATGGAAGAGGTCGGCGAGCCTGCGGCCCACCGACCTCTTCGGCGCTGACGCTAGTGCGTCAGCGGCTTCCATCGACCGATTCGATCACTGGAGCTGGGACTCACCCCTTGATCTCGGTCCAAGCCGAGACCCAGTCGTTGTTGTCCTTGCAGATCTCCCCGCGATCGTCGCCGCAGTCCGCCACCGGAGTGATCCAGTAGTAGACGTTCTCCCAGAAACCCGGGTCCGCGGCGTGGTAGTTGTCGCAGAACTTCGGGTCCGGCGGGAACTCGATCGCCTTGGCCGCCTTCTCGAGCGTCGCGGTCTCACACGACTTGCTCTGCGCGGGCGCCTCGCCGAAGTACTGCGAGACCTCGGCGTTCACAAGTGGAGAGGCGATGAAGTCCATCCACTTGTACATGCAGTTGGGATGCTCCGCCTGGGAGGAGATCATCCAGGTATCGGACCACCCAGTGGCACCCTCCTCGGGGACGTAGTTCTGGCCCGCCGGGTTCGACGCAACCGGCGCGTCCTCGCCCCGCAGTGCGAAGTACTGGTACTGCCAGGTCGTCCCGACGACGACGTCCTCGTTCGCGAACGACTGGATCTGCTTCGCGGCGTCGATCCAGTACTCGCCGACGTTCGGCTGCTGCTGCTTCAGCAAGTCGACCGCCGCGTTGAACTGGTCCTCGTCGAGCTCGTAGGGGTTGTCGATTCCGAGATCCGGCTGGTGCGCCTTCAGATACAGCGCGGCGTCGGCGATGTAGACCGAGTCGTCGTAGACCGAGATCTCGCCCTTGTACTGCGACGCCTGCTTGGGATCCAGGATCACGCCCCAGGACTTCGGAGCGGGCTTCACAGTGTTGGTGTTCCACATCAATACGTTCGCGCCCCGTGCGTGTGGCACGCCGTAGTGGACGCCGTCCACGGTGTTGTAGGGCTGGTCCTTGAGATCCTCGAAGATGGTGTCGTAGTTCGGGATCAGGTCGAGGTTCACAGGAGCCACGTCGTTTCCGGCTACCAAGCGAAGCGAGGCGTTGCCGGACGCGGAGACCCCATCCCACTGACCCGTGCGCATCTGGTCGACCATCTCGTCGGACGTGCCGGCCTCGCGGAGCTTGATCTGACACCCGGTCTGCTTCTCGAAGTCCGACATCCAGGGGTCGGCTACATAGCCGGGCCAGGCGATCAGGTTCAACTGGCCCTCCGTCTGGCCGACCTTCTGGAGAGCGCCCTCCTCGCCGCCGTCGTTGTCGTCGCCGCCGCAGCCGATCCCGACCATGGCCATGACCAAGCCGGCGGCAATCAGCCAGGCGGCATTCGCTGGATGGCCGTCTCTTCTGGTTCTCACTGGGGGTCCTCCATTCGTGTTTGTTCATGGACGGCCACCATCTGCTCGGCTCGCCATCCGACCGACACCTGCCGACCGCGCTGCTCGAGCGCCTCAGTGGAGGACGTCTCGAGGTTCTGACGGACGACTTGAAGCTCTCCTCCCGCCTCCAGCTCGACCAGGTAGCGGGTGACCATGCCCGCGTAGGCCACGTCGCGGATCACGCCCCGCTCGGTGTGCAAACCGGCCGCGTCCTCGCCGGGATCGAGGATCCGGACCTTCTCCGGCCTCACCGTGAAGCTCTTTCCCTCGCGCTCGAGCGCGTTCGAGACGCCGACGAAACCGGTCACGAAAGCGGTGGCCGGCTGCTCGTAAACGTCTGCCGGCGGAGCGACCTGCTCGACCCGCCCCTGGTTGAAGACGGCGATCCGATCGCTCATCGTCAGCGCCTCGTCCTGGTCATGGGTGACGTAGACGAAGGTGATCCCGACCTCGTCCTGGATCCCCTTCAGCTCCACCTGCATCTGCTCGCGCAGCTTCAGGTCGAGCGCTCCGAGGGGCTCGTCGAGGAGCAGCACCCGTGGGCGGTTGACGATCGCCCGGGCAAGCGCCACGCGCTGGCGCTGGCCGCCCGACAGCTCGCTGGGCTTTCGCGACTCGAAGCCGGCCAGACGAACCATCTCGAGCGCTTCACTTGCGCGCGTGGCCCGCTCGGCGCGAGCGACCCTGCGCACGCGCATCCCGTACTCGACGTTCTCCCCAACGGTCATGTGCGGGAACAGCGCGTAGTCCTGGAATACCGTGTTGACCTCGCGGTCGTAAGGGGGCACGTCGCCGACGTCTTGTCCGCCGAGCTCGATTGTGCCCGCGTCGGGCTCCTCGAACCCGGCGATCATCCGCAGCGTGGTCGTCTTTCCGGAGCCGGATGGGCCCAGGAGGGTGAAGAACTCGCCGTGCGGGATCTCCAGGTCGATCCCGTCCACCGCGACAACGTCGCCGTATGCCTTCCGCACCCCGCGAAGCCGAACGTCGGGCGCCCCCGCAGCGCCTTCGCCCGACGGTCCGCCGGACGCCTCGGCTGGCCGTTCGCGCTCCCCGTCGTCAACGGTGATGGCTGCGGTGTCCTCCACTTGGAACGAAACGCGGCAACCGCCGCGCCTCCAGGGCAAGCTATATCAGGCGCCCCCGTCGCCTGTATTGCCGCGCCTCATGGGAAGCGAACGCTCGCGACCGCGAGGCGCCACCGCGATCGGGACGGACGTCGCTCGGCGGGATTCCTAGAAGCGGCTGCGGTGGCGCTTGCTGTACCCGCGGCTGGAGCGCATCTCCTTGCTCCACCCGGGGCCGGCACCCGGCGTCATCGAGGTGTCGAAGCGCAGCCCCGCCACCTTCATGTAGGCGTGGCCGGGGTTCGCGTAAACCGTGATCCACCGTCCCCTGTTGCCGTTGCCCCAGCGCATCAGCCCGCTGGAGTCCAGGGGTCGGCTGATCAGGCGGCCGCCGTGAAGGGCATAGCTGACCGAGCCCGAGCAGTCGTAGCACCGCGACTTGAAGCTCGCGTGGCCTCCCCCGTAGCAGTAGCTCTTGCCCTTGGCGATCCGGTTGGCGGCCGCGATCACCCGGACAACACGCCGGGGCGCGTTTGAGGGGGCGACCGCCTTGCCGTGTACCAAGCGGGCCTTGCCCGGACGCGCGTGCGTGCCCGACGGGCCCGTTCCCCCGTCCCCTGCCTGCGCAAAGGTCACGGGAAGGGCAACCAGCGCCACCGCCGCGACGAGCGTGGCCCTGAGCTTCAGATTTGCGTAGCGAACCTTCAGGTGGGTGCGCAAGAACCAGTCTCCTTTGTCGGCCTGCGGGGTTAGCTGTCGGGCTGGCGCTAAAGGAGCCTGCGCCCCCACCGTCGGTGGGTTCGCCCCATGATTGGTTTCCCCGCTCCCCACCCGATGGACGGGCGGGAACTCGGCTTTACCGGTTAACGGCGCGGCAGACTACATGATTCGCTTGACGTCTGCAAACACCTTCCAAACATTTGTCCGTCGGTCGCGCCTCGGCGACGCCTGGGGCGTGCGTGAGCGAGACTCGGGCCGCGCGAGCCCGGAGGAGCGTTCGGGCTAGCCGGCCGCGGAGGGGGCCGGCGCCCCGGAGGAGCGGTGTGGAGGGTTCGATTCCGCCCACTGGACGATCCGCTGGGAGCCCGAGATCACCTCGCCGGCGTCGGTCACCAGCACGGGAACCGAGCGCTGGCCGGAGAGCTCCTCGACCTCCCTGCGCCCCTCGGTCATCAGGTGCAGGAACCGTGGCCCCACGCCGAGGCCGCGCACCTTGACCACCTCGGGGTCGTGCCCGGCCATCCGCAGGGCCTCGTACGCGTTGTGGCAGGGATGCCCACCCGGCCGGATCGTCTGAAACGTGCCCCAGCAGACGTACAGCTTCACCGGCGCCAGCCTATCGCGGCTCACGGGCAACGGAGGCCCACGAATTGATCGCCCTGTGGTTGGTAGCGTGGGTGCGTGGAGCTTGGCGGCAAGACGGTCCTGCTGACTGGGGCCACCGGCGGGCTTGGAAGGGCGATCGCCCGCGCCCTCGCCGAACGCGGCACGGCCCTGGTGCTGAGCGGCCGAAGCTCCGAGGCCCTCGAGGAGCTTTCCGCCGAGCTCGCGGGCGAGCACCGCGTCGTCCCCGTGGACCTCGCGGAAGAGGATGGGGCCGAGCGCCTGGCGGCCGAGGCCGGGGAGGTCGACGGCCTGGTCGCGAACGCCGGCATGCCCGGCACGGGGAGCGTCGACGGCTTCTCGGCCGAGGAGGTGAGGCGGGCGATCCGGGTCAATCTCGAGGCGCCGATCGTGCTCGCGGGAGCGCTCGCGGGGTCGATGACGGGCCGGGGAGACGGGCAGATGGTGTTCGTCTGCTCGCTCGCCGGCAAGGCGGCAAGCCCCCGATCCTCGGTCTACAACGCGACCAAGTTCGGCCTGCGCGGCTTCGCCCTGGGTTTGCGCACGGACCTGGCGAGGAGCGGCGTCGGCGTCTCCATCGTTTCGCCTGGCTTCGTGCGGGACGCCGGCATGTTCGCGAAGTCCGGGGCCAGGAGCACCGCAGGGCTGGGGACGACCACCCCCGAGCGAGTGGCGTCCGCCGTCGTGCGGGCGCTGGAGCGCAATCCGGTGGAGGTGGCGGTCGCCCCGATCCGGCAGCGGGCGCTCGCCCATCTGGGGCTGGCGGTCCCGACCGTCGCCGTGCGGGCCCAAAGCGGGGGCGTCGCCAGGCGGGCGACGACCGAGATCGACTCCGGGCACCGAGCCGCAGGGTCGACGGCGGGCGGGCGTGAGACGGAGAGGACGACCAAGTGAGCGCCGACTCGTTTGGCGCTCGTGGAACGCTCGAGGTCGCCGGGCGCGAGTACGAGATCTTCCGGCTCGACGCGCTGCAGTCCTCGCACGACGTGGCCCGCCTTCCGTACTCGCTGAAAGTGCTGCTCGAGAACGCGCTGCGCTTGGAGGACGGCGAGTCGGTGACACGCGACAACGTCGAGGCGATCGCCGGCTGGGAGGCCAAGGCCGAGCCGAGCGCCGAGATCCCGTTCCAGCCCGCGCGGGTGCTGATGCAGGACTTCACCGGGGTGCCCGCGCTCGTCGACCTGGCGGCGATGCGCGACGCGGAGGAGGAGCTGGGCGGCGATCCCTCCAGGATCGACCCGCTGGTGCCCGTCGACCTGATCATCGACCACTCGGTCCAGGTGGATGCGTTCGGCAGCCCGCGCGCGTTCGACATCAACGCCGACCGCGACTACGAGCGAAACGGCGAGCGCTACGCGTTCCTGCGCTGGGGCCAGCAGGCGTTCGACAACCTCCGCGTGGTCCCGCCGGCGACCGGGATCTGTCACCAGGTCAACCTCGAGTACCTGGGTCAGGTGGTCTTCGTCCAGGAGAGGGACGGCGGGCAAGCTTCCACCGGGCGAGACGGCCCTCCGGCGGCCTACCCGGACACGCTGGTGGGAACGGACTCGCACACGACGATGATCAATGGCCTGGGCGTGCTCGGATGGGGCGTGGGGGGCATCGAAGCCGAGGCGGCGATGCTGGGCCAGCCGATCTCGATGCTCTTGCCGCAGGTCCTCGGCTTCCGGTTGACCGGCGAGCTCTCCGAGGGCGCCACCGCCACCGACCTGGTCCTGACCGTGACCGAGATGCTTCGTGAGCGCGGCGTGGTGGGGAAGTTCGTCGAGTTCTTCGGGCCCGGGCTCCACACCCTGGGCCTGGCCGACCGCGCGACGATCGGCAACATGTCGCCGGAGTTCGGGTCTACGTGCGCGATCTTCCCCGTGGACCGCGAGACGCTCCGTTACCTGGAGTTCACGGGTAGGCCAACGGACCTGATCGAGCTCGTCGATGCCTACGCGCGCGAGCAGGGGATGTTCCACTCCGAGGATTCTGAGGAGCCCACTTTCTCCGAGGTGCTCGAGCTAGATCTGGCGGACGTCGGGCCGAGCATCGCGGGGCCCAAGCGCCCCCAGGACCGAATCCCGCTGGCCGACGCGAAGCCCTCCTTCGTCGAGGCGCTTCGGGAATACGACCCCGAAGCCGCCGACGGGATCGGCAACAACCACGACAGGGCGGTCGCCGCATCCTTTCCCGCCTCCGACCCCCCCGGCGACGACCACGACGACGAGCGCGGGAAGCCCAGGCAGCCGGCCACCGGGACGGTCACCGAGAAGCGCCAGACGGACGCGGTAGTGGTGAGGCTGGAGGATGGGAGCGAGGCCGAGCTTGACCACGGCAGGGTCGTGATCGCCGCGATCACGAGTTGCACCAACACCTCCAATCCGTCAGTGATGGTGGCCGCGGGGCTGCTGGCGAAGAAGGCGGTCGAGCGGGGCCTTGACGTGAAGCCCTGGGTGAAGACGTCGCTGGCGCCCGGCTCGACGGTGGTCACCGACTACCTCGAGCGGGCAGGGCTGACCGAGTACCTCGACAAGTTGAAGTTCAACCTGGTCGGGTACGGATGCACGACCTGCATCGGCAATTCGGGGCCGCTGCCGCCCGAGATCTCGACCGCGGTGGAGGAGAACGACCTTGTCGTCTGCGCCGTCCTCTCCGGCAACCGCAACTTCGAGGCCCGCATCAACCCCGACGTGAAGGCGAACTACCTCGCCTCACCGCCGCTGTGCGTCGCCTACGCCCTGGCCGGGCGCATGGACTTCGACATCCTGGAGGACCCAATCGGCGAGGGCACCGGCGGCGAGCCGGTCTACCTGCGGGACCTGTGGCCCTCGAGCGAAGAGGTCAAGCGGACGGTTGAGACCGCGATCAGGTCGGAGATGTTCAGGGACAACTATGCGGACGTCTTCAGGGGCGACGAGCGCTGGAGGTCGCTCGACGTTCCGGCCGGGGATCGCTACGAGTGGACGGACTCGACCTATGTCCGCAAGCCGCCGTACTTCGAGGGCATGGCCGCCGAGCCGCGCGCGCCCCAGCCGATCGCCGGCACCAGGGTGCTGGCGGTGCTCGGGGACAGCGTGACGACCGACCACATCTCGCCCGCGGGGGCCATCAAGAGGGATAGTCCGGCGGGCCGGTGGCTTGTGGACCACGGGGTCGCGGTTCGCGACTTCAACTCCTACGGATCGCGCCGCGGGAACCACGAGGTGATGATTCGGGGGACCTTCGCGAACGTTCGCCTGCGCAACCGGCTCGTAGACCGGGAGGGTGGCTTCACTCGGCACTTCCCGGACGGGGAGGAGACGACGATCTACGAGGCCGCGATGAGCTACGCGGACGAAGGCGTGGCGCTGGTGGTCCTGGCCGGAAAGGAGTACGGATCCGGCTCCTCGCGGGACTGGGCGGCCAAGGGCACGGCCCTGCTCGGCGTCCGGGCCGTGATCGCCGAGAGCTACGAGCGCATCCACAGGTCGAACCTGATCGGGATGGGGGTCGTGCCGCTGCAGTTCCCGGACGGTGAAGGGGTCGAGTCGCTGGGCCTGACCGGCGAGGAGCTGATCGACGTCGAGGGCCTCGAGGAGGCGCTGTCGGCCGACAAGGCCGAGGCGCGAAGAGTGCGAGTCAAGGCCGCACGGGAGGACGCCGACCCGGTCGAATTCGAGGCCCGGGTGCGGATCGACACCCCGAACGAGGTCGGTTACTACCGCCACGGCGGCATCCTGCACCGCGTCCTGCGGGACCTGCGCTGACTTGCAGGGCCCGCCTCGGCGATCATGAGGCGCGCATTTTTCCCGCAGGATGCCTGCTCATCCGCAATGTTTCTATTGACTTTCCGTCCTCGTATGCATCACAATGCGCGCTGACCCCACGATTGGGACTTGTGAGCTCGTCCCCGGCCAGTCCCGCCTCCGGGGGCGATCGCGTCGGCATCCCTCCCTGGCTACCGACGCGCAGGCGTGGGCGCGGGCTGTGTGGACCCCCTGCCTCCCACAGCCCCGCCCCGCCACGCCGTGACCGGGTGAGGGCTTCTCGCAGTCCAGCGGGTCGGGTGGCCACCGGGCCACCGCTAGTCTCGCCAGGTGAGCTCGACCCGGGCTGATCAGGCGATCGCCGGGCGCCCCGATTCGGCGCCGCTCCGACGCGCCGCCCCCGGCCCGATGTGGCCGTGGGTCAAGCGCCTGAGCTGGGTGGAGCTCGCGATCTTCGCGGTGCTGGTCTTCTTCTGGCTGCTGCCCGGCGCGGACACCGAGACTTTCATCTTCGGCCTCTCGCACGGGATCGGCTACATCCTGCTCTGCCTCGTGATCTGGGTTGCCATCCTGCGCCACGAGGCCCCCTACACACTCCTCGCCGCCACCCTGACCCCGGTCGGCCCGCTCGGCAGCGTGATCGCGATCGAGGTGATCGAGCGTCGCCGGGAGCCCGACGGCCCGGCCCCGATGCGCCCCGAGCGCTCTGAGGCTGGGTAGAGGAGGAGCGGGCCCCGCGGCCTCGCCTCAATTTCGATCCGTCTCAGACGGTTATGACTTTCGACGTCCCTGGGACGTCCAAGGTCATAGGCGAGGTGACGGAAGTGTCACGTGGCGCACGAGCTCCCCCTCGTCGCGATGCATATGACGTTTTGGGCACGCAGGACCCTCAACCTCATTGGCTTCGGGGCTTCCCGCCTCCGCCGTCCTACGTCAGCGCGGTGAGCACGATCCGCTCCTGCTCGGAACGGTGGGCCGCGGGATATCCCTCGCTGGGGCTGGCGCGCTGCGGCCTGCCGACGTAGCCGAGCTCCACTCCCTCGGGCAAGAGCTCCGGCATCCGCTGCGTCATCACCTTCCAGGCGCCCATGTTCTGCGGCTCCTCCTGGACCCAGCCGATCTCCCGGAGGTTGGGGTAGCTGGCGATCAACTCCCGGATCTGGTCCTTGGCGAACGGATACAGGAGCTCCACGCGGGCGATCGCCACCGAGGTGGCGTCGGCGCGCCGCTCGTGGCCGTCCAGGTCGTAGTAGATCTTCCCGCTGCAAAGGAGCAGCCGCTCGACCTGCTCCTTTCGGTCCTGCGCGCGGGGGTCGTCGAGCACGAACTGAAAGGTCCCCGAGGTCAGGTCGGCCAGCCGCGAGCCGGCGTCGGGATGGCGCAGGAGCCCCTTGGGCGTGAACACCACCAGCGGACGGGGCTTTCTGATCCGCGCCTGGCGGCGCAGCAGGTGGAAGTACTGGGCGGCGGTCGTCGGGTTCGCGAGCCGCATGTTCCCCTCCGCAGCCAGGGCGATGAACCGCTCGATTCGCGCGCTCGAGTGCTCTGGCCCCGACCCCTCGTAGCCATGCGGCAGCAGCAGCGTCAGGCGCGTCGTCTGCCCCCACTTGGCCTCGCCGGAGGCGATGAAGCAGTCGATGATCACCTGCGCGGCGTTGCCGAAGTCCCCGAACTGCGCCTCCCACAGGACCAGGCTCGAGGGCGACGCAGCCGAGTACCCGTACTCGAACCCGAGGCATCCGTTCTCCGACAGCGGGCTGTTGTACAGCTCGAACGGCGCCAGCGCGCCCGGAAGATGCTCGATCGGTACGTACTTGAGGGCGGTCTTCTCGTCGTAGAGCGCCAGGTGGCGGTGGGAGAAGGTGCCCCGAACCGTGTCCTGGCCGGTGAGCCGGATGTGGGTGCCCTCGGTCAGGAGTGAGGCGAACGCGAGCGCTTCCGCGTGGCCCCACTCGATCGGCCCCTCCTCGAGGGCCTCGATGCGCCGCATCAGCGGCTTGCGGAGCTTTCGGTGCATCGTGAAGCTCTCGGGGACCTTCAGCAGCTCCTCGTTCAGCGAGCGCAGGCGCTCCCCGGAGACCGCGGTCTCGACCTCCGGGCTCTTCGTGCGATCGAGCTCGCTGGTTCCCGTCTGGGTCGAGGTCGGGTCCTCGTACTCGCCCGACTCCATCTTGCGCCTCAATCCCTTCAAGGTCTCCTGGAGCTGGTCTAGCCGTCGCTCCGCCTCGGCCTCCACCTCCTCTCGGGTGACGATCCCCTCCTTCTCGAGCCGCTCCGCGTAGATCTCGGAAACCGGCGCGTGTGCCTTGATCCGGGCGGACATGGTCGGCTGCGTGTAGGCGGGCTCGTCGGTCTCGTTGTGTCCGTACCGGCGGTACCCGATCAAGTCGATGACCACGTCGCGCCCCCACCGCTCGCGATAGGCCATCGCCAGACGGACCGCCGCCACGCACGCCTCGACGTCGTCGGCGTTGACGTGGATGATCGGCACGTTGAATCCCTTGGCCAGGTCGCTGGCATAGGGAGTCGAGCGCTCGTCTTCCGGGTCGGTGGTGAACCCCACCTGGTTGTCGGTGATGATGTGCACCGTGCCGCCGGTCGAGTAGCCGGCGAGCGCCTGCAGGTTGAGGGTCTCGGCCACGATCCCCTGGCCAGAGAACGCGGCGTCTCCATGCAGCAGGAGGGGAACCGCGAGGGCTGGGTTGTGATCGAGCCGGGGTCCCGCGTGGGACGTCTGCGCGAAGCGCGCGGCTCCCGTCACCACCGGGTCCACGAACTCGAGGTGGCTGGGGTTCGGGTACAGGCGCATGTTCACCTGCTCCCCGCCGGGGATCGTGAACAGTCCCTCAGCGCCGTGGTGGTACTTGACGTCGCCCGTCCCGGCGTGCGGAATCGCCGCGATCGCCTTCACCTGCTCCAGCGCCTTGGCGCCCTCGAACTCGGCCAGGATCGATTCGACCGAACGTCCCAGGTTGTGGGCGAGCACGCTCAGGCGTCCCCGATGGGCCATCCCGATCACGACCTCCTCGGCGCCGGAGCCCTGTCCGAGCGACGCCACCTCGTCGATCATCGGCACTACCGCGTCGAGGCCCTCGATCGAGAAGAGCTTCTGGCCCAGATAGGCCCGCTGCAGGAAGCGCTCGAACTGGAACACCTGAGTCAGCCGCGAGAGCAGCGCGCGCTTCTCGTCCGCGGTCAGGGGTCGGCGGTGGGCGCCGGTCTCGATCATCTCCCGCAGCCACATCCGCTGCTGGTGCGAGGAGAGGTGCTCGATCTGGTAGGCGATCGTCCCGCAATACGCCTCGCGCATCCGGGGGAGCACCTCCAAGAGCGTCTCTCCCTCGACCCCAATCCGCAGGATCGAGGCGGGGATCTTGGCCATCAGGTCCGGGGTGAGGTTCAGGTTTTCGGGCTCGAGCGCCGGGTCGCCCTTGGGCTCCTTGCCGAGCGGGTCGAGGCGCGCCGCCAGGTGACCATGTGTCCGGTACGCCTTGAGCAGCGAGGTCGCCGCCTGGACCGCCTGCAGCAGCTCGGTGTCGGGGGGCGCGACGGCGGCCGCCGGCCCTCCGGCGGCCGGGAGCGGGGGGGCGGAGGCCGAGGCTGGGTAGGCGTTGGCCGTCACGGAGGGGTCGATCTGCAGCGCCTCCGCCACGGACCCGTAGAAGCCGTCCTCGCCCTGCAGGAGCTGGTCGACGCGTCGCAGAAACGACCCCGACTCGGCTCCCTGGATCACCCGATGGTCGTAGGTCGACGTCATCGTCATCACCTTCGACACCCCCAGCGCCTTGATCTTCTCGGCCGGGGCGTGAGCCCACTCGGCGGGATAGGCGATCGACCCGGTCGCCACGATCGTGCCCTGGCCCGTCAGCAGGCGCGGCACCGACGCCACCGTCCCCAGCCCCCCGGGGTTGGTGAGCGTGATGTTGGTGTCCGTGAAGTCGTCCGCGCTGAGCTGGTTCTCGCGCGTCTTGGTGATCAACTCCTCGTAGTAGCCGTGAAAGGCGGCGAAGTCGAGCTGGTCCGCGCGCTTGATGCACGGGACGAGGAGGCTCCGCGATCCCCTGCGCTCCACGTCGACCGCCAACCCGAGGTTGACCGCCCCGGGCTCGATCACCTGGGGCTTGCCGTCCTGTTCCGCGTAGACGCGGGCCATCACCCGCCATTCCTGCGCCGCGACCACGATCGCCCACGCGATCAGGTGGGTGAAGGACAGCTTCGTGCCGCGGTCCTTGAGCACGCCGTTCAGGGCCTTCCGCTGAGCGTCCAGGACGTCCACCGCCAGCGTCCGGAACGAGGTCGCCGTCGGGACGGAGCGGCTCTCGTTCATGGCCTGCGCCAGCATCGCGGCGGGGCCGCGGAGTGGCTTCGTGTCGCCCGCAGCCGCGGCCGGTGCCCCCACGGCGCCCTTTCCGTCGACCGCCTGGAGCACGTCGCTCTTGGTCACCTTCCCCCCGGGCCCCGAGCCCCGCACCGAGCTCAGGTCGATGCCCCCGGCGGCCGCGATCCGCCGCGCCACTGGCGAGGCCCTCCTGTCGCCGTCCCCGTCTCGCCGCTCGATCTCCGTCCCGGCGCTTGGAGCCCGCGCCTCCTCGCGACTGCCGTCCGCTGGCGCGGGCGAGCCGGCTGGCGCAGCAGCGGGGCTCAGCTCGGCCAGGACCTGGCCGACCCGGACGGTCTCGTCGGCCTGGGCACGGATCGTCGTGATCGTGCCGCTGGCCGGGGCCGGCACCTCGGCGTCGACCTTGTCGGTCGAGACCTCGACCACCGTCTCCCCCTCGGCCACGGCATCGCCCTCGCCCTTGTGCCATTCCAGGATCGTGCCCTCGGTCACCGATTCGCCCATCTCCGGCATCCGGATCTCGACCGTCTTCCCCGGCGCCTCGGCCTCGACTTGGGTGGCGCGGGCTCGGGCCTCCTCCGGGCCCGGCTGCCCGGTGGCCTCCTCGGCGCCGGGGCCCTCTCCCAGGTCGGCGTCTCCCTCGCCGCTGGCCTCCACGCTCAACCCGGGCCCGATCTCACCCCGTCCGCCGGCGGGCTGCGCCGCGGCCCCGTTCCCGGAGGGCTCGGCGCTGGGGTCGAGCTCCGCCAGGGCGCCCCCGACCTCGATCGTCTCGTCCTCCCCCTTCAGGATCCGGGTGATCGTGCCGCTGACCGGCGCGGGCACCTCGGCGTCGACCTTGTCGGTCGAGACCTCGACCACCGTCTCTCCCTCCTCGACGAACTCCCCCTCGTGCTTGTGCCATTCGAGGACGGTGCCCTCGGTCACCGACTCCCCCATCTGGGGCATCTGGATCTCGACGATCCCGGAACTCGCCATCTCGGTTTCAGTGTATGACCTGATCC
>JBIOZP010000052.1:0-58685 GCA_044871225.1 Solirubrobacterales bacterium
CCCCGGTCGCTTCTCGTCGCCGGGAGGCCTCCGCCATGCGGGCGGTGCCGCCGAGGTAGAGCTCGGCGACCTTCGGGTCGTCCAGAAGCTCCTTCCCCGGCCCCTCGAACCGGTCCTGCCCCAGGTCGAGCACGTAGCCCCGGTCCGACATGGCCAGGGCCCGATGCGCGTTCTGCTCCACCATCACCAGGGTCACGCCCGCGCGGTTGATGTCGGCGACCTTCTCGAAGATCGCCTCCACGAACGCCGGTGCCAGGCCGGCGGAGGGCTCGTCCAGCAACAGCACCTCGGGGTCGGGCATCAGGGCCCGGGCCATGGCGAGCATCTGACGCTCCCCGCCGCTCATCGTCCCGGCAGCCTGCGAGCGCCGCTCCCCCAGCCGTGGGAAGAGCTCGCACATGCGATCCACCTGCTCGTTCGTCCGCGACGAATCGAGCGAGCCCATCTCGAGGTTCTCGGTCACGGTGAGGCTGGGGAAGACGTTGTCGAGCTGCGGCACGTAGCTGAGCCCCAGGCGAGTGATCGCGTGGGGCTTGTGCCCGCCGATGTCGCGGGCCCTGAACAGCACCCGGCCTCCCCGCGGAGAGAGCAAACCGAAGATGGTCTTCACCAGCGTCGACTTGCCCGCTCCGTTCGGGCCGATCACGGTGACGATCTCTCCCTGCTCGACTCGGATCGAGACCCCGTTCAGGATGTCCACCTCGGGCACGTATCCCGCGACCAGGTCCTCCGTCCGCAGGACCGCGCCGTTGGCGCTCATCGCTCCTCCCCGCCGTCGGAGGGAGGGCCCGAGCCCAGATAGGCGTCGATCACCGCCTGGTCACCGCGGACCTCGTCCGGCTCGCCCTCGGCGATCACGCGGCCCTCGGCCATCACGATCACGCGGTCGGCATGGCTCATCACCACGTCCATGTCGTGCTCGATGAACAGGAAGGTGACCTCCTGCTCCGCGCGGAGGCGCTGGATGTGGTCCAGCAGGCGTCGTCCCAGGGTGGGATTGATGCCCGCCATCGGCTCGTCGAGGAGCAGGAAGCGCGGCCGGGCCATGAGCGCCCGAGCGAGCTCGAGCAGCTTGCGCTGCCCGCCTGACAGGGTGCCCGCGTAGTGATCGGCGAGCCGCGCCAGATCGAAGATCTCGAGCAGCTCCATCGCCTGCTCGCGGACCTCCTCCTCCCGCCTGCGTGTGGCGCCGGGCCGAAAGACCGCGTTCAGCAGGCGCTCGCCCGGCTGGTCGGAGGCGCCAAGCATCATGTTGTCGATCACCGGCATGCGCGCCAGGGCCTTCGTGATCTGAAACGTGCGGACCATTCCCAGCCGGGCGATCGCGTAGGGAGCGCGACCGAGGATCTCGCGACCGCCGAAGGACGCCGATCCGCCATCCGGACGGTAGAAGCCCGTGATCAAGTTGAAGAAGGTCGTCTTGCCCGCGCCGTTGGGCCCGATCAGCGCCGTGATCGATCCGTCGCGAACGGCGAGCGTGGCGCCGTTGACAGCCCGGATCCCACCGAAGCGCTTGACCACGCGCTCGGCTTCGAAGATCGTTCCCCTGGACGCCGAGGCGGCCGGCGCCACCGCGCCCGGCGTCTCAGTCACCGAGGACCATCTCCTCGCGCTTTCCGAACATCCCCTGGGGCCGGAAGGCCATCAGCCCGATCAGCACCAGGCCGACGATGATGAAGCGAAGCGCGGTGATCCGGCTCTCCGACAGGGGCAGCTCTATGAACAAGAGCGCTTCGAGCACGGTCCACAGGATCACGGAGCCAACCGCGACCCCCCAGTAGCTGGCCAGCCCACCCAGGATCAGGACGGCGTACCCGTTGAAGGTGACGATCGGCAGGAACTCGTCCGGGACCACGAACTTGAGGTTGAGGGCGACGAAGAACCCGGTGATCGCGCCCAGGGTGGCGGAGATGGCGAGGGACTGGAGCTTGTAGGAGAAGGCGTTCTTTCCCAGGGCTCGCGCCGCGTCCTCGTCCTCGCGGATGGCGCGCAGCACCCGGCCCCAGGGAGTTCCCTGAACGTGACTGAGCGCGTACGTCGACGCGATCGCCACCACCCAGACAACCAGGAACAGAGGGAACAACCTCGGGACGTCGGTCCATCCCAGGTCCACGAACCAGCCCTGGATCGTGTCCGAGACGGAATCCCAGCTGTCGCTGAACCCGAACGTGCCCTGCGCACCTCCGGTCAGGTCACGGGCGTTCAGGGCGAACAATCGGATCGCCTCCGCGGCGGCGATGGTCGCGATCGCGAAGTAGTCGGTGCGAAGGCGCAGCGACGGCAGCCCGACCAGTAGTGCGAAGGCGATCGCGATCAGGACCGCGATCGGCAGCGACAGCCAGAACGAGATCTCGGTCTCGGTGGTCAGGATGGCCATCGAGTAGGCGCCGACGGCCATGAACGCGGCCTGGCCGAAGTTGAAGATCCCCGTGAAGCCGACGTTGAGCTGCAGGCCGAGAGCGAAGATCGTGTAGGTGCCGGCGAGGATCCCGACGCTGGTCCAGAAGTCGATGTCGGTGAACGACTGGAGGGTGACGGCGAGCGGAGGCGATGCGAGCGATGCGAGCATCTAGATCGCCCTCGCGCGGCCGAAGATGCCCTGCGGGCGGATCATCAGGACCAAGATCAAGACCAGGAAGCCGATCGCGGTCTTCCAGCGAGCGTCGATGAACAAGGTCGACCACTCGATCACCAGCCCGAGGAGCAGGCCGGCGGCAAGGGCCCCGTAGGCGTTCCCGATCCCGCCCATGACCACGGCCGCGAAGATCGGCAGCAGCAGCTCGAACCCGAGCTCGGGCTGAAGCTGGGTGATGGCGCCGGCGAGCACGCCGGCGAGGCCCGCGAACCCCGCCGCGAACACCCAGGTCCACAGGATCACCCGCGACGTGTCGATGCCGGAGGTCTCGGCCAGGTCCAGATTGTCGGAGAGGGCTCGCATCCGCTTGCCGAGCAGCGTGTAGCGCAGCATCAGGCCGGTGCCCAGCAAGACCGCGAAGCCGATCACGATCACGATCAGGTTGGTGCGGCCGATGGTCAGCCCCAGGAACTGCACCGTGTCGGTGAGGTTGACCTCGAGCTGCCGCAGCTCGGTGCTCCAGATGAACTGGATCACGTAGCGGATCACGAGCGCGAGGCCGATGGACATCAGCAGGAGCTGCAACATCCCCGCGCCCCGGGCGCGCATCGGCCCCCACATCACCTTCTCGAGGAAGATCCCGAGGACGGCCGTGGTCGCCATCGCGTAGAAGATCGCGACCACCAGCGGCAGGCCCCAGGTGACGTTCACGAGGTAGGCCATATAGGCGCCGAAGGTGAGGAAGTCGCCGTGGGCGAAGTTGACCAGCTTGAGGATCCCGTAGACCAGCGTGAGGCCGACGGCGCCCAGCGCGTAGATGGAGCCGCTCGAGAGCCCGTTGAGCCCCCGCTGGGCCACGTCGTGGAGCCCCTTGCTGGCGATCAGCGCCAAGACGATCAGCCCGATTACCGCCAGGGCGGTCATGGCCGGCCGCCGGTTGGCCGCGTCCTTCAGCCGCTGCCAGGCGCTCTCCTCCGCGCCGAGGGTGAGGGATTCAGCCTCCATCTCCCTGCGGGATCGTATGCATTGGGAAGCCGGGCCGCGAGTCCCTGCCAGCCGGTCCGCCGGGCTATCCTCGGCGGCGCCGTGGAGCCGACGTCCGGGGGCCGCCAGGCCGCCGAGATCTGTAGCTGGTGCGGGGCGCAAGTCCCCCACGACGACGGGTTTCGCCTGTTCGAGCCCGCGGGCGAGCGCCGCGCGGCCTTCTGCCGGCTCGAGCACGTGGTCCCCTGGGCGATCCACGGGGCCCACTGGGAGCCCGGCGGGGTCGCCGAGCCCAGCGGAGTGGGGGAGGAGCGGATGAGCTGCTCGCACTGCGGCGCGGCACTCGGCGAGGTTCACCTGCTGCTCGTCCGCCACCGCGGCGAGCACCGCGTACCCGACGGGTTCTGCTCCGTTGACCACCTCCAAGAGTGGGCCAAGGCGGGAGGCCGCTGGCAGTAGCCCCGCCCGGAGGGCGGGTCAAGCGGCCGCTTGCGGGCGGGGGCCCAGGCCGAGCTCGTCGGCGTGCTCTGCCATCGCCTCGATCACGAACGCGACGTGCCCGTCGAACTCGACCCCAAGCTCCTCGGCTCCGCGGCGAACCTGGTCTCGATCGACGCCGGCCGCGAAGGAGGGCTGCTTCAGCTTCTTGCGCACGGACTTCGGCGCCATCCCGACGATCCCGTCGGGCCGCACGAGCGCGCAGGCGGCGATGAACCCCGACAGCTCGTCCACCGCGAACAGGGTCTTCGCCATCGGGGTCGTTCGTGGGACCCCCAGGAACTCGGCGTGCCCCGCGACGGCCTCGATCACCTCGGAGGGGTAGCCGCGCGCCTCGAGCTCCCTCAGCGCGTACCGGGGATGGCCGGTCTCGAGGTCGGGGTGCCGCTCGTAGTCGAGGTCGTGCACGAGGCCCGTGATGGCCCAGAGCTCCTCGTCCTCGCCGTCCTTGCGGGCGTAGGCGCGCATCGCGGCCTCCACGCCCAGCACGTGCTTTCGCAGCGAGTCGGATGAGATCCACTCGCAGACCAGGCTCCAGGCGTCCTCGCGCGTCGGATCAGGCATACGACTGAAGTTCGCGCTCGGCCCGCAATCAGCCTCCTTTGTAGAGCCTCGCGCTCACAACCCCGTTGTTACCCTAGCTCCCGCCGATGGACAAGCTCGTGATCCACGGCGGCACACCCCTCTCGGGGGAGATCGTGCCGGCCGGAAACAAGAACGCCGCGCTGCCGGAGCTCGCCGCCTGCCTGCTGACCGACGAGGAGCTGGTGCTCTCCAACGTCCCGCGGATCCGCGACACCGAGGCGCAGATCGCGCTGCTGGAGCGGCTGGGGGTGAAGGTCCACTGGAGCGGCGAGAACGAGATCCGCCTCCAGGCCGACGCGGTCACGGACACCGAGGTGGACGAGGAGCTCGCGGCGCGAATCCGCGCCTCCTTTCTGCTCGCGGGGCCGCTCCTGGCGCGCTTCGGCCAGGCGCGGATGCCACCGCCCGGCGGCGACTTCATCGGGCGGCGGCGCCTCGACCCGCACCTCGACGCCTTCAGGGACATGGGCGCCCGGGTCGAGGGCGAGCGCTGGATCGAGGTCCTCGCGGGCGACGGTGCCTTGAAGCCGTGCCGCATCTTCATGGACGAGCCGTCCGTGATGGCGACCGAGAACGCGCTGATGGCGGCGGCCCTCACCGAGGGGCCCACCACGATCGCCAACGCCGCCTGCGAGCCGCACGTGCAGGACCTCGCCCGGCTGCTGGTGAAGATGGGCGCCCGGATCGACGGCATCGGCTCCAACGTCGTCACCGTCCACGGCCGGGACAAGCTTGGCGGGGCGGAGCACCGCATCTGTCCCGACCACATCGAGGTGGCGAGTTTCATGGCCCTGGCCGCGGCGACCAAGGGCGAGCTCCGCGTTCGCGATGCCGAGCCCGAGGACCTCGTGATGATCAGGCGACAGTTCCGGCGCCTCGGGCTGCAGTCGATGGTCGAGGGAAACGACGTCCTCGTCCCTCCGGAGCAGGTGCTGAAGATCAGGTCGGACCTCGGCGAGGCCACCCCGAAGATCGAGGACGGCCCCTGGCCCGCCTTCCCGGCTGACCTGACCTCGATCGCGCTCGCCCTGGCCACGCAGGCGGACGGCGAGATCCTGATCTTCGAGAAGATGTTCGAGAACCGCTTGTTCTTCGTGGACAAGCTGGTCGCGATGGGCGCTCGGATCACGTTGTGCGATCCCCACCGGGCGATCGTCTACGGTCCGAGCCGTCTTCACGGTGAGCGCGTCGACAGCCCGGACATCCGTGCCGGCATGGCGATGCTCATCGCAGCGCTGTCAGCCGAGGGGACGTCCGAGATCGGCAACGTCACCCAGATCGATCGCGGCTACGAGCGCATTGACCTGCGGCTTAGGGACCTCGGAGCCAGGATCGAGCGCGTCAGCACACAACCCGTCCCCGCTTAGGGGCCGCTGCAAACCGTCGCATCTCGGCCGCCTCGCCCGATCCTCTCGCTCACGTAGGTTTCGAATCGTCCGTCGGCTCCTCGGGTTCGCCTCCGGGGCCGCCGGCTTGCGACGCAAATCGCCTCGACCCGGGCAACTCGCCGTTACCGCGACTTCGTCGCTAGCCCCTACGCTCTTCACCCCATGACCCATCGGATCCCCCCAGGAACCCGGGACATCCTTCCCGAGGAGATGCGGGAGCTGCGGCGCTTGGAGGCGGCGCTGGCTCAGACCTTCGAGCGATTCGGCTACGGGGAGGTCGCGACCCCCACGATCGAGTACCACGAGGTGCTTGCGCGGGGCGACGACCGGGGCGCCCCGGCGGCCTACCGCTTCTTCGACGAGGGCGGCGAGCTGCTGGCGATGCGAAGCGACATGACGATCCCGATCGCCCGGCTCGTCGCCACTCGTTTCGCCGGCGCGGAGCCGCCATTCCGGCTCTGCTACATCGGCAACGCCTACCGGGCGGTCCGCCCGCAGCGGGGGCAGATGCGGGAGTTCACGCAAGCCGGTGTGGAGCTGATCGGTGCCGACGCCCCGGAGGGGACCGCGGAGGTGGTGGAGGTGCTGAGCGCGGCGCTGGACGCGGCGGACCTGCCCAGGGCGGTGATCGGGCTCGGCGACGCCGACCTCTATCGCCAGCTCCTGGACGAGGTGGGCGTCAGCGGAGATCGCCGCGACGCGATCCTCGAGCTCCTCGCCACCCACGATCTAGTGGGCTTGGAGGGGGAGGTGGATGGGCTCGAGATCGACGCCGGCGCCCGCCAGACGCTCCTGCGCCTCCCGAACCTGCGAGGGGGCCCCGAGGTGCTGGAGGAAGCCCGCGAGCTGGGCGGCCGGGCCGTCGCGCGCGCCACCCAGCGGCTCGCCTCGACCTACGACGCGCTGGCGGTCCGAGGGGTCGCCGACCGGGTGAGCCTGGACCTCGGGCTGCTCCGCGACCTCGGTTATTACACCGGCGCGATCCTCGAGGTCTACGACCCCGCCCTCGGCCACGTGCTCGGGGGCGGCGGGCGCTACGACGGGCTCATGGGGCGCTTCGGGCGGGGGCTGCCCGCGGCGGGGTTCGCCCTCTACCTGGAGCGCATGCACATCGCCCAGGCGGAGGAGCAGCGGCTGGTGCGCCGAGAGGCATCGTGACCCGGGCCGCGCCGGAGGCGACGAGGCCGCGCACCGGGGGGCCGTTGAAGCTGGCCGTGCCCCGGGGGGCGCTGTTCGACGGAACGCTGGACCTGCTCGAGCGGATCGGGACTCCCACACGGGAGCTGCGCTCGGACTCGCGCTCGCTGGTCTTCGTCACGGACGGCCTCGTGCTGGTGACGATGCGGCCCTCAGACGTCCCCACCTACGTGGAAGCGGGCGCTGCCGATCTGGGGATCACCGGCAAGGACGTCCTCCTCGAGCAGCGCGACCGCGCCGTGTACGAGTTGCTCGACCTGCGTTACGGCGCCTGCCGGATGGTGCTCGCCGGCCGCCGGGACGGCGGCGATGCCGGCGAGGCCGAGCGGCGGCTTGGAGGTATGCGCATCGCCACCAAGTACCCGCGCACCGCGGAGCGCTATTTCCAGGACACGGGACGTCACGCGGAGGTGATCGAGGTCAAGGGGTCGGTCGAGCTCGCGCCGCTGGTCGGCCTCGCGGACGGCATCGTGGACCTCGTGGACACCGGCAGGACCCTGGCCGAGAACCAGCTCGAAGTCCGCGAGGAGATCGCGCGGTGTACCGCCCGCTTGGTCGCCAACCGGGTGACGCACAAGCTGCGAGCCGCCGAGGTGGACGCCCTCGCGCGACGGATGCGGGAGGCCATCGCCTCGTGAGGATCGAGCGTGCTGGGTGGGACGGGGTCGATCCCCGGGGGCTCGCGCACCGGCTGCGAGCCATGGCGCCGTCGCCGGCGGAGGTCAGCGAGGAGGTTGCCCGGATCGTCGAGCGCGTCCGCGGCGAGGGCGACGCCGCCCTGCGCGCCGTGGGGGAAGCGATCGGGGAGGCGCCTGGCGCGTTTCGGGTGGACCCCGAGGCGGTGGCGGCGGCGCCCGGCCTGCTCGAGCCCGAAGTGCGCGAGGCGCTGCGGGCGGCCGGGAGAAACATCGAAGCGGTGGCGCGCGCCGAGCTCGACGCGCGCGCACACCCCGCCATCGCGACGCTTCCGGAGGGCCACCGGGTCGAGGTCCGCGAAGAGCCGGTGGGAGCCGCGGGCGTGTACGCGCCCGGCGGCCGGGCGGCGTACCCGTCCAGCGTCCTGATGTGCTGCGTCCCGGCCCGGGTGGCCGGGGTGGCGCGAGTGTGCGTGGCGAGCCCTCCTGGCGCCGGCGGGCGACCCGGGGCGGCGGTCCTGGCCGCGTGCGCGATCGCCGACGTGGACGAGGTCTACGCCGTCGGTGGGGCGCAGGCGATCGCCGCGCTCGCCTTCGGCACCGAGAGCGTCGAGGCCGTGGACCTGATCGCCGGGCCGGGGGGCCGCTACGTCACCGAGGCCAAGCGCCAGCTCTGGGGCGAGGTGGGAATCGACGGGGTCGCGGGGCCAACCGAGCTGATGGTGGTCGCCGACGGCGGCGCAGACCCCGTTTGGGTCGCCCTCGACCTCTGCGCGCAGGCCGAGCACGGGGACGACAGCCCCTTGATCGTGGCGTCGCCGGACGTGGCTCTCCTGGACCGGGTGGAGGAGCTCGTCGCCGAGCTCGCCCGCGAGCGGCCGACCGTCGCCGACGCGCCGGTGGCCCTGGTCGCCACGCGCGGGATCGAGGCCGCGTTGACGCTGGCCGACGCCGTGGCGCCCGAGCACCTGGAGCTCGCCTTCGAGGGCGCCGACGAGATCGCGGCACGAGGACGCATCGCGGGCTGCGTGTTCGTCGGCCCGGGCGGGGCGACGGCGTTCGGCGACTACGCCGCCGGGTCGAACCACGTGCTACCGACGGGCGGCGCGGCGCGCTTCGGAGGGCCGCTGGGCCCGGGGACGTTCAGGCGGCGGACGTCCATCGTCAGCCTGCCTGCCGCCGCCGCTCGAGCCCTTGCCCCGCACGTCGGCGCCATCGCCCGTGCGGAGGGCCTTCCCGTGCACGGAGAGTCGGCCGCGTCCCGGGCCGGGGATTGATCCGCGAAGATGTCGGTTTGCAGGAGGTTTTCGTAGCCGGATGAGCCGAGAAGTTGAAATTTCGCGCACCACGAGCGAGACGGACGTGACCGTCGCGGTCGATCTCGACGGGGGAAAGGTGTCGGCCTCGACGGGCGTCGGCTTCCTGGATCACATGCTCGACCTGGTCGGCCGCCACGGCCGATTGGGCCTTCGCGTGAACGCGAGGGGGGACCTGGAGACTGGCGCGCACCACACGGTGGAGGACGTCGGCATCGCGCTGGGGCAGGCGCTCGACCGGGCGCTCGGCGACCGCGCTGGGATCCGTCGCTACGGGTACATGGCCGTCCCCATGGACGAGGCCCTCGGGATGTGCGCGATCGACATCTCGGGCCGGCCCCTGTGCCTGTTCGAGGCCGACCTGCCCCCGGTCTCGATCGCCGGGTTCGACGCCGAGCTGACAGAGGAGTTCTTCCGAGCACTCGCCACCAACGCCAAGCTCACCCTCCACGTCGGTACCCGGTACGGGACCAACGCCCACCACATGATCGAGGCCTGCTTCAAGGCGTTCGCCCACGCGCTGCGCCAGGCGGTCTCGATCGACCCGGACGAGACGGGCGTCCCGTCCACCAAGGGAACCCTGACGTGAGGTCGCCAGGCGGGCACGGGCGATGACGCGAATCGCGATCCTCGACTACGGGATGGGAAACCTGCGCTCGGTGGAGAAGGCGCTCGAGCGCGTGGGCGCCGAGTGCGCGGTCACCTCCGAGGCCGCGACCGCGCGGAGGGCCGACGGCGTGATCCTCCCGGGCGTCGGCGCCTTTCCGGCGGCGATGCGGCGCGTCCGCGAGCTCGAGCTCGACTCCCTGGTGGCCGAGCGAATCGACGCGGGCGTGCCCGTGCTCGGCATCTGCCTGGGCCTGCAGCTCCTGTCCGAGCGCTCGGCGGAGCTGGGCGGGGCCGCGGGCCTGGGGCTGTTGGCGGGCGAGGTGACGGAAGTCGAGGCCCCGGGCCTGAAGCTGCCCCACATCGGCTGGGAGCCGGTGCGCTGGGAGCGCCCCTCGGAGCTCACCGATGGGCTGGCGAGCGAGACGCCGTTCTACTTCGTGCACTCGTTCGCGGTTCGCCCGCGCGATCGCGCCACCGTCCTGGGAACGGCCGCCTGGGGTGAGCGCTTTGCCTGCGTGGTCGAAAGCCCGCCGCTGTACGGGGTCCAGTTCCACCCGGAGAAGTCGAGCGCCGCGGGACTGCGCCTCCTGGCGAACTTCGCCCAGATCTGCGCCGCCGTCCCGGCATGATCCTCGTTCCAGCGATCGACATCCGCGGCGGCCGCGCGGTCCGCCTGGAGCGCGGCGACTACAACCGTGAGACGGTGTACGACGCCGACCCGGTGGACGCCGCCCGACGCTGGGTCGAGCAGGGAGCGCATGCCCTTCACGTGGTGGACCTGGACGGCGCCGTCGGGGGAGCCCCCGTGAACCTCGACCACGTCGAGCGGATCACCGCCGAGACGGACGTCCCCGTTCAGGTCGGAGGCGGGCTGCGCGACGCCGAGGCGGTCGCCCGCGCGCTCGCCGCCGGCGCCGAGCGAGCGGTTCTGGGAACCGCGACGCTCGAGCGGCCCGAGCTCGTGGAGGGCCTGGCCGAGCAGCACGGCGAGCGGATCGTCGCCGGCGTCGACGCCCGCTCGGGCAGGGTCGCGATCGAGGGCTGGGAGCGCGAGACGAACGCCACGCCCGGTGACCTGATCGCCGAGCTCGCGGGCCGGGGGGTGCGGCGCTTCGTCTACACGCCGGTCGAGGTGGACGGGACCATGGAGGGCCCTGCCATCGACGGGCTGCGCGCCGCGGCCGCGACTGCGCTGGACGCCCGGGCGGACCTGACCTACTCGGGCGGGGTGGGATCGCTCGACGACCTGCGGGCGCTCGCGGGCCTCGGCCTCGCGGCAGTCAGCGCGGTGATCGTCGGCCGCGCCCTGTACGAAGGACGCTTCACGGTCGCCGAGGGCCAGGCGGCGCTGGACACCTGAACGACCCCGCGGGAGCTCCTCGGGCGCTCCTCAGCGTCCGGGTCCCGCCCGTTCGAGGGCGTCGGCGAGTCCCCGCAGATCGCGCAACTCGACGGCACGGGGCAGCTCGGACTCCTCGCCCAGGCGGTTGATCCAGATCGCCGGGATGCCGAGCTCTCCCGCGGGCGCGATGTCGTGAAAGAGGCTGGCGGCGACGTGCACGTGCACGTCTCCATCGGAGCCCGCGCGCTCGGCGAAGGCATCCCAATGAACGCGGGCCGGTTTGTAGGAGCCGATCTCCGACGCGACGATCGCGAGCTCGAACGGCACCCCGATCCGCTCCATGGAGGACTCGATCAGGTCGCGGTCGGTGTTCGAGAGGATCGCCAGGCACCAACCCCGTTCCCGCACGGCACGAAGCTCGTCGCGGACCTCGGCGAACGGCGGCCAAGCGGGCAAAGAGCGACCCAGGGCGTCGGCCTCGTTCGGCGGCAGCTCGACTCCCTCGTCGCGAGCGAGCTCGGCTAGCGCCGCCGTCATCACCTCGCGGTACGGCGCCGCGGGGCCGTGCTCCTGAATCCGCGGCTCGAGCTCGTGATACCGGCTCAGCAACCGGTCGGTATGGGCCTCGCCGAAGATCCGGGCGAGCTCGGTCCGGATGCCGGCATTCCAGTCGATCAGCGTCCCGTAGCAATCGAAGGTCGCCCAGCGCGTCGCCACGGCCGGGCATTCTGGTCCAAACGCTCTCCCCGTGAAATAGGTTTACGGCGTGCTTCGCGGGATCTCCAAGCTCATCGCTCGGGGAAGGGCCGTCCCCTGGCTGGCGCTGTACGAGACCGGCAGGTGGATCTACGGCCACGGGAAGCGGGCATGGGGGAGTCTGGAGCCCAAGGAGCGCGAGCGGCTGGGCGGGTTGCTTCGCAAGTCCAAGGGCCGGCAGTCGAACCTCACGGCCAAGGAGCGCGACGAGCTCTGGTCGCTGGTCAAGAATGCGGTGACCGGAGGGTTCTAGGGACAGGACATGCAAGGAGAGACATGAACGAGCAGCGGCCCCTACTCAACGGCGTGGACTTCATCACGGTGTCCACACGGGACTACGACCGCGCCGCGGAGTTCTACGGGGGCGTCCTCGGTCTCCCGTTCTCCAAGCGGTGGGGCGAGATGCCCGCGGGTGAGTTCGAGACCGGGAATCTCACGATCGCGGTGATGCAGTCGGAATCGTTCGGGCTCGACTTCCGCAACAACACCCACCCGATCGAGTTCCACGTCGACGACTTCGAGACCGCCAAGTCGGAGCTGGAATCGCGGGGCGTCGAGTTCGAGGGTGAGACGCTCGATTCCGGCGTCTGCTGTCAGGCCTTCTTCCGAGACCCGGACGGCAACGCGCTTGCGATCCATCATCGCTACGCGGCCGAGGACGCGAGCCCTTCGGGCTGAGCCCGGGGTTGGCGCGTCCTGCGGCAGAGGCCAGGAACGCGCGGAGGAACGGACGGGACGGCGCTACCCTCGCCCGGTGGCCCTGAAGCGCGTCATCCCCTGCCTGGACGTCGACGGTGGCCGGGTGGTGAAGGGAACCCAATTCATCGGCCTGCGGGACGCGGGCGACCCCGTCGAGCTGGCCGTGCGCTACGACGCCGAGGGGGCGGACGAGCTGGTCTTCCTGGACATCACCGCTTCCCACGAGCGGCGCGAGACGATCGTCGAGCTGGCGCGACGAACCGCCGACCACGTCTTCATCCCGTTTGTGATCGGCGGTGGCATCCGCTCGCCGAGCGACGCCCAGGCGGTGCTGGACGCGGGCGCCGACAAGGTGTCGGTGAACTCGGCCGCGCTGGCGGCGCCCGAGCTGATCGACGAGCTGGCAGAGGTCTTCGGGTCGCAGTGCGTGGTGATCGCGATCGATGCCAGGCGACGGGACGGCGGCTGGGACGTGTACGTCAACGGCGGCCGCACTCCGGTCGAGGGCCGTGAGGCCGTGGCCTGGGCGATCGAGGCAACGGAGCGCGGGGCCGGCGAGGTGCTGCTGACGAGCATGGATCGCGACGGGACCACGGACGGTTACGACCTCGAGCTGACCCGTGCGGTCGCCGACGCCGTCGCGGTCCCGGTGATCGCCTCGGGTGGAGCGGGCGAGCTGCGCCACCTGTCCGAGGGCGTCCTCGAGGGTCACGCCGACGCGGTCCTGTGCGCGTCGATCTTCCACTACGGAACCCACACGGTCCGGGAGGCCAAGGAGCACCTGCGCGACGCCGGGATCCCGGTGCGCGCCTGAAGGTCGGGCGCCTGGTCGCCGGGGGAGGTCCTGACCGCGGGGAGGCTGGGTAAGGCGACGCAACGGATGAGTTGAAGGCCGGGCCGGCACACCCCCGTGACCCCGGTCGAGGCCTTGTGCTCCCATTAGGACGTCGAAAGTCACAAGCGTGGAGCTGCGGCAGTTGGGCGTCCGTCGGCGGGCCGCCTGCGGGATAGGCTGAGGCGATGACCGCGAAGCCTCGGCTGGTGGGGATAAACCACGTCGCCCTCGAGGTCGGGGACCTCGACGAGGCGCTGAGCTTCTACGGGAGCATCTTCGAGGTCGAGCTCAGGGGACGATCGCCGAGGATGGCCTTCATCGACATTGGCGACCAGTTCATCGCCCTGTCGGAGGGACGAAGCCAGCCCCCGGACGAGGCACGCCACTTCGGCTTGGTCGTGGACGACAGGGAGGCCGTCCGCTCCGCCCTTGAGGCGTCCGGCGCGAAGATCCTCCCCTCCAGGGGCCTGGACTTTCGCGACCCGTGGGGAAACCACGTCCAGGTGGTCGAGTACGGCGACGTCCAATTCACGAAGGGGCCCGCCATCTTGCGGGGCATGGGCCTGGGACACTTGGAGAAGACCCCCGGAGCGGTCCGCGAGCTCCGCGAGAAAGGCCTCGAGTAGGAGCGAAGGGTCGCATTCGCGACATGGCCCGCGCGGGTGCTCCTGCGCGAGCCGATCGAGTGTGGGATTGGGCACCGCATGGGTGCCGCATCACTCACTCAGCCTGAGCGTGCTCCTTCTTACCGTCCTTCGCGCTTGAGGCCTTGCCCTTGTTTCCAGAGGGCTTGGGCTCGAAGGCCCGGATGGTGGAGGCGCCGGTGAGATAGATCCGCTGGCCGTCGGAGATCACGGGGTTGTACTCGCCCTGGTCGTTCTCCCACACCTTCTTGCCCTTCTTGACGCTGTAGCCGAACGTCCCGATGTTGGGGCCGATAACCGAGACGTACACGGTCTCTCCCACCACGCTCGAGGAGCCGAGGACAGGCCCGCCGACCGAGCGGTCCCACCGGACCTCACCCGTTCGGGCATCGAGGGCGTAGAAGCGCTTGTCCTGCGAGCCGACGTACACCGTTGGCGGGGAGTGGCGGGTGTCGGCCACGGCCGGCGAGGGGTAGACCTCGGCCCCGGTGGATTGGCTCCAAGCCAGCTCGCCCGTCTTCTCCACGAAGCTGTAGATCCGCCCGTCGAGCCCCCCCAGGTAGACGCGGCCCCAGGCGACCGCCGGCGTGGAGTACACGCCGCCGCCCCGCAGGAGCCCGCCGCCCTGCGTGTGGGCGGTCCACCTCAGGTTGCCGCTCCCAGCGTCGATCGCGTAGATCTCGCCGGCGTAGTTGGCCGCGAAGACCACCCCGTCGTCGAAGGCCAGGGCGCCCTTCACGGGCCCGCCCGTGTGGACCGTCCACTTGGTCTTGCCGGTCTCCTCGTCGAGGGCGAAGATGTCTCCGGACTCGCAGCCGAAGATCACCTTGCCCGCGTGGACGAGCGGCGAGGACTCCGAGCGGCCGGGGAGCTGGTGGCGCCACAGGACCTTGCTCCCGTGCTTTCGCGGCTCGAGGGCGACGGCCTGGTGGGGCTCGAGGTTGACCGCGAACAATCGGCCGTCCGAGTAGGCGGGCGAGGAGGCGTTCAGCGAGCCGATCTTGCGCTTCCACTCGACTTTTCCCTTGTCGCTGTCGAGCGCGTAGAACATCCCGTCCTTGTCCATAAAGTAGATCCGCTTGCGGATCACGATCGGCTGGAACTCGAGCAGCTTTCCAGCCTGGAAGCTCCACAGCGAGGACCGGAAGGGCGGGTCCAGGTGCTCCGCGGGCAGATAGCGGGTTCGCTGCAGGTCGTGGCCGTAGAGCGGCCAGTCGACGGTCGTCACCGGCGGCTTCTGCTTGCGGAAGAGGGCGTCGTCGTTGGAGACGTCGCCGGGGCGCCGGGTCACCAGATAGGCCGCCACGGCCAAGCCGGCCACCGCCACGACGGCCCCCCCGACGACGGCAAACCGGCGACGCACGCTCCACGAGCGCCAGATCTCGAGCACTCGAGCCATCCGCGAAGCCCGTCATGGTAGGGAACGGGTCCGAAGGCCCCGTAAAGCGCTCGATGTCGCCCTCCACGCCCAAGATCGAGCCCGAGCGGCTCGGGGAGCGCCTGGCGGCGCTTCCCGGCATCGACCGCCTGCGCGAGGCGGCGGCCGGGCTGAACGCCTACCTGGTGGGGGGAGCGGTGCGCGATCTGCTGCTCGGCCGCGGGCGGGCCGACATGGACGTGGCCGTGGACGGCGACGTGGGGAGGCTCGCCGTGCGACTCGGCGGAAAGGTCCGCGCACACGAGCGCTTCGGGACGGCGACCGTGCGGATCGGCGAGCTGGAGGTGGACCTGGCGCAGACTCGCACCGAGACGTATCCCGTTCCGGGCGCTCTGCCGGAGGTCACCCCCGCATCCCTGGACGCCGATCTCGCCCGCCGCGACTTCACGGTCAACGCGATGGCGGTGGCGCTCACGGGAGGCACGGACCTGATCGACCCCCACGGGGGCCTCGACGACCTGCGCCGAGGGGAGCTGCGGGTCCTTCACCCGGGCTCGTTCGTGGACGACCCGACCCGTGCCCTTCGGGCGGCGCGCTACGCGGCGCGCTACGGGTTCGCTCTGGAAGCGGAGACCGCGCGCCTGCTTCACCGCGCCGACCTCTCGACGGTCTCGCGCGACCGGATCGAGGCGGAGCTTCGCAAGCTGGCCGGCGAGCAAGGAGCTCGACGGGGATTCGAGCTGCTCGCCGAGTGGGGCCTCCTGGACTTGGAGCCGGCCGGCCCCGAGCTGGCCGAAGCCGCCGCGAAGCTGACGGCGGTCGAGCCATGGAGGGAGGTGGCCTCCCCGCCCGACGTCGTGCTCGCCGCGGCCCTGGGCCGTGGCGTCGAGGGGGCCCGTGAGCTAGCGGCGGCCCGCCCCGAGCGGCCGTCGCAGATCGTCGACCTGGCACGCGGGCGGACCGGGGTGGAGCTGGCCCTGGCTCGCGCGCTGGGCGCAGAGTGGCTCGACGCATACGTGGCGAGGCATCGGCACGTTCGCCTGGAAGTGGACGGCGACGACCTGATCGCGGCGGGAATCCCGGAGGGGCCCGCGATCGGCCGCGGGCTCGGCGCGGCGCTGCGCGCGAAGCTCGACGGAGGGGTCGAGGGCGCATCCCAGGAGCTGGCGGCGGCGCTGGCCGCGGCGCGCGAAAATGAGTGCGGCTAGCCGGTCCGGCAGACTCGCTCTCCGCCTCCTTCATCACGATGACCGACCCGCTCTACGACGAGCCCAGGTACCTGACGGAGCTTCCCGAGGACCTGAAGCTGAAGCGTGCCGAAGCGGCCCGCCGCCGCCGCTGGCGCCGCCGGCTCACGGTCGGGGCCCTGATCGCGGTCGTGGGCGCCGTTGCCGCCATCGTGGTGACCGCGGTGGGAGGCGGGGAGGAGTCGAGCCAGCCCCGCTCGGAGGCCCAGCAGACGCAGACCCAGCCCGCCACCTCCGCACCGACCGCAAGCGCTCGGGCGGACTGGAAGCCGCACCCGGGTCCTGTCCCCATCCTCGCGTATGGGGCGATCCAGTCGCCAGGCCCCGCGCAGTCCTTTCCGGAGCTGCTGGTCGAGCCGCGAGACTTCGAGGCCCAGATCCAGTGGCTCGACGAGCAGGGCTTCGAGGCGGTCACCCTCGCGCAGGTCGAGCGGGCCTGGTACGAGGATGGCAAGCTGCCTCCGAAGCCGTTCGTGATCACCTTCGACAACGGTTACGCGAGCCAGTACGCAAACGCCTTCCCGGTGTTGCAGGAGCAGGGCTGGCCCGGCGTGCTCAACTTGCAGGCACAGGGCGCCGAGCTGCCCGATACGGACGTCCGGAAGCTGATCGACGCGGGCTGGGAGCTGGCCTCGAGAGCGACCGACGAGGTGGACCTGACGGCGGTCGATTCCGCGACCCTCGAGACCGAGGTGGCCGGCTCTCGCCGCGAGCTGCGGACGCGCTTCGGCGTTCCGGTGCGCAACTTCAGCTATCCGCTGGGAAGCTACGACGAGACGGTGATCTCGGCGCTTGCGAAGGCCGGCTACGAGGGCGCCCAAACGCAGGTCCCGGGAATCGCCGACGCCGCGCACCCGTACATCCTGGATCGCATCCAGATCCTGCTCTCGGACGGGGTCGCGGGCCTGCGATCGAAGCTCCGCTCCGCGGGCGCCCTGAGGTGAGCCGTGCCATGCGCTGGCGCGAGCGCGACGGCGTGAAGTGGCTGGAGGCCGGCCTCCCCGGCGCCAGGGCCGCGTTCAGCACCCGCCTGGGCGGTGTCAGCGAAGGCCCGTTCGCGAGCCTCAACCTCGGGCGGCAGACGGGCGACGAGGTCGAGGCCGTGCGTGAGAACCGCCGCCGGCTGGCCACCGCGGTGGGAATCGACCCGCGGCGGGTCCTGATCGCCAGGCAGGTCCACGGCACCGAGGTGCTTCGCCACGACGCTCCCGCCGAGCCCGCCGCCTTCGCGGGCCCGGCGCCTGAGCTCCCCGAGGCCGACGGACATGCCACCGCGCGGGCGGGCCTCGCGCCGCTGGTGTTCGTCGCCGACTGCCTGCCCGTCGCGCTCGCCGGCCCGGGCGGCGTGGCCATGGCCCATTGCGGGTGGCGTGGACTGGCGGCGGGACTCGTCGAGCGAGCGGTGGAGGCAGTCGGCGCCCGGGCGGCGGCAGTCGGCCCGGGCATCGGCCCCTGCTGCTACGAGGTCGGCGACGAGGTGCGGCTCGCGTTCGAGAAGATCGGCCCCGGCCTGACGGCCGACGGCAGGCTCGACCTGCGCGAGGTGGCCCGGCGCCTGCTCGAGCGCGCCGGGGTGCGCTCGCTGGAGGTCTGCAAGGAGTGCACGAGCTGCGAGCCTGAGCTCTTCTTCTCGCACCGCCGCGACCGCGGGCGAACCGGGAGGCAGGCGGGCCTCGCCTGGCTGACCTGATGGCGCGATGCCGGGATTGATTCGAGGCCTCGAAGCCGCCCGGATCCGCGACCACCTTGAGCGCGTTCGGAAGCGGGTGGGGCCAGGGGTCGAGATCCTGGCGGCGACGAAGTACGTGCCCGTTGATGAAATGGGGGCGCTCGCGGAGGCCGGCGTGACCCTGGTTGGCGAGAACAGGCTTCAGGACCTCGAGGCCAAGCGCGAGCGCTGGGGCCAGGCCTTCACCTGGGACTTCATCGGGAACCTCCAGAGCCGCAAGGTGAAGCGAATCGTGCCCCAGGTCAGGCTGATCCACTCGGTGGCCAGCGATTCGGTGCTTGAGCAGCTCGGACGCCACGCCGGGCCCGACACCGAGGTGCTGGTGGAGGTGAACGTCGCCGCCGAGGGATCGAAGGGCGGCATCCCGCCCGGGGAGCTCGACGCCTTCATCGACCGCTGCCCGGTTCGCGTCGGCGGCCTCATGACCATGCCGCCGTTCACGACCGACCCCGAGCAGTCGCGTCCGTGCTTCGCTCGGCTGGCGGCGCTCGCCGGGGACCGCGGGTTGAAGCGGCTTTCCATGGGCACGAGCCAGGACTGGGAGGTGGCTGTACAGGAGGGCGCCACCATCCTGAGGCTCGGGACCACTCTCTATGCCTGAGCACGAGGGGACCGGGGCGGCCCGCGCAGGCCACCGACCCGTCACAATCCGTAGAGGAATACCGTTTCGGGAAGCGAACGTACGCTGAGCGATGGCCTTTCGTGACACATGGCACCGTGCCCTGGTCTATTTCGGGCTCGCCGAGGACCCCGAGTACCAGGACCAGGACTACTACGAGCCCGACACCGGCACCCAGGGCGAGTACTACGAGGGCTCCGCCTCCCGCTCGGCGACGGTCAGCCCGCTGCGCGAGCGGCGCCGCGGCCGCGACGAGATCGACGACATCTTCGCCGACGACGAGCCCGTGGGCGGCGGCCGGACCCGTACGCTGCGGCCGGTCGGAGGCAACGGCGGGGCCGACGTCCGCGTCCACCTCGTCACCCCCTACAGCTTCAACGACGCCCAGGAGGTCGCCGACAAGTTCAAGCAGGCCGTTCCGGTGATCCTCAACCTGCAGACGACGGACGCCGAGCTCGCGAAGCGCTTGATCGACTTCACCTCTGGCCTCACGTACGCGCTCGACGGCGGAATGCAGAAGATCGCCGACAAGACCTTCCTGCTGACCCCCCGAAACGTCGAGGTCTCGGCCGAGGAGAAGGCGCGCTTGGTCGAGAAGGGGTTCTTCAACCAGTCCTGAGACCGCCGCCGGGGGACCGGGCAGCTCGCATCCACCGGAACTTCGTCCCCAGGCCGGGCCACATACCCTTGGCCGCGTGAAAGTCGGGTTCGCGGGCGCGGGGAACATGGCCGCAGCGATGGCGCGTGGGTGGGCGGCCGGCCCGGGGGGCCCAGACGCGATGCTGTTCTGCGACCTCGACGCCGAGCGAGCGAGCGCCCTTGCCGAGGAGGTGGGAGGGGAGATCCGGGAGGACCTTCCGACGCTGGCGCGAGACAGCGAGGCGGTGGTGCTGGCGGTGAAGCCCGGTGCCCTCGACGACGTCGCCGGACAGCTCGGAGGGGGGGCGGCGGCGGTGATCTCGATGCTCGCCGCCACGCCCATCGCGGCGCTGGAGCAGGCGTTCCCCGGCGTACCGGCGTTGCGCGTGATGCCGAACCAGCCGGTCGAGGTTCGCCGAGGTGTCCTCTGCTACGTCGCGTCGCAGACGATGCCCGAAGAGCTGCTGGCGACGCTGTTGCGGCTGCTGGAGCCCCTCGGGAGGTTGGTGCCGATGGCAGAGGACTTGATCGATCCGGCGATGGCGATCATGTCCAGCTCGCCCGCCTACATCGCCCTGGTGGCCGAGGCTCTGGCGCGGGGAGGCGAGCGGGAAGGGCTTGACCGCGAGCTCGCGGGGGAGCTGGTCGCCGACGCCCTAGCCGGCACGGCGGAGCTGCTCAGGAAGCGTGACCCGGCGAGTATCCGCGCCGCCGTCGCCTCGCCGGGCGGGGCCACCGAAGCGGGGCTCGCACACCTGGAGGGCACCGTGGAGGACGCGTTCTTGAAGGCGGTCAGCGCGTCGCTGGAGCGCTTCCGTTGATCCTGCCGATCGCCGACACCCGGGACACGATCGCCGACTACGTCGCCGCGCTCTTCCTCGTCTACCTGATCGTGATCTTCATCCGGGTCCTGCTGACCTGGGTCCCGCGCCTGCCGTACAACCCCTATGTGCGGGCCGTGGTCGGATTCATCGAGGAGGTCACCGATCCCTACCTGAACCTCTTCCGGCGCTTCCTGCCGCCGGTGGGCGGAGGCGGCTTCGCGCTCGACCTGAGCCCCATCCTGGCGATCGTCGTGCTGCTCATCGCGCAGAGCATCGTCGTCGGGCTGATTCGCGGTTGAGCTCACTCCGGGGGAGCGGGGCGATCGCGGGATGGCGGCGGGCGCTCCTCGTCTGCGGCGCGGTCGTCCTGGTTGACCAGGTGACCAAGGCCGTCGTCGTCTCGTCGCTAGCGGAGGGGGACAACGTCAGCCTGGTGCTCGGCTTCGACCTCACCCACACCACGAACCCGGGCCTGGCGTTCGGGATCGGCAAGGGGCAGGGGTTCGTGCTGGCGGTCACCGTGGCAGCCCTCGCGCTGGTGCTGGCCTGGTTCGCCTTCGACCCCGGGCGGCCGGGGCTGTGGCTGGCGGTGGGGCTGCTCGCCGGCGGGGCGCTCGGCAACCTCGCCGACCGGGTGCGCGCCGGTGCCGTCACGGACTTCATCAATCCTCCGCTGTGGCCGGCCTTCAACGTCGCGGACGTCGCGATCACGGCGGGAGCGCTCGGCCTTGCGCTGGCCTCGATCGGACTCTCCGGGCAGGGTCACCGGTCCTCCACGTGACCCCGGCGCCCGCCATCGTCCACGCCGACGAGTGGCTGGCCGTGATCGAGAAGCCGGCGGGCCTGGTCGTCCACGCCGCACCGGGTCACCACGAACCGACGCTGGTCGATCTGCTGGGGGACCTATTGGGGGGCGGCGGGGACCCGGTGCGCCCGGGGATCGTGCACCGCCTCGACAAGGACACCTCGGGGCTGATGATCGTCGCCCGCTCGGCCGAGGCGCATCGCCGCCTCGCCGAGATGATCAAGGCACGCGAGGTGGAGCGCTCCTACCTGGCCCTGGTGGAGGGCCATCCGAGATCGCGCGCCGGGACCATCGACGCTCCCCTGGGCCGCGACTACCGCGCGCCCGAGCGCCGCGCGGTGGGCGGACGGTCCTCGCGAGAGGCGCGGACGCACTTCACGGTGCGCGAGCTGTTGCCCGCCGACGCCCTGGTGGAGGTCCGCCTGGAGACGGGTCGCACGCATCAGGTACGCGCCCACTTCGCCGCCATCGGCCACCCGGTCGCCGGCGATCCCCGCTACGGGCATGCTGGCCGCCACGGCCTGGCCCGCCAGTTCCTGCACAGCGCCAAGCTCGGGCTTCGCCATCCGCTCACCGGCCGGGAGCTCGAGTTCGCCTCGCCGCTGCCGCAGGACCTGGCGGGCGCTCTCGCGCGAGCCAGGGCGGCATAGCGGCGCTTCTCTAGTATTGGCGCGAACCGCAAGCGACACCCTGAACGAGGGCACGGGGGCCCTGCCCGGCCGGCGCGAGCTCGAGGAGAGCCACAAGAAGCGCCCAGATCAAGCCGGGTCCCCCGAGGCGCCGCCAGGGCAGTGAAAGCGAATCGAGACAAGGGAGCACGATGTCCGAGCCCGGAATCAAGGAGCTGCTGGAGGCCGGCCTGCACTTCGGCCACCAGACCCGCCGCTGGGATCCCCGGATGCGCCCGTTCATCTTCGGGGAGCGGGACGGCATCCACATCATCGACCTGCTGCAGACCGAGCACCTGCTCGCCGAGGCGCGGCGATTCGCCGCGGAGGTCGCGGGGAAGGGCGGGACGATCCTGTTCGTGGGCACGAAGAAGCAGGCGCGGGACGCGATCAAGGAGTGGGCCGAGCGCTGCGAGATGCCCTACGTGAACCAGCGTTGGCTCGGCGGCCTGCTGACCAACTTCCACACCATGTCCGCGCGGATCGAGCGCCTGCACGAGCTGACCACCCTGCGCCACGAGGGACAGCTCGACCTGCTGCCCACCAAGGAGCGGATGTCTCGCGAGGCCGAGCTCGCGAAGCTCGAGTACAACCTCGGAGGAGTGCGAAACATGAAGCGCCTCCCCGAGGCGGCGGTGATCATCGACCTGAAGACCGAGGCGATCGCAGTGCGGGAGGCCACGCGTCTGCGCATGCCGGTGATCGGGCTCGTGGACTCGAACGTGGACCCGGTGCCGATCGCCTATCCGATCCCGGGCAACGATGACTCGATCCGCTCCTGCGAGCTCGTGATCGGCACCGTCGGCGAGGCCGTCTACGAGGCCGCCCAGTCGTGGCGCCAGGCCGAGGCCAAGCGTCGGGCCGAGGAGGACGAGCGCCGGCGCCGCGAGGAGGAGGAACGCCAGCGCCAAGAGGCCGAAGAACTCGCTCGCCAGGAGGCCGAGCAGGCACAGGCGGCCGCTCAGGCGGCCGAAGGCCCGGCCGAGCCGAGCCCTGGTGGCGCTGGCGAGGGGGCACCGGCGTGATCACCTTCGCCACCAGCCGGAGTCGCGACGACGAGCGTCAGCCGGGGGTTCGGTGATGCCGCCTTCGGCCACCGACGTCAAAGCGCTTCGCGAGCGCACGGGTGCCGGGATCATGGACTGCAAGGCGGCCTTGGTCGAAGCCGACGGCGATCTGGAGAGGGCGATCGAGGTGCTGCGAGTCAAGGGACAGGCTTCGGCCGCCAAGCGCAGCGGGCGCAGCACCAGCGAGGGGATCGTGACCTCATACATCCACGCCACCGGCCGGGTCGGGGTGCTGGTGGAGGTCCAGTGCGAGACCGACTTCGTCGCGCGCAGCGATGAGTTCGTCGACTTCGCCCGCGAGGTCGCGCTCCACATCGCCGGCAGCCCCTCGCCGCCCCGCTACGTCGCGGCCGAGGAGATCCCGGATGGCGCTCGGGACGCCGAGCGCCAGGTGTTCGAGGCGAAGGCGCGTGAAGAGGGCAAGCCGGACGAGGTGGTGGAGAGGATCGTGGACGGCCAGCTGTCGAAGTGGGCCAAGGACGTGGTGCTGCTCGAGCAGGAGCACGTGCGCTCCGACCGCTACGAGGGGCGCACGATCGAGGACCTCCGCGCCGAGCTGGCCGCCAAGACCGGCGAGAACGTGCGCATCGCGCGCTTCGCCAGGTTCGTGGTGGGCGAAGCTGACTGACCGACCACCCGGGAGCTGTATCGGCCCGGGCTAGGGACGAAGTCCCGGTGCAAGGCAGTTGCCCGGGGTCCACACCGGAAACGTTGCAACCCCGCAGGAGCTTGCTCCTGCGGGAGTGATTGTGCCTTTAGGCTTGCATGCGCATGGAATCGTCGTTCAAGCGGGTGCTGTTGAAGCTCTCCGGGGAGGCCCTGCTGGGGCCGCTCGAGTTCGGCACCGACCCGCAGCGGGTCGAGCGGATCGCCACCCAGATCCACGAGGTGTCGGGTCGCGGGATCGAGATGGCGGTGGTGGTGGGCGCGGGAAACATCTACCGCGGCCTGGCCGGGGCTGCGCGCGGCATGGACAGGGCGACTGCCGACTACATGGGCATGCTGGCCACGGTGCTGAACGCCCTCACCCTCCAAGATGCGCTGGAGAAGCGCGGCGCCCACACGCGCGTTCTGTCGGCGATCCAGGTCACCGAGGTGGCCGAGCCCTACATCCGCCGCCGGGCGATCCGCCATCTCGAGAAGGGGCGGATCGTGATCTTCGCCGCCGGGACCGGCAACCCGTTCTTCACCACCGACACTGCGGCCGCGCTCCGCGCTCTCGAGATCCACGCCGAGGCGATCCTGATGGCCAAGCACGGCGTGGAGGGCGTCTACGACGCGGATCCCGCCGAGGTGCCCGACGCCAAATTCCTGCCCGAGATCACCCATCGCCAGGCGATCGAGCGCGGCCTGCGGGTGATGGACTCGACCGCGCTGTCTTTGTGCATGGACAACGCTCTGCCCATCTACGTCTTCAACATGGCCGACGAGCGCAACATCGACAGGATCGTCTGCGGGGAGCGGGTGGGCACCCTGGTCTCGTCCGACGGGGCGCTGACCAGGGCCGCCGACGAGGAGCGGGCGAAGGAGGCGCGATGACCGAGTTCACGGACGAGCTGCTCGCCGACGCCAGGGACCGGATGGCGAAGTCCGTCGAGGCGTTCCGCCACGAGCTGGCCACCGTCCGCACGGGCCGCGCCTCGCCGCACCTGCTGGACCGGGTGATGGTCGATTACTACGGCGCCGAGACGCCCCTTCGCCAGCTCGCGCAGGTGGCGGCCACCGACGCCCGCCTTCTCACCCTGACGCCGTACGACAAGAGCTCGATCAAGGCGATCGAGAAGGCGATCCTCGAGTCCGACCTCGGGCTCACGCCGTCCAACGACGGAAACGTGATCCGGCTTCAGATCCCGGAGCTGAACGAGGAGCGGCGCCGCGACCTGGTGAAGGTGGTCCACAACGTGGCGGAGGAGGGACGGATCGCGGTGCGGAACATCCGTCGCGACGTCATGCACGACCTGCGGGAGCTGAAGAAGGACGGTGAGGTGGGCGAGGACGACGAGCGCCGGGCCGAGGCCGATCTTCAGAAGCGCACCGACGGCGCCGTGGCCGAGATCGACGCGCTCCTGAAGGGCAAGGAAGAGGAGATCCTGGAGGTGTGAGCGGGCCCGCGCGGGCACGCTACGTCGCCATCATCACCGACGGCAACGGCCGCTGGGCGCAGCGGCGCGGGCTGCAGCCGATCGAGGGCCACGAGGCGGGCGCCGACGTGGTCAAGGACCGGCTTCGCGACGCGGTCGAGTTCGGGGTGGAGGAGCTGACGGTCTTCTCCTTCTCGACCGAGAACTGGTCGCGCCCGCGCCCCGAGGTCGAGGGACTGATGGAGATGTTCCGGCGGCGAATCGACCGCGAGACGCCGGAGCTCCACGAGGAGGGCGTGAGGATGAGGTTCATCGGGCGCCGCGAGGGAATCGACGCCGGCCTGGTCGAGCGCATGAGCTGGGCCGAGGACCTGACGAAGGACAACGACCGCATCAGCTTCTTCGTGGCGTTCAACTACGGCGGGCGCTCGGAGATCGTGGACGCCGCGCGGCGATTCGACGGCGGGGGGGAGGACGAGTTCCGGGCCAACCTGTACGCGCCCGAGATGCACGACCCCGACCTGCTGATCCGGACCAGCGGCGAGTTGCGCGTCTCCAACTACCTGCTGTGGCAGTGCGCCTACTCGGAGCTCGTCTTCCGGGACGAGTTATGGCCCGACTTCACCCGCGAGGCCTTTCGCGAGTCGCTGACGGAGTTCGAGGACCGCCAGCGGCGCTTCGGCGCGCGCTAGAGAGGCGCGGTGCCTCCCCCGCCGTTAAGGTCGCGCCCCAAGATGGACTTCCCGCCCCGGCCGCCCCGGCAGGCCCCCACCGACCCACGCGCATCTCGGGCAACGGGCTCACGGCGGGGAGCCCCCATCGCGGAGGGGCCGGACAGCTTCGCCGCCCAGGCGCCGCGGCGGCGGCCGACCAGGGAGACAATCGCGCGCGTCGGGGTGGCCGTCCCTTGGATCGTGCTGGCGATCTTCATCGTCGCCGTGGGCGGCATCCCGTTCGCGCTCGCCATGATCGGGTTCTCGGTCATCGGGCTGTCGGAGTTCTTTCGCATGACGCGCCGCTACCGGCCGATGGTGCTGGTTGCCTTGGTCGCCGCCGCCGGCATGGTCGTGGCCGCCTACTACGGTGACCAGTTCCAGATCGTGCTGGTCGCGGTGGCGACCTTCCCCGCGATGTTCGCGCTGGCCTTGGCGCGTCCCTCCCGCGAAGGGGTGACCCGCTCGATGGCGATCACCCTGTTCGCGATCGGTTGGATCGCGGTCCCGTTCGCCCACGCCGTCCTCCTGCGCGATCTGCCGGTCCACGGTGGAGCCCTGATGATCGACGTCTTGGTCGGTACCTTCCTCACCGACACGGCGGCCTACGCGGGCGGCCGCCTCTTCGGGCGCCGGCGGCTGGCCCCGGGACTGTCGCCGAACAAGACGCTCGAGGGCTTGGCGTTCGGCTTCGTCGGAGGGACGCTCGGCTTCTGGTTCGCGGGCCTCTACCAGGACTGGCTGTCAGGCATCGACGCATTGATCATGGGCATGTGCATCGCCGCCCTGGCGCCCGTCGGAGACCTGTTCGAGTCAATGGTCAAGCGCGACCTCCGGATCAAGGACACCGGGCGAGCCTTCGGCCCCCACGGCGGCCTCCTGGACCGGCTCGATGCGGTGCTGTTCACGGTCGTCGCCGGGTATTACCTGGCCGTGTGGCTCGTGTACTGAGCCTGTCTGGGCGCGAGTCGCCCGGGCCCCACTTCGGTCGAGTGGGCGTTTTGCCAATCCCTGGGCTAGAGAAGCGACCACTCGTCGGGATCAGCGCCGCCGTGGACGGGGATGGCTAGCGCTTAGGGCCCTCGCCGAGCGCCTCGCGCACGAACTCCAGGTCCGCGCGGAGGTCGTCGGCGCTGCCGGGCGTCTCGCAGACGACCGGCGCCCTCGCGGCGCGGATCATCCCGCGCAGGGCATCGGGGTCCATCTCGCCGCGACCGAGGTTGGCGTGGCGGTCCGCGCCGGTTCCCGGAGGGTCACGCGAGTCGTTGGCGTGCAGGAGGTCTATTCGCCCGACGATCGCCAGCACCCGCTCGACGGCGTCGGAGAGCTCCTCTCCCGCGGCGTGGGCATGGCAGGTGTCGAAGCAGAAACCGAGCTCGACTCCGGTCTTCGTCGAGGACACCGCATCCCACAGCCCGGCCAGGGCGTCGAAGCGCCGGGCCACCGCGTTGTCCCCGCCCGCCGTGTTCTCGATGTAGAGGGGGACCTCCGCCTCCAGGATCTCGAGCGTTCGCGTCCAGCGGCCGTAACCCGCCTCGATTCCGTCCTCCGCGTGCCCGGGATGGACGACGACCGCGGCCGCCTCGATCTCGGCGGCGGCCTCGCACGTCTGCTTCAGGATCTTGCGCGAGCCGTAGCGGACGTTGTTGCGCGGGGAGCAGACGTTGATCAGGTACGGGGCGTGGACGTAGACGGGAATCGGTGAGCTTCGGAGCTCGTCCGCGTCGGGCCGGGGGGGAGGCTTCTCCCACCCTTGGGGGTCCGAGAGGAAGATCTGGACGCAATCCGCGTCGAGCAGGGAGGCGTCCGCGAGCGGTTTCGACGGTGCGACGTGGGCGCCCACGGCGTGCATCGAGTGAGGTTATCCGCGCGAGAGCGAGGCCGCCGGTGCTTTAGGCGGCCGGAAACCCCGTCCCTACACTGCCCCGAGGTGAAGCGGATCGTCATCCTCGGCTCCACCGGCTCGATCGGCGAGCAGGCGCTGGAGGTCGTCTCGGGCTCGGATGAGCTGGCCGCGGTGGGGCTTGCCGCCGGCTCCAACTGGGAGCGGCTGGTAGAGCAGGCGCGCGACCACGGGGTTCCCAGCGTGGCGCTCGCCAACGCGCACGCCGCGAGGACGGCGGCCGGCGCCTGGAACGGCCGCGTCCTGGCCGGCGAGGAGGGAATCCGGGAGCTGATCGCCGAGGCGGGAGCGGAGCTGGTCCTGAACGGCATGGTGGGGTCGGCCGGGCTCGGGCCCACGATCGTCGCGCTGAGCGAGGGGATCGACGTGGCCCTGGCCAACAAGGAGAGCCTCGTGGTTGGCGGCGAGCTGGTCACGGCGCTGGCCGAGGCCACCGACTCGCGGATCGTCCCGGTGGACTCCGAGCACTCGGCGCTCTTCCAGCTCGTCGCGGCCGCTGGCCCTGGCCACGTCGAGCGCCTGGTCCTGACCGCTTCCGGCGGCCCGTTTCGAGGTCGCATCGACCTCTCCGAAGTCACCGCCGAGCAGGCGCTTGCACACCCCACGTGGGAGATGGGCGGCCGGATCACCATCGACTCCGCGACCCTGGCCAACAAGGGATTCGAGCTGATCGAGGCACACCACCTGTTCGGCCTGCCGTACCGGCGGATCGAGGTGCTCGTCCATCCGCAGTCGATCGTCCACTCGCTCGTCCACCTGAACGACGGCGCGTCGCTTGCGCATCTGGGCCACCCCGACATGCGGGTGCCGATCTCCTACGCCCTCCACTACCCGGAGCGTGCCGACGTCGAGATGACCGCGCTGGACCTCGCGGCGACGGGCGAGCTGACCTTCGAGCGGCCGGACCTCGAGGCCTTTCCGTGCCTGCGGCTGGCGCGCGAGGCGGGGGAGGCCGGCGGCACGGCCCCCTGCGTGCTGAACGCTGCCGACGAGGTCGCCGTCGAGGCGTTCCTGGGCGGGCGGATCCCGTTCACGGCGATCGCCGAGGTGATCGATCGCACGCTCGAGGGCCTGCCGGCCACGACCCCGAGCCATTTCGAGGACCTGTTCGCCGCCGACGCCGAGGCGCGCGAGCTCGCGCGCGAGCTCGTCGAGACGGCCGGGGTCGCCGGATGAGCTACGTCCTCGCCGCCGCGGGGTTCGCGGCGCTGATCATCCTGCACGAGGCGGGACACTTCAGCGCGGCGAAGGCGGTGGGGATGCGGGTCGAGCGCTTCTACCTGTTCTTCCCGCCCGCGATCGCCAAGCTTCGCCGCGGAGAGACGGAGTACGGAATCGGGGCCATCCCGCTGGGGGGCTTCGTGAAGATCAGCGGCATGAACCCGGACGAGGACCTGCCGGCCGAGGTCGCCCCGCGCGCCTACTACCACCAGCCCGTCTGGAAGCGGATCGTCGTGATCGCCGCCGGCCCCGCGATGAACCTCCTGATCGCGTTCCTGCTGTTGTTCGCGCTCGCCTTCGGCGCCAGGCAGCTCAACGACACCGTCGGCGACATCGTGCCCGGCTCGCCGGCAGACGCCCAGCTCCAAGCGGGTGATCGCGTCCTGGCGGTCGACGGAAAGGGCTTCGCCGGCGACTCGACCGAGGAGCGGCTGTCGCGCTTCGCGCGCTCGGTCGCCGCGCACAAGTGTCCGGGCAAGCAAACGGATGGTTGCAGCGCCAAGACTCCCGTGCGCGTGAAGATCGAGCGCGACGGGCAGGTCCGCACCCTGTCCATCATCCCCGAGTACGACCAGGCGATCGGCCGCACCCGCCTTGGGTTCTCCTACGGTTCGCGGCCACTCGACCCAGGCGTCGCCGAAGCGGCCGGCGCCTCGGTGAGCTTCATGTGGGAGGTGACCACGAAGACAGTAGGGGTCATCGCCCGCATCGTCGATCCGGAAGAGCGAAAGCAGCTCTCCGGCGTGGTAGGGAGCTACGAGGTGACCCGGCAGGCGATCGACTTCGGGCCGCGGGAAGCGCTGTCGCTGATCGCGGTGATCAGTCTCTCGCTGGCGGTCATCAACCTGTTCCCGTTCCTGCCACTCGACGGGGGCCACATCTTCTGGAGCCTGGTGGAGAAGGTGCGGGGCCGGCCGGTGCCGTTTCGCGTCATGGAGCGGGCCGGGGTGGTGGGGTTCATGCTGGTGATGCTCCTGTTCGCGATCGGCCTCACCAACGACATCGGCAGGCTCACCGGGGAGGGGTTCAACGTCCGCTAGAGGCGGCGATCCCGGGTAGGCTTTCACTCGGATGGGGGTGGAGACGGCTGCCAGGAGCACGGCGCGGCCCGTCGGGCTCGACGGCCGAACGGCGTGCGAGGCATTCCAGGCCACGGCCGCTGCACACCCGGACCGGCCGGCGATCCGCACGCGCGGCGGCGAGTTCACCTGCACCTGGGGGGAGTACGCGGAGCGAGTCGCGTCGATCGCGGCAGGGCTCGCCGCAGCCGGGGTGGGCCACGGCGACACCGTCGCCCTGATGCTCTCCAACCGGCCCGAGTTCCACTTCGCGGACGCGGGCGTGATGCACCTCGGGGCGACGCCGTTCTCCATCTACAACACCTACACCGAGGAGCAGATCGCCCACCTGCTGGGCGACGCCGGCAGCCGCATCGTGATCACCGAGCAGGCATATCTCCCGAGGGTCCTCGCCGCGAGCGCGGCGGCTGGAGGCGTCGAGCGGGTGGTGGTCGTGGATGGCGAGCCGCCGCCGGGAACGACCTCGCTGGACGAGCTGGCGGCTGGAGGCGATCGCGACTTCGACTTCGAGACGGCTTGGCGAGCGGTCGAGCCAGATGACGTTCTGACCCTGATCTACACCTCGGGAACCACCGGGCCCCCCAAGGGCGTGCAGATCACGCACGCAAACATCTGCGAGACCGTTCGCTCCTACGACGAGCTGATCCAGTTCCCGGACGGCGGCCGGATCGTCTCCTACCTGCCGATGGCCCACGTCGCCGAGCGCAACGTGAGCCACTACCTGCCGATGCTCTGCGGCTTCACGGTCACCTGCTGCCCCGATCCCCGTGAGGTGATGGCCTACCTCCCCGAGGTCCGGCCGACGTGGTTCTTCGCGGTGCCGCGGATCTGGGAGAAGCTGAAGGCCGGCCTCGAGCATTCGCTGGCCGCGGCGCCTCCCGACCAGCGCGCGGCCACCGAGTCCGCGCTCGCCGCGGCGCTTCAGAAGGTGCGACTCGAGCAGGCGGGGGAACCGGTTCCCGAAGCGCTCGTGGCGCAGGTCGCCGAGGCCGACGAGCGGCTCTTCTGCAAGCTTCGCGGGCACCTGGGCCTCGACGAGGTGGAGGCGTGCAACGTCGGCGCCGCGCCGACCCCTCCCGAGGTGATCGAGTTCTTCCACGCCCTCGGTATCCCGCTGTCGGAGCTCTGGGGCATGTCGGAGACGACCGGTGCGGGAACCTGCAACCCGCCCGAGCGGATCAAGATCGGGACCATCGGCCCTCCGGCGCCGGGAGTGGAGGTCAGGCTTGCCGAGGACGGCGAGATCATGATCAAGGGCCCGGTGGTCATGAAGGGCTATCGCAACCTGCCCGAGAAGACCGCCGAGACCTTCACCGAGGACGGCTTTCTGCTCACCGGCGATATCGGGGAGCTCGACGAGGACGGCTACCTGCGGATCGTCGATCGAAAGAAGGAGCTGATCATCACGGCGGCGGGCAAGAACCTCTCCCCGGCGAACATCGAGGCGCGCCTGAAGCAGATCCCCCTGGTCAGCCAGGCGGTGGCGATCGGCGATCGCCGCAAGTACATAAGCGCCCTGCTGACCCTGGACCCCGAGGCGGCCAAGCGGTGGGCCGAGGAGCACGGCGTGGAAGGGGACCTGGCCTCGATTGCCGCCAACGACGAGCTGATCGCCGAGGTGCAGCGGGGCATGGACGCGGCGAATGGGGACCTGGCCCGGGTCGAGCAGGTGAAGCGCTTCGTGGTCCTCCCGGCGGACTGGGAGCCCGGGGGCGACGAGCTGACGCCGACGATGAAGCTGAAGCGAAAGCCGATCGCCGAGAAGTACGCAGCCGAGATCGAGGCGCTCTACGACGGCTAAAGCGGCCCGCCGCCCCACTGGGCGGCGACGGGCGGCTCAGCCCGTTCGTCAAGGGGCGGGAAGGCCCCCGATACCCTTGTCCTGATGGCTTCAAAGCGCCAGATCTGGGTCAAGGACGTGCCGATCGGGGGTGGGGCGCCGGTCGCGGTGCAGACGATGACCAAGACCGAGACGGCCAACGTCGGGGCCACCATGAAGCAGGTGCGCGAGGTTGCCGAGGCGGGCGCCGACCTGGTGCGGGTGGCGGTTCCGCGCGATGCCGACGTCGAGGCGCTGCGGACGATCGTCGTTGAGTCGCCGATCCCGGTGATCGCCGACATCCACTTCAACCACACGCTTGCGCTCAAGGCGATCGACGCCGGCGCCCACTGCATCCGCCTCAACCCCGGCAACATCGGCGGCCCCGACAAGGTCGCCGAGGTTGCGCGGCGGGCGACGGCCGCCGGTGTGCCGATGCGGATCGGGGTCAACTCGGGCTCGCTGCCGAAGCACCTGCACGAGCTCGAGCGCGAGAACCCGGTCGACGCGCTCGTGCAGGCCGCGGTGGAGTTCGTGGAGCTGATGGAGCGACTGGAGTTCGAGAACTTCAAGGTCTCGATCAAGTCCACGAGCGTCCCCAACACGATCGCGGCCAACCGCCTCCTGGCGTCGAAGATCGAGTACCCGATCCACCTCGGGATCACCGAGGCCGGGACGAAGTGGTCGGGCTCGCTCAAGTCCGCCGTCGGACTCGGGGCGCTGCTCGCCGACGGCGTGGGCGACACGATCCGGATCAGCCTCTCCACATTCCATGCGGAGGAGGAGGTGAAGGTCGCCTGGGAGATCCTGAAGGCCCTCGGCCTGCGCGAGCGTGGACCGGTGCTGATCGCCTGCCCCACCTGCGGGCGGCTTCAGTTCGACATGGACACCGTGGTGGCCGAGATCGAGCAGCGCCTGGAGCAGTACGCCGAGCCGATCGAGGTGGCGGTGCTGGGCTGCGCGGTGAACGGGATCGGCGAGGCCTCGCATGCCGACTTCGGGATCACCGGGGCCAAGAACGAGGGATTGATCTTCGCTCACGGCAAGCCGCTGAGGAAGGTCCCCCAGGCGGGGCTCGTGGACGCCCTGTTCGAGGAGATCGACAAGTCGCTTCACCGCGGCAGCGTGGAGGTGGACGCCTCGAAGGCCGCCGAGGGCGCCGCCTGGTTGCAGAGGATCGAGGACGAGAACGCCGACGAGTTGACGCCCGAGCGCATCGCCCAAATGGAGGCGAAGGCCGCCAATGACGAGGCGGACGAGCCCTTCCTGAAGCCGGTGAGCACCCGTCCCGCCGGCGACCCGGCCGCGGCGGACGCGAAGCGGAGCACGCGGCCGGATGACGAAGAGTCTCCGGTCGCGGGGCGGCGGTTCACGCGCGCATAGCGCGCGGCACGCACCGGCGCCGGCGGTCGCGGAATCGATCATCTAGGCTCGCGCCGGTGAGCCGGCTCTCCAGCTACTTCCTGCCCACCCTGCGCGACGACCCCGCCGACGCCGAGGCGCTTTCCCACAGGCTGATGGTCCGCGCCGGGTTGATCCGCCAGCTCGGGGCCGGGCTGTGGACGTTCCTGCCCGCCGGCTACCGGGTGGTGAAGCGGGTGGAGCAGATCATCCGCGAGGAGATCGACGCGATCGGGGGGCAGGAGATGCTGATGCCGGTCCTGCAGCCTGCCGAGCTATGGAAGCGAACCGGTCGCTACGAGATCGACGAGCTCTTCAAGCTCAAGGATCGCCGCGAGGCCGAGCTGGCCCTGGCGATGACGCACGAGGAGAACCTGACCTTCCACGTGGCGCGCGAGATCCGCTCCTACCGAGAGCTCCCGGTGATCCTCTACCACGTGCAGACCAAGGAGCGCGACGAGCCGCGCCCCCGGGCGGGGGTGCTGCGCACCCGTGAGTTCACGATGAAGGACTCCTACAGCTTCGATCGCGACGCGGAGGGGCTCGACCGAAGCTACGAGCTCCACATCCAGGCCTACGACCGGATCTTCGACCGCTGCGGCCTTCGCACCTACCGCGTCGAGGCCGACGTCGGGATGATGGGCGGATCGGGGGCCCACGAGTACCTGGCCCCGTGCGAGGCGGGCGAGAACGAGGTCGCGCTGGCCCCGGGTTACGCGGCGAACGTCGAGGTGGCCTCAGCCGAGCCGCAGGCCGTCGAGCTGCCGCCCGCACTGGACGAGGCGCGCGAGGTCCCGACTCCCGGGTTGACGACCGTCGAGGAGGTGTCCAACGCGTTGGGGGTGCCCGCCGGCGCGGCGCTGAAGGCCATCCCCGTGGTGGTCGAGGACCGGGGATTCGCGCTCACTCTGGTCCGCGGGGACCATCGGTTGAACGAGATCAAGCTGCGCAACGCTCTGGGGGCGGCCTTTCGACCGGCGCACGCGCAGGAGATCGAGTCGCAGCTCGGTCCACCCGGGTTCATCGGGCCCGTGGGCGCGGAGGTGCCGGTGATCAAGGACGCCGCGATCCAGGGCGGCGGCTACTACGCCGGAGCGAACCGGCCCGACACCCATCTGATCGGGGTGGTCCCGGGACGCGATTTCTCCTTCGAGGAGCTCGACATTCGCTCCGTGGAGGCGGGCGACCTGGCGCCGGGCGGGCATCCGATCGAGCTCGAGCCGGCGATCGAGGTGGGTCAGATCTTCAAGCTCGGGACCCGTTACTCGGAGCCGCTGGGGGCCAACTACGTCGACGAGGAAGGGCGTGAGCACCCCATCGTCATGGGGAGCTACGGGATCGGGCCGGCACGCACGATCGCCGCCGTGATCGAGCAGAGGGCCGACGAGCGTGGGATCGTCTGGCCGCCGTCCATCGCTCCCTGGGCGGTGCACCTGGTCGGCCTGGGCAAGGGCGGCGACGAGGTGACGCAGGCGGCCGAGAGGCTCTACGAGGAGCTTCGGCAGGCCGAGGTCGAGGTCGTGTACGACGATCGCGACGCCGGGCCGGGGGAGAAGCTCACCGACGCGGAGCTCTTGGGCTGCCCGCTGCGGATCACCGTCGGGCGCAGGACGCTGGCCGAGGGGGCGGTGGAAGCGCAGGTGCGGCGCACCGGCGCCGACGAGCGACTTCGCCTGGAGGAAGCGACGGCGCGGGCGCGCGAGCTCCTCGGCGAGCTCGCCTGAGCGCGTGCGCACGCGCCGCCTGTTCGGCCTCGACCGCTCCGGTCCGAAGCCGCGCGAGACCCGGCGCGGCCAGCCGCTGCGGCCGCTGACGATCCCCAACCTGGTCGGGTACGTGAGGCTCGCGGCGATTCCCGTGTTCCTGTACGTGGCGCTTGGGTCCGGCGACGGGCGAAGCGCGGTCGCCTCGGCCCTCTACCTGGCGATCTCGGCCGGCGACTACCTGGACGGGTTCCTCGCCAGGGCCACCGGCCAGTACAGCCGCATGGGCGCCCTGCTCGACCCGCTGGTCGATCGGCTGACGGTGCTGGCGGGAATCGTCGTCACCTGGAGGTTCGAGCTCCTGCCCCGCTGGGCGCTGGCCGTGCTCGCGCTGCGCGAGGTCACCACCCTGGTCCTGGCCCAGCTCGCGCTGCGCCAGGGCGTCGACCTCGAGATCAACTGGGTGGGGCGCTGGAGCGTGTGGCTGACCATGGGCGGGATCTTCCTGGCGCTGGTCTTCGACGCCTGGATCGGGCCGGCGATGTTCATGGTCGGCCTGGCCGGGTCGCTGCTGGCCACGGGGCTCTACCTGAAGGCCGGCCTGTCGGCGAGCCGAGCCTCCGGTCGAGGTCGTGCAACAGGCTAAACCTCAACTTGACCTTTTGTCAACGAGCCTATAATCGGCGGCGGTCAACGACGAGAGGGAGAAGCGTAAGTGGACGAGACCTTCCCGGACATCAGCTCGATGAGCGACGCGGAGCTCAAGAAGCTGATCGACGAGCTGGCGGACGAGGAGCGCCAGGTCTCGTACCAGCGACGGCTGCTGCACGGCAAGATCGACATCCTTCGAGCCGAGCTCGTCAACCGCCTGAAGGCAAAGCGTGAGGCCGGGGATGTGCTGATCAGCGGCCAGGACGTGCAGCAGCTCACGGACATCCTCCTGGGCAAGGTCCCGGCTCCCCCCGAGGACGAGACAGGCTAGCGCCATGGCTCTGCACTGTCCCGAGTGCGGATTCGTCAATCCGGAGGGCGCGAACTACTGCCAGAAGTGCGGCGCCTTTCTGGCCCGATCCGAGGGCGATGACGCCTCCACGATGGCTTACAAGGTGGGGGAGACCGGGGAGTACGAGCCGGTCGACGTCACCGACGAGGTCGACAAGGCGGGAGCGGCACTCGTGATCCGCTCCGGCGGGGGCCGAGCGGGCGAGAGCTTCACAATCGACCGCGACCGGATGAGCATCGGACGAACGCCTGACGCGGCGGTCTTCCTGGACGACGTCACCGTGTCGCGAAACCACGCCCTGCTCGTGCGCCGCCAGGACGGCCTCTACATCGACGACCTGGGCTCGCTGAACGGGACCTACGTCAACCGGCGACGGATCGAGTCCCACAAGCTTGACGACGGCGACGAGATCCAGATCGGGAAGTACAAGCTGAGCTACCTGGAGCGCTGACGATGGCCATCGCGACCAAGCGAGACGACGGGAACACGGGGCGCGCGGACGCCGAGCGGCGCCCGGGAGGAGAGGGCGGCTCGGCATCGCGGCCGCGCAAGGCGCTGACGATCGGCGCCGTGGCGAAGATCCTGAGCCAGGAGTTCGACGACATCTCGATCTCGAAGATCCGCTACCTGGAGGACCAAAAGCTCCTCTCGCCGCGGCGCACCCAGGGTGGATACAGGCTCTACAGCCAGGCCGACGTCGAGCGACTGCGGGCCATTCTGCGGATGCAGCGCGACGAGTTCCTGCCCCTGCGGGTGATCCGGCAGGAGCTGGCGACCGGCGACTTCAGCGGCTCGCGCCGCGGCAGCGACGCCGCGGCCACCCGGCGCGCCGCGTCCGTCGACGCCCCGGTGTCGGTGATGACGACCGAGGAGCTCCTGGACCAGGCCGGGGTCCCGGAGGGGCTCCTGCGCGAGCTCCAGGAGTACGGAATCGTGCAGCCCGAGCGCCGCGACGGCAGGTCGGTGTACGACGAGACCGACCTCGAGATCGTGCGCGCCGCCGCCGAGCTGTCCCGGTTCGGCGTCGCGGGACGCAACCTCAGGGTGTTCCGGACCTCCGCCGATCGCGAGGCGGCGCTGCTTCAGCAGCTCGTCGGCCCGGCGCTTCGCTCGCGAAGCCAGGCCCGTCGCAAGGAGGCGATCGAGAACCTGGAGAGCCTCGCCGCCGTATGCGGGCACCTGAAGCATCTGCTCCTGGTCAGAGACCTCCGCCGCCTCAAAGGCGACTAGGACGCTGCAAAGCGTCGCATCTCGGCGTTCTCGGCCGGCTGGCTCGCTCACGTACGTTTCGAGTACGCTCGCTTCGCCACCCAACCTTCACCCGCCGACCTGCTCGCTTTTCGCGCCCTCGCCCTGTTCGATGCCACGGGTCTCACGAAAACGGGTGATTGATGCGCCGCGGGAGCGCGTGTGGGAGCTGGTCTCGGACCCGCACCACCTTCCGCGCTGGTGGCCGCGCACCCGGCGGGTGGAGGACGTACGGCACACCCCCGGTGGTCGGCGCAGTCGCTGGACCACCGTCCTGCAGACCGAGCGCGGCTCCGGCGTGCGGGCCGACTACCGGTGCACCAGCGCAGCGGCCGGTGAGCGCTACGTGTGGGAGCAGGAGGTGGAGGGCACGCCGTTCGAGAAGATCCTGCGCTCGGCGATGCTCGAGATCCACCTGCGTCCGCGGAACTCCCGCACCGAGGTGACCCTGATCGCCAGCGAGCGTCTGCGCGGCCTCTCGCGCCTTGGGTCGCCGATGATGCGGCGCGCAGTGCGGCGGCGGCTCGACGAGGCCCTTGACGGGCTCCAGCGGGCCGTGGGAGCGCCGGGCTGATGAGCGATGCGGTGAAGTGGTGGGGGTGGGGGAGCGAGGGAAAGAGGGCGCACTTGGGCGGCGACGCTCGCGCGATGCTTCGCTCCGAGCTCGGCGACGCCGAGCCCACGGAGCGCGCCGCGCTCGAGCAGGTGACGCTGCCGGACGCGCGGCCGCTGCCGCCGGCGATCGCCGACGCGGTCGGCGAGGCCGCAGTCCTTCAAGGCGTCGAGGATCGCGTGCGACACGCCGCAGGCCGCGGTTACCCGGACCTGGTGCGCCTGCGGTCGGGCCGGCTCGAGCGAGCGCCGGATGCGGTCGTCCTCCCGGCCGACCGGGACCAGGTCGCGCGGGTGCTCGAGGCCTGTGTCCGCGAGGGGGTCGCCGTGGTCCCGTTCGGCGGCGGCACCAGCGTGGTCGGGGGCGTCGAGCCCCTGGCGAACGACTTCGAGCGACTGATCTCCCTCGATTTGCGGCGCCTGCGGGAGGTGAGCGTGGACCCGCGCTCGATGACCGCCACCCTCGGTCCTGGGCTGAGGGGCCCTGAGGCAGAGGAGGCGCTGCGCGGCCGCGGGGTCACCCTCGGCCACTTCCCGCAGTCGTTCGAGTGCGCCACGATCGGTGGCTTCGCCGCCACTCGCTCGGCCGGGCAGGCCTCGAGCGGATACGGCCGCTTCGATGAGCTGGTGACCTCGGTGGAGCTCACCGCGCCGGCCGGAACGCTGCGAACGATCGAGACTCCGCACAGCGCCGCGGGCCCGGCCCTGCGGGAGCTGGTGGTCGGCTCGGAGGGGGTTCTCGGCACGATCACCCGGGTCACCGCCCGGGTGCGCCCGGCTCCCGAGCGGCGCCGCTACGAGGCCTGGATGGCCGCCGACTTCGGGTCCGGAGCCGAGCTCGTGCGCTCGCTGGCACAGTCCGGGGCCCTCCCTGACGTCGTGCGCCTCTCCGACCAGGCCGAGACCAGGGTTTCGATGGGGCTCTCGGGCGCCTCGGGGCTGAAGCGAAGCCTGCTGGCAAGCTACCTTCGCGTGCGGCGGCGCGCCGAGGGGTGCATCGTCGTCTGCGGCTGGGAGGGCGAGTCCGAGGCCGTCGAGCGCCGCCGGACGCTGTCGGCAAGGGTGCTGCGCTCGGGCGGCGCCGCCGGGCTGGGGGCCGCCCCGGGACGCGCCTGGGAGCGGGGACGCTACGAGGGCCCCTACCTTCGCGACGAGCTCCTCGACCTCGGATACATGGTCGAGACCCTCGAGACGGCTCACACCTGGGGCCGCCTCCCGGGGCTCTACGAGGCCGTGCGGGGCGCGATCGACATCGCGCTCGCCGATCAGGGGACGCCGGGCATCGTCATGTGCCACCTCTCTCACGCCTACCGCGACGGCGCATCCCTCTACTTCACCTTCCTGGCTCGCCGCCGCCCCGGCGCCGAGCTCGAGCAGTGGCGGGCGGTGAAGGCCGCGGCCTGCGAGGCGATCGTGGGGGAGCGGGCGACGATCACGCACCACCACGCCGTCGGGGTGGACCACCTGCCCTACATGCGTGCGGAGGTGGGAGACCTGGGGGTCGAGGCCCTTCGCGCGGTGAAGGAGCGCCTGGACCCGGCCGGGATCATGAACCCCGGCAAGCTGATTCCGGCGAGCTAGGCGCAGGGGCGCCAGGGACGCGCCCGCAGCGAGAAGTCGCCCGCCTTCTTGATCGCTGCGAACCCAAGCGCCGCCGCGCGGTCGCAGAAGCGGCGGCGGGGGATCTGGTACTCGACCTGGAACACGGCCTTTCCTGCTCGGGTGAAGGCCCGGTAGCCGGGCGGAGGGCCGTTCGTGCACTCGCTGTACTGGAAGCACTGCTCGTTGATCGCGTAGTCGAAGGCCGGCTCCAGCTTCGGCACCTGTCCCAGGTCGTTCTTCAGGGCCACCGAGAGCCCCTGGCGATGCGCCATCTGGGCCAGGGCGCGGTTGAAGACGAGCTGGTGGCGGGCGGTGATCCGCCAGCCGGTCACCTTGCGGCCCTGGGAGTAGGCGTCGACGACGTCGTACTCGATCCCGTCGAACCCGGCCCGGGCGCACTTCCGCGTCCGGGCTTCGAGGCGCCGAAGGACGAAGTCGCGCTGTCCGCGCCCGTTATTCAGGTTGAGCCAGTACTCGTTCGGGAACCGGCGGCTGAACGGCTGGCCGATCAGGCTGTGGCCGTGCCGTCGGTCGAAGCGCACGTACTTGCGGTAATCCGGCCGAAACCGCTCCGCGTCGCCGGCGGCCACGTAGCACACCGCGTGCGCCCCCCGCGCGTGGATCGCGTTCACGGCTGCCGAGCTGGTCGTGTGGTCGTTCCCGGCGATGCGGCCGTCGACGTACAGGTCGATGTCGAAGACGTCGGGGCGCACGCAGGGACCTCCGCCCGCGGGCGGCTCGCAGATGGCCACGTCGATGCCCCCGGTCGAGGCGAGGCGGCGATTCCCGCTCTCGAGCTGGTACTGCCAGCGCTCGCTTGGCGCCGGGTGCCACCGGGCTGCGTCGGCCGGCCGGTCGCCGGTTCCCGCCAGGAGCACGACGATCGTGGCCAGGAGAGGCGCCGCCGCGAAAAGCGCCAGCAAGCCGCGCTCCTCAGGCGAGCACGAACCAGACGATGTAGGCCGAGCCCTTGGGCGCCTGGTCGAGTCCGGTCAGCTTGAGGTCAAAGAAGGGCTGGTTGCCCTTCGCGACGCCCAGGGCGGCGGCACCCGAGCCGCTGGTGCCACCCTGGGCTCGCAGCGGAATCGGGATCACGTTCTTTTGGGCCTTGGTGGCGTTGACGATGCCGGTGAATGCCGTCTTTCCCTTGACGGGGATGATCGGCTGCCGGCTGCTCACGGCCTCCTTGATCGCGTCCGTCACCACCTTCTTCTCCGCCAGCGTCACGTAAACCGCCTGCACCCGGGGGAGAAGGGCCTGGAACGCCGCCGGGATCGCGAACCGGCTTTGGAAGGTGCCGGAGTTGATCTGGTCGCTCTTCAGGTTCGTGATCGGGAACCCCTGCGGCCCGGAGCTACGGGCGGTCGTGGCGGTCCCGGTCGGCGAGGCCGCGGACTCGCCGCCGTCGCCGCTGAAGACCCCGGCGACAGCGAGGACGATCATCACCAGCAGGACCGCTCCACTCCCGAGGCCGACGACGAGCTGAGTCTGGCGACGGGACCACGTCGTCCACGGCCTTCGCGCCGCCGGCGGGGCCCCACCCGCGGGGGCTCCCGCGCCGGACTGCCGTTCCCGCAGCCGGTTTGGCAGTGGAAGGCGCGACGTGAGTGGTCGGCCCGCTCGGCGCGCGCGCGGCTGCCGTTCCTCGCCGGGCAACCGGGGCAGCTCGGCTTGAGGCGCGATCAGGCGCGCCTTTTGAGCGATTTCGCCGGCCAGCGCCAAGTCGTCCGGGTGGTCCTTCAGGTGGCGGACGGCATCGGCTCGGTCGATCGGGTCCGCCTGGCCCAGGAGGTAGTCGGTGAGCCCCACGTGGCGGTCCGGGTCGGCGCCGCCAAGCTCGGTCAACGCCGCGCGGGCTCGGGAACGGACCTCCGCCTGGTCGACGTCGAGAAGCGCAGCCAGGTCGTCGTAGCTCTGCCCGCGCTCGAGCAGTAGCTGCAGCAACGCTTTCTGGTCCGCCGACAGAGCCACTTCGGAAAGCCTACGGCGTCAGGATCACGGAGCATTCAGCCGATGACCGAGAAGTGGACGAGGACGTGAACGCCCCAGCGACCCTTCGCCGCGCCCCGTGACGCGGCTAGCGGGTCTCGCGCTCCGGCGCCCTTGGGTGCTGTTGGGCGTGCAGCTGGCGCTGCTGGCGGGCCTGGTGGCCTACGCCGCCGGGGCGCCCGGGCGCCTCAGCACGGGGTCTCTGGCGCTGGACGAGTCCGGTACGGCGAGCTCGGGCGAGGCCGACGCGGACCTCGTGATCGCGACCACCGGCGACGTCCCCGTGCGCTCGCGCGTGTACCGGGTCGCGCTGCAAGCGATCTCCCTGCAGGTACGGCTGGATCCCGACGTCGCTTCCGTGCGGCGGGGGCCGACCTCGGCCGACGGGCGCTCGATCGCACTCCTCGTGTCCGTGAGCGCAACCGGGGAATCCGAGCGCCAGCGCACGGTCGAGCGGATCGAGGACGAGATCGATCCGGGCCCGCTGCGCCTGGCCTTCGGCGGCACGGCGGTAACGGCCGGCGATGCGCGTGACGAGCTGCTGGACGACCTCGGCACCCTGGAGCTGCTGGCGGCGCCGTTGGTCTTGGTGGTGGCGATCGCGGCCTTCGGCCTGCGCCTTGCCGCCGCGCCCGTGCTCTGCGCGGGAATCGCGATCGCGGGCGCGCTGGCCGGCCTTCGTCTCGCGGACGGGTTCGCCGAAGTGTCGCTCCTTGGCATCGCTCCGGGAGCGGTCGTCGGCCTGGTGCTCGGAGTGGAGGCGCCGGCGATCATGCTCGCTCGGTTTCGCGACGAGGCCTCCATGACGCAGCCGGACGAGGCGCTTCGGCAGGCCACGCAGGGCGGTGGGGCCATGCTGCTGCCGTTCGCCCTGGCCACGACGGCCGCCGCCACCGGGGCGCTGGTGACCCCCCTTGACCAGGCGCCCTCGATGGTGTTCGCCTGTTTGGTGGCCTGCGTGCTGGCGGTTGCGTCGAGCCTGGTGGCGGTACCCGCCCTCCTGGGCTTGGAGCTCAAGCGCGGAGGGGGGCGGGAGAAGTCGGTGCCGGGGCCCAGAGGGGGGGAAGCCGCCGGGATCCCGAGCGGGCTCGCCACACGCTCCGGCGCTCGCACGGCCACGGTCGCGGTGGCGGCGATCGTGGCCATGGGCCTGGCGGCGGCTCCTCTGGTGAATGGCGAAACCCGGCCATTCTCGGCGGCCGACCTGCCGGGCGGGTCGGAGGCCAGGGCGGCGGAGAGAACGTCGAACGGCGGGGGAGGAGCGGATGCCGGCGTGGCCGGCGACCGCGCCGAGAGCCAGTCGCTGTTCCCGAAGCTGGTCCTGGCGGCGGCGGTCTCCGCCGGGGCCCTGGCGCTGGTCTTCGCGATGGGGTTTCGATCGCTCAGGCTGATCCCGGTCGCGATCGCGACCCTGCTTCCGGCCGCGGCGGCGTGCGGGCTGTGCGTGCTCGTCTACCAGGAGTGGCATCCGTCGTGGCTCGTGGTGCATCGCGGCGATGAGCTGGAGACCGGTGCGGTGGCTTCGCTCCTCGTGGCCCTTGCGGTCGTCTCGGCGAACCGAGCGGTGGCGGCGATTCAAGCCGTTCGCGAGGAGCGCTTCCTGGGCCTCGCGCCCGCCGTCGCGGCCGAGACGGCGTCGGCGCTCACCCTGCCCGCCGTCGTGGCGGCCACCGTGATCGCCGCCGCGGCAGCGGGAGCGTTGACGGGATCCGGCCTCGATCCGGCGCGCCAGTTCGGGTTCGCGGTCGCCGCCGGCGTCGTGGTGGACCTCGTGCTCATGCGGGTGCCGTTGATCGCCGCCCTTGCCCGATGGGGCCCTTCGGCTGCCGGCGCCCGGGCGAACGTCGAGCCCCTGGACGACCAGGTCGAGGGTCTAGGCTCTCCGCGTGCCGGAGGGGGCTGACGAGCTGCGGGGGCGCGATGGGCCCGGTGAGCTGATCGGGCTCGAGTACCTGGGCGCCGCCGAGGAAGAGGTCCGGGCCCGGGTCGAGGTGGCGGACGGGATCCGCCAGCCGGCCGGGCTCGTCCACGGCGGCGTCTACATCGTGATCGCCGAGAGCATGTGCTCGAGGAGCACGTGGGAGGTCGTGCGCGAAGGCGGGATGGCGGCCATGGGCCAGTCGTACAGCGCCTCGTTGCTGCGGCCGATCTCGTCCGGGCACGTCAACGCCGTCGCCCGCCCGCGCCATCGGGGGCGCACGACCTGGGTCTGGGACGTCGACATCACCGACGACGACGGCCAGACCTGCGCCCTGATCCGCATGACGATCGCCGTGCGGCCAGCTAGCCCCGAAACCGGTTCGTGATCGGCAGGCGGCGGTCGCGGCCGAATGCCTTCGGCGTGATCCTGATCCCGGGGGGAGCCTGCCGTCGCTTGTATTCCGAGCGGTCCACCATCGCGATCACCTCGTCGACGACCTCTGCGGGCAGCCCCTCGGCGACGATCTGATCGCGGCCTCGATCCTCCTCCACATAGGCGGCGAGGATCCGATCGAGCATCTCGTACGGGGGCAGCGAGTCCTGGTCGAGCTGTCCGGGGCGCAGCTCGGCGGATGGGGCGCGCTCGAGCACCGACTGGGGCACCAGCTCCTCCGGGGAGAGCCCGTTGCGGTACCTCACCAGGCGGTACACCAGCGTCTTCGGCACGTCCTTGATCACCGCGAAGCCCCCCGCCATGTCCCCGTAGAGGGTCGCGTACCCCACCGACATCTCGCTTTTGTTGCCGGTCGTGAGCACCAGCCAACCGAACCGGTTCGAGAGGGCCATGACCAGGTTCCCGCGGATTCGCGCCTGGATGTTCTCCGCCGCGAGCTCCGAACCGGCGCCTCCGGTCTCGCGCTCGCGAGCCGACCGCGTGACCGGGCCCTCGTCGCCGTGCGCGGCTCCGCGGTCAACCGAGGACTCCAGCAGCGCTTTGTAGGCCCGCATCGCGGCCTCGATGGGGATCTCCACCAGGTCCGCCCCGACGTTGCGGGCGATGCGCCGGGCGTCGGCCTGCGTCTCGGCGCTGGAATGGGGTGAGGGCATGACCACGCAGCTCACCCGCTCCGGGCCGAGCGCGTCGGCGGCGATCAGCGCCACGAGTGCCGAGTCGATGCCTCCCGAGAGCGCGACGAGAACCCGTTCGAAGCCGTTCTTTCGCACGTAGTCGCGAAGTCCCAGCTTCAGGGCCTCGTAGACCTCGGCCTCGGGCCCCAGCGTCTGGAAGAGTGGCGCCTGGACGCTTCCCGTGGGGTCGGGCAGGTCGAGGCGGGCGGCCAGGGGCACCGCCTGCCCGAGCCCTTCCGCGAGCTTGGCGGGATCGCCCCGGGGATTTGGCTGCGGCGCGCGGGGCAGCTCGAGGTCGCACAGAAGGAGCTCCTCGGCGAACTGCGGGGCTCGGGCGAGGGTCTCTCCCTCCGCGGAGACAACGACGCTGTGCCCGTCGAACACCAGCTCGTCCTGCCCGCCGACCAGGTTGCAGACGGCGAATGCCGCGCCCGTCTCGCGGGCCCGGTCCTGCACCAGCCGCTCCCGGTAGGCGCCCCGGCCCCGGTGATAGGGCGACGCCGAGGGGTTGGCGATCAGGCTCGCTCCAGCGAGCACCTCGACCGACGCCGGCGGGCCCGGGTACCAGATGTCCTCGCATATCGTCAGGCCGACCCGTGCCCCGGCGATCTCGACCAGCATCGGCGAGTCCCCGGGGGCGAAATAGCGGCGCTCGTCGAAGACCCCGTAGTTCGGGAGCAGGACCTTCCGGTAGACGGCGCGCACCTGCCGGTCGCCCAGCACCGCGACCGAGTTGTAAGTGGCCGCGTCGCGCTCGGGAAAGCCGACCAGCGCCACGATTCCCTCGGCCTCGGAGGCGAGCTCGTCCAGCGCCGTGCGGGCGGCATCCAGGAAGTGGGGCTTCAGCCACAGGTCCTCGGCCGGATAGCCGGTCACGGCCTGCTCGGGGAAGACCACGAGCTGGGCGCCGGCCTCCTTGGAACGGGCGATCCAGGTCGAGATCAGTCGCGCGTTCCCGGCGACGTCCCCCACGGTGGGGTCCACCTGGGCCAGCGCGACCCTCAGCTTGACGGCGTCGTCGGCCATGACCCGGAGTATGCCTCCCGTGTATGCGAGCTAGGCGCGCTGGCGGGTCAGGCTGCCCACGATCACGGCCACGACCGTGACCAGGTAGATCTGCCCGACCAGCGCCTCGGTGATCGCGACCGACCGGCCCAAGTCCGTGCCGGCCACCAGATCGCCGTAACCCACCGTCGTCAGGGTCGCGAAGCTGAAGTACAGGTAATCGGAGATGTCGGCGGCCACGCCTGAGGCGAAGAAGGGCTGCGACTGGGCGTCCCCGACGAGGCCGTACGCGTAGGAGAACAGCATCCCGACCAGCAGGTAGATGCACAGGACTCCGAACATCGTGTGCAGGGTCACAGCGCCGTGGCGGCGAACGCCGGCCACGACTCCGCTGACGATCGCAAGTGGCGCCAGCGCGACCAGCAGCACCGCCACGATGCGCCCCCCGGTGGAGCCGAGCTGCCCGAACCCGATCAGGGCGGCGGACGACGCGACCACGGCGACGGCGACCACGACCGTCGCCAGGCGCATGATCGCGTGACGAGCCTCGGACGCGTACAGGGCGAGGATCAGGGTCCCGCCCTGAAGCACGATCGTCACCAGCCGGGCCCAGTCCTCGTCGGGGGCCGCGAGCTGGAACCCGAGTGACAGCAGGATCAGGAACAGGACCAGCCCGTAGCGATGCTCCCAGCGCGTCAGCGCGGCCACGACCCTCTTCACCGCCCAGAGAATCGCCGCGGGGCCGGACGCCACACGCCGCCCGCGACCGGTCCGTTCAGCCTGGCGGCGCAGCCCCCCGCGCCGCGTCACCGAGCAGCAGCTCGACCACCAGCACGTCCTTCCAGACGCCGTCGAGGCGGCCGTGGCGGCGATGGACGCCGACCTCCCGCCAGCCGCAGGAGCGCACCAGGGCGATGCTGGGGCGATTCGAGGTGAAGATCTTGCCGACCAGCTTGTGGTAGCCGCGTCTCTTGGCCTCCTGTCCGAGCGCGTTCAGCAGCGTCCGGCCGGCGCCGCTTCGCCTCGCGGAGCGCTCGACGTAGAGGGTCGCCTCACCGACGCCCGCGTAGTAGGCATGCGCGTCGTCGTAGGGGCCGACGCTGGCCCATCCGACGACGCGGCCCTCGTCTTGCGCGACCAGCCACGGCTCCCCGCGCTCGATGCGGGCGGCGACCTCGGCCGGGCGCTGGGCCTCGGTCTGGAAGGTCGCGACGCGCTCTTCGATCCCCTGGTCGTAGATCAGCGCGATCCGCTCGGCGTCGCCGGAACGGGCCGGCCTCACGCGGGGGTGGGAGGGCGCTGTCGAGGGCTCAGACGTCGTAGTAGAGGACGAACTCCCAGGGGTGCGGGCGCAGACGGACCGGATCGCACTCCTCGGAGCGCTTGTAGTCGATCCAGGTCTCGATCAGGTCGGGGGTGAAGACGCCGCCCTTGAGCAGGAACTCGTGGTCTGCCTCCAGGGCGTCGATCGCCTCGTCGAGGGAGGCCGGCACGCTCCCGATGGCCTCGAGCTCCTCCGGCGAGAGCTCGAACAGGTCCTTGTCCACCGGCAGCCCCGGGTCCATCCGCTGCTGGATGCCGTCGAGCCCAGCCATCATCATCGCCGAGAAGGCGAGGTAGGGGTTGGCGGTCGGGTCGGGCGGGCGGAACTCGACCCGCTTGGCCTTCGGGGCGGCGGAGTAGACCGGGATCCGGCAGGCGGCGGAGCGGTTTCGCTGGCTGTAGCAGAGGTTGACGGGCGCCTCGTAACCCGGGGTCAGCCGCCGGTAGGAGTTCGTGGTCGGCGCGCAGAAGGCCATCAGGGCCCGTCCGTGCTTGATCAGGCCGCCGATGTAGTTGAGCGCCTCGCGGGAGAGCAGCCCGTAGCCGTTGAAGTCGTACATCACGTTCTCGCCGCCGAGGAACAGGGACTGATGGATGTGCATGCCCGACCCGTTCTCCTCGAACAGCGGCTTCGGCATGAAGGTGGCGGACTTGCCGGCCTGACGAGCGACGTTTCGGACCACGTACTTGTAGGTCTGGAGCTTGTCGCCCATGCGCAGCAGCTTGTCGAAGCGCAGGTCGATCTCGGCCTGCCCACCGGCTGACACCTCGTGGTGGTGGAACTCGCACTCGATCCCCATCTCCTCGAGCACGACGACCATCCGGGCGCGGAGGTCGGAGTGGGTGTCGCCCGGAGGAGCGGGAAAGTAACCCTCCTGCGGGCGCAGGGTGTAACCGAGATTGCCCCCGGCGCCGTTCGACCCGTTGCCGAACCCGGCGCCGCGGTTCCAGAACCCCTGCTCGGAATCGACCTCGTAGAAGGCCCGATTGACCGTCTGGTCGAAGGCCACGTGGTCGAACAGGAAGAACTCGGCCTCCGGGCCCATGAAGCAGGTGTCCGCGATCCCGGTCTCGATCAGGTAGCCCTCAGCCTTGTGCGCGACGTAGCGCGGGTCGCGCGAGTAGGGCTCCCGGGTGATCGGGTCGAAGATGTTGCAGACGATCGACATCGTGGTCTGCTCGTGGAACGGGTCGATGATCGCCGTCGAGGGATCGGGGATCAGAATCATGTCCGACTCGGAGATCTCCTGAAACCCGCGAATGGAGGAGCCATCGAACCCGAGGCCCTCCTCGAAGGCCTCTTCGCCGAGCCCGTGGATCGACAGCGAGACGTGCTGCCAGGTCCCGGGCAGGTCGGTGAACTTGAAGTCCACCATCCGCACCCCCTGATCGCGCGCCATCTCGAGCGCGTGGCGCGGCTCGGGCTCGGACGTGTCGGCGAACCGCTGCACGGTCATCGGGGTGTGGGGGATCGTGGTCACGGGTTTGGCTCCTCCATTCGTGGCTCGGGCTGGCCGGGGCGACCGGCCCTACGCGTCCTCGGCGGCGGTCGCGCCCGTCTTCGGCAGCGCCTTGACCAGCTCGTCCAGACGCTTGCCGGTCAGCGACTCGAGGACCTCCGGCAACTCGGCGACGATCTTCATCACGTCGCGCGTCACGCGATGGGCGCCGATCCCGTCGCCGTCGCCGTTCCCGCCGATCATCACGATCTTCTCGGTCTTCGACAGCGGCTCCGAGACCGCGGCGGCGAGCTGCGGCAGGATGGACAGCAGGCGGTCGGCGATCGCGGCGTCGGAGTACTTGCCCCAGGCGTTCGCCTTGGCGAGCATCGACTCCGCCTCCGCCATCCCGCGCAGGCGGACCGCGTCGGCCTCGCCGGCGCCCTGCGCGGCGAGCTCCTCCTTGCGTGCCTCGGCCAGCGCCTCGATCTTGCGGGCCTCGGACTTGGCCGGCTCGATCACCTCCGCCTCGAGCTCGTTCACGCGGCGGGCGACCTCCGCCTCCATGAGCTGGATCGCCTTCTGGCGCTCGACGATCTCCACCTGGAGCTCCTGCGCTCGCACCTCCTGCTGGGTGATGGCCCGCTGCAGGTCGTAGGCGAGGTCAGCCTCGGCCCGCGCTGCCTGGCCCTCGCGCGCGTAGGAGGCCTTCTGCAGCTCGTAGTCGCGCCGAGACTCCTCGATAGCCGTGTCCGCCGAATAGCGAGCGGCCTTGGCCTCGCGCTCGGCCTCCGCCTCGCCGCGCACGGCGTCCCGCTTCACCTCGGCGGTGCGTGGACGGCCCAGAGCCTCGAGGTAGCCCTGCTTGTCGCTGATCGAGCGGATCGTCATCGAGACGATGTCCAGACCCATGTTCTCCAGGTCGGGCGCCGAGAGCTCCTTGGTCTTCGCGACCAGGGCGGCGCGATCGCGGTAGACGTCCTCGATCGAGTGGGCGCCGACGGCCGCCCGCAGATGGCCCTCCAGGGCCTGTTGCGCGGTCCGCGCGATGTCCTCGCGCCCTCGCGACAGGAACTCCTCGGCGGCGAGCTGGATCCCCTCGTCGGAGGGGTTCACCTTGACCATGCAGACGCCGTCGACCTGCAGCGGCACGCCGTGCATCGAGTACGTCTCGCCGGTGCGCACGTCGAACTGCATCAGCTCCAGCGACAGGCGCTGCACCTTCTCGCGGAAGGGCCGCACGTAGGTGCCGCCGCCCCTAACGATCCGGTAGCCGGTTCCGCGGCCCTCGGGCCCTTGCCGCGGGCGGCGGCCGGAGATGATCAGGACCTCGTTCGGGCCCACCTTCGTGTACTGGTGGGCCCAGACGATGAACGCGGTCACGAGCGCGGCCAGGATCACCGAGCCGGCAACGATCAGGGCGACGGTCATTTGGTTTCGACCTCCAGGTGTTGAGTCGTCGTTTCCATGGCAGAAAGCTCCTTGCCGGCGGCGCCCTCGGGGCCGCCGGTCCAGATCGAGTCGGGATCGAGGCGCTCGGGGGGCGCTGCGACAACCGTCTCTGGGCGCAGGTCGGAGGGGTCGCGCAGGAACCCGCAGGCGACGAGATAGCGCCCGATCACGTCGGCCAGGGCGTCCTGATCGCCGGCCAGGAACACCGCGATCGCCTGGTCTCGAAGCGCCCCGACCGACTCTCCAGCGGCCGTGTGGCGAATGGGCACGCGAAGCGCCGGCCCGCCCTCCAGGTGGGCGCTCAGGGTCCGGTTGGTCGCGTCCGTGAGCTCCTCCGTACGCGCCCAGATCTCGGGCCTCACCTCGGTCGCGTAGAGCGCCCACGGGTTGGTGAGCCGGCCGCGGACGGCCATCTCGTGGCCGATGTATCGAAGCAGCGCGGACACCTCGGGGGCGGACGGCGGCGGAGTGGACGACGACGAGGCCCGCGAGCGGCGCGTGTCGCCGACCAGCTCGACCGGGTGGGCGAGCAGGCCGATCACGGGCCCCCCCGACGAGCTGCCCTCCACGGTGGGGATCCAGAGCCCCGGATCGTCGAGGCAGCGGATCACGGCGGCCGGCGGCACCAGCCGCAGGTCTGAGGGGCGCAGGACGAGCAGGTCGGGCTCCTCGTCCGGCATCAGGTAGCCCGCGGTGCGCAGATTGCGCATCACGGGCTCCCTGAGCGCGGCCAGGCTGCGGGCCTTGATGCGCGGGCCGGTCAGGACCGGGCAGACCAGCCGCGAACCCTCCTCGTGGACGGGGAGCGAGTAGTCGTAGCGGGGGGCGCGGAAGTAGCAGAGCGGCAGCGAGCGCGCCGGGGCGATCACCTCGAGCTGGCGCTGGACCTTCGCTCGCAGCGCGTAGATGTTGGCGGCCTCGAGCACCCTGCCCGCGACCTCGCACTGGTAGATCTCCTTCAGGATCGGGTGGGGCGAGGGATTCTCGCGCCGGTAGACCGGCAGCCCGGCGCGAACGCGCCCGAAGCCTCCTCGGACGCCGACCCGCAGCACGTACAGCGGCACCTCGGGTGGGTTCTCGGCGCCCAGCTCGACCACCGCTTGCGGGTTGCGCTCCAGGTCGACCGCGACTGGCTCGACCCCGCCGGTCTGGTCGGTCGCGATGCGCTTTGCGCGGGCCCAGAGGTTCAGTAGCCCCACCCCACAGGAGTCTGGTGGCGGATGGTGTCGACGCCGCGCTCGCCGGTCCGGATGCGGACCACCTCGCTGATCGGAAGCACGAACAGCAGGCCGTCGCCCGTCTCGCCCGTGTAGGCCGCCGCGACGATCGCCTCGACGGCGCGCTCGGTCACTTCCGCGGGGACGACGCTCTCCACCTTGAGCTTCGGCAGCAGGCTGATGTTGGCCTGGGAGCCCCGGTAGTGCTCCGTGTAGCCCTTCTGGCGCCCGCAGCCCTTGATCTCGGTCACGTTCAGCCCGCTGACCCCGATCTCGTCGAGCGCGTCCTGGACCTCCTGAAGGCGCTCGTAGCGGATGATCGCCTCGATCTTGTTGATCTGCGTCTCCATGCTCATCGGCCTCCTCGGCTCAGGGATCGGTCAGGTCGCGTTGCGCTCACGGCCGGCTCTCCGCGGTGCCCAGGCCGACCGGAGCCGGACGCGGCGCGGGGCGCTGCGCCGGCGCGGCCGGCTGGTGGTACTCGTAGCCCGGCACCGGCATGAATTGCTCCGGGTAGCCCCACATGCCGTGCTCGGCCATGTCGAGGCCGTACTGCTCCTCCTCGGGGTTCACCCGCAGCCCGTAGATCGCCTTGATGGCGAAGAAGATCGCGAACGAGATCGCGAACACGCTCGTGAACGCGGCCACGATGCCCAGCGCCTGCACGCCGAGCTGCTCGAACCCCTTGCCGTACACCAGGCCGCCCTTGCCGATCGCGTTGTACTCGGCCAGGCGCGGCGAGGTGAAGAGCCCGCACGAGAGCGTGCCCCAGATCCCGGCCAGGCCGTGGGACGACAGCGCCCCGACCGGATCGTCTAGCACCTTGTCGATCAGGATCACGCCCGTGACCACGATCACGCCGGCGACCAGGCCGATCAGGGGCGCGAACCAGAACTCGACGTAACCCGAGGGCGCCGTGATCGCGACCAGTCCCGCGACGGCCCCGTTGGCGGTCATGCCGATGTCGAAGCTGCGGGTCAGCAGGTAGATCGTCGCCATCGCCCCGAGGACGCCGGCGGCCCCGCCGAGCCAGGTGACGATCGCCACCTCCGCGAACCTGCCGTCCAGCGTGTTCAGGGTCGAGCCCGGGTTGAACCCGAACCATCCGAACCACAGGATCACGACGCCGAGCCCCACGAGCGGCATCGAGTGGCCCGGGATCACGTTCGGCCGCTTGTCCGGCCCGTACTTGCCGTGGCGAGGGCCGAGCAGCAGCAGCGCCGCGAGGCCACCGGTGGCGCCGATCAGGTGGATCACCGTCGAGCCGGCAAAGTCCTGCATCCCGAAGTTCGCCTGCAGCCAGCCGCCGCCGAAGATCCAGTGGCTGCCCAGCGGGTAGATCACGGCGGCGAAGAAGAGCGAGTAGACCAGGAAGGCGCCGAACTTGATCCGCTCGAGCGTCGTGCCCCAGACGATCGCCAGCGAGACGGCCGCGAACGCGAACTGGAAGAAGAACTTGGACCCGTTGCTGGCGTCGGAGAACGCCATCGCCGGGAACTGCGCGTGGTTGAGGTCGTGGAGGAAGAAGCCGTCGTTGCCCGCGAACCAGCCGGTGGTGCCTCCGACGCCGCCGAACGCCAGCGCGAAGCCCACGGCCCAGTAGGCGATCGCCGCGATCGAGAGGTTGGCGATTACCTTCGCGACGACCGTGCCCGCGTTCTTCATGCGCGAGAAGCCCGCCTCCAGCAGGAGGAAGCCGGCCTGCATCAGCATCACCATCGCCCCCGCCATGAAGACCCACAGGGTGTCGACGCGGGCTGAGAGATCCGTGACGGCCTTGGTGGCCGCGACTACGTCCATATGACTCGAGCGCTCCCTCTGGGTCGGTTGCAATCCGAGCCCCGGCGGCATGCACCCACCGGGGCCCTGCCTATCGTGAGCCCCGCCGCGGCCTCCGGCATTGGCCCGAAGTACAGGATTCGGGGCGAGTGCTTGTCCAAGTGGAGAACGCGTTCCCGCAAGCTGCGGGAAGTCCCCCAGGTCCCGCCGTGCAAGTGTTCGCCCGTGCGCGGGAAGGCGGCATTGATCGTCAGCGCCGACGACTACGGCTACCGGCCCGGCTACGATCGCGGGATCGTGGAGGCGGCCGCGGCGGGGGCGGTGGATGCCGTCAGCGTCCTCGTGGCCCGCGATCGGTGCCAGCCGGCGCCGTTGCTGGCGACGGGAGTCGAGATCGGGCTCCATCTGGAGCTGCCGGAGCGCGCGAGCGGCGGCGGCTCGGGCGAGGGACGGGCGGCGGTCGCCGCCCTGCGTGAGCAGCTCGAGCGCTTCGCGCGCCTGTTCGAGCGCCCCGCGGCGTTCCTCGATGGCCACCACCATTGTCACGCGGCGCCCGGCGTGGCCGAGGCGCTCGCGCGGGAGGCGGCGCGGCGCTCGCTCCCCGTGCGCTCGATCGACGCGGCCCACAGGCGCCTGCTGCGAGAACGGGGAGTGGCCACCCCCGACCGGCTCGTGGGGCGCTTGGCGGAGGCGGCGGAAGCCCTTCCGCAAGAGCTGAGGGCGGCCGTGGAGGGCGGGGCGCTTCCGGCCGGGGTGACCGAGTGGATGGTCCACCCCGGCTATCCCGACCCGGAATCCGGATCGGGCTACGACGCGGGGCGCGGGGAGGACCTAGAGCTGGTGCTCGGCCTGGCGCGCGCGCCGGGGTTGGCCGCGGCGCGCGTCACGCACCGCCGCGCCCTCGGCTGAGGGAGCCGCTTCGGCGAGCTCGGCGATCGCCGTCTCGAGGTCCTCCGCGAGCACGTCGACGTCCGCCATCGCGTCGTAGTCGGCGGTGAGGCCGAAGTTGACGCGCCCGTTGTAGCTCATCAGGGCGAAGCAGACGGCCTGGTTCTTAGCCAGCGGGACCATGGGGAACACGTCCTGGAGCTCCCGTCCGAGCAGGTAGAGCGGGAACTGCGGCCCCGGGACGTTGGTGACCACGAGGTTGAAGAACCGCTGGCGCGACTGAAGCCGGGCGGCCTGCGCGGCGATCGTGGGCGGGGCGAAGTTCGTGGCCTCGGTCAGCAGGCTGGCTCCAACCGCCTGGCTCGAAGTCTTCAAGTCGCCCATCGTGGCGGTGACGGTTCGCAGGCGCTCGAGCGGGTCCTCGCACCAGACCGGCAGTGGCGCCATGATCGCCGAGACGCGGTTGCCGAGCGCGCCGTGCTCGTCCTCGGCCCGGACGCTGATCGGCACCATTGCCCGAAGCGCCAGGTCGCGCGTCGAGTGGCCGCGCGCACGCAGGTAACGGCCCAGCGCTCCCGCGACCGCGGCCAGGACGACGTCGTTGACCGTCCCGCCGGCAAGGTCCTTGATTCGCTTCAGCTCCGGGAGGTTCGCCCGCACGCAGGCGAAACGCCGGTAAGGCCCGATCTCGCCGTTGAAGGGCGAGGGGGGAGCCGCCAGCCCCGTGCGCGCAATGGCCCCGGCTGCCCCCAGGCCTCCCAGGGCCGCCTCGGCCACCTGGCGCGGGGCGCGGAGCAGCGACCGGGCCCCCCGGACGACCTCGGTGGGGGTCGTCGCCCGCTCGATCAGCGCGTCGGCGAAGAGCTGGGCTTCGCTGGGCTCGGGCTGCGGCAGCCAGGGCTCCGGTTCCGGCGCGGGGTCGGGGTCGCGATCGAGGTCGAACAGGACCGTGGTTATGTCAACCCCTGAGACGCCGTCCACCAGGCAGTGATGCGTCTTGCCCACCAGGGCGAACCGCCCGCCCTCGACGCCCTCGACGAGCCAGATCTCCCACACCGGCTTGCTGCGGTCAAGACGCTGCGAGAAGATCCGTGCCGCCAGGGTTCGAAGCTGCTCCTCGCTGCCCGGGGGAGGAAGGGCGGTGTGGCGGAGGTGATAGCCCAGGTTGAAGTTCGGATCGTCCACCCACACGGGCCGTCCCTGCCCGAGGGGGACGAAGCGGAGCTTCTGGCGAAACCGGGGGACGAGATGGAGCCGCGAGGCGATGTGGTCGCGCAGCTCGTCGTAGGCGGGCGCGGGGCCTTCGAACAACGTCGTCGAGGCGACGTGCATGTGCGCGGGCCCGTCCTCAAGGTGAAGGAACGAGGTGTCCAGTCCCGTGAGCCTGTCCCCGTGCGCCACGGCGAGAATCTTCTCATGCCGGCGCTGTCCATTTGCTCTCCGACGAGAAGCGAAGATCCCAATCGTCGAGGGGCTGGGTTCCGATGCTCGTGACTTTGTACGTCCAGGGGACGCACAAAGTCATAAGCGTCGCGATCTCGGGCTAGACGTCCAGCGCCAGGGCCTCCTGGCCCGGGGCCGCATTGAGGCTCGGTGCCTCCTCGCCTCTCGCCACGAGCCCGCTGACCCCGACTCCCAGCAGGCGAACCGGGGCGTCGAGCTCGAAGTCGGCCAGCAGCCGGCCGGCCACCGCTCGCACGGTCTCGGGCTGGCGGGTGGCGGCCTCGATCGTCCGCGAGCGGGTGAAGGTGCGAAACGGCCGCAGGCGGACCTTCAGGGTCACGGTGCGCCCAGCGAGGCCGCCCTCCTTCAGGCCTCGGCAGAGGGAGTCGACGAGGCGGTCGAGCGTCTCCCCGAGCAGGCCGCGGTCCGAGACGTCGGCGGGGAAGGTGGTCTCCCGGCTCTCCGACTTGGGTGCTCGCTCGGTGACCACCGGGCGCTCGTCGCGACCCAGGGCGCGGCCCTGCAGCTCCCGTCCGAGCCGCGGCCCGAGGGCTTGCTCGAGGCGGGTGGGATCGGCACTCGCGAGCTCGGCCACGGTGCGCACACCCAACCGCCGCAGGCGCTGGGCCGTGCGCGGGCCGACACCCGGGATCAGGGTCGCCGGGCGATCCCCGACGACTTCGAGCATGGCCTCCGGCTCGAGCACCGACAGGCCGTCCGGTTTGTCCAGGTCGGAGGCGATCTTCGCCAGCAGCTTGTTGGGCGCCAGGCCCACCGAGCAGGTCAGCCCGGTGCGCTCGCCCATCCTGCGCTTAAGCTGCCGGGCGCGTGCCTTCGGCGCGGGACACTGGGAGAGGTCGAGGTACGCCTCGTCCAGCCCCGCGACCTCGAGCGAGTCGCTGAACTCCCCCAGCACAGCCATCACCCCATGCGAGGCGCGCCGGTAGCGCGCGATGTCCCGCGCGATGAGGATCGCCTGCGGGCAGCGCCTGCGAGCGGTGGCCAGCGGCAGCGCGGAGTGCACACCGAAGCGCCGCGCTTCGTAGGAAGCCGCCATGACCACGCCGCGAGCGGCGGCGTCCGTCCCGGTCGCCACGACCACCGGCTTGCCGCGCAGCTCCGGACGGTGCAGGAGCTCGACGGACACGAAGAACGCGTCCATGTCCACGTGGGCCACGACGCGGCTCCAGCCCTTCATCCCATCCAGGCTACGGATGGCCGCGGAGCCCAGGATGACCGACGCGCTGGGCCGAGAGGCGGGGAGGGGGGGAGGGCCGCCGCGCTACAGTCACCGCGTGAGCGGCACCGAGGCCAAGAACCTCGAGGCGATCTCGCGGGCGATCGACCAGCACAACGCAAACTGCCCGTTTCCCGCCTCGGAAGTGCGGATGAGCCCCTTCGAGGTCGAGCGCCTCGGCTGGGAGGAGATCCGCGGCCTGCCGATCGTCGCCGACTCGTCGCTCGGCACGGGGCGCTTTCGCATCGTCTGCTCGCGCGACTCCGAGGGCGGCGAACTCGAGGAGACCGAGGCGGTGGGCTCGCCCCTGGAGGTGGGAGCGCCCGAGACCCAGACCGGCTGAGGTGCGCCGCGCCTCGGGCTACGGATTCAGGCCCAGGTCGCTGGTCAGCCGCTGGGCCTGGAGGTTGAGCTGGAAGAAGTCGCCGGTGAGGATCAGGACCCCCATCGCGATCAGGATCACCCCGGCGCCGGCCATGATCGCCGTGTAGTGCCGCTTGATCGCCTCAAAGGCCGTGGCCATCCTGGAGAAGGCGAGCGCGGTCGCCAGGAACGGGATCCCGAGCCCGGCGGAGTAGACGGCCAGCAAGAAGGCGCCGTGGGCACGGGAGCTGTCCAGCGAGGCCGCGGTGAGGATGGCTCCCAGGGTCGGGCCGACGCACGGCGTCCAGGCGATCGCGAAGGCCATCCCGGCGATCAAGGGGCCGCCCTTGCCGGCTCGAGAGATCAGCGCCTCGACGTGCCATTCGCGGTTCAAGCGGGCGACGAACAGGCTGGCGATGAAGAATGCTCCCAGGGCGACGATCACCGCCCCGGCGACCTTCTCCAGGGTGTCGCGGTGGTCCTGGAGCGCCTGCCCGATGCTCGTGGCCGTGAGGCCCAGCAGGATGAAGATCGTGGAGAAGCTGGCCACGAACACGAGGCTGGGAATCAGGACGCGCCGCCAGTGGGCGCGGTCGAGCTCGCCCACCGAGACGCCGGTGACGGCCGACAGGTACCCCGGGACGAGCGGCAGCACGCATGGAGACACGAAGGAGACCAGGCCGGCTCCGAGGGCCGCGGCGATGCCGATGCCCGATGCCGGATCGCTTTCCATGCCCCGAAGGCTAGACCTCGCGGGTCTCGGCCCCTCCCGCCCGGGAGCTACGTGAGCGCGGCGGCGAGGCGGCGGCGGTGGTCCCGCGCCAGGGGGTGATCCGCGCCCAGCTCGGTGAAGATCGCCACCATCACGCGCCGCAGCAGGTCACGACGGTCCGGGTCATCGGTCTCGTGGACGAGCGACTGCAAGCGCTCGAGCGCCTGCTGGAGATCGCCGGCGTCCCAAGACGAGAAGGCGCCCGCGAGCGCCTCTGTGTCCCGCGAGGAGGAGCCGTTCGACGCGGCCTGGGCGACCAGCCGCGCTCGCGCCGCCAGGCCCTCGGCCTCGAAGTCGCCCTGAAAGCGCTCCAGGAGCTCGGCCGCCTCGGGGCCTTCGCCTCGCTGCAACAGGAGCCGGCCCAGCTTGCGGGCGGCGGTGCCGTTGCGGGCGTCGAGGTCGAGGGCCTTGCGTAGCGACTGCTCGTCTTCGGCCTCGGCGAGCCGGTCGGCGGGGGAGGGGACTACCCCGTCCAGGAAGCGCTCGATCTGGGCGGGCGGGACGGCGCCGGTGAACTCTGCCGCCACCTGGCCGTCACGAAACGCCTTGACGGCCGGGATCCCGCGGATCTGGTAGCTTGCGGCGAGGTTCGGGTTGCGGTCCGTGTCCACCTTGGCGAGCTCGACCTCCCCGGCCCGTCGTTCGACGGCCGCCTCGAGCGCCGGCCCGAGCACCCGGCAGGGCCCGCACCACTCGGCCCAGAAGTCCACCACCACGGGGACCTCGCGCGAGCGCTCGATGACGCGCGCCTCGAAATCGCTCTCGTTGACGTCGAAGGCCACGTTCCGAGCTTAGCTGGCGGCCTCTCGCTGCCCGCCGCGGCCGGGCGTCTCGACGCCCGGCAGCCCTCGCGTGTGTCGGCGGCCTGATCACGGGGTATGGAGGAAGGCAGGATGGCGAACGGCGACGGCGCAATCGACGGCTCCCTGCGGGGGCAGCTCTTGATCGCGTCTCCGACCCTGGTCGATCCCAACTTCGCCCGTACCGTGGTGTTCATCACCGAGCACAACGACGAGGGAGCCATGGGCATCGTCCTCAACCGGCCGTCCGAGACCTCCGTGGACTCGGTGGTCACCGAGCTCGCCGAGCTCGCCCGCGACGAGCCGATCTACGTCGGTGGACCGGTGCAGCCCGAGGCGCTCGTGCTGCTGGCGGAGTTCTCCGACCCCGACGCGGCCGCCTGGATCGTAGTCGCGGACGTCGGCCTCGCCTCGGCGGACGTCGACCTGGACGAGCTCGCCGACGCCGTGCGCCAGGGCCGGGTCTACGCCGGCTATTCGGGCTGGGGCCCGGGCCAGCTCGAGGC